>CAXTRR010000011.1:29147-37629 GCA_964246795.1 uncultured Terriglobus sp. | reverse complement strand
ACACCCACCTGCGCTCCGGGAACGGGCTTGAACTCCAGAAATGCCCACATCATGGCCACCAGCAGCGCAGAGCCGCCAAAGACCACGGAGTTCGGCAAATCATGCGCGGTCCGTGGAATCAAGCTGAACGGGCTGGAGCGCTTCTTAGAACCGGCAACAACACTGGGCGGTCCATGTCCCGCCTCTGGAACATGGGTTTCGAAGCTGGTCGGAACGACAGATCCCGGCTCTCCCGGCAAACCATCCCGGCCCAGCAAATCCGCCGCAATCGCCGGCGGCGAACCCACCCTTCCCGCTGCAGACGGCAGGGGTGAGCCACCCAGCTCAACGTCGGCGCCTAAGCCGTGTGCTGTTCCCTGTTCCCTGTCCCCTGTTCCCTGTTTTTTCGCCCGCAACGACCCCGTCAACGCACTCACAATCGTCGGAAGCGTACGCAGCAGCGTCAGCAGACCCGCCGCCGCCACCGCGCCCGCGCCCATCGGCCGGATGTACGTCCGCCAAAGATCGCTCGGGCCCATGTCATGGATCGGCACTGTCCCCGGATACAGTGGTCCCGGCAGATGCGATCCAAAAAAGTAGATCGCCGGCATCAGCACCAGCCAGCTGAACGCGCCGCCCGCCAGCATCACACCCGAAACGCGGATGCCGATGATGTAGCCCACGCCCAGGTACTCCGGCGTCACATCCGCGCGAATCGCGCCGCCCTTCAGCAGGTGCTGCTCGCCCATGTCCGGCGACCAGTTCGGCTGCGCCGGCCACAGGCCAAACAGATTCTCATTCTGAAACAGCGTGTACAGCGACCCCAAACCCAGCCCCAGAAAGACCCGCGAGGCAAACGAGCCGCCGCGCTCCCCTGCCATCAGCACATCCGCGCAGGCCGTGCCCTCGGGATAGAGCAGCGTTCCATGCTCCTCCACAATCAACTGCCGCCGCAGCGGAATCATGAACAGCACGCCCAGCCAGCCACCAAACAGGGCCAGCGCGAAGATGCGGGCATACTCCAGATCGAAGCCAAGAAAGATCAGTGCCGGCAGCGTAAAAATCACGCCCGAAGCAATCGACTGCCCCGCATTCCCCGTCGTCTGGACGATGTTGTTCTCCAGAATCGACGCACGCCCCAGCACCCGCAGAATCGAAATCGACAGCACCGAAATCGGGATGGACGCCGCCACCGTCAGACCCGCCCGCAGCCCCACATACACCGTGACCGCACCAAAGATGACACCAAAGACCGCACCAATCAGGATCGCGCGCAGGGTCAGCTCGGGCCGCGTCTCATTCGCTGGAATGAACGGGCGAAAGGCGGTGTGCGGCTTGGGCGCGGGAACGGTGCTGGTGGCCATCGTTGGGAGACATCCTCCACGCGGCTGCTTGTACTTAAACCGCACAGCCTGCGAGTGGAGCGAGTGTACCAGCGCGGCCCTCTCCCATGCCCGCATTACGTATAAAACACAGCCCTGACTTCGTCATTTCGACCGGAGAAAACACAGCTTCATCATGCACGAAGCATAGCCCCAAACCTCGTCATTTCGACGGAGAAGGTACAGCTTCGTCGCGCCTTCGCAGTGGAGAAACCTGCTTCCGTCGGATGGTTTCTGCACCTTCGAGCAAACAGCAGGTTTCTCCGCTGCAGAAGCGTGGCAGGCGACTGCTTACGATGTCTCATCTTGCGGTCTATGATTGTTCACGATTTCGGAATTGTGACCTTCGCGAAATTGGTCATAGTATAGAGTGAAAGCTTTCCAATTCTTTGTAAGAACTGCTTCAATTCCCTCCAGTCCGAGATAACCCAGGTTGCGTGGGTAAGTGCCGGAGCACGCAAGCAATATCGGCGCGAATTCATCCCACTCATCCTGAGGAAGGATCCGCGCGAATTGAATTCTGTTTCTTTGCGGCCACGTATCACCCTGCAGCAAAACTCAGGAAATCGTACGATACACATTGCGTAATCGAAATGAGCTGCTACACGGTCGATTAATGCCTGATTTGCCGTCCATTCTTTTACAAACCAGTCGAAGAAGGTGTAAATGCGCGGTACCTTATTGAACACGTTGGCGCCCATTGCTCTTGCACCATCCAAGTGCCGGAGACCCTCCGAGGACAGCGGCGGTACTTCCGGTGGCAGTCGCCAGATGTGTGCCATACGCTCTCGCTCCTACGCCTAATGCTGGACTAAGCGAAACCCTCACCCCAGACTATTTCCGGAGAGAAGAAGGGAGCCGTGTAGGCGAAGGTAACAGTATTACTTGTGCCTTAGTTGACTTTCCGAAAACATTTCTCATCGTTGTCCGGATTATCTTCCAGGTAAACACCATGTATGTCTCGTGAGGCTTCAATGGCATAATACTGGAAACACTCGCTTGGAGCCATATGACGCTCGACAATTGTTGGGGACAAGAAGGCTCCCCTGAAGACGACTTTATGGTTATCTGAGTCCCAATCCCAAATTCCTCGGCACACGATTTGTGCCCCTGTCACCGGGGAGTACGTCTCCACAAAGCTGCGATTCTCATAAATCGACAAGTTCGCTCTTCCCAAGTCTGAAGAATATAAGTACGTTCCAGGAATGGAGTGTTGGGAAGAAACCGGTACGCATCCTAGAAGCAAAGGCAGACAGAAAAAAACAAACCAACTTTTCATTTGCGTGCGTCCTCAAGCGGCGCAGTGAAAACAAAGGTCTGGTGAATCGTATTGAAGGGCCCCGTCCAGTCATTCGGTAGATCGTCGATACCATGAAAGAAAAATGATCGTGCCCCCGCGTCGTTTCTGATGACGATGTTGTAGTGACCGTTCTGAACCGCCCAAGTTGCAACGTCGCCACCTACCTGCCCACCCATTGGGGAATACATCAAATCATATGGAATGTTTCTGAAGGCCTGCCAGGAACCAGTGTTGGAGCCACCATGGGTAAGCCCAGATCTGTGCTGGTTTCTAATATCGTTGAGCATTTGCTGTACTCCACGTGAACGCATAAGACTCTGGGTCGCAACCGAGTTTTCGAGGTAAAGTCGAGTTTGATCAGTCGTGCCGAACAGGAAATCGTGCAAAACAGTGTTTGCAGCGCGGTAACCCTGAGGATTGCGACGGTGCGACATTTCCAGCAACAGGAATGCTGCGGGAAAGAATGGAGTCAAGAAGAAGGCCCCGGCGAAAGGAGCGGCGACAAAGCCTGCAAGCTGATAGGGCGCGTAGTAGAATATGTGGCTGCCCATCGTGCTGTGAAACAGGGCCTGCGCGAGCGGATTGTCTGCGAGGCCGTCTCTAAGGTCAACTCGTTCCCCTGACCAAGGGTTTACGTGTCCACTCGGCACTCGTTGGCTCTGCCCGGGCAATCGGCTGGCGTGGTGGTAACTTGGCCCGTGATGGCGCGTGTGCATGCCCGCTGAATGGTGTGCGGTGTGTTGCATCACTACTGACGTGGGCACCGGCGCGCCGTAATCGTCGCCGCCGCTGCTGTACAGCACGTGCCACCAACGGCCGTCCGCCGCGAAGGTGTAGCGCTTACCGTTGACGTACCTGTACTGGCCGTTGCTCATGCGTTCATCTCCAGCGCTTCATCGTGAATCGTCAAGTTTTGCTGCGACGGATCAATTGCCGAGTTGCACCTTGATGAACTGCTGCTGGTCCAGTTCCGGCTCCAGCGTGAGGGTGAGCAGATGGTTGGTTGCGTCGCCGCCCTCTGACGAGCCCCGGGACACGCCCGTGGCCGTCACGTAGTTCGTGATCCAGCCACGGAAGCTGTAGGTGCAGATCACGTCCTGCTTGGCATCATCGGCCCAGAAGGTGAGCTTGATGTCCTGAATCTTCTCACGGGTGACATGGTGGGAAAGCTGAAAGATGTCGTTCAGCATAACGAAGGGCAGATTGACTTGGTCGTTCAGGTTCACGACCACCGCAATCGAGCAGGCCATGCTGCCCATGACTGGCATACCGGCCATGCCGTCGCGCAGCGAACTCAGGCCGAAATGAATGCCAATGGCATTGAACCTGTTGGAACCGATGGAAACAGTGGCGATGCTGGGCTGGGCCATTCGCTAAGCTCTCCTAAAGCAGATGCCTCGATCCTAATACGGCTGACCCTACCGGCGAGCGCCCCGCACAAAGGCCTACACAGCGATTCCGTTTTTCTGCGACCATGGCCTGCAACACCCCAGAGGTCCAAACAGCATGGCGCAAATCGAAGAACAGCAGAATGGTGAGCACTGGTCCCGCACATGGGCGTGGCCCCCGCGTTGGACATGGCCCACCGTTCTGCTGATGCTGCTGATTATGGCCGTGGAAATCGCCACCTCCGTCCATGGTGAAAGTGTCAGCTGGGATGAGGGCGACCACCTGTTCAGCGGCTACATGAGCCTGCGCACGCACGACTACGGCCTGAACCCGGAGCACCCGCCCATGGCCAAGATGGTGGCCGCGCTGCCCCTGCTGCCGCTTCAACTGCGGGTGCCGCCGCTGCAGGGCCGCTTCTTCAAAACCGAGGCCTACCTGGACGGCCGCGAACTCCTCTTCCGCAATGATCCACGGTACGGCGGCAGTTACACCGCGCCGCAGCTTATCTTCCGCGCGCGCCTGGCCATGCTGATCTTCCCGCTCACGCTGGCGCTGCTGGTCTTCCTGACCGCGCGCGAAATGTTCGGTGTTTCCGCCGGCCTGCTTGCGCTCTTTTTCACCGTGCTGGAGCCGAACATTCTGGCCCACGGGCCGTTTGTCACCACCGACTCGGCCGCAAGCGCTGGCTTTCTGGCGGCCATCTTCTGCTTCTATCGATTCTGCCGGGCCTCTGCGTCGGCCGACACATCGCTTGCACGCAAAGCCGGACTTGCACTCCTGACCGGCATCGCGGGCGGCTTCGCACTCGCGGCCAAGCACTCCACCTTCTTTCTGCTGCCGATGTTTTTCGCCCTTTTCTTTGTTGAGACCGCACGACACGCTTACTTACGGCATCGTGCCGCATGGGCGAAAAAGATGCTGGATCGATCCAGAAACGATCCCGGCGTGCAGCGCACTGTCAGCTTTCGCATGTTGAGCAGGGAGGAGGCCGAGCAGCAATCGCGAACGTTGCGCATTTATAGCCAGAGCACCTTCGCCCGCGCCATCGAACTCCTCACCGGCCTCGCCGCCATCATCGTCACCGCCGTGCTCGTCCTGTGGTGCTTTTACGGCTGGCGCTATAACGCCCGCCCCGCCGGCCTGGCGCTCAATCCTTCCCTCGCCGCCATCTGCGCCCAGATCCGTCCTGCCGAAGGCCGCATCCTCATGGCCATCGCCCACGCACACCTTTTGCCGGAAAGCTATCTCTACGGCCTCGCAGATATCCGTAACGTCGGCAACACCTGGCCCAGCTATCTCTTCGGCAAGGTCTACGCGCACGGCATCTGGCCCTACTTCCCCATCTCGCTGCTTATTAAGAGCACCCTGCCCGAGCTCCTTCTGCTGGTGCTCGCCGTAGTGGCCATCATCACCGGCAAGCTCAAGCGCGGCAACGACACGCCCTGGCGTGAGATCGCCTTTCTCACCATCCCCATGCTCATTTACCTGGTCGCCGGCATGAACAGCGGCCTCAACATCGGCATGCGCCACGTCTTGCCGCTCTACCCGCTGGCCATCGTGCTCGCCGCAGGCGGTGCGGTCGCGCTCGCGTGGAACTCGCGCCCCTGGCGGTTTGTCCTGCTCGCACTTTGCCTCTGGCAGGCCGGTACGTCGCTCCACGCTTACCCCGACTACGTCCCCTATAGCAATGAGGCTTTCGGCGGCCCCGCCAACACCCACAAGTACCTTACCGACAGCAGCGTCGACTGGGGCCAACAGCTGCTCGCCGTCAAGAAGTACACCGATGAGCACAACATCCATGACTGTTGGTTCGCCTACTTCGTCGACCCGTTCATCCAGGCAAAGGACTACCGCATCCCCTGCCGCAACCTGCCCACCTGGGACAACATGGGTTCCGACGAGGTCAACCCCGTCCCCACCACCATCACCGGCCCCGTCTTCATCAGCCAGGGCACGCTCACCGGCTACGAGTACCGCTCGGCCGTGCTCAACCCCTTCGCCAGCTTCACGCAGCTCAAGCCGGACGCCGTCATCCAGGATGGCGTCTTCGTCTACAACGGCACTTTTCCCGCGGAGCACGCCGCCTCCATGTCGCATCTCGCCCTGAGCCGCATCGCGCTCAAAAAGAACGACACTGCGAGCGCTATCCGCGAGGGTGAAGCCGCCATCGCGCTGTGGCCAGAGGGCGTCGAGCAGCAGGAACAACTCGGCGACGCCCTGCATGCCGCGGGCCAGCAGGACGAGGCAGAGAAGCACTATACAGCCGCGCTTGCGACCGTTACCCACGACATGGAACCGAGCGCCTACGCCGTCTGGCAACCGCAGCTCCGTGCGAAACTCTGCGCCCGCCACCCGGACTGCTTGATTCCCGGCAGATAAGTTCGGGTGGCCCCACCTTTATGACCTAAAGTAGCTCCGACGACCGAAGACTCAACCCACCAACCGCGTCATTTCGACCGGCGAAGGCGTAGCTCCATTGTGTCTTCGCAATGGAGAAATCTTCTATTTGCGTCGGGCAGCACAATACTCGCGGGCGAGCAGCAGGTTTCTCCACTCCGCGCTCTGGAAGGCGCAGCCACTGCAAGATGAAATACCGCCGCTCCGGTCAAAATGAGAGCTTGGTTTTTTCTTGAGGGAACGTCTACCGCATCTTTTCCCGCGCAATCACGTCTGTATCGCTGACGAGTAGCTTTTTCGGAGAAAACCATGAGCAGCAGAAGCATTTGGAGCGTTGCGGCACTGCATCTGCTACTGACCATCGGCGCAAGCACGGCCAAGGCACAGAACAATGGCGCGCCATCCCAGAACGGCGGCAGACAACAGACCGACGGCCAGCGCGGCGGCAGTCGCAACGGCCGCGGCATCCGCGGCACTGTCGTCTCCGTAAGCGGGAGTAACGCGCTCATCAAAACCGAAACCGGCGAAAGCTGGACCGTCATCACCACTGACAACACCCGCATCAGCATCGACGGCCAGCCCATCAAAGCCACCGCTCTGAAGGCCGGTGATGAAGTCGTCGCTGGCGGCATCCCAGACAACGACAAGCACGAGATGCATGCCCTTTTCGTTGGCGGTGCCAGCGCTGCACAGGCAGCCAAGCTCAAGGCCGACCTGGGCAAGACCTACATCGTTGGCCGCGTCACCGCCATTAACGAGGCGCAGCTCACCATCCTGCGGCCCGACAAGATTTCGCAGACCATCGCACTGGATGAAAGCACCTCACTCCGTCGAGGTGGACGGCTCCCCCCGGAGTTCGCCATGTTTGGCGGCGGTGGCGGTGGACGGCGCCAGGGCACCGACCGTCCGGGCACACCTAACGCCACCTCCGGCGGCGATCAATCGGAGAATGGCGAGTCCATCACCCTGGCCGATGTCAAAGTCGGCGACAACGTGGCGGGTACTGGCACCGTGAAGGGCAGAACCTTCACCCCGGCGGAACTGCACGTCCAGCCACCCCGGCCACGGGGCGAACGCGGTGGCGACAACAGCGACACGCCTCCACCCGTCTTCTAACCCGCCGAACGAATAACACCCGGCCAACGTAGTGGGTGCTCCAGGGCTCTCTTCTGCGGCCTGGGTCAAAGCCGTTGAACATATTTCACCGTTAAGATTCACCTCTGCGGAAATTCTGCCAGGGATTTGCGCCCCGGAATCATGTGCCTTCCCCCGGGCAGAAACTGCAGCCCATCTTTCCACGTCTATCCACCATCGGGACTACATGAAAAAGCGAGGCCGAAACTTCGTGCACGGGCCGCGCCTGCTCGCATTGGCTGCGGTCGCCGGAGCGCACGTGGTGCTGGCGCAATCCTCGGCAACCGGCGTTCCGGACAAGAGCGGCCAGCCGCAACCCACCACGCAGGCTTCACCGCCGCAAACTCAACCTTCGTCGCAGAGTGATTCGCAGGGCGGTACCATCTTCGGCAAAGTTACCGCCGCCACGGCCGCTCCAAGCGGCAAGCAGCCGCCCGCCGCCACACCGTTGCCCGGCGTCACCATTACGGCGACCAATACCCTGACCGGCAAGAAATACGCAGCCGCCACCGACGTCACGGGCGCATACCGCCTGCTCATTCCGCGCAATGGCCGCTACGTCGTGCGGGCGGAGTTCGCGGCGTTTGCCCCGCTCACCGCTGAAGTCCTGCTGAACGCCACACAGCGCGGCGGCACCGCCAACTTCGGCCTGGAACTCGCCTCCCGAGCTGCCGCGCGCACCGCCGCATCGGGTGACACGGACGCGGTCGCCAGCGCACTGGGCTTGAGCGGCGCACAGGTGCAGTCGCTCAGCCGCGGCCTGCAATCCCTGCGTGGCAGCGGAACAGACGCGGAAAGCGCGTCAGAGGGCGGCGGCAACACGGGCGCGTCGCTGCCCACGCTCGGCGGCGCTGCCGGCCCAGGGGGGCGCGGGCCAGGATACCTCGCCCGGAAACGGCCC
>CAXTRR010000011.1:277-29137 GCA_964246795.1 uncultured Terriglobus sp. | reverse complement strand
GCACTGCGGGCAGCGGCAATGAATCCGTCGCCGTCAACGGCCAGGCCGGCCAGACCACCGGCCTCGCCAACTTCAACGAAGATGAAGTCCGCGAGCGCATCGGCGACGCCATCGCACAGGCACGCCGCAATGGCGGTCAGCAGGGCGAGATCGCCGAAGCCGTCGTCGGCATGATCGGCAGCATGATGGGCGGAGCAGGCGGCCGGGGCGGCGGTGGTGGTGGACGCGGCGGTGCCGGCGGCGGCGGCTTCGGTGCTTTCCGCAACTTCAATCCGACCCAGATCCACGGCAGCCTCTTTTACGGCGGCGGCAACGGCGCACTTGACGCCACCACCTTCTCCATCACCGGCAACCCCATCCAGCCGGCTTACAGCACCAACCGCTTTGGCCTCACGCTGGCCGGATCGCCCCAGATTCCTGGCCTGCTCAAACCCAACTCCAAACAGTTCGTCTTCCTGAACCTGACGGGCGGCCGCAACAGTAACCCCGTCAACATCAACGGCACCGTGCCTACTGACGCGCAGCGCTCGGGCGATTTCAGCAATTTCACCCGCACGGTGAACGGCCAGCCCGCGCTCACCACCATCTTCGATCCGCAAACGGGCCAGCCTTTCGCCGGCAACATCATCCCGGCCAACCGGCTCAGCCCGCAGGCACTGGCGCTGCTCAACTACTATCCCCATGCCAACCAGGCCACCACCGGCGCAACACCCACGGCACAGAACTTCAACTACCAGCGCGTGGCCACCGCCGGGCAAAACAGTGCACAGGTCGCCGCCCGTTATGTGCGTAACTTCGGATCAGACAGTGGCCGGGGCCCCCTTGGCTTCGGCCCCGGTGGAGTAGGTGCGGCGGGTGGCCGCGGCGATCGACAGAACGCCTCCAAAACCCTGCGCCAAAACGTGAACGGCAACTTCGCCTACAGCCACAACGCCAGCGATTTGCGCAACTTCAGCCCCGTGCTGGACAGCAAGAGTCTGAGCGATGGCTACAACACGGGCGTGGGCTACTCCGTCAGCTACGGCCGGCTGAATGACAACGCCTCCATCACCTGGAATCGCTCGCACGGTGCCACGACCAACTACTTCACCGGCGGCGCAATTGATCCCGGCGCCGGCCTGAACATCCCCAAGCCGCAGCCGCTGGTGCCGGGCTTTTACAACGGCGTGCCCGGCCTTCTGCTCACCAACTTCACCAGCCTGAACCAGACTGACCCCAGCGACCGCATTCAGCAGACCGTCGCCTGGGGAGACCAGCTGCGCTGGAACCACAAAAAACACAACGTCAACGTCGGTTTCCAGGTGCGTCATGTGGAGAACAACGTGATTGGCGGCACCAATGTCTTCGGCTCCTACAGCTTCAGCGGTGTGTTCACCCAGCAGCCCGGCGTGGGCACGGGCAGCAGCGGATCCACGTCCACGCCCACCGGCTCCAGCTTAGCGGACTTCCTGCTCGGCGCGCCGCAGCAGTCCAAGATCCAGGCCGGTGCCAACAAGATTCACCTGCGTGAAACCGTCTACAACCTCTATGCCAACGACGACTTCCGCGCACGCGCAAACCTCACCATCAACGCGGGCCTGCGCTACGAATATTTCGGCCCCTACACTGAGACGAACAACCAGCTCGTCAACCTGGATCACTCTACGGACTTTCTCACTGTCGCGCCCGTACTGCCCGGTGCACGCGGCCCCTTCAGCGGCACCTTTCCCCGCTCCCTCGTCAACCCGGACCACACCCTCATCCTGCCCACCCTGGGCCTCGCCTACCGCCCCACCAGGCTCAAGAACACGGTGATCCGCGCGGGCTACGGCATCAGCTACAACAGCGCGCAATACGGCAGCTTCGCCAACTCGCTCAGCTTCCAGCAACCCTTCGCCACCACGCAGACCAACGTCGCCTTCATTGGCACCAACACCACCGATCCCGGCTGCGGCACCATCACCACCCCTGGCAGTGTGAGCCACACGCCCTACACGCTCACCTCCGCCTTCAGCTGCTCCGTGCAGAAAACCACCAACAATTTCGCCGTAAGCCGCGACTACCGCCTGGGCCGCGTGCAGGTAGTGAACGCGGGCGTGCAACACACCTTCGGCTCTGGCATCCTGCTCAACGTGGATTACAACGGCAGCTTCGGCGGCAACCTCGACCTCTTGCGCGCGCCCGGCGTCATCGGCCCGTCGACCTTTGCCGGCAACTCCCAGCCCTTCACCTTTGAGGACTCGATTGGCGAATCGCGCGGCCACTTTCTGCTCGTAAACGCACGCAAGCGCATGAGCAAAGGCATCGCCATGCAGGCCTCCTACCGCTACGGCCACTCGATCGACAACGCCAGCTCTATCGGCGGCTCGGGCGGGAACACCACCGCGCAAAACTTTCAACGGCTCGACCTGGAGTTCGGCAACAGCAGCCTGGACCTGCGCCACCAGCTCAACGGCAACTTCGTCGCGGAGCTGCCCTTCGGTCCCAATCGAGCCCTTCTGCACAACGGCGGCTTACTCTCCCGAGCCCTGGACGGCTTCAATCTAAGCGGCAGTTACAACTTCGCCACCGGCGGCTACAGCACGCCGCAGTACGCCAACACCGGCGCGCAGCTGGCCACGGGCGGCAACTACACCTTGCGGCCTGACCGCGTCTTCACTCAGTCCATTACCGGCGGCCGCTCGCTGCGCAGCTGGGTGAACCGTGGAGCCTTCACCTTGCCCGCAGGCAACAACTTCGGCACGGCCTCCCGGAACTCTATCGCGCTGCCCGGCACCGTCAGCTTCGACATGTCGCTTTCCAAAAGCGTAAGCTTCGGCGAGATCAAAAACTTTGAAGCTCGCGTGACCGCGACCAACGCCTTCAACACCGTGCAATACAGCGGCGTCGACACCGTGCTGAACAGCTCCACCTTCGGCCAGGTCACCGGCGTCGCCAACCCACGCCGCCTCACCATGAACGCAAGGTATCGCTTCTAAAAATGCATACTTCGACAACTATCGAAATGCCGAGACAATCAACACCGTGGGTGCCCCATCTTCCCGACAGCTCCATCGTCGTAAAGGTGGTTGGAAGCGCCGAGTACCTCGCCTTAGTTGCCTCCACCACTTCGTCATTTCGACCGGAGAAGGCACAGCTCCATCGTGCCTTCGCAGTGGAGAAACCTGCTGTTTCCTCCAAGCCGAACGTCATCCAAAAGCAAGAAGCAGGTTTCTCCACTCCGCGCTCTGAAAACATCCATGCTGCGAAACTCTATACCAGCGCTCTGGTCGAAATGACGAGTTACGGTTTGGAGCAAAGCGAGGCGTACATCCGCAAGGAAAAGCCCACCTTGGCTGCGCAAAGGTGGGGCACCCACGTCTTCGCCGCGCTCGCACTTGCTTCCACGCTGCTCGGTCCGGCACATACACACGCGCAAGATCCCCAGCCCGCGCAGCAGCCCTTCACCCTCCGCGTCGACTCCCAGATCGTCCTCACCAACGTCGTCGTGCGCGATAAGAAGACCGGCCAGCCCCTCCGCAACCTCAAAGCCACCGACTTCACCGTCATGGAAAACGGCAAGCCGCAGACAATCTCCTCCTTTGACTTTCAGACCGTTGATGAAGCGGCCCGCCTCAACGAAGCCACCATCTCCGGCACGGCTCCGACGATCGCGCAGATGCTCGACCGCTCCCTCGGTGCCGCCCCCGAACAGCTTCGCGATCACCGCCTCATCGTGCTCTTCTTCGACACCGCCTCCATGCAGCCAGAGGACATCGACCGCGCGGTGGATGGCGCGACCGACTACATCAAGACCAAGATGGCGCCGGCCGATCTCATCGCCGTCGCGAGCCTGGGTACAGCGCTCTCGCTCGATCACAACTTCACCGCGGACAAGGCCGCGCTGCTCCGCACCGTGGGCAAGTTCAACGGCAGTACCGATTCGCAGGGCCTGGCCGCCGGCGGCAACGGCACTACCGAGGGCGCCGCCGACAACTCGAGCAGCTTTACCGCCGACGACACCGAGTACAACGACCTGAACACCGACCGCGAGCTCTATGCCATCCAGACCATCGCCAAGTCGCTGCAGCGCGTCGACCAGCGCAAGAGCATGCTCTACTTCTCCGGCGGGCTGAGCCGCAACGGCATTGAAAACCAGGCAAGCATTCGCTCCGCCACCAACGCGGCGGCGCGCGCCAACATGGCCATCTACACGGTCGACACCCGTGGCCTGCAGGCCCTGCCGCCGCTCGGCGACGCCTCCACCGGCTCCGTGCGGGGCACCAGTCCCTACTCCGGCGCGTCAGTCCAGGCCAGGCTCGACGCGAATGCCGGATCGCAGGAGCTGCTCGCCACCCTGGCCAGCGACACCGGCGGCAAAAGCTTCCTGGACTCAAACGACTTCGCACCCGCGTTTCAGCAGATCCAGCGTGATACGGAGGCCTACTACATTCTCGGCTTCCGCTCCAGCGATACGCGTAAAGACGGTGCCTTCCGCCGTCTCAGCATCAAGCTGAACCGGAACGACGCCAAACTCGAGTACCGCCCCGGCTATTACGCGCCCGCCGATTTTCAGCACCAGCGCACCGAAGACCGCGAGCAGGCGCTCACCGAGCAGCTCCGCAGCGATCTGCCCGCCGTCGACGTTCCCGTGTATCTCGAAGCGTTCTACTTCCGCCAGTCCGCCAACAGCTACAGCGTGCCCATGTCGCTCATCGTGCCGGGCTCAGCGATCCCGTTCACCCGTACCAAGGAGCAGGACAAGGCCACCCTCGACATCATCGCGCAGGTCAAAAACGCCCAGGGCATTGTCGTGGGCAACGCGCGTGAGACGGTCAAGCTTTCCGTTGACGGTGCCACCGGTGCCGCCCGCCGCAACATCCAGTACGGCACCAGCTTCACCCTTGCGCCCGGCCACTATCACGTCAAGTTTGTCGTCCGCGAAAACGAAACCGGCAATATCGGCTCCTTTGAAACAGACATCCTGGTTCCTGACCAGAAAAAGCAGGCCATCAAGCTTTCGAGCGTCGTTCTCAGCTCCCAGCGCAGCGCCGCTGCACCCGCGCCCAAAGCGAACCGCAACGGCCCACCCATCACAGACCCGCTGCAGCGCGATGGCCAGCAATTCATCCCCAACGTGCCGCACGTCTTCCGGCAGGACGCTCACCTCTACCTGCTCTACGACCTGTACGACCCCGCCAAGCTCAGCAAGGACGCCCTCGCGGCACAGGCCACACAAGCCGCCGCACAGCAGAGCGGCCTAAGGGCCCGGCCCGGCACCGGCGGCATTCACGTGCTCACCTCTATCGAGTTCCTGCAGAACGGCGTCAAAGTACAGGAAACACCGCTGGTCCAGACCGACACAGTCAATCAGCCGGAGCGCAACGCCATCGGCTTCACCTTTGACGTGCCGCTCACCGGCCTGAAACCGGGCGACTACATCTGCCAAGTCAACGTCATCGACGACGCCGGCGGCAGCTTCACCTTCCCGCGCCTCGCGCTACGGATCCTGCCATCGGCAACGCCACTGCAATCGGCACCTGCCACCGCCGCAGCCTCTCCAGGCCGTTAACCAAACTCCCTGAAGCAACTGGGTGCCCCACCTTCATGACAGGTCCATAGTCGTTAAGGTGGGTTGGCAGCGCCACATACAATCAGCCTCTTCACCAACTCCGTCATTTTGACCGAAAAAGGCACATGATGGGTGCCCCACCCTTCACGACAGCTCCATCGTCGTTAAGGTAGGTTGCCGCGCTGAAGTCCTTGCTTTGTTTCAGTCCACCAACTCCGTCGTTTCGACCGGAAAAGGTACGGCTCCATCGTGCCTTCGCAATGAATAAACCTGCTTCTTACTTCCTGCCGCACGACATCCAGAAGCGGAAAGCAGGTTTCTCCATCCCGCGCTTAGTATCGATGAGACCGAACCGCATACAGGCGCTCCGGTCGAGATAACGACGCTGCTGCTGCATACAGAAAAGCACTGAAGGCTTAGTCGATCCGAACAAATCCCTACACCCACAAAAGCTATACACGTCGCCCAACGCCCACCAGACTCACGAATTTCATTGACGCCCATCACCGGGCAGACGACCCTTGGCTCGCACCATATCTCAGCGCCACGGGAGCACCTTCATGCAACCAGGCACCCTTCCCTCCGGCACCGCCCTTCCCGCCACCCTTCCCATTGAAAGCATCAAGGCCGGCCAGCGCGCCACATGGATCTCCGGAGACTTCGGCAAGATCGCTGAAGGCATCGCGGTACCCGCGGAAGAGTTCATCCATCGACTCAACCTGCCCGACGGCACCCGCGTGCTGGACGTCGCCACCGGCACCGGCAATCTTGCCCTGCCGCTCGCCCGCTCCGGCTGCGTCGTTACCGGTGTGGACATTGCACCGAACCTGCTCGAACAGGCCCGTCGACGCGCCGCTGCCGAGCACCTCGCCATCGCCTTCGACGAGGGCGATGCCGAAGCCCTGCCCTATCCGGACGCAAGCTTCGACGCGGTCGTGACCATGTTCGGTGCCATGTTCGCGCCGCGTCCAGAGATCGTCGCGGCCGAATTCGCCCGCGTGCTCAAGCCCGGTGGCCTGCTCGCCATGGCCAACTGGACGCCGCAAAGCTTCACCGGCCAGATGCTCCGGGCAGGCGCGAAACACGTGCCGCCGCCCATAGGTTTACCGTCACCTGTGCTCTGGGGTGAGGAGGCCACCGCCCGTCAGCGTCTTGAGACAGCCTTCCAGGCGATCAGAGCCGAACGGCTGCCCATCGACTTCGACTTTCCCTTTGACCCGGCCGGCACCGTTGCCTTTTTTCAGACGTACTACGGCCCTACCCACATGGCCTTTGCCCGGCTCACACCGCCCGCCCAGGCCTTGCTTTGCCAGGATTTGGTAGACCTTTGGACACGTGCAAACACTGCCGCTGACCCGCACACCCACACACTTGTGCCCAACGAATACCTGAAAGTTGTGGGCGTCCGACGCTGAAAACGGGTCAGGCCGAGTTGGCGCCGTTGCCGGTTTTCAGCAGCCGGCCCAGCGCTTCAAGGTCGCGCTCAGCATGGCACTGGCGCAGAAAGATCTCCGCCTCCTGGTAGCGTCGTGATGCTTCCGCGTGCATGGCCAGCGGATGCGGACCGTACGCCCGGGCAAAGCGATCCAGTGTGTCGGAGGCGAGCCGGTCTACCGTATGCCGCAGCTTTAGGGCGCGCTGGTGCGCTGCCGCGGCATCGTCCGGAGCGCGGTCGATCTCCTCTCCCGCAACCTGCAGCAGGGCCTGTGTTGCCCACGTATTGGTCTGCATGGCGGCCAGATGCGCCAGCGTATGCGGGTCGTCGCGCTTGCTGGCATTGGCATACGCCAGCAGGCCCGCCGCGCCGCCTGCCCAGCATGCCGCCGGTCCGCATGCCCCATGCCAAAACCCCGGCCGGCCCAGGTAGAAGCCTTTCTCGCCGACCACTGCATCCTGCGTCACAGGAACCGTCTGAAAGGTGACCGCTCCTGTGCGCGTCAGGCGAAACGCCTCCACCTGCCAGGCCGAGGTATCGCTCTCCACCTCGCCCGAGCGCAGGTCCACGTCCAGCAGACGGCCATCCTCCGCGCCGATGGTGACCAGCGCGCGGTCCAGCAGTCCTGCTCCGCTGCAAAAGCTTTTTGTCCCACTCAGATGTCCGTTTTGCAGGTGCAACGGCCTGCCCGGCACCTCTGACGCCCACACGCCGTACAGCGCGCCCGGCTCCGGCGGGCGGCCCGCCTCCGCCAGGATGGCCAGCGCGTCCCAGTGCGCTTCCGCCAGCTTGGCCAGGCTTAGATCTTCAAGGGCTGTCTCAAAAAGGCGCGCATGCCTTTCCGGCGTTCGGCCGCCTCCAGGCAGGGGCAACGACTCCTCACACACAGCGCGAAGCCGCTCCTGAAGCTGTGCTGCAGTCATCGCGCGATCTCGCCGTGCCGGACCCCATTGTGAGCCGCCAGCGCGTCAGCAAAGCCCAGCGGCGCACGGCCAACGCGCCGTCCGCTGGTGACCACGCGCAGCCGCGTGCTGGAGACGATGGGAGCGGCTCCGCGCTGCAGCCGCCGCCACAGGTGGTGGTCCTCCCCTGTTTCGCAGTTGGACCAGCCGCCCGCGCCGCAGTACGCATCGGCGCGAATGCCGAAGTTTGCCCCATGCACATGTGTATGCGTACCGTCTGCATGCAGCAAATAGGTGAGCCGGAACCGCTGCTCCACGTGCTGCTCATGCTCCTCAAAGGAGTCCACATCCACCACGCCCGCAACTGCCGCCGAGCCGCTTTCCGCCGACGCAAGCTGCAGGGCAAGCCAGTCTTCCGGAACGATACAGTCGGCGTCGGTATTCGCAAGCCAGCATCGCTCAAATGCCTGCCCCGTCTGGCTGAAACGTCCCTCCAGGTAGCGGTGCAACGCAAGCCGCACCCCCAGGGCACGCGCCACACCAACGGCACCCGCATCGCTGTGGATCACCGTGCCGTCTCCGCCCTCAGCCAGCATGGCTGCCGCAATCTCCTCAGTGCGATCATCCGAACAGTCCGCCACCACGATCAGGTCAGAGGTCACCCCAAAAGGCAGAGCTTTGCGCGCCCGCTGCACGGAAGCCAGGCAGCGCGGCAACAGCAATTCCTCATTGCGCGCCGGAATAATCACCGCGATGTGCCAAAGCCCTGCCTGAGCTGCAGCATTGCCCGGCGCATGGGACAGTTGCTGGCCGCTTGTAAAGCGGCTCATACGCGCACCAGCCGGTCCAGGCGAAAGCCCACAGGCCGCTCCTCATGCTCCAGCCGCAGCATAGGGTGCGCACGCACCGCCCGGTGCACCTGGTCGCCCAGGCTCGCGTGGTCCTTGGAATGACCCAGCCAGTGCGCCGCCAGCACCGTGCCGCCGGGCCGCACGCTGTCCACCAGCGTGTGCAGCAGTGACGCCCAGTCCAGCGGGTCAAAGTAGTAGCCGATCTCGCTCAGCACCAGCAGGTCCAGCCCCGGCTCCGGCAGCACTTCAAACACGGAGGCGCAGCATACCTCCACATTTGGCTTGGCCGCACAGCGCGCCCTCGCCTGCTCGGCTGCGGTTTTTGAAAAGTCGATCGCAAGCAGCTGGTCGCAAATGCCGCTCAGCTTCTCCGTCAACACACCCACTGAGCAGCCCGGTTCATACGCCGTGGCATAGCGGCGGCCAGCCAGCGCGCGCAGGATGATGTCATACCGGCCCAGCTCATAGTCGCTGTTGGCAAAGTTCCATGGGTCCGGGTTGTTCCGGTACATCTCTTCAAAAAATTCCGGGGAAGACTGCGGCAGGCTCATGCGGGAAGGTAAACCTCAAAGTTGCGCCAGGCGGGTTCAAGCAGGTTCATCGGCAAAATCGGTTCGCCGCTCCGGTGGTACAGCTGTGACGCATGGCAGAGCAGAGCTTCCCGTTTCGCAAGGCGCTGCTCGTTTGTAAGTGGAAATCGACCCAGGGGCAGGCCGCTCAGTGTCTCCGGGGTGCCGCGATGCCAGGTCCAGAAGAAGTAGTACGACAGAGTAAGATGCCGCGCCTGGGCAACAAGCTGGGCACATCGCCCACAGACCTCATGATCGGGATGAAAATCGTGCGGCCATGGTGCAACAAGGGCAACGCCCTCCGGAATCAACTCCATCAGCCGGTCGGCCAACACCGGCTCACACGCTCCCAATCCACTATCCGGCAGGTGCAGGCGATGGATGTGTGCCGCGTCCACGCCGAGCCGCGCCAGAGCCGCCGCCTGTTCACCGGGCCGTACCGGTCGCAGATCTTCCCCGGCGTAGCAGTTCTCGCCGTCGGTCACCGCAATGACGGAAACCTGCACGCCCTCCTGCCGCAGTGAGGCGATCAGGCCGCCCGCGGCCAGCGTCTCGTCATCCGGATGCGGCGCAAGCACAAACGTGTGCCGCCGGGGCGGCTCCCACGCCGGTGTGCTCTCCATCGCCTTCAACCAATCTACTTCCCCCGTTACCGGTACGATCATCCGTGAAACCACTCCTTCTCAGCCCCTGCGCAGAAACGCCGCATTACACCCGCACCTTTGCCCAACCGCCACGGATGAACAGTGCCCCGCTCATCAAAAGGCACAGCGCCTGCGCCACCAGCACCGCGATAAAGACGCCCGTTATTTTCAATGGCGTGTGCCCGGCCAGGAACCAGGCCAGCGGAATCTCCACAATCCAGAAGCCCACAAGGTTAATCCACGTCGGCGTCATGGTATCGCCCGAGCCATTGAACGCCTGCAGAAACACCGCGCCAAAGGCGAACATCAAGTTGCCCAGGCTGAAAAAGCGGAGGCACTCCACCGCCGTGGGAACAGCCGATGCGTCGTGTGTGAACAAACTAACCAGTGGGCGGGCAAGAACGATAAAAATCACACTCACGCTTCCAAGAAAGGCCAGGTTGCCAAAGCTGGTAAGCCACACCGACGACCTGGCCCGGTCCGGCTGATTGGCTCCCATGTTCTGACCCACCAGCGTACCCGCCGCGTTGCTCAACCCAATGGACGGCAACAAAACAAAGCTGATGATGCGAAAGCCAATGGTGTAACCGGCGATGGCACCCGGGCCAAAGCTGCTCACAATGCGCACCAGGCCCAGCCAGCTGCCCTGCTCCAGCAAAAACTGCAGCATGCCGGTGGAGGAGATGCGGAGAAAGGTCATCATCTCGCCCACATGAACACGCAACTGCCGCAGGCCGATCCGAAGCGTGTCTGTTCCCCGATGCAACCGGTACACCTGGTACAGCACCGCCACACTGCGGCCCGTCAACGTGGCCACCGCCGGCCCGGTCACGCCCAGTTTTGGAAAGGGCCCAATGCCATAAATCAGCAACGGATCCAGGACCAGGTTGATGGCATTCGCAATCACAAGCAGCCGCATCGCCAGTGCGGCGTTCCCTGCTCCACGGAAGATGGCATTCTGCAGCGTGATCAGCAGAATCACGCCTGAACTGCCCAGCACAATCCGTGCATACCGCGACCCGATCTGCATCACCGCCGGAGTTGCTCCCATCAGGCCCAGCATCTTTGGCGCAAAGAAGTACAACGGAATGCCCAGGGCGACTCCCAGCGCAATTGCGACAAAGATCGCCTGAACCGCATCCGTCGCGGCGCGCTCATGGTCGCCCTCGCCGATGCGCCGCGCTACCAGCGCCGTTGCCGATGCGCTCAACCCCGCGCTCACTGCAAACACCAGTGTCAGCAATGACTCGGTGAGCCCGACGGCCGCCACCGAATCATCGCCCAGGCGGCTCACCCAGAAGATGTCCGCGACACCGAAAACCGACTCAAGCGCCATCTCCAGCATCATTGGGACAGCCAGCAGCAGGATGAGCCGGTTCAGGGGCCCCTTGGTGTAATCCACCCTGGCCCCGCCAATTGCCTGCTTCAACAGCTGCCAAAGGCCGAGCTTTCTCTCCTCCGACTCACGCTCCGCCACCGTCTGCATTCGTTTCTGTGATGCGGGCGGGCCGGAGTTCCTGCGCACGACATATTGCCCCGCGACAGTGCCACGATGCGATTCTTCTCCCGCTCTGACCACTTCGAATAGGTTCGAGGCATCTTCAAAGCGGCTTTAGCCGCCGAGCTCTCTCGTCCCGCGCAGTGGAGAGACCTGCTTTTCCTAAGCTCTCCACGCAGACACACAGCTCTACAACGTATCGTCCTGAGAAACCCGTAGCGAAGGATCTGCTCTCATTCGCTACGGCGCAGGATTCTAAATTTCCGGCCCGTAAATCCCCGGCATCACACAGCGGTCCAGAATCGCTCGACTACCTTTCCAGATCCCCGCCACCGCAACTCTCTTGCGCGTTCACTGGATTGCAGCGGGCCACCATGCCACCCGGCAACGTCACAAGGTAGTCGGTCCACTGGGACTTCTCGCCCGGCGGGTAGTCCGTGCTCACCATTTGCGCACCGGAACGCAAAGCCAGGTCGCGCCGGGCGGTGTCGTTCGTGCGCGCGGCTTCGGTGCCCTCGTCGGTGCGCGTCCGCACCAGCAGCCCCTGCTTTACCGCGGCTCGGATCTCGGCTTCCCCACCATCATTCTGTTCCATGAACGCAGACTCCGGCGTGCCTGGCTCACTGTTGGTGAACAACACGCGCCCCCGCAGCGCCGGATGTCCCTGGCTGTACACCGGCGTCAGCGCGCGGTTGTCCAGCAGAAAAATGACCTTGCCACGCGCGCTCTCGAGCGTGGGCCAGCCGCGCTTGCCAATCGCCTCCGGCAACGTCCGGCTTGCACCACGCAGGGTGTCCGGCGTGATCATCTCGTTGGGCGAAAAAACTCCGCGGATCGTGGCATCCAGATCGTCAAAGGCTGCCGGCGTAAACGGCTCCGGTGCAGGCACGCCGGCCACCTTGCTCACTTCATCCTTCGCCTCGATCAACAGAAAGACCGGCACATGCCGAGGGTGCGCCTTCGACCAGTTCCGCATCTCCACCAGACACTCCCGCAGCAACACGCAATTGCTTCGCTGGTCGATGCCTGCCACATGCATCACCTTGAAGCCGGGCTGCTGCATCCGGTGCTCCGGGTCATACGGCGGGTCGGCGGGCATGCCGGCCTTGCTAAGGATCTCGTCAGCAGCCAGGTGCGCATAGCGGCGGCCCTGCTTGTCGGCATAGATGTCCAGTTCCATCTGCCGCACACCACTGTTTAACTGCGTGGTCAGCGCCGGATGGCTGTACTCGAGCGACCGCGCCGCCTTCACGTTGTACTTGCGCAGATAAGCCATCACCCCCGGGCTCAGCCCCGCGTGATAACTGTTGTGGCTGCCAATCACCTGGATCTGGTTCACGCGCAAGTCGGCAATCGCTGCCAGCTTCTGCGCGGGCACCGCAACTACGCAACAAGTCGAAAGCAAGACGCCTGACAACCATTTCATTCGCATCGACAATCCTGGTCTACAAAGTTGAATCATTCAAGTGTGTATGAAAGCCGTGGCCCTGCATCTGCGCGCTGGAGAGGCTGCTGAACATGTTGACTTTCGGACATAACATTCCCCGGATCCGCCTCATCTTCACCCCAGCATCGCTCCCGGCAATGGCTTCGAAAAATGCGTCGACCACTCCACCCGGTTGCGGTCGACCCACTCCACCGTGCCCTTGCGCCCATCAGCCCGGAAGAGCATAAAGCTGTTCGCGTCATAGCGTGTCGCGGCCGTCACGTAGTGCTGTGGGCCATACGTCCGCGCAAAGTCCACCCACTTGTGCCAGTGACCCGCAATCACCACCAAAATCGTGTCCTGGTACTTGCGCAAGAGCGGGTGCAAGCCGAAGTCACGCACCTCTGTCGGCATCTGCAGCCACAACGGATAGTGAATGAACACCACAGTGGGCCGACGCTGTGCCAGCAGCGCCTCGGCCCACTGCAGCTGCGTCTCCCCCAGCGATCCCATCTGCTTGTTGCGGCTCCCCGGCGCCCAGGTCTCGCCCAGAAAGTTGTTCAGCTGCATGAAAGTGAAGCCGCCTTCCTGAATAGCGTGATAGGGCGTGACGTCGAACTTCTCCTTGAATAGCCGGTGTGACATCTCCCGCGAAACCCGGCCATCGCCATCGTAATCATGATTGCCAAAACCGATGCTCACCGGAGCGTGAAAGCCATTCAGTGTCTCGCGCGCAATATCGATGCGTGTCTTGTTCTTGAAGTAATAGTCGTAGTCGGCCGAAGGATAGTTATGGAAAACATCCCCCGGCAGAAAGACCTGCTCCACGCGGTGCCCGTCACGGAAACGAATCGCATTGATCGCGTCACGCGCAGCCACCAGGCGATCATTCGCCTTCAAAATGCTCTCGTTGTCCTCCGCTCCGTTCTCTGATCCCGCCACATAAAACTTGTCGATCACGTGCGTATCGGAAATCACCGCAAAGTAAAACGGAGCGCCGGGCGTTTCGCCTTCCGTCACTGCACGGTCTGCGATCGTAACGCGTTGCTTCACTAAAGCATTTAATGGGTGTGCCGCAGCTCCCCCCGCGAGACCGCAGGCAGCCGCACCCACGGCTCTCGTCAGCAGATGTCGTCGTGTCAGCATCCTTCATTCCTTGATTAAAGTGTGTGGATACCGCAATTTGTTTCCAGGCTAAAAGAGCAACTTCGCCGCAACCTGCACCTGGCGCGGAGCTCCATTGATCACTGACAGGAACCCAAACGTACCATTGCTCCGGTTCCCATCTGGCGGTGCATAGTTTGTCTGGTTGAAGACGTTAAACGCCTCCCCGCGCAGCTCCAGGTGAGAACCCTCGCTCCACAGTTGAAACTGCTTATGCAGGCCAAAGTCTGTCGACAGGTATGCCGGGCCCACATAGCCATTCCGCTGCGCATTGCCGAATGGCGTGCCGGCAGCGTTGGCCGTCGCCACTGGTGAGCTCACGTTGGCCGGGCTCAGGTATCCACTCACAAATGTTCCCTGCTTCACATGGGTGGCCCTGCTGGCAACCACCGGACCTGTGACATTGGGCCGATAGTTATAAAGATCCGTCACAAAGAATCCGGAGCTGGTGGGCAGCGTATAGGTCAGGTTGAACGGCACACCACTCGTCACCTGGTTAATCAGCGTCGCCTGCCAGCCGCCGAGTGCCGCGTCGGTCAAGTGGTTGGCATTGGCCCCGAACTGGCGTCCACGGCCAAACGGCAGATCGTAAAGAATGGACGTGGTGTTATTGATTGGCTGGTCATAACTCGACCGCCCATAGTCACTGCTCGGATTGGCGAAGTTCACGCGGGAGTTATCGCCGAACGCGGTCTCCAGGTGGCCCGAAGACAGGTCAAAGGCGCGGCTCCACGTCAACGAATTCAATAGGTACAACCCACGCGCCGCCCGCTTTTCCACCTTTAACTGCAAGGCGTTGTAGTTGGCGCTGCCGCCGCCGTAGGCGATCTCGATCTCACCGAAGTTCGCCACTGGCCGCCGCAGCTGTGTCGCGCTGCAATTGGCCGCCGTTCCCGCCTGACAGTTCGTCGCCGTGGGTGTTGCCTGGTTATAGTCCGCCAGAATTTGCAGGTGGGTGCTCTTGCTGCCCACATAGGCCAGGTCAATGACGATGTTATGCGGCAATTGCTTCTGCACGCCGGCAAAGTAACTCTGCACATAGCCCGTCTGAAAATTGCGCGGGATATACCGTGTAATTACATTCAGCGGGTTGAAATTTGCTGGGCTGGTCAGGATATTGCTATACCCCTGCTGCGTCTGGCGGAAGCATCCCGTTTGCGCCTGCGTATCGTTCTGGCACAGATTCGTGGTTGTGGGCCGGATCTGGTTGATGTTCGCGTTCACCACATTCGGGCCGTTATAGGTCAGGTTGTTTTCACCGCCGGCCCGGTTGTATTGCGTAAAGCTCACGCCATAGCCGGCACGGATCACTGTCGTTGGCGTTGCGCTGTACGCCAGCCCAAAGCGCGGTCCCACGTTCTTGGTCGGCAGGTTCACCTGTGACCGGTTATAGATGTCGCCGGCGCTGGCCTGAACCAGCGAGTTCGTCCGCGGATCGAAGTTCGCCAGCCGGTTGTCGCGCTCCCACTGCGGCGTCGCCAGTTCATAGCGGAGACCCGCGTTGATCGTCAGGTTCGGCGTCACCTTGATATCGTCCTGCACATACATGAAGTTGAAGCGCTGCCGCAGGTTCACCACCGTGAAGTTCGTGAGCGAGTATCCCGAGCGGTTGCCAAAAAGGAAGTCCGCCAGGTTGCGCGCCTGCTGCAACTGCGCCGCCGTCGTATTGCCTGTCGCCGTGTCAGCCGGCACGCAGTTCGCCGTCACCGTCGTGGAGCAGTTGGGGAAATTGCCCGTCGCGTACAGCCCAACGTAGTTGTCTTGACCATACGACGGATTGAAGTCGTTCACCTGCGTATTTACGGCCTGAAACTCATAACCAATCTTCAGCGAATGGATGCCGCGCACCAGCGTCACATTCGCCTTTGGGTCAAAGATCGTTGGGTTTTGGAACTGCGGGTTGCTCGTCTGCGAACCCAGTTGCGCGAACGGACTGATGTTCTGTCCGTTCAGCGTACGTACGATCGTCGGGTCGGTCGGCAAACCATCAGTGATGCCGTTCGCCACCAGCAGTGACGGCTGGCCCACGTTGTACGGTGTTTTGCCGCCCACGTTCTTGCTGTACAGGAACCGTACATCGAACAGTGCCGTGGGCGAGAGAACGCGCGTCACGCCGCCCAGAATCTGCCGGTTCAGCACCGCTACGTTCGCATTCGCATTGCCGCCCACCGGACCGGTGATCAGCGGCGGATCGAAGAGCGACAGACGGTGCTCACTGTAGCGGCCGAAGATCGTCAATCGCTGGCTGAATGTATGGTCGATGCGGACATCACCTTTATCATCTTGAATGGTGCCGCGCGGAGACGAAAAGTAGTTGCCGCTGATCGTGTTGTAGGCAACGCTGGGAGTCGTCGTGGCTGGCAGCAGACCCAGCACCGCGCGCGCAAACGATGTCGTCGATGCGGTGGGCAGCGTGCCGCTCGTGTAGGCAACACCCGTGATCGGGTTTAGCAGCGGAATCGGTGCCGTCGAGCCGTCCACGCGGTGCAAAAGGAAGGTGCCCGCGCGCTGCTCGTTATTCGGGATCGTGCCGGTCGACGCCGGATTACGGAAGATCTGCCGCACACCCTCATAGTCCGTGAAGAAGAAGGTGTGGTCCTTCCAGATGGGGCCGCCAAAGGTGCCGCCAAACTGGTTGCGGATAAACACCTGCTTGATGCCCGCCGCCGGCGTAAACGGCCCGATCGCATTCAGCGCCGTGTTGCGCAGGTAGTCCCACGCGCGTCCGTGGAAGTTGTTGGTGCCGCTGCGCACACTCACATTGATCACCGCGCCCGACGCCCGCCCATACTCGGCCGAGTAGTTGTCCGTCTCAATGCGGAACTCGCCCACCGCATCCGGCGACGGCGCGATGTTTTCGTTGGCAAAGCCCTGGTTGCTGGTGCCGTAGCTGTTGTTGTCCACGCCATCCAGCAGGAAGTTGTTGAACGCCGACCGCTGCCCATTCACGTTGTAAGAGGCTTCACGGCTGCTCGTTGTCGTGTTCTCCAGTACTGACTTGCGCACGCCCGGCACCAGCAACGACAGGTCGGCATAAGACCGGCCGTTCAGCGGCAGATTCTCATTCTGCGCCGCGCCAATCACCTGGCCGCGTGAGCTCGTCTCCGTTTCCAGCAGCGTCGGCTCGCTGGTCACGTCGACGGTTGTCGTCACACTTCCGGCCTTCAGCGTCACGTCGACCCGCTGCCGCGCATTCACCGTCAATGGGAAAACCGCGCTGTCCGATTTGGCAAAGCCGCCCGACTCCGACGACACCTGGTACCGGCTCCCGATCTTGACACTGGAGAACTCGTACTTTCCGTCCCGCTCGGTCTGCGCCGTCTGCGTCACGCCCGTCTCTTCGTTGGTGAGCGTCACCGTCGCATTCGGAATCGCCGCACCCGCCGCGTCCCGCACGTACCCCAGCACTGAGGCCGCATCAAACTGCGCAAACCCGGGCAGCGCCCCCAACAAACCAAGCGCAAACACCACACACAAAAAGCGCTTCCGGACAAACAGCAAGCCCATTCCAGTCAATCTCCTGTCGTTGTACAGACAGAATGACAGGATGATGTTGCAGCACCGTGGCAGTTGCGTGAATAGCGGTGTTGGCCGTCTTACCGCGGCCGATACACCGTTTGGTGTTGCCTTCGATTATCTACCGGGATTTTCCAAAGTTTCAGGGTTAGCTCGCCATTCATACAGCTTCTGTCGTTCGTAACGACCACGTAAAAAGGCCCCGGATTTAATCCCGGGGCCTCGCTTGGTCTTCGTACAAACTGGTGCATCAGAAAATGAAGCGGCCCCACAGATAGACCTGCCGTCCCAAAGATGCGGCGCGAGCCAGCGATTGCGTGTCGAAGCTAGTTGGACCCGTTCCGTAATCGAGCACGTTGGTGTCTAGATACGCTCCGCGGTCATTATGGTTTCCCACGTTCTGCACATCCATGCGAAGCAGCAGTTGTCCCCGTTCCAGATGCAGAAGGCCCGTACCAAAGCCTTTCTGCACAGAAATGTCATTTCGTGTGCTACCCGGGTTTGAAAACGCGTTTCTGCCTAGAAGTTGCTGGTTGAATTGGCCGTTCTTGTTGTTTGGTATCAGGAATCTAACGTCTGCAGCACTTACTGGGCTTAGTGCTCCCGACGTGTTCAGCGCCACATTGTCGTAGTACACACCTGGTGTACCGCCGACAAAGCTGCCGTCGATACCTACAGTCTGGAATGACTTGCCCAGATTGCCTAAAATCGGGCGATCGTTAAAAGAGTTCCCATCACCGTTATTGTCCAGTCCCCCTATGGTGAAGGTACCGTAGGCACCGCTCTGGAATTGCTCAACGCCAGAGATGGTGTAGTTGCGGGTGACAGCACCGACGATCGTGTCTGCAAACCTGTTTGAGACGTGATAGCCCTTGGGCGTCAGCACATACGAGATCGAGGCGTAATGCCGATGATCGAAAGCTGACGGACCATACTCCTGGCTGCGGCCGACCGGACCGAGGATCGCTGGAGCTGAAGTACCCGAATCACCAAGCGCGAAAATTTCTGATCCGTTGTCGAGACTTTTACTAAATGTGTAATTGGCACGGAGAAACAGCGACGAGCCGAAGCGACGCGAGAACTCGGTCTGCACACCGTTGTAGTTTGACGAGGCCGAGTTGTCGCGAACTGTAATGGCGCCGCGCGACGTGTTCAGCCGCGTGCCGGTGGTTCCGCTAAGTGGATTCAAGGTTGAGTTTGCAAACAGATCGTACGCTCGGACACCTACATAGCGCACAGCAATTACAGCTCCCTTAAGTTCCTGTTCAAGACCGAGGTTGTACTCGTAACTTAGAGGGTTCTTCAGATTACTGGATACCGTCGTCTGGCTAGCGTTGGTGTTCAGAGTTGGGGTGAATGAGGCCAGCGTGGCATTCGCGTTTGCAACACCCACGCCACTGTTACTGGTCAGCGTCCCTGCAATGGCGTTCGGCGCAGACTGCGCGGCATTCGTGACGAAGTTCGAGAAATAGCTATCGTAGAAAATGCCAAAGCCGCCACGCAACACGGTCTTGCCTGAGCCGAAGTAACCGCCCTGATTCGGGGTATATGCAAAGCCTATGCGAGGCGAAAGGTTGTTCTTGTCGTTCTTGACCTTGGTCGCAGTCGTAATCGGCTGATACGGATTGCGCTCATCAATGCCGGGATAGGCTAGCGAGTTCTCTGGATTCCCGGTGTAGTCGTAGCGCATCCCCAGATTTGCTGTCAGGTTTGGCGCGAACTTCACGTCATCCTGAAAGAAGAAGCCGGAACGCCAAACGTGTGGATCGGTGCGGCGTGGGCCGACCGTCTTCGTAATGCTGCCGGAGGCACCCGTCTGGTTTGCCAGGAAGTTCTGTAGTGCACTCTGAGCGGTCCCCTTGGCGAAGTTAATCGTTCCGGCATTCACGCCGATGGTGTCCTTCTCCAGTTGGTGGCCGATGTCCACACCGGCACGGATCGCTTGCCGGCCGTGGGTATAGGTAAAAGTGTCCTGAACCTGGTACAGGTCTTCCGCGCGACCCTGCGGGAACGTCCCGGTCTGCGCGCCAAGAGAGTTTGATGGAAAACCCCCAAGCCCCAGCAACGGAAGCGCATAGGCAGGGTTCGCGAGCGTTGCAGCGGTAGGTGCGAAGGCGAAGGCTATGCGCGTCTCACTGGCGCGAAACTCATTCAACGTGTTGCCCGTGAAGACGTGCGTCCAACTCCCGGCACCCAGTTCGGCCGTACCACCCTGCTGCGTGTCAAGTCCCAGCGCCGCGCCGGCCGCGTTGGCAAAGAAATCCGGCGTGAGTGAGGACCGGTCATGAAGATAGCGGAAATAGAAGCTGTCGGTGTCGTGCGGCTTGAAATCGATGCGGTAGCTCCACTGTGTATCCGGCTGTTGCAACGCAACGGCAGGACGCTGAAAGAGAGCTTCTTCCACAAAGCAGTTTCCACCGGAGATACTCGATGCCGGGCAGCCGGCTTGCGGGCCAATGTTCACTTTCGACGTCGGCTGGTTCGTTACCAAGGCGTACTTGGTTAAGTAAGCATTGTTAGTGGTGTATTGATTCAGCAACTGCACCTGCTGCGCGGCAGTGCCGGTCAGGGCGGCGAGCGTAGCGGCACCGGCCGCGTCCGGCAAGCGGCCCGGAACAATCTGCTCATTTCCATAGAAACGTTGAAACTGTGTACCACCGTAGGCAAACAGCTTGTCCTTGATGATGTATCCACCGAGGGTGACGCCAAGGGTGTGGCTACTCTGCCGCGGATTCACCGCGTCTGTTCCGCGCAGACTGTTCGGCTTGGCATTCAGACCCGCGCTGGTGTAACGGTCGTATACGGAGCCGTGAAAACTGTTCGACCCCGACTTTGTCACCAAATTGAAGACGCCGCCGCCCGAGCGGCCGAACTCCGCCGAAGCCACGCTAGTGATGATTGTTTCGTCCTGGTACAGATCAGGAATGTTCGGCTGAAAGGCCTGCCCACCAATGCCGATGTCATTGATTTCCTGACTGTCGAGCAAAAAATTGTTGGAGCGGGGACGCGCACCGTCCACCTGCAGGTTGACACCGTTGCTCAGTTGGTTATCGCTTGTGACAGTCTGCACACCTGGAACCGTGGAAGCTAGCTCCAGTGGATTCAGTGTAAAAACAGGAAGTTTTGCGATCTCGGTAGCGGTGATGGTTCCGGAAAGCTGCCCGTTTACTGTATTCAGCGTTTCACTGTTTGCCTCCACAGTAACCGTATCGTTGTTCGATCCGATGGAGAGTGTCACGTTGTATGAAGTGACAGTAGACGGACCAACCAGGACATGTTCGGCATGAAACTGCTGAAATCCCTCGTGTGTCGCGCTAATGGTGTACGGCTCGGGGCTAAGCGCGTCAGCGCGGTAGCTGCCGTCAGAACCGGTGGTCAAGTTACGGGTTTCGCCCGTCTGCTCACCCTTGATGCTAATGACGGTGTTGCCCACGACTGCGCCGGTGGCGTCCTTGGCAACGCCCGACAGCGCTCCCTTGCTGGTCTGCGCCGTTGCAAGAGTGCTTACCAGAATGGCGGAAACCGCCAACGCAGTTCTCGACTTCAAAAATGACCCGCTCACTATTCTTCTCCCGTTGCTACTTCATTGGTCTGTTCTGGTTATTCTTAGCTCACCTGGGCGCGGCTTTGGGACGTACTATGCAGGGCTACATCTTCGCCCACAAGTGTTTGAGCGGGATGGTGGCGGGAGCTGTGGAGAGTGTGACGGCGGCGAGTGCCAGGCTGAAGATTTGCTTCTTCATCAAAATCAGAATCCCCTCGACATCTGTAGTTTTCTGCAGAGTTGCGACATGGCATGTCCCCTGAAAGACGGAAAGAGACACTTTGCATTCGTTCGGTGCCATAGGTGTTGCACGTGTCCGGCCAAAGGCAATGCTGAAGGCCAGCCCTTTTCTTTTGTGTTCATTAGCGGACAATTCAAATGTGCATGTCCGCTGAAATACGTTTTTCCGTAGATCTTCGGTGAAAATCTGGAGAATAAACTGGGCCAGCGCGCCGACCTCCGTTGTCGCTCCGGTTTGCAGGGCATTGCGATCCAAACGGCAACCTGCCGATTGCCTCTTTGCTCAACCGCCATACACTCGGCACATGCGCATCCTGCTGTGGTCCGTCCGCGCCGGCCGTGGCCACTCGCCTGAAACCGAGACGCTCACGCAGCAATACCTGCAGCGTATCGCCGGGTCTTTCTCTGCACAAACCAGGGCTTTCCGGACAGAGGATGCGCTGCTGCAGGAGTGGCGGGCGCTGTGCAAGGCGGGCGCGGTAGCTGCCTGGCTGGCGGACGGAGATGGCCGGCAATTCTCCTCAGAGAAGCTGGCGGCCCAGCTGCAGAAAGAAGCCGAAAGCGGCAAGCGCACCCTGCTGGTGGCGGTGGGGCCGGCGGACGGCTGGTCCGCGCAGGCCCGGCAAATGGCTTCTGAAGCAGGAGCGCTGCTGCTTTCACTCGGCCCCATGACCCTGCCGCATGAGCTTGCACGGCTCGTGCTGGCCGAACAGATCTACCGCGCCACGACAATCCTGGCCAAACACCCGTACCATCTGGGACATGAGTAAGAGCGAGTCAGCAGGGCAGCAAGGCAGCGAAACACCGGACACACAGCAGAGCACGCCGGCGGAGGTGCAGCGCCGCGGCCTGCTGCTGATCCATACCGGCCCCGGCAAGGGCAAAACCACGGCAGCCCTGGGCATTGCCATGCGCGCGCTCGGCAGCGGCATGCGTGTGCTGGTGCTGCAGTTCCTGAAGGGCTCCTGGGACTATGGCGAGCTGCACGTCGCCGAGGGCTTCGCCGGCAGCTTTGAAATCCGCCAACTCGGCCGCGGCTTTGTGAAAGTGGGCGGAGCGGAGATGGACCCGGAGGACCTGCGCCTGGTCGCCGAGGGTTGGGCCACAGCCGTGCGGGAGATGAACTCGGGCGATTGGGACATCGTCATTCTTGACGAAATCCTCTACGCGCTCGGCTACGGCATGCTTGACGTGGAGACGGTCGCGGCGGCCATGAAGGACCGGCCAGAGATGCTGCACGTCATCCTGACCGGCCGCAATGCGCCGCCCCTGCTGGTGGAGCTGGCCGACACCGTCACCGAGATGCGCGAGGTCAAGCACGCCTACACCCGCGGCATCCTGGCGCAGCGCGGCATCGAGTTCTAAAAACCACGCTGATTTAAAACAGCAACTTGAGCCCAAACTGCACAATGCGTGGATCGAGCGTGGCCGTCGCCGCGCCACCCGCCGTCGGTCTTCCACCGCCCGTCGATCCGGAAAGAGCCGTTGTTGGGATCGCGAAGTTTACATGATTGAAGGCGTTATAGAGCTCACCGCGGAACTCCACGTTCAGTCGCTCCACTGGCGTGGCAAAGCGCTTATTGAACGTGAGATTGAGCGTGTTGATCGGCGGCGTGCGAAAGGCATTGCGGGCCAGGTTGCCGAACGGGCCAGCGGTGGCCGCTGTGGGAATCTGCAGCGCGGCCAGGTTCACAAACTGCCGCGCCGTGCCGGTGGTCAGACCCTTGGAAATCAGCGGTTGCCCCGGCAGCACGTTGGGCCGGTACAGGTTGGAGCCGCGAAAGCTCGCCGCGATGCCCGACACCTGGTATTGCGACGTGGGCGTGTATGTCAGGTTGTACTGAAAGCCGCTCTGCGCCTGGTTCACGGCCGAGATTTGCCACTGGCCCAGCACCGCGTTCACAATGCCGCCGGTGTTCAGGTAACGCCGGCCCTGTCCCACCGGCAGCTCGTACACCAGGCTGGTTGTGTTGATGAGCGGCTGGTTGTAGTCGCTGTTGCCGTAGTCGCCGCGCAGGTTGCGCGCGTCCTGCGGCGAGGGCGTGGCACTCTCCAGCGACGCGCCCGCGTTGTCCAGCGTATGGGAGTAGGCAAAGCTGTTCAGCAGCGTCAATCCGCCCGTCATCTGTTGCTCATACTTCACCTGGATCGCGTTGTAATTGCCGTTGGCTTCGTGAATGGCCTGGGTGATGTCGCCATAGAGCGGATACGGCCGCTGGTAGCGGTTATTCACCTGCGGCAGCGTGGGGTCGGCCTGGTTGGCATTGATGAACTGCAGCAGCTTCAGCGCGTGATTGCCCACATAGGCCACGTCCACCAGGCTGTTCTTGCGCAGCTGCCGCTGGAAGCTTACATAGTAGCTGTGCACGTAGCTGTCGCGGTAACGATTTCCATCGATGTAAGTCGTATTGTCCGTGAGTGGGTTAAAGGTGAGCGTGCTTGCCGGAAAGCCCGCGTCGAGCCTCTGGTAAGCGGCGGCATTTCCTCCGGCAATGGGCGCGGCCTGCACCGTGGACACACTGAACAGCGCCTGCGGCGGGTTGATCGCCAGCACGTTGCCGGAACCCGCGCGGTCAAAGTGCGAGAAGCTGATGCCATAGCCGCCGCGGATTGAAAAGTTCGGGTTCGGCGCATACGCAAAACCGATGCGCGGCGCAATGTCGTTCTTGTCCGGGTTGTAGCCGTACTTGTTGCCCGTCCCGGTCACGGGCACGATCGCGCCCGTGCCATTGCCCACGTTGGCCAGCGCCGGATTGAAGTTTGATTGCTGATCCTTCTGCTCGTAATACGGCGTCACGTACTCATACCGCACACCCAGATTCAGCGAAAGGTTGGGCGTCACCTTCCAGTCGTCCTGCACATAGGCAAAGTGCGCCTGGTTGCGCAGGTGTGCCACAAAGTAGCTCGCCAGAATGTATTGGCTCTCCGCGCCAAACAAGAGGTCGGCAACAAAGCTGTCGCTCGATGTCCGGTTCTGTACCAGCGCCCCGGTCGTGGCACTCCCGGTATAGCCCGCGCTGAAGCCGCCGTTAAAAACAAAGTTGCCATACAGCGGGTTCACGTCTTCCACCGCCATCCAGGTCTTCTGGTACTCATAGCCGAACTTCAGCGAGTGATTGCGCACCAGCCAGCTGTAGTTCACCTTTGGATTCATCACCGCGGGATTCTGAAACTGCGGGTTCGTCGTCTGCCGGCCCACCTGCGTAAAGCCGCTCAGGTTGATGCCCGGAATGCCGCCTGCCACAATGCGGTCCGTAGGCAGGCCGGGAAAGGTAAATCCCGGGTCGTTGCCGATCGAGAGTGAGAACTTGCCCGCCTTCGTGCGCGACAAGCCAAGCCGCGCATCCAGCAGCTGGTTCGCGCCGATCACGCGCGTGTAGCCCAGCGCGATCTGTTGGTCCAGGATGCGCTGCTTGCCGTTAGTATTTCCATCCAGCGGCAGGCCAAAGAGCGGAAAGTCCGTCGCATTCTGCTTCAAGTCGCTCACGCGCAGAAAGGCCGAGTTGTTTGCGTTGAAGTTGTAGTCAAAGCGCAGATCGCCCTTGTCCGAATAGTTCACTGAGCGCTGCAGCGTGGTGAAGTTGTTTGAGCTGCCAGCCGTCAAGCCCGGCAGCCCCGCAATCAGCGCCGCAATGCGCTTGCCGGCGGTCGAACTGTCCGGCGACGCCAGGATGGCCGCACCCGAGTTCGGCGCAAACCGCTGCCCGCTGTAGGGGTCAAACACCGTGCTCGCAAAGTTGCCGTTCAACTGCGCCGGCGTGGGCAGCGTGGCACTCGCCACCTGCTTGCGCACCTGCCGAAAGCCCTCATAATCCACAAAAACAAAGAAGTGGTCGCGCAGGATCGGCCCACCCACATTGCCGCCAAACTGGTTGCGATTGAACTGCGGCTTTACACCACCAGGCGCGCGAAAGTAGCCCACGGCATTCAAATCCGTATTGCGGATGAACTCATACACCCGGCCATGCAGCGTATTGGTGCCCTGCAGGCTGGCCACGTTGATCACCGCACCGCTGGCCCGGCCGTACTCCGCGCTCTCGTTGTTCGTCACCACGTTAAAGGCGGCCACGGAGTCAGGCGGTGGCTGGACGATCTGATTGCTGAAGCCCTGGTTGCTTTCGCCATAGGCATTGTTGTCCAGCCCGTCCAGCAGGAAGTTGTTGAACATACTGCGTTGACCGTTCACATTAAACGAGCCCTCCCGCACCAGGCCTGTATTGCTCGTCGTCGTAATGGAGTTGCCCGCCGCGCGCGCTCCCGGGACCAGGCCGATCAGGTCAGAATAGTTGCGGCTCACCAGCGGCAGCGCGGCCGTTTGATAGTTGGTAATCACCTGCCCGCGCTGGCTCTGGTCCGTCTCCACCTTGATGGCCACATCACTCACCTCCACCACGGTGGCTTCCGTTCCCACATTCAGCAACAAGTCGACACGCTGCCGCGCACTGATCGTCACGGTAATGTTGGTCGCGGTCGCCGGCGCAAAGCCTGCCTTCTCAATGCGTACGTCATACTGGCCCACACGCAGCGCCGGCACCTCATAGTTACCCTGCGCATCGGACTGCCGCGTGCTTGCCACGCCGGTGGCGCGATTGATTACAGTCACTGCCGCATCCGGCACCACCGCGCCGCTGCTGTCATGCACCGTACCCACCACGCTTCCGTTCTCATACTGGGCCACAGCGGCAAAGGGCAGCGCGCACACGGCCGCCACCGGCAAACAACGCAATATTTGTGGAAACATGCGCCGACACTAACGGCTAAGCATCAACAAGCGATGAGCAGAGCGTGAACGCAAGGTAAACGGGAAGTGCAAAGCCCGTTACGCTTACAGCTTTCCATGCAGAGTTGCAAGCTCGAGAGCCTTGACAATGTAGGCAAGACGCCTACGTTAAGCAGGTGACGAGCAAGGAACTCAAGCGTGGAGATCCCCTCGCTTGGTGCAACTTTCCAGGTGGCGAAGGGCTCGCACCTGAAAGTTTTTTTTATGGCAAGCAGAGCATCCTTCCTATGCACAACGGCGACCTGCCGAGAGGAACTCTCCTCGCAATACATCAGCAGCTTGGGTTGAAGTGAGGTTCGATGCAATACCCTGCAACTCTCTTGTGCGAAGATGACGGCTGCACTGTCACCTTTCCCGACATTCCTGAAGCCATCACCAGCGGCTCCAACAGGGATGAGGCGCTCCGTCATGCTGCTGACGCATTAGAAAGCGCCCTCGACTTCTACTTCGACGGCAATCGATATATACCTCCCCCCTCGGCTCTCAAACGTGGTCAGCACCTCGTCGAGGTCGAACCCAGTCTGGCGGCGAAAGCACTCCTTCACAATGAATTGATTACTCAGCACGTCCGCCCTTCCGAACTTGCACGTCGCATGAAGTTGAACCGGCAGGATGTCAATCGATTGTTAAACCCAAGGCACGCCACCAAAATCAACACCGTGGCCGCTGCATTCCATGCTCTCGGAAGATCACTGGAAGTAAACATAGGGAGCCCTCCAGTAGCGGGAACGACCAAAAACAGAGCGGGCGTAAGACGCCGGGCAGTACCATAGAAATTCTCGGAGTGGCATCGCGAACGGAGTAACACTCCTGCCTTGTGAGACACGCATGCGGTTGAAGAGGCGCAATCTTGATCGCAACCCACTCCGGATCAACGGCCGCGGCTATTCTACGGGAGGTGCAGGGCAACAAACGCCCGCTATCCCACCACCACCCGCGGCACGCGGTCGCTGATCCCACACAGCACCTCATACACACTCGTCCCGGCCAGCGCCGCATGCTCTGCGGCGGAAACACCAGACCCGCTGCCATCCAGGCCCAGCAGCGTCACCTCTTCGCCAATCTCCACCGCTTCCACGTCCGTCACATCGATGACGGTCAGGTCCATAGAAACGCGTCCCACGATTGGCGCGCGCTGTCCGCGTAGCAGCACATTGCCACCCAGCCCCACATTGCCACCGGCCTGGTTGCCATAGGACAGCGCCCGCCGAAAACCATCCGCATACCCCACCGGCAGCAGCGCCAGCCGCATGCCCCGCGGCGCGGTAAAGGTCGCGTTGTAGCCCACCGTCGCGCCCGCCTCCACCTCGCGCAGGCTCACCATCCGCGTCTTCCAGGCCAGCACCGGCTGCAGGCCATGCAGGTGCTGCCGAGCCCCCAGCACCGACCCATCCAGCGGCAGCGCATACCCATACAGCGCCAGTCCTGATCGCGTCATCGGCTCTGCTCCCACCATCCTCGCCAGCCCCGGCAGCCAGGTAGCAGCCGCACCGCTGTCCACACCGGAGGTATTTCCCACATGCACTAGCGCCGGCCGCAAGTGGCTCGCCGCCACCTGGCCGAGCGCCGCTTCAAACCGCTCCCGCTGCAGCTCATTCCGCGGGTCGCCGACGCACTCCGCCGAAGCCATGTGCGTCAGCACACCTTCCAGCCGCAGCGGACTCCCCCGAAAGCGCTCCAGCAGCCGGCCGAGCAGCAGCCCCGGCGCAACGCCCTGCCGCGCCATCCCTGTATCCACCTCCGCGTGCACCGCCAGTGACCCCTCCGGCATGCCGCGCCGCCGCGCCTCCGCCTCCAGCAGGTCCAGGTGATACGGCTCCCACACCACCGGTGTCAGCTGCCGGTCCAGGCAGGCCGCCTCCTCCCCGGGCCAAACGCCGCACATCACCAGGATGCGCGGCGACAGCATCTCCGGCAGAATGCCCAGTGAGCGCCGCACCGCAACACCCTCCTCCACGCCCGTTACGCCGAGCCAACGCGCACCCCCCGCCGCCAGCACCGGCGCACACTCGGCCGCGCCATGCCCATACGCATTCGCCTTCACCACCGCCAGCACCGGCACCTGCGGCCCGGCCGCCTCACACAGCAGGCGGTAGTTGCTCCGCAGCCTCTCCGCGGAAACCTCCGCCCACACCGGCCGCGTATGCTGCACATCCACAGTTCGCATCCCGTTCATGCTATCGAAGCCACGAACCCTACGCGCCTCTCTAACCCACCACCCCCCCAGTCCCACTTGAAAATCGTCATCTCGACCGAAGAGAAGTGGGGAGACCTGCTTCTTGCCCGCAGCAAACAAGCCTTCAACTAAGCGCGGAACCCGTTGAGATCAGACTTTCCCTGACCAGGCCCTCCTCCGCCATCACCGGACGTGGAAACCCGCCACCAAACCGCGCCACCACTGCGAGCACCACCGCACCCAGCACAATGCTCAGCACCGCATCCACCAGCAACTCACCACCCGCACCCGCCCAGCGGCCCGGCAGCGTGGAACCGCGCCCATCCATCGCCACCGCCGACGCGATTGCCGCATTGCACGCCGCAATGCAGATGGAATACTGCGTCGCGGAAAGTGGATTGCCGCGGCCAACAATCTGAAAGACCAGCGCGCTCGTCGCGGTGTAATTGATGCCGGCCATCACGTTGTAAAAACAAACACCCGCCACGAAAACCGCAGTCATCCCCGCCGCGCTCAGGCCGCCATACCGCAGCGCGGCGATCATCCCCAGCGACCCCACACCGGCCAGCATCGCCGGCGCAATGA
>CAXTRR010000011.1:0-267 GCA_964246795.1 uncultured Terriglobus sp. | reverse complement strand
CTCAGCGGCCCACCCACCGCCGACCCTGCAATGCACGCCAGCGCCAGACCCACGCCGCTCACCCACGCTGTCAACTCATCGCTCGCGCCAAACGCCCGGCCGATGCCGCCAAACAAATACTGCATCGCAAACGTCGCCGACGGCACCAGGAACACCAGCAGCGCAAAAAGATAACTCTTCTGCCGCGTCGTATCCATCAGGTCGCGGCCCAGCTGCCGCATCGTCTCCCCCACCCGTCGCGGCACACGGTTCTCTCGCGCCGTCACC
>CAXTRR010000010.1:78390-87562 GCA_964246795.1 uncultured Terriglobus sp. | reverse complement strand
GGTGCGGGCGGGGGCTGCAGTACCAGCGGCTCCGGTGCTGACATGAGTTCCGATGCCGAATCACCGTCGTCTCGCAAATCGGCCATGCGTTGATGGTACCGGGCTGTCCCTTGTTCGCAAAGCCGGACTGCGCAAGCCCACCATGATGACGATGGAGCTGCCGTAAAGGTGGGGCACCTACACTTGCAGCTTCAGGCGAACTTGCAGCTTCAGGCGAGCAGCCAATCGTACTGCTCCTCAGTGAGCGGCACGACGGAAAGCCGGAACTGGCGGAAGAGGATTGACCCCTCAAAGACGGAACTTTCGCGCATGTCGGCCAGAGACTTGGGAGTCTTGAGGCGCTTGCCCGCCTTGAGCTTGACGATGGGAGCTTTGGGGTCGGATCCATCGACGGAGACCACGGTCGCGGTGCCCACGGCCTCCTTGCCGACGTTGGAGTGATAGATGACGCAGTGCTCACCCTTGCGCATGTTGCGCAACGTGATCAGCGCCTGCGGGTTCTTGATGCCGTCCCAGACGGTTTCCCTGTCGCGCAAGAGGTCGTCGAAGGAGTACTTGTCGGGTTCCGATTTCAGCAGGTAGGGCATGGCTTGGGCAGGATAGCAGGTGAGTGTTGACCGTCAAATTGACGGTGCCAAGTAGGTAGTAAATGGTTTGTGTTCAGCTGGTCTGTGTGTCGAGGTTGATGATTTCGACTGCTCCAATGGGGCGGTGCAGGAAGTGTTCGCCGAGACGCTGGAATTTCTCGGGGGAGTCTGTCGCGAAAAAATGCATGGCGGGGATTTGCCCTGCCTGATGAGTCATGTCCGGGTAGAGCACACTGACGTGCGCCGCCGTAGCTTCGGCGGAATCGACGATCGGCAATGGTCCAATCAGGGCGGTGGCGGTCCGCTCCATCAACTTACGCAGCACGGGGTAGTGCGTGCAGCCCAGCAGTATGGCGGCCGGCGGGTTGGCCGGGCCTATCTCCCCCAGAGCTTCGCGCAGATAGATTTCGGCCACCTGAGCAGTGACGGGATGGTCGATCCAGCCCTCTTCCACCAGCGGTACGAGGAGTGGGCAGGCTTTCTCATAGACGGCGACCCCATGTTTTGCCAGGGCAGTTGCGTAGGCATGGGAGCGGACAGTGGCCTCCGTGGCGAGTACCAGCACGGGAGAAGGCATTGAGGATCTTGCGTGCTTCTCAGCTTCTGAAAGTGTGCTTGCCCTTGCTGCCACAGCCTCCGCGGCGGCGCGCGCGCCGGGTTCGATGACGCCGACCAGCGGCAAGGGCGACAAGGCGGCCAGCGTCGGCAGAGCCAGCGCGGACGCTGTATTGCATGCAATTACGGCCAGATCCGCGCCGCGTTCGGCGAAGCACCGAATGGCTGCGGAGGTATAACGTGTGACAGTCTCCGCGGACTTGGAGCCATACGGCAGCCGCGCGGTATCGCCCAGATAAATGTAATTCGCCCTGGGAAGGACATGGGCGAGTGCGCGCAGGACGGTCAGGCCGCCAAAGCCCGAGTCAAAGACGCCAATGGTGGGAACGCGTTCCACGGTCCCTACTCTGGCACTTTCACCGGCGTTACGACGTTGGCAGTGTCTACCGAGTCATAGGTCCGATCGAGTACAACATTGCCGGCGAGCGTGGCGCGGGGCTGGCCGTCCACCAGAAAACGCACCTTGGTGATGTCGGGCAGGTTGTTGTGCAATGTTCCAAGGATGGAATCGATGGTCAGCGTTTCGACCGTAATGCCGGAGGGATGTGCATCGCACCACGGGGAGCGAAGATTGACGATGGCGAGTTTGCCGGTAGCGTGTGCGAGCGGGTCGTTCAGCGCGGCATCGGTAGCTGAAACGCGCGCGGTACCGGCAATGCTGCCGTCCGCGTTCTTCAGCTGCGGAGCCCCAAGCGGCAGATCGAGCAGATAGACGTCCTCCACCGCGATGCCACCTCCAATGTGGTGTGGCGATTTGGGCAGGGTGTACTCGGCCAGAAGGTGCTCCAGCAGCGCGCGTGCGCGTACCGCTGGTTGGGAGGGCAGGGCGAGCGGGCGCTCCGTCGCGGTAATGGAGCCATCGCTATCGTCGGCCAGTGCGAGCGAAACATTTTCTGAGGCGGCATACGCCGGCGCCTCGATGGGAGCTTCGTTCGTGGAATCATCCCGCAGCGTGTAGTTGTGCAGGTGATGGTTGTAGAGCAAAAACGCCAGGACAAAAGAACTGACCAGCAGGACAACAAAGAGCACTCGTTGATAACGGGGGATCACTCGGGCGCACCTATGCCGCGGTCTGCCGCGGCCGGCTTTGCGGCGTTTGTGTCGCCCGGTTTTGCGCCTGGCAATTTCGGCTTTGGTTCAGGCGGCGGTGGCACGGGTGGCGACACGATGGATTGCATGATGTCGGCATGGCCGCGCCAAAAGAGCAGCGCTCCGGCGATCGTGGACGCAATGCGGTTCTGGTAGCCGCGGTCACTGGCGGGAGTGCGTCCTGACTCCGGCGCAATCTCAATGGCAACCGAAGGGCACTGCATGTTGTCGAGCGGCCGGATCCAGGTGCGGCCGCTGCTCACGGGAATGCGTGCACGGGTGAAGGCGGTGGTGAGCTCGTTGCCGAGTTGTTGGGAGCGCTGCACGAATGGGGATTGCGCTTCATCCCATAGAACCGCTGCGGAGGTGGGCGGTGCCTGTTGCAGAGAGGTGGTGTACAGGTGGAGGCCCGTGCCCACGGCCGTGCTGTGCAGCAGCAGGCAGGCCACCGGCCGGCTGGTATTGGCAACGGCGGCACGCGTCTCGTTGGTGACCTGGGTATCAGCCTCTCGGGTGAGCACCACGTTGAAGTCACGGGCGTTTAGCAGCGCGCGCAGGCGGTTGGCGATGTCAAGCGTAACTTGCTTCTCATAGACGTTATCGTCGATGCGCGCCCCAGAATCGCTGCCGCCGCGCGCCGGATCCAGCAGGACGGTAAAACGCTGGGCAGATGCTGGTGCCGCGACAGAAGCAGCTGTAAGCACAAGCGCGGTAACGGGAAGGATTCGCACAGGGTCGTGGTCGATTGTAGCGGTTTGGTTGCGTTTACCGGCTCGGGGGAACCCACCTTAACGACGATGGGAGCCGGCGTGAAGGTGGGACACCCGCTCTTCCGGGAAGTCCCGACATTTATCGTGAGGTTCTTAATCCAGCGCGTAAAAGGCCAGGCCGCTGAGCAGCTTGGGATAAAAGTCAGTTGATTTCTGTGGCATGACTTCTCCGCTCAGCGAAACACTTTTGAGCTGGTCGAGCGTGACTGGTTTGATCAGGAGAGCAACGTCGGCCTCATTACGCGCGACCTGGGCCAGTGCCTCCGGTGCGGAGCGCAGGTAACGCAGGCTCTGCTGCTCGCGGATCATCTCCGGCGTCAGGCCGAGTAATTGTTCCAGCACCAGGGAGTGCAGTTGCACGACATCCAGCGCGCGCTGCCGCGGCGAGAATTGCTGCAGTGCTTCATCCGCGACATTGGGTTTCGCCTTCAGCAGGTAGTTGCCGTCCCGTGTAGCCGCAATAAACGCCACACCCTTGGTGGCATTGAGCGGGGCGAGGAGCTCGGTGGCGTCCTCGATCTTCTCCGCGTCAGAAGTGGCGGCAGCTGTGCTGGCGGTGAGCGGCTCGACATCGAAATACTCGCGGGCGCGATTCAGGAAGTCCACAGTGGAGAACTCCGGCAGGCCGTACACCACGCGATGAGTGGGAAGAATCGTGATTGCGGGCGCGTCCATGTTTACCAGGGTCATCATCATGGCCGCTTCCGGAAAAGCCGGTACGGGCAGCGGGGAAGCAGTGCGCTCGTCCGCAGCCTCTGAAGGTGACTCGTCGCGTTTGCCGAAAGCGGCTTCGCTGCGGTGACCGTTATGATTGTGCGTGGAGTCAGCGACGCCTAACTCAGCGGCGCGCTCGCGGGCATAGGTGACGCTTGTTTCATAGCGATGGTGGCCATCCGCGATGATGAGTTTCTTATCCGCCAGCGCGGTGGCGATGAGGTTCAGCGCCTGTGGATCGCTTACCTTCCAGAGCATGTGCACTACGCCGTACTCGTCGGTCACGGTCTGGTCGGGTGCGGTGCGCGGCTCGCTGTTCTCCGCGCCACCCTTCCCGGATCCAAAGATCAGGTTTTCGACCGTAAAAGCCGGGTCGCTGTAAAGCATGTAGATCTGCTCGCAATAGGTGCGCGTGGTCTTGAAGAGGGAAAGGCGGTCGCTCTTCGGTTTGCTCAGCGTTTGCTCATGGCGGTAGACGACCTGTTCGGCATAGTCGTACAGGTGGCCCAGGCAGATCAGGCCGCGGCGCTCGCGTACTTCCTCCGTTCCAGGCACGGTGTAGCGCTGGGCATAGCCGTAAAGGGCGGGCTCGCGCTCTTCCACCAGCACGGCCTCACGGCGCCAGTCCTGCAATGACTGTGCGGCGCGCGTGTAGACATTGTTCTCCGGCTGGTCCGGCTCACGGCGGCCCAGGATGACACGGATCAGGTTGAACGGGCTGCGCGCGTAATAGGCGTCCTGCATCGCCGGCGAGATCTTGTCATAAGGCTGCGTCACCACGTCTTCAAGCTGGACCTTGGCGGTGTTGTAGCGGAGGGCGCGGAACGGATAGATGCGCATGCTGTTGGGGTGCTTCCTTCAAGTGGCAGTAAGGCGGACCGCGGCGGTGCGTTTACGGAAGGCCCATCCGTGATTGTACGAGCCGGATCGTCCCGCGCCCGGAGCAAGTGCATCGGAATCAAAGAAGCTGCCATCCAAAACAGGACAAAGAGCGAACAGGGAAAGTCATGGCAGAGCAGCAATGGAAACCGAAGACAAACCCCTGGGTCATCGCGGGTGTGGTGGCGTTGGCTGCTTTCATGGAGGTCTTGGACACCTCCATTGCCAATGTCGCGCTGCCACATATCTCGGGGTCCCTGGCGGCAAGTCCGGACCAGGGTACCTGGGTGCTGACGAGCTACCTGGTCGCCAACGCCATCGTGCTTCCGTTGGGCGGCTGGGCCTCCAGCGTGATCGGCCGCAAAAACTTCTTCATGCTGTGCATCGTGCTCTTTACGGTGTCGAGCTTCCTGTGCGGCATTGCGCCCTCCCTGCCTCTGCTGCTGCTGTTTCGCGTGTTGCAAGGGGCAGGTGGTGGCGGCCTGCAGCCCATGGCGCAGGCCATCATGGCGGATTCGTTCGATGAAAAACAGCGTGGACTTGCCTTCAGCCTCTATGCACTTGTCGCAGTGCTGGCTCCTTCCATCGGGCCCACGCTGGGTGGTTGGATCACTGACAATTATTCGTGGCGCTGGATTTTCTACATCAACATTCCCGTCGGCATACTGGCCGTTCTTCTGGTCACGCGCCTGGTGGAGGACCCACCCTGGATCAAGCACGACCGCAAAAACCTGATGCGGGTGGACTACATCGGCCTGGGTTTGCTGACGATTGCCATGGCTGGTCTGCAGATCGCGCTGGACAAGGGGGAGGAGAACGACTGGTTCCAGTCTAGCTTCATCCGCTTCTTTGCCGTGTTGTTTGTTGTGGGAATGATCGCGCTGATTACATGGGAACTGCGCGGGGCGAAGACGCCGATTATGAATCTGCGGCTATTCAAGTTTAAAAACTTCGCCATTTGCTGTTTCCTCATGCTGCTGGTTGGCGGCATTTTGAACGCAGGCACGGTGTTGCAGCCGCAGTTCCTGCAATCGCTGCTGGGTTACACGGCGACCAACGCGGGCAAGGCGCTCACGCTTGGCGGCATCGCCCTGCTGATTGCCGCACCGTTAGCCGGCGTGCTGACGGGCAAGTTCTCCGCGCGTAACCTGGTGGCGGTCACCTTTGCCGGGTTTGCGGGGGCATTCTGGTTTTCGTCCACGCACCTGACTCTGCAGATGAGCTTCGGCTATGCCTCTCTGCTGCGCGTCATACAAGTGCTGCCCATTCCTTTCGCCTTTATCGCGCTCACAAACGCTGCCTACGTGGGCCTGCCGCGGGAGGCGAGCAACCAGGTCTCCGGCCTCATCAACTTTGCCAGAAACATCGGCGGTTCCATCCTGATCTCGCTCACAAACGCACAAGTCACCAACCGCGCGCTGTATCACCAGGACCGGATGCAGAACGCGATGAGCTACGCGAACAACCAGTTCACCGCACAGGTTCAATCCCTCGGCAGATTTCTCCAAGGGGCCAATCCGGTGTATCGCGGTGTCGGCGATATGGCCGGACAGGCGAGTATCTACAACCAACTGGTGCAGCAGGCGACCGTGCTGGGCTACATGGATGTGTATCGCGCTCTGGCCTGGATGTCCGCAGGCATGTTCTTCCTGGCGTTTCTGCTGAGCAAGCCGAAGGTGGGTGAAAAGGCTCCCGAGGGGGCGGCACACTGATTCCTGTATTTCCGGCGCATTTCCTGCGAACGGCCTGCCGCTCGAGAGAGGTGACCAGTCTTAAGCCCATGCGTCAGATCACGCCGCCGGCTCCCGCAAGCATGTAAATACAAGCTGCTGTTTCCATCGCGTAGAATCAGGCTCTCCCTGGCCGGTGGCTACTGGTAACTTCGGCGGCCCGTAAACCGTCTCAGAAAGAAAAGAACGGATGGAGCGCTCCGCCCCGGGTAGTGTTAGCTGTGGCGGCGAGGCGTTTGCTGTACTGGTGTTGGTAGCTTCAGGGCAGGCTGTGAGTCGGAGTCGAGGGATGCAATTCGGTCAGGTCGATCGCTGGTTCCGCCGCTGGGCACACGCCTGTCCGCTTGCGCTGCTATTGCTGCTGACCTGCGTCGCCGGTGTGGCCCGGGGGCAGGAGAACCCGCTCGGGAACCCGCAAACTCCGGCAAAGCCTACGCCGGAGAAGCCGAAGACCGATCCAGCCACTGGTGACAAGGCCGGAGCGAAAGGCTCGGCGCGTTCCGGCGTTATCCGTGTGGAGGCCAACCTGGTGCTGGTGCCGATGACGGTAACCGACACGCAAAACCGGCTGGTGACGGGGCTGGAGCGCGAGAACTTTTACGTATACGAGAACAACCAGCCGCAGACGATCCGCAGCTTCTCTACGGATGACGCGCCGGTCACCATCGGCATCATCTTCGACCTGAGCGGCAGCATGAATTCCAAATATGCCCGCGCCCGTAAGGCCCTGAGTGAGTTCATGCGGACATCGAATCCGCAGGACGAATTTTTCGTGATTGCGTTCAACGACCGGCCGGCAGTGGTGGTGGATTACACGTCCAACATCGACGACATCGATGCCCGCATGGTCATGCTCAAGCCGCAGAACCGCACCGCGCTCATTGACGCGACATATTTGGGGGTGAATAAGCTGAAGGACGCGAAGTACGAGCGTAAGGCGCTGCTGATCATCTCCGATGGAGGCGACAACCGGTCGCGCTACTCCGAGGGCGAACTGCGGCGTGCCGTGCGGGAGAGCGATGTGCAGATTTACTCCATCGGCATCTTCGACCAGTACGCCGCGACTACGGAAGAGAAGGAAGGCCCGGTGCTGCTGGGCGATATCTGCGACATGACCGGCGGCCGGCTCTTTCGTGTCACGGACGTGGCCGAACTGGGCGACATCGCCTCGCGCATTTCCGCCGAGCTTCGTAATGAATACGTGGTGGGTTACAAGCCCACCGATCCCAAGAAAGATGGAAACTGGCGCAAACTGAAAGTGAAACTGAATCCGCCGCAGGGGCTGCCACAGCTGATTGTGCACAATCGACAGGGATACTATGCACCAAGTGAGTAGTGTGGGACGGGCCATGAAGGCAAGCTGGCGGGCCGCCTTTCTGTTGATGGCCGGCTGGCTGCCGGCGACGGTAACGGCACAGGGCCAGCAGACGACTCCAACGTCACCGGCGAGCCAGCAGGCACCTTCGCTGACGGTGGACCGCGATCCGGTGCCGTCGCCTGACGGTGACACGCCGCCGAAGCCGGCAACCCCGGGTAATGTGCCAGCGGCGAACAATCCGCAGGTGCAGCGCGAGCGCGGCGGCTTTACCCTGCGCACCAACGTGGGTGAAGTCCGGCTGAATGCAGCCGTGCTGGACAACAACGGCCGCGTGGTGCAGACGCTCACCCAGGACGCCTTTCACGTCTATGAAGACGGTGTCCCGCAGGCGATTTCGTCGTTCCGCCATGAGGATTTGCCGGTCTCGCTCGGCATCCTGATCGATAGCTCCGGGTCGATGTATGACAAGCAGTCGGCGGTGAGCAAGGCGTCGCTGGACCTGATTAAGCTGTCTAATCCCAAGGATGAAGCATTTCTGGTCGACTTCTCCTTTGAGGCATATATCGACCAGGACTTTACCAGTGACATTCACAAGCTGGAAGCCTCGCTGGGCTATGTGAAGGCGTCTGGCGGCACGGCGATTTACGACGCCATCGTGGCGTCCGCCGATTACCTGACGCGCAACGCCAAGCAGCCCAAGCAGGTGCTGCTGGTGATCACTGACGGCGATGACAATGCGTCGACATCTTCACTGGAAGATGCGATCAAGCGGGTGCAGGCGCTGGATGGGCCAACGGTCTACTGCGTCGGGTTGCTCTTTGGGCCGGATGAGGACAAACGCGAGAGCCGGCATGCGCGGCGCGTGCTGCAGTCGTTGGCGGAGCAGACCGGCGGCGTTGCCTACTTTCCGCGCCGCGTGGATGAGGTGGACGCAATTGCCGCGCAGGTGGCCGCGGACATCCGGCAGCAATACACGCTGACGTACTCGCCGACCAAGCCGGCGCGTGTGGGTGGCTACCGCACGGTGCATGTGGATGCGAAGGAAAAGGGCTACAACCGGCTCATCGTGCGGACCCGTTCCGGCTATTTTCCAAAGGGTGACGCCGAGGCTCCGGCGGCGGCGGGAAGTCACGGGGCGCCATAGGGTTGGGTGCTCCTTCCTTCGCGCCGGGTGCCCCACCCTCTACGCAGCTAAGCTGGGTTCTCCGTGTTCAGAGAGTTGAGAATGGGCACAAACCCACATCAATGACGATGGAGCTGTGGTAAGGGTGGGGCCACCCACGTCCCTGTATCGCCTCCCTCGTTGTCAGCTCATGGTTGCATCAACGTTCATAGACTCCAGTTGGCCGGCCAGCGTGTCGCGGGTGGTCTGCTGCTGCTGCTGCAGGGCGGCGATCTGGTCGCGCAGGAGTTTCAGCCGGTCTTCCTGGCTGTTGAGTTCGCCGGTGTAGCGCTTGGTCAGGGCACGCT
>CAXTRR010000010.1:65054-78380 GCA_964246795.1 uncultured Terriglobus sp. | reverse complement strand
GCACGCTCCTCGGCTGAGCCTTTCATGGCTTTCAGGTTTTCGCGCAGGCGGTTCTGGTCGTTCTGAATGGTGCCGATCTCCTGGTTGCGTTGGCCGATTTGCGCGTCCAGGTCGGCGAGGTGGCGCTTGGTTTCGAGGATCGGCTGCAGCGCTTTGAGGACCTCTGCGGGATTGCCGTCCTGGCGGAGCAACAGGGTGAGCTGCTCCTCACCGACGCTGGCCAGGGCATAGCGCGTGCTGATGGTGTGGCGCTCCGTGATGCGCAGGTGCTCGGTGGCACCAGGCGCGGCGCTCACGCGAAAACGATAGAGCGAGGTCGTAGTTTCTTCCGGCTTGGCGTCGCTGCTCAGCTCCCATCCGCCGCGGCGTGGCTGCTCCACGATGACGGTGCGCGGATCGGGCGCGGCGTTGCGGATACTGTAGCTTTCCTGTGCGGTCTCAGCTGTTTTCTCGGTCAGGATGCCCTTGGCAATGGTGATCTGCTGAACCTTGCGGGTGCCGCTAGGGGCGTCCGCGATGGGCTCGGGCGAGACGCGCACGGCCTGGTCGGCGGCATAGCTGAGCAGGCGGCGCTCGCCGGGGTGAATGGGGTCGAGCAGGCCCTGGCCGCTGAAATTGCCATTCTCCAGGATGGAAAAGCTGCCACGGTCGAGCGTGAGCTGGCTTGTGTTCTTCAGCCAGAGCGCCCGCAATGGCTGGGGCTGGCTGGGCGACCAGAGGGTGACGGGGTCGACGTCAACCTTGGCTTGCAGGATGGGAACGAGCGCCGATTCGTTTTTGCGGATGGTGACCGGTTCGGTGAGCTTGTACTCGAAGTAGTCGTCAAAGCTGCCCGTTTTGGTGTTGGGCGTGATGGAAGCCGCGGCGGAGTCTTCGTAGGCGATGGGGGCTGGCGCTGCTAGGGGTTCGGCGAGATTGCTGAGCCGGTCGCGTTTGGGTTCTGGTCGGCCCTCCATTCCAGGTCGATAGATACCGCCGCCACTCCCTTGTCCGTATCCATTCCCGACACCTCGCCCGACCCCCTGACCCACGACTTGTTGGCTAGTATTCAAGCCGAGAGAACCTGTAATGGCACCAGCACTGGCCCCTTGCTGCCCGTGGGCCGTCACTGTACTCCGATCAACTTGCTCCCCGCTTTCATGTGTCTGCGGGGTCAGCTGCGCTTCCTGCGGCAAGCCGATCTCCGGCCGCCGTGAGTAGTACGGCTGCGAGATGGGCTGCAAAAAGCTTTGCGGAGCGCCGGCGATGAGCGAGAGTTGGACGTTATTCCAGTCAGAGCCGACGGTGTTATCGATCACGGCCCAGCCCTGCAGCGTGGCGGTCTTGGTGGTTCCGGCCGCGGCTTTGTTGTCGAAGAGCAGGCGGTAGGTGCATTTCCAGATCGGCACCTCAGAGATGTAGGAGATGCGCAGCTCGCGCGGCGCGGCCGGGCCGTTGTCGGTGAGGGTCAGGTGACGCAGGCCGTCCTGGTGATTGCCGGCCAGGATTTCGAGATAGCGGTTCACGTCCGTGTGCAGGTTGCTGTCGAGCAGGTGGACGGAGGTGCTGCCGGTGAGTTCCAGGGTGCGGACGGTGCCACTGTCGGAGACGACGGTGAGGAAGTGGCGCTGAGTCAAAGCCGCGTCGTCCCCGTCCTTTTTCGGCGTGGCGGTGTCGCGCAGTTCCACGTTCAGGATGCGGCCCGTAATGGATGAGCCGCTGCCCGTGACCTCCACGCGCGCACCGCGGATGGCGGTGTAGAAGTCGGCGGCGGTGGGGTCAGCGGACAGCGAAAGCGGCAGGCTTTTGAGCTGTTGGTCAAGCGGTGTGGTGCTGTTGTAGCCTGCGCCGCCGATGCGTCCTCCGCCCAGGTCGACGGCGGTGAGCGATTGCAGCACGTCGTTCAATTGGGCTGTGGTGAAGTCGATGGTGACAGCCTGGTTCCCGCGCACGTTGCCGATGTGCTCAAAGAAGCCGACGCCGTTTTTGTAAAGCGAGACGCGGCGAATGGGCAGCGAAGTCTGCGCGCTGCCCAAGATGGATGCCGGGGCCGTGCGAACGGCGCGGTTGGGTGCGGAGCGCACGGCCTGCTGGGCGAGCAGCGGTGATGCCAGCGTAACGGAGAACAGCAAAAAGGCGGAGCGGCAGGAGGACAGCATTGGCGAGGACCTCAGTGGGAAGATAGACTCCGGTGGTCTGCTGTTTGTTCCCGGGTGTGACTTCGGAGAGTGCCCGGGGTGAGCAGGTCTCGGATTTACTTCGTCAACTTGTGGCGTGGTGAGACAAGTGAAGAAGCAAGAGCTTCCGCGAAATACGCAAAGGTTTTGCGCAGAGTACGCAGAAGAAGTCGCAAGCCGTGAGGGAGTGGATGAGCTTGCTGAGCCGGGAGCATGGATTGGTTCTGTTTGTGGATACGTGCGGTGCGCTGGGACATGTGGCGGTGGTTGCCACAGGCAAACCCGCAGGTGTGTGCGCCGAGCGGGAGATCCCCGGGCGCGAGACGCAGGAACGGCTCATAACGGCGGTGGCAGAAGTGCTGGCCGAGGCGGGCGTAGCAGTAACGGAGCTGACCGAACTGGCCGTAGTGACCGGGCCGGGTTCGTTCACTGGGGTGCGCATCGGCCTGGCGGCAGTGAAGGGGCTGGCGGAGGCGCTTGGCTTGCCGGTAGTTGCGATTTCACGGCTGCGCTGGCTGGCGGCAACGGCGTTTGCCGGAGATAGCTCGGCCACACGGGTTTGGGCGTGGATGGATGCAGGCCGCGGCGAACTCTACGCCGGGCTTTACGTGAGGGAGGGCCATTTGCTTCGCCGCGAAGAGGAGAGCCTGCGGACGCGCACGTCACTGGATGAGGCAGTCAAGCCCGGCGATGTGGCCGTGGTGGCAGAGGCAGAGCTTGCCGAGCAACTGCCCGGCACCGTGCTGCTGGCGGAGGATGACTTGCGGAGTGGGATGGTGCGGATGGTGGCGAGTGCCGTGCGCGCCCGGGAGTTTGCCGACCCGGTGCTGCTGGATGCAAATTATCTGCGGGTTCCTGATGCCGAGCTGGCTTTGCGGGCCCGGCAGGCCGCGGCTATGGCGGTGGAGAGCGGAGCGGCAGTGACTGGGATAGGAAGGACCGCGGATTGAGCGAGCTGGCCTCGGTCAGAGAGGTCGCGGCCGAAGACCTTGCGGAGGTGATCGGGATCGCGCGCAGGACGCAAGGTGCGCCTGAGTGGAGCGATCAGGTCTACGGGGAGCTGATTGGGCCGCCCGCACAGATTGCCGTCTCCCGGAAGTGTCTCATTCTGGAAGTCGGTGGCCGAACGATCGGCTTTGGCATTGTGACGGTGCTGGCGGCTGTGATGTTTCGTGAAGCCGAGTTGGAGAGCATCGTCATCGATCGTAATTCTCAACGGCAGGGCTTTGGCGGCGTGCTGCTGACGGGACTCCTGGATTGGGCGGCCGCGCAGGAGGCCGAGTGCACCCGGCTGGAGGTTCGTGCGTCCAACAAGGTGGCATTGTCGCTTTATGAGCGGCACGGTTTTGTACGCGAAGGCATGCGGCGGTCATATTACCGTGATCCGGCGGAAGATGCTGTGCTCATGGGGCGGGGCTGCTCTGACACTTTCGCGTGACTCTGGGCAGACGACCTTCCGGTATCATTTGAGGAGATATGGTTCGTGATGGCATTTTTTACGCCGCTGGTTTGTGTGTGGTGGCGTACCTGCTGTTCCGGTTGACGGGGTCCCTCGGGATCGCGGCGGTACCGGTTCTGCTGGCGTTGTTCTTTCTCTGGTTCTTCCGCGATCCCGCCCGCCGGATTCCCGCAAGTCCCGGTGAATTGGTCTCGCCTGCGGATGGCAAGGTAACGGAAGCCGACTGGATCGAAACGCCGCAGGGCAGCCGGCTTCGTCTCAGTATTTTTCTAAGCGTCTTCAACGTGCACGTAAATCGCTCCCCGATCGAGGGCCGCGTGACGCAGGTAACCCATAAGAAGGGTCTCTTTCTGAATGCCATGCGCGCCGACTCCAACGTTCTGAATGAGCAGAACGTTGTGGTGATTGAGGACGGCGACTACGTGGTCCAGGTGAAGCAGATTGCGGGTCTGCTGGCGAGACGCATCGTCTGCTGGGTAAAGCCGGGCGACATGCTGAAAAAAGGGCAACGCATCGGCTTGATAAAATTCGGTTCGCGCGTGGATGTACTTCTGCCCCCTGGTGCCAATCTGCGCGTGCGGAAGGGCGACAACATAAAGGGCGGGTCTACGGTGATTGCATTTTTGCCGCCGGTAGCTCCGGAGCGGAGTGCGCCCCTTGCGCCTGTGGAGTTGCAAAGGGAAGTGCCGGCCGCGGTGCCCGGGATTTAAGTGGCCGGCCAGCCCAGCAGCTCGCGCAGACCACGGCCGCGGCGGGGCATGTATGTGCTGCCCTCTCTATTCACGGCGGGCAACATCGGTGCCGGCTTTTACGCCATTACACAGAGCTTGCAGGGAACTCCTTCCGATTTCTCTCACTTCGATCGCGCGGCAATCGCCATTCTTTTCGCGATTCCCTTTGACGCGTTGGACGGCCGGATCGCACGCATGACCAACACGGCGAGCGACTTTGGCCGGGAGCTGGATTCGCTGGCGGACGTCATCACCTTTGGCGTGGCGCCAAGTGTTCTCGCATACACCTGGGGTGTCAGGATGCTGCCGGCGGTAGGCAACCTGCACTGGCGGCAGGATGCGATTGATCTCGGCGTCTTTGTTGCCTTTCTTTTCCTGATCTGTGGCGCGTGCCGGCTGGCCCGATTCAATGTGACGGTCAATCCGCTGCCTAGCAACCCGGGTCGGCCGGGCCGCCGGTACTTTGTGGGGATGCCCATTCCTGCGGCGGCAGGGGTGGTGGCCAGCGTCGTCCACTGCTTCAATGGATCACCGATCGATAAGACCTCAGTTGCGTTTGTCTGGCTGGGCCTGCTACTGTTCACAGGTTTCCTGATGGTGAGCCGTTGGCGTTTCTGGAGTGGCAAGGAAATTCAGCTGAGCGGGCAACATCCCATGCGGCTGTTTGTCGTGCTGGTGTTTATCGCGGTAGTGCTGGTGCGCTTTTCCGAGATCGGACTGATCGTGCTTTCGCTTGCGTACCTGCTCAGCGGTCTGCTGGCGCGGGTGCTGTACGCGGCACAGCGCCGTCGCGCGCGCCGGCTCGGCATCCCGGTACAGACCGTCATCGCTGAGCAATAGCTTCGAGTCTCCTGTGAAGACGGCGGCAGCCCTTGCCCGCCAGGGGCATCCAATTGACTATGAGTCAACCTTTGTATCGCATCGTCGTGGTGGGTGCCGCATCGCTGCTGGGCCGCGAGATCGTAGAAGAACTTGGCAGTAGTGCGCTGGCTTCAGCAACTACCGTGCTTCTGGACAATGAACAGGAGAGCGGCAAGCTGGAGGAGATTGCGGGCGAAATCGCGGTGTTGCAGGCCGTCGAGGCCGGCTCGTTTGAAGGTGCGGATGTAGTCATCTTCGCAACACGAGCGGACGCCAGCCAGCACCTCGAGACGGCGCGTGGCCTGGGAGCCGCGGTGGTGGATGCAACTGGCACCCTGCGAGGAGTGCCCGTACGTGCGCCCCAGTTGGAGAACTCCGTCCCGGTATTTGGCACCGGTGGCCTGAACCTCGAGACGAATGCCGTGACCGCCGCACACCCCATGACGGTCATGCTGGCGGCGATGCTGCAACGTGCAGGCAAACTAGCCCCCTTGCAGGCGTGCTTTGCCACGGTGCTGCAGCCGGCGAGTGAAAATGGCGCGGCATCACTTGACGAGATGCATCGGCAAACAGTCAACCTGCTGTCCTTTCAGCCGGTGCCGAAGGAGCAGTTCGACGCGCAGGCCGCCTTTAATTTGTTGCCACGTTTCGGAGAAGATGCCAAGGCGGAGATTGCGCGCGGACGAGCCCTGGTGGAGAACCAGTTGCGGTCGCTGCTCCGAGAAGGTTCGGTGCTGCCGGTTACCCAATGGCTGCAGGCACCGGTCTTTCATGGCTTTGCGGCGAGCGTGTTTCTGCAATTTGAGAATGAGGTCGGAGTAGCCAGTCTGGAAGAGGCATTGAACGGCGACATCATTGAAGTGGTAGCGCAGGATGAAGAAGCCGCCAGTAATGTGAGTGTCGCGGGCCAGGCCAGGATCCAGATAGAGCTGGGTGATCCCGCCGGTCCGGCAGAACGACGAGTGTTCGCGCTGTGGATGGTGGCGGATAACGTGAAGCTTGCAGCACAGACATCTGTGGCCTGCGCTGTGGAACTGGCGCGGCTGCGGCCATTGGGAAAGGTGCAATAGTCAGGTCGGGGACTGCCCGTCTTGAGGGCCAAAGTGGGTCTGATTCAGGAAATCAGGCAGAACAACGGCGGCGAGGAACCCACCTTGACTCCGGAAGAGCTCTGGAGAGCAAGTGCCCTCGGATGGCATTACTTTTAGCGCTTTGGCAGAGCGTACTTTTTCGTATCTACTTTGAGGTTGTAGCGGATGTGAGTGTAGGTAGCGGTACGCTTGTCACCTTCAGGTGTGCTGGATTCCTGCTTGAGTGAGATGCCCCGTTCAGGATCAATCCAGATAATGATGTGACTGAAGAGGTTTCGCACGTCCGGGTCTTTGGCAACTAAGTCAAGCTTGTCTGCTGTGACGGTGGTGCCGCCGTCCGACAGGCTCTCCGTGCCGAGCAGCTTGATCTCCCAGGCGCGCTCCAGGTCCTTGCCGCTACCGCCGAAGCCGAGCGTCAAGAAACTCTCCGCACGGGCCTTCTGCTGACTGTTTCCGAAGTGCGTGGTCTGTTTGGTTGCAGAGTCGTACAGGTCGCCCTGGCCATTCTGGAAATGCACGAACTTTTTGCCGGGGCTGGTGATCATCAGACCCATCTCCGTACCGGTGCCCTGGTGCAGGAAATACACGGTGCCGAGTTCCGTCTCCGTCTCCTTCACGACACGCTGGTAGAAATCGGATTTCACATCGGCTTCCGCAGACTTGAATTTGGCGGATGCGGCATCGAGTTGACGAAGCACCTTGTCTAGCGCCGGATCCGCGGCCGCATGGGCGGTAAGCGTCGTAAATGCAAAGGCTGCCAGGGTAAGGATTCGACGCATATCTTTCTATTCCTCCGCGGCTCACCGGCCGCATCTCTCATTCAGACACTAAGGAGACAAAAGAGTCGCAAAGAGTCGCATCGATGATTGCCGACCCGAGGAACTCCAGGCCATGGTACGAGTCGAACTGTCTCTCTCTGTAGCTTTGCGTGTCGCGATGGTTCCATATGGGCCTGCCTTCATTCCTGAGCGAAGGGGGAGGCTTCAAAGTTTCGAAGGATATCCGCCGGATCGCGGAAGACAGCGATGGCACCGGCCTGCTTTAAATCTTGCTCGCACCACCCGCCGCAGGTTACCGCAACTGTGTCGACGCCAGCCTTTCTGGCTGCCTGAATGTCCCAGGGCGTATCGCCCAGCGCAATCGCTTCTGAAGGATCGATGCCGAGCTGCTTCAAGGATGCTTGAAAGATGTCCGGTGCTGGCTTGGTCTGCTCGGCGTCGTCGGCAGTGGTATGTTCCTCGACGACATCATGGATGCGCAACAGCATAAGAAACGCATGCAGATCCTCTTTGTTAGACGAAGACGCGACGGCGACGCGAAGTTGTTGCCGCCGCATGCGCCGCAACATCAGCGCTGCATCGCTGAAGGGCACAATGCGATCCATGTACTCGCGATGGAAAAGGTGCTTGCGGAAATCCTTCAGCTTCTCTTCGAGTTGCTCAAGACGATCTTTTGGAACGAAGCAGGGGATCAGGTTGTCTCCACCCTTTCCAATCTGCTTCACGACGTCCTCAAAACTGGAGGGGATGCCAAATTCCGCGAAGGTCCGCTGCCAGGCCTCCGCGTGGAAATGATTGCTGTCGAGCAGAGTTCCGTCCAAATCGCACAACACGGCTTTACGCACACACACCTCTTTGAAGTCTTGTAGAGGTAGATGCGGCAATCACGCCGATGTTATGCCGCCATGGCGTCTCTGGCACTGCTTTCTAACGGGATGCGGACCGTGAACTCCGTATCACCCGGGGCGGAGTGCAGATCGAGTCGACCGTGGTAGAGCTCGAGCATGCGCTTGACGATGCCAAGGCCCATGCCTGTACCGACACCCGCCGGTTTGGTGGTGAAGAACGGATCGTAGATGCGATCCTGATTTTCCGGTGGAATGCCCGGACCATCGTCGTGGATCGCGATGCACAGGTCGCCATCCTCTTTCCAGGTGCGCACGCCGATGTGCCCATCGGTTGGGGCAGCGTCAATTGCGTTGTCCAGCAGATTAGTCCAAATCTGGTTGAGGCCGGTGCACATGCAGGTGAGCGCCGGCAGATCCGCTCCAAACTTCTTCTCCAAATGAATGTTCTTCTCGCGCAGCTTATGTTTGAGGATCACCAGCGTTGCGTGCAGACTTTCATTGACGGAAACGGTCTGCTGGCCACCCTGACCCTCATGGGCGTACATCTTCACGGCCTTTGCAAGATGATGGACCCTCGAAACACTGTCTTCCACCAAACCTACCTGCTGCATGCTGCTGGCGGTGGCTTCCAGCCATTGCAGGGGTTCGTGAATGGCCGCGCCTGGGAAGGACTCCTGCAGGCAATCCAGATCGGCCACTTCAAGTCCGCTGGCCACAAGCGTGGGAGCAACAGTCCATGCGTCCGGCACGCCATGCCGGTCCATCCAGGATCCCATCTCTTCCTCAGCATCACTCTGCTGCAGGGAATCCATGCAAACGGACCCCTCGGTGGAGAGTACGCGCTCCTGCAACCGGCCCAGGCAACTGCGCTGTTGTTCGGTGTGCCCGCGCTCTGAAAAGCTGCGCGCCAGCAGGTGCATGCGCTTCAAGTTGTCACGAAGCTGTGACGCTGCGCGCTGTGCCGCGGCACCGGGGTTATTCAGCTCATGCATCAGCCCGGCGGTCATGGTGCCCAGTGCCATAAGCTTTTCCTGCTGCGCGGCCATCTGCTGCACGCCCAGGATGCGCATGCTCATTTGATCAACAATGGCGTGACGGAGGCCGGGGCAGGCCGACATCACACGCCAGAACTCTTCCTCTGCCACATGAAGACCATTGATCGGATCTGTCGTCACAACGGTCATACCGCCCATGTTGGCCAGCAAACCAATTTCACCGATGAAGGCCGGCGCGCCGATGACTTTATGAAAAAGCTCTTTGTCGCTGGTGCCTCGCCGGGAAATGCGCACGTGCCCACCAATCAGGATCATGAACTCATGCAGCGGCTCTGCTTCCCGTGCAATCGTCAGGCCAGCGGCGTGACTTTGCTCGCGCCCCGCCGCCACCAGACACGCGAGTTCCCCCTCCTCGACGCCGGCGAACAGCTTCGACGTCAAAAGCAGACGCACAAGTTCGCGCTCGTGCTCGGTTCGTTGATCCATGCAACCTGCAACTGCTGTCGCCATCGTCGTTTCCTAAAACTCCGCAAGATACTGATGTACAAACTGAATTGCGATGGATCCTTCACCAACGGCCGATGCCGCCCGCTTGACTGATCCATGCCGTACGTCGCCCGCAACAAAGATGCCCGGCACACTTGTCTCCAGCAGATAGGGGTCACGCCCGCCAGGCATCTTTTCGACACCAATCCGCTTCAAGTCCGGCCCAGCGAGAATAAATCCACGATTGTCCCGGGCAATCTCCGCAGGCAGCCAATCGGTTTTCGGCGCAGCCCCGATAAAGATGAAAACAGAGGAGGCCACGCAGGTTTCGCTCTGCCCGTCTCGCTCCACTTGAATGCACTCCAGGTGGTCACCCCCGCAGAATCTTGCGATCTGGGTTTTTGTGTCTACCTTGATGGATGGCGTTGCGGCGATTTGATCGATCAGGTACTTCGACATGCTCTTCTCAAGCGACTCGGCACGCACCAGCATGGTGACGGCTTTGGCGTACTTCGCAAAGTGCATGGCTGCCTGCCCGGCGGAGTTTGCACCGCCGACGATGAAGACTTCTTCATCCGTGCACGCAATGGCCTCAGTCTGGGCCGCGCCGTAATAAACTCCACGGCCCGTCAAATCCTCAGCCCCTGGAACATTCAGGCGGCACCATGAGACTCCGGTGGCAATCAGCACCACGGAACAGCTAACCTCCCGGCCGCCACTCAAAACGACCACGCGGTACTGATCCTCCACCCGGATAGAGGTCACACGCTCGGTAACAAACTCCGCTCCCAGTCGCTGTGCCTGGATGTAGCCTCGCTTGGCCAATTCATCTCCGCTCAAGCCTTGCGGAAATCCAAGATAGTTCTCAATGCGTGAACTGGATCCAGCCTGGCCGCCCGGTGCCTCCGGCTCGATAATGAGGGTGCGAAGCCCCTCTGAAGCTCCGTACACGCCTGCGGCGAGGCCGGCCGGCCCCGCGCCCACGATGACCACATCATAAAAAGCCTGGTCGACCTTGGTCTTCAATCCCACTTTTGCGGCTAGCTGCTGCTGTGTGGGTTGCACCATGGAAGTGCCATCGCTGAACAGCACCACTGGCAGGTGCGAGTCGTCCACGTTTCGCGACCGCAGCAAGTCCAGCGCCTCCGGCTGCGTTTGGGGATTCAGCCAGCGGTAGCCGACGCGATTGCGCGTGAGAAATTCGCGGATTTCGTGGTCCGGTGCACCCCACCGGGTACCCACTACCTGCACACCCTCATAAGGCGGCTGGTAGCCCTGATGCCAACTCACCAGCAGGTCATCCAGCACGGGATAAAGCTTTTCCTGAGGGGGATCCCATGGCTTGTTCAGGTAGTAGTGAATTTTCGCCGTGTTGATGGCGCGAATCGCTGCTTCCGTATCGGCATAAGCGGTCAGCAGCACGCGCTTGGCATCCGGATACAATTCGAGGGCACGGCTCAAGAATTCAACGCCCGTCATGCCGGGCATACGTTGATCGCTGAGAAAGAGGGCCACCGCATCCCCACGGTCCCGCAATTGCTTGCAGGTGTCCAACGCCGCCTGGCCGCTGGCTGCCCGCACAATGCGGTATTTCTCGCCGTACTGCCGGCGAAGGTCCTGCACCACCGCTTCCAGCACGCTGGTGTCGTCATCAATCGCGAAGAGTATAGGTCGCGCCATAAATTACCGCCAATCTGCAGGTTCTGGTTGGCTCCTGATTCAGCTCGGCAGCCAATTGGATTATGTCCAGGATATGAACGATTCAATGCGCCTACCACACAGACCGTCCAAAACTCTCCCACTGTTGCCTGGGTTCTTACCCAAAGGCGGTATTGGAAATACATGCCAAGCCGATGACGATAGAGCACATACCCAAGCGGCGAGGAGGCCCGCCATTATGATTCACCTTGTCCTAGCCGACGATCAGGCGATCTTCCGTGCTGGTGCGGCTCGCGTTCTGGCAGCACAGGAAGACATGCGCATTGTCGCCCAGTGCGAAACAGTGCATCGTCTTGAAGAAGTTTCAGCCAAATGCTCCGGCTGCGTCTTAATCGTTGCATACTCGTTGCGTCCCGCCTTGCCCGAAATTTCCGCGCGGGCCCGGTGTGCCGGTCAAAGGCTCATACTTGTCACCAAGCGAGAGGAAAATCTGTCGCCGCTGGAACTCAACCTTGTCGATGGTCTGCTCTGCCGCACCGCGGAGAGCACGGCGCTCATCAACACCGTACGCCGTGTTGCCCGGGGCGAACGGATGGTGCAGCGCTCCCCCGTTGTGGAAGGTGACGGCGTGGGCCGGCGTGTCCGGGAGCGCCTTTCACACCGGGAGTTGCAAATCGTCGGGTACATTGTTCGCGGCTGTAAAAACCGCGAGATTGCCGACGAACTTGGAACGAAGGAGCAGGTGATCAAGAACCACCTCCGCACCATCTACGACAAAGTTGGCGTCAGTGACCGCCTTGAACTCGCACTGTTCACTTTGCACCACCGCGTTCTTGCCGAGGCGGCGGCCCAGGCTAACATCATTCCTCCGACTGTCACCATGCCCAATCTGCTGCTACAGGTGGCCTGAACCTCGCCCAACAGAAACTGATAGTGTGTCCGGGCATCGTAAGTCATAGGTCAGGTTAGATCCCGTCTGGATGACGAAATTCATCCCCGTCATCCAGAACGCCCATTTTTTCCGCAATCGATTTGGCCTGAGTAAAGAGGAGGAGGTAATCCGGACCGCCAGCTTTTGAGTCAGTACCGCTCATGTTGAAGCCCCCGAAAGGATGCGCGCCGACCATGGCACCCGTGCACTTCCGGTTCAGATAGAGATTGCCCACGTGAAACAGCTCCGCTGCAACGTCGAGTCGCTCGCGGCTGTTGGAATAGATCGCTCCGGTGAGTCCGTACTCCGTCGCATTTGCAATCTCGAGTGCTTCCGGGAAGCTTTCAGAACGGATCACCGCGAGCACGGGTCCGAAGACCTCTTCCTGTGCCAGCCTCGCCGTGGGTGCCACGTCCGCGATGACGGTTGGCTGTATGTACCAGCCGCCCGTCGAACTTTCCAGCGCTGCTCCACCACCTACCACGCGGCCTTCCATCTTGCCCACAGCGATATAGTCCAGCACGCGGCGATAGGCTGTTTCGCTGATCACCGGTCCCATTGCGAAGTTGTCCGCTGGCTCGCCCACCTTGATCTGTTCTACGCGCTCCACCAGCTTGTCCAGGAAGATGTCGTACAGGCGCGCGTCCACAATCACGCGTGAACATGCCGAACACTTCTGGCCGCTGAACCCGAAGGCCGAAGCAGCAACACCCTCCACGGCCGCGTCAATGTCACAATCCGCGTCGACAATGATGGCATCCTTGCCGCCCAACTCCAGCACGGTACGCTTCAGGAAGTGCTGGCCGGGTCGCGCCTTTGCGGCACGTTCATGTACATCCAAACCCACCCTCTTGGAACCGGTGAAGGAGATGAATCGCACCTGTGTGTGCTCCACCAGCGTGCGGCCGGCGAGTTCACCCGATCCCTGCAAAAGATTCGCAACACCCGGTGGCAGGCCGGCCTCCTCCAGCAGCATAAAAAAGCGCGCGGCAACTGTTGGGGCATCGACCGACGGCTTGACTACGACCGTATTCCCCGTCACAACCGCAGCCATGGTCATGCCGGCCAGAATGGCCAGCGGAAAGTTCCATGGCGCAATCACCGCGCCCACACCCAGCGGCAGGTAGCGCAGCCGGTTACGCTCGCCAGGGAACTGGATGGGTGTCGTGGCCTTGTCCAGCCGAAGAGCCTCCCTGGCATAGAACTCCAGGAAATCGATCGTTTCCGCGACATCAGCGTCCGCCTCGGCCCAGTTCTTGCCCGTTTCAAAGGTCAGCCACGCGCAAAATTCCAGCTTGCGGCTGCGCAGCAACCTGGATGTACGCAGCAC
>CAXTRR010000010.1:10291-65044 GCA_964246795.1 uncultured Terriglobus sp. | reverse complement strand
ACCGCCTTCCAGCTCTCGAACGCTTTTGCCGCAGCCGCAACTGCCCGCTCGACATGCGACTGCTCTGCTTCGGGATGCGCACCGATCAGCTCAGCCGGCCTGGCGGGATTAGTCGAGCGCAGCTTGAAGGAAGCCGTCACGCGCTCCCCACCGATGATCAACGGATACTCCCGGCCGAGTTCGCCCTCCACCATGCGCAGTGCTTCCTGTATGCCACGCTTCACATCGGAGATGCCGAAGTCCAGAAATGCTTCATTGCGGAAGGGCGGGAGTGACGGCGGAAGCTGGGTCGGGTCAGTGTCGTGCAAGGTCGGGATCGCGTTCGTTGCCATAGGCAGAGTTTACGACGGCTGTCCGAAAGAGTAAGAACGCGCAAGCCCGAGACTACTTCGAAATGTTTGCGGTTGAGTGTAGCAACATCGTAACCGTAGTGAAGCGCGGTGGATGCGATGAGTAGGTCGGCCAAAGCGACAGATCGCTTCGCCTCGCGAATTTGCAGTTCCACCGTGGCTGCGACGTGCGCCACACTTTCATCGAAGCTCAGCACGCGTACGGAGCGTACGACATCCTCATGAAGTTTCCTCGAACGGATCGAATCGCTGCGGTCTTTGCCCATTGCAGCCCGCGATCAAGCTCCAACACAGTGATTGCTGCAATGGCGAAATCTGAATCACCGTGCTCGATCAGAACATGATCCAGGAAGTCTGCTACCGGCTCTCTGCGCCGTTCCGCCGCAATAAGCTCGCTGGTATCGAAAACTAATCCATTCGGATGGGCACATGGGTCCACGGCTATTCACGATTTGCTCCAGGTCGTCTGCGAATCCTTTCCCATGCGCAACGGCTCACCTCGCTCCGCCTCTCGCTTGCGCAAAGCTGCAATGACTTCTAAGAGCAGGCGAGGGTTTCGATCCCGCATGGAGCCGTACGACGGTATCGACGCCCTCAATCACGACATCATCGCCAGCCCTGACGCGCTTCAATAAGGCCGCAAAGTCAGCCGTGGCTTCGGCTTCCGAGATGTTGACGATTGCCACTCCGAAATCCTACTCGCCTACCGCACCGAGGGCTGTCCGTTCAGCATCCGGTCCGTCGATTTACTCATCTGCGCGGTGCGCTCCAGCTTGTCCCAGCTGAAGGGCCGGCCGTCGATCACGCGCTTCACCGTTTTGAAAAGCACGAGCGAGAATACCTGGCGGTAGCTGAATCGCTGGATCCAGATGTGCAGCAACAGCCAGGCGTCGCCCTTGCTGGCCGGATGCTTGCGCTCCAGCATGAAAGCCAGCGCGGACGCCGAAAAATCAATAATCATGAAGGCAAGAAAGTATGTGAGCAGCTTAAAGAAGCTGGCGGAGCTTGCCGACTCCGGATGGAAATGCCTGTCGTAAAGCCAGCGCAAAGTACTGGCCACGAACATCAGATCGATCAAAGGCGAGACCAGCGGCAAAAGGATCTGAAAAATGAGAATGTTCGGCAGCGCGAACAGCCCCATGGCAAGCCGATTGCGCACCGCGCCGATATGTTTAAAAACCGCCTGCATGATGCCGAAGCTCCATCGGAAACGCTGCCGCATCAGGCCATTCATGTTCACGGGCGCCTCAGTGAAGGCAAGTGCCTGGTCCTCGTAGATCACCGAGTAGCCTTTTTCGAGCAGGATCATCGTCAGGTCGGCGTCTTCGGCGACGGTGTTGGAGTGGTAGCCGCCAGCTTCCTTCACCGGTGCGGACCGCCACGCACCGATCGCGCCCGGCACCACCACCACCACATCAAACAGATCCAGCGCGCGCCGCTCAAAATTCTGGCTGGTGATGTACTCCAGAGCCTGCCAGCGCGTCCACAGGTTTACACGGTTGCCCACCTTGGCGTTACCCGCTACCGCACCAATCTTTGGGTTGGCGAAGTGCGGTACCAGCTTTGCAATCGCATCATGCGCAATCACTGTATCCGCATCGATGCCGACGTAGATGTCTTCATCGACATAGTGCTCGATCGCGTAATTCAAAGCTTCCGCTTTGCCGCCGTTCTGCTTCTTCGCCACAATCAGCCGGCCACTTTCGATGTCGGCCGCGTAGGCTTCGCGAGCAGCCTCCGCGGTGCGGTCCGTCGATCCGTCATCGATCACGATGATGCGCATGTTTTTGTAGGTAGACATCATCACCGAACGAATGGTGCGAACGATGACTTTCTCCTCGTTGTACGCAGGAATCAGGACGGCCAGACGCGGCTGGTAATCGGGCCCGGCAAAGTTCTTCCGCTTGCGCAACCGGTCCACCAACGCGCAGAGCCCGATGATGATCAACCGCGCGCTCATCAGCACGTCACCCACAAAGAAAACGGCGATGACGAGGTGATTGAAGGTCGAGATGCCGAAAAACGCAATGGAGTCGATGGCGGCCAGCGTTTTCGCCCTCCAGCCAGTCACGGGCGGCATCACTTCCGCGCGCGTTTTGCCCATAAGGGAACTCACCAGCACAAGCTCATAGCCGCGTTTTCGCAGCTCCTGAATGAGCACGGGCAGTGCCGCCACGGTTGGTGCCCGGTTGCCGCCGCCGTCATGCATCAGGATCACGGAACCGCGCAGGTCGCTCCGCTTCTCGCCCGCGGTGATCTGGTCCAGCACTGATTGCACGATCTCCTGCGGCGACTTGCGTGGATGTTCATCCCAGTCGTTGGTGTCCAGCTTGTTGCCGACCACCACATAGCCAAGCTGCTGCACACGCTCCACCGGCCGCGCCTGGTCGTTCGTGTCCGGCTCCTGGTCTATGGAATAGGGTGGGCGGAAGTAAAGCGGCTGGACGCCCAGCTTGGACGCAAAGAGCCGCTCCGTGAGGTTGAGCTGCAGATCGATCTGGCGTTGAGAGATTTCGCTGATGTCAGGGTGCGTAAAGGTGTGGTTGCCGATCTCATGGCCCTCCCGGTAGGCCCGCTGCATCAGGCCCGCACTGTCTTCCGCTTCCTGGCCAATCATGAAGAATGTTGCCTTCACGTTGTACTTCTTCAGGGTATCCAGGATGCGCGGCGTCCACTCCGGATCCGGCCCATCGTCAAAGGAGATTGCAATCTGGCGCGGATGGTATCCGAAATAGCTGACCGTGTAAGACTGCGGCAACTGCCCCATCTGCTCGGAATCCACCAGCTTGGAATCGTCGTCAATGGTGAGGTTTCGATGACCGTCGCGCGGCTGGCCGGAGACACGCATGATGTCGCCGACACCTTCGATATTCAGGTCCCAGCCCGGCGGCACCGCTGCCAGATCATGCAGTGGATTGGCCTTCATGGGCTGATCCCAGACCTTCCACAGCGACTGATCCTCCTGCCCCAGTCGCCACAATGCGAAGGTTTGAATGCCGAGTTCGCGAGCCGCGCGCATCTCGTTATACGTGGTCACGGCGTCCAGAAACCAGACATGGTGGCGCTCATTTGCGTCTTCATCATCATAGGTAAAGTGGGGATTCAGAGACGCGTCATCCAGGTCGATTTCAGATCCGGAATCGGCCGCTGCCTGCCAGACCGATTGTGTTGACATGTCATCGGAGTGCAGGACTTTTTCTGCCGCCGGCTTTGCTCCCTTCCTGGCTGCAGCTGGGATGGGTGTCGTCCAGTCATAACCGTAGTTGCCGATGGCACAGATGATTTTCTGCTTGGGCACCTGCTGCAGGGCGGTACGCAGGTTTTTAATGAACCAGTCCTGCCCGGCGATCGGTCCAGGGCCGCTCTCGGTCTGGTGCTGGTCGTAGTTCATAATCAGCAGCCCGTCAGAGTTGGCCGCCATGAATTTCAGATCCCAGTCGTCGTCGCCGACCTGCGTATTGATGTACAGGCGCAAACCCTTGGCATGCATTTGTTGGTAGAGCGTGCCGATCAGGCTGCGGTAGCCCGCCTGCGCTTCACCGGGGATGTCTTCAAAATCGAGCGAGATGCCGTGGTACCGCTGGTTGGAAGCCAGCAGGCGCATGGTCTGTGCGATGAAGTTGGCGCGCGCCGTGCCATTTTGCAGGAACTCGCCAACGCTCGGCATAAATGCCTGCTTGGTGGTGTCGAAGTTGTTCACCAGCGGAAAGATCTCCGTGTTAGCGCCGCTGGTTGCGATTAGCCGTTCGACTTTATTTTCAATGTCGATGCCGTGCACACCGCCGTGGTCCACCACGGCAAAGGGCCGGTAGTCGACGGAGTAGGCCGTCAGGCTGCCGTCTGGCGTGATCACGTGCAGCCAGTCCGGGAAGAGCAAATCGATCTGCTGCACATGCTGCCGCAGCGAGCTGTAGCTGGATGGGTCATAGTCCACGTAATACGCCGCCCGCAGGCCTTCGTCCGCATTCAGTGGAATGTCTGAGGGTTTGCGATCCGTCTTGCGGTGAGCAGAGCGCGCTTTTTTCGCCTTGTCGGCCGGCACCGGTGGCGTGTTCAGCGCGCGATAGTTGTGCTTGGGCGTGGCAAGAAACAGCTCTGGCAGCGGGTGGATACGAAGCACACCGATGGCGAAGATGACGAACAGTACCAGGCCGATCCCGGCGGCGACATCGAAAATGCGCCGCAAGCGCTTCCAGCGGTGCCGCTTTTCGTCATAAAAGATTGGTTTTTCCGACGTTGCCATCCGTTTCGTATCGTACCCTGCTCCACGGTTCCAGGTTTGGACTCTGGGCAGCGTTCTGCCGTTATGATGCAAAGCGATGCGCAAGGTTCTTTTCAGCAGAGGATTCACGATCTCGGTGTTTCTCGTGTTGCTCGGCCTGCTCTTGCGAATATTTTTCGTACACCGCCACGCCTTTCTGGCAGGCGACTCCATCCTGTACCAGGAGATTGCGCAGAACTGGGTGCATGAAGGCGTTTATGGGCTGTCTACTGAGACAACGCCACGTCCCACGATGATCCGCCTGCCTGGCTACCCACTCGTGCTGGCAGCGCTTGGCCTGCTTTTTGACCCGTTGCTGAAGGCTGATCCCGGCACACTGCGCAGCTTTTTGCCGGTGCTCTACCTGCAGGTTGCCGTTGACCTGATGACCTGTGGCTTGTCCGCCTGGGTCGCACGCCGGCTTTTCGGGCAACGCGCTGGTTGGGCAGCACTGGTGCTCGCATGCCTTTGCCCTTTCACGGCAAATTACACGGCCGTTCCGCTTACAGAGACATTCACCCTCTTCACTACGGTTGCGGCTTATTGGTTTTTGCTCCGACGGATGGAACGCCGCGGCGGCAAAGATCTGCTGGGCTTGTGCGCAATGCTCAGCTTCAGCATCCTGCTGCGTCCGGACCAGGGCCTGCTGGCTGCGGCTGTCCTTCCGTTTCTGTGGAACGGCGAGGCCAAATCGTTGCCGGGCAGGGCGCGCCCTGTTGTTCTGGCGGCATTACTGGTTGCGATGCCATTTGTGCCATGGACCCTGCGTAACCTTCATACCTTCGGCGTCTTCCAACCGCTCGCTCCACGGCTTGCAAACGATCCAGGGGATGCCGTGCCGCGCGGCTTCCAGCGCTGGTATCGCACCTTCGGCATCGATTTCAGCACCACCCAGGATGCCTATTGGAAGTACCCCGAAGAGCCAGTGAAGCCAGACGACCTGCCCGCCCGCGCCTTTGACTCGCCCGCGCAAAGGGAAGAGACGCGCGAACTGCTGCACGAGGCCGCCGCCTTTACCCAGTCGAATGCGCGCCTCGACGCGCAGTTCGCCACCTTGGCCGCAGAGCGTATCGGCGCGCATCCAGTCCGATATTATGTGCTGCTGCCCATGGCACGGCTGGCCGACATGCTGCTGCATCCGCGTGTGGAGATGCTGCCGGTGGACGATCGCTGGTGGAAGTACCGCGCACATCCCGGGCAAACGATTTTTGCTTGTGCGTACGCCGCATTGAACCTGGGCTACATCGTGCTGGCGCTGACTGGAATGCGCCTTGCTCGCCGGCGTCGCTCCATGAGCGTCAGCTCCGGCATCATCGTCAGCATGTGCGTGTACCTGCTGCTGCGGTGCGCCCTGCTCCTTATGCTGGACAACGCGGAGCAGCGTTACACGCTGGAGTTCTTTCCCGTGCTGATCGTGCTGGGCAGCGCTTGCTTCGCCAGATCCGGCAGTCAGCAGGCGGAGGCTCGATGAGTCCGCGGACGTCTCCCCTGCCCATCCCCTCGCAGCAAGACGATCCGGGGCGGGCGGAGCGCGTTGCCCACTTCAAACACCTGACCGAGACCGTGCTGCCCCAACTCGCACGAGAAAACCGCTGGCCTTTGCGCCTGGATCATTGCTTCAAGCGAGTCTGCCTCGATGCTGCCTTTCAGGATGTCTGGTACCACCACCTGAAAAAGCCAGCCGAGCGGCATATCGCGGGAGAAGCTCTCGATCGCGCCCTTGCCTGTGCCCAGGAGATTGCCGCGCAAGGATTGCCAGTGCTGCAGCGACGCAATCGCGAAAGCCTGCGCTACCGAGGCAAGCTGAAGGACTAAGAACCTGAATGCCCACTTTTACAACAGCACCGCCGTCGACAAGGTGGGTGTGATGACACGATTCTCTCTGCAATTCGGCGTTATCGACGAAGCTTGGAGGCCATCCAGAACTGCTGCAGGATAAAACTGTCCGTCATGCCCGCGATGTAATCGGCCACGACGCGCGGCAGGCCCTCGGCCTCGCTCTCCTCCAGGTAGCCGGCCGGCATCCGCTCCGGCTGCTGCATGTAGAAGTGGAAGAGCATCGTTACCACATTCGCGGCTTTTTCATGCTCTGCTTCCAGCGTGGGGCAGGTGTAGAGCACATCGAACAGGTAGCGCTTTTCTTCCCGCCGCATCGCTTCGATTTCCGGCGAGAAGACGGCCACGCGCTCAGGGTACCGACGCACCTGTTCTACGGAGCCGAGCCCTGCCTGGGCTACCTGTCCAGCTGTGGTGTGGATCAGATCCGTGGTGAGCTCGCTCTGCATCCACTGCAGCGCCTCATGGAAGAGAAATTTGGGTGCGACTCCTGGGTGTTCCTCGCGCATGCGTGCATAACCACGGCCCATAATGCCGATGTGCGCGCAGATGTGATCGATTTCCAGCAGGCCGGACTCTACGCCATCATCCAGGTCGGCAGTCAGGTATGCAATCTCATCGGCGAGGTCGATCACCTGTGCTTCCAATGGTGGCCGCAGCCCCAGAAAATAAGGCGCAAGCTCAGGGTGGCGTGCTTCGGGGTAGTCCCGGGAGTGCTTGATGATGCCTTCACGCACGCCCAGCGTGAGGTTAAGGCCACGATGCGCGGCGTACCAGTCTTCAAAATGCTCCACAATGCGCAATGCGTGCAGGTTGTGATCGAAGCGCATGCCGTACGCCTGCAAACACTTGTCCAACACCCGCTCACCCGCATGGCCAAAGGGCGGGTGGCCGATGTCATGCACCAGTGCAAGCGCTTCCACCAGCTCCTCATTCAGGTGCAACGCGCGCGCCACTTCGCGGCCAATCTGCACGACTTCCATGGTGTGTGTCAGGCGCGAGCGAAAGTGATCGCTTTCCCGGCTGGTGAAGACTTGCGTTTTACCAGCCAGCCGGCGAAACGCACGTGCCTGAACCACGCGCTGACGATCGCGCTCAAAAGGGGATAGCCCATGCTGTGCAGGCTCGCCCCACACACGCGGCGCAAGCCGTTCCTCTTCTATTCCAAGTACGGCACAAGCACCCAGATGCAGACCCGGCTCTCGGGGCAAGTTGCGCGCCACCACACGTTCGGCAGCGAACTGCGTCACTGGGGTGTCACCTTCGCATCGCGGTTAGGATCGCGAGTGGATTCGTGTCCATTCTTCGCCAGCTTTACGCGCGCATTGTCCAACCGCTTGTGCAGCTTGCTCACATCTTCCTGCTCAATGTCGGCGGGAAGGGAATGGCCGTACTCCACAAGAGCCCGTTCCCATTGTCCAACCGCCAGCTTCAGCTTGCCATTGCGCTCTAGTGCCTGGCCCAAATGGTCGTGCAGCGTGGGGTCGCTCGGATTGCGGTCGGTCGCTTTTTGCAGTTCGGCCTCGGCCGTTTGATACTGGCCGAGTTTGAAGTAGGCCCAGCCAAGCGAGTCAAGATAAGCGTAATTCTGCGGATCCAGGTCAACAGCCTTTTTCAGGATCGTCACCGCTTCCTGCAGTTTGATGCCGCGGTCGGCATACATATAACCGAGCGAGTTCAGTGCGGCGGCATTGTTCGGATCAATGGCCAGCACCGCCCGCAAATCTTTCTCCGCCTCGTCCATGTTGTTCTGCTTGTCTGCAATGGACGCACGAAGGAAGAGCGGATAGATTTTGTCTTCCGGCCTGGCTGAGAAGACTTCCGCCTTTTCGATCGCCGAGATCGCGTCCGGGTACTTCTTAAGCCGGAAGTTCATTTGTGCGATCGTCAACAGAATTGCCCGATCGTCCCTCTTTCCATTCAATTGCTTCTTCGCCAGGGCGAAGGCTTCGTCTACCTTGCCGTTGTCAAGCAACTGCCCTGCGTAGAGCGTCTGGACGTCGCCGTCATTCGGCAGGGCCTTGGCCGCCTGCTCTGCAGTTTGCAGCGCCTTTGGCCAGTCATGCACGTCGCGATAGGTATCCACTTCATCGGTATAGCCGCGCGAACGCATGTCGCCGCCCAACGCGATCATCTGTTGATACACGCCCGCGGCTTCCCCGGTTTTTCCCTGTTCGCGGTAAAGATTCCCCAATCTTTCCAGAAAGAGAGCACGGTTCTGCTTGTCGCCATCCGGTGAATTTGCGTCCGCCTTGGCAGGACCATCCAGGGCTCCCTTCAGTGCATGCTCGGCGTCGGCGTAGCGGCCAAGTGAGTCATAGATGAGCGCCTCGTTGTAGCTCAGTTCCAAGGACTCCGGCACCAGGGCCTTTGCCTTCTTGATGGTAGTCAACGCGGTGTCATAGTCGCCCTTGCGCCGCTGTATCTCTGAAATGTGGATGTAGCTCTGTGCGTCCTGCGGTTCAGCTGTCACAATCTGCTTGTACTGTTCCATGGCCGCGTCCAGTTGACCGTCAGCTAACTGGGCATTGGCAAGGCCGCGCTGCGCATCCAGGTTGTCGCCATCATTGTCCAGCGCACGCTGATACGCGGCGGCGGCCTCTTTCGGCTTGTGCAACTGGTCATAGGTGCCGCCCAGCGCCATTTCCATTCGCGCGGTGCGGTCTTCCGGCGGTAAGGCTGACAGTGTTGCGACGACTCGCTGCAGATCGCCCTGCTCGCTGTAAAGGCGCGCCAGATTCAGAATCGATTCCTCGGAGTTCGAATCCAGAGACTGGGCGGCCTTGAACTGCGCCTCCGCTTTGGGAGACTCATGGCTCAATTCATACAACTGACCAAGCAGCAGGTGGTTTTCCGTGGAGTTTGGCTCCAGCTTCACTAGGGTTTCGTATTCCGCGGTCGCCAGGCCAAGCATCTGCGCCTGCTGGCCATTCTGCTGGTCGCCCAGCGAGCGAAAATAGATCCGTCCCAGAAGCCGGTGCGATTCGACATCATTCGGGTACTTCTTCACCTGCTCCTGCGCAACCTGGACTGCTTCCCGGATGCGGCCGACTTTGAAGTACAGATCGGCTAGGCCGCCCTGCAGCATCGTGTTTTCCGGGTCGGCGGCAAGTGCCAGCTTGTATTGCTCAATCGCCTGCGTGGCGTAGTCGGAGCGGCCCTGCGTGGTGGCCAGATCCTCATAGATATGTGCCAGGCCGTAGTGATAGTAGGCGGCGGAGCGTCCGTTGTTTGGCTGTGCCGGCACCACGGCCGGAGGGCCGGAAGGCGGCAGATCACTCTTCTGACCCTGGGCAGATATGTCGAGTGCGCCGGCCAGACTCATGACCGCGGCAAGAGCCAACGAAACTCGGCGCGCTTGAAGGCTGCGACGAACCACCCCTGCGGTAAAAGACTGGCCGGGTAACAGTACCGGAACAAAGCTTTGCGGATTCTTCATTGCTCTTGGCTCTCTTCTGCCCGGTGATCCGCTCGCGTCCATCTTCGTGTGGAGTCGCGCCGGGCCGCATCGCTGCCATAGCGCAGCTGGTGCGTCTCTACGTCACAGATTAGACGATAGACACCGCCCGGAGTTGCGGTGTGCCCGCTGTGAGCCCTCAGCCGTGTCGAAAATGCCGTATCCCGGTAAAAACCATTGCCATATTGAGCCGGTCTGCCGCGGCAATCACCTCGGAATCGCGAACACTTCCACCGGGTTGGATGACCGCCGTTGCCCCTGCCGCGGCAACTGTTTCCAGGCCGTCAGGAAATGGAAAGAATGCGTCGGAGGCGGCAACACTGCCCTGCAGGGGCAGCAGCGCCTTCATCGCTCCAAAGCGGGCCGCATCCACCCGGCTCATCTGTCCCGCGCCAATGCCCACTGTTTGCCCGTGGCCTTCGTTGGTGCGCGCGTAAACGATCGCGTTTGACTTTACGTGCTTGGCAACTACCCACGCGAAACGCAGCGCGCGCATCTCGGCATCGGTGGGCGCACGCCTGGTCACCACTTTCAAGTCTGCTTCCGAGATGTTGCCGTTATCCGCGTCCTGCAAGAGTGCCCCGCCGGAAACCTGCTTCAAGACCTGCCGCGCCTCGGCTGGAACAATTCCCAGCAGGCGCAGGTTCTTCTTCCCGGCAAAGCGCTCCAGCGCCTCTGCTGAGAAAGCCGGAGCGACGATCGCCTCGACGAACAATTTCGTGATCTCCTCAGCTGCTGCCGCATCCACCTCACGATTCACACCGATGACTCCGCCGAACGCCGAAACCGGATCGGCCGCCAAGGCGCGCGTGTATGCCTCCAGGACAGTTGCTCCCGTCGCGGCTCCACAGGGGTTTGTGTGCTTGATGATTGCAACGGCGGGCTCGTCAAACTCGCGCACCAGCTCCCAGCAGGCGTCCAGGTCGACGATGTTGTTGTAGGACAACTCCTTGCCCTGCAACTGCCGCGCGTTCGCCACGCCAGTTCCGCTGCCATCGCTGTAGAGCGCAGCCGCCTGGTGCGGATTCTCGCCATACCGCAGCGCCTGCTTCTCTCGCAGGCTCAGCCGGAGTGCGGAGGGCATCGCTGAGAGTGGCGAAAATGTCGCGGCTTGCTTCCCTTCACCGGTGGGAGCCTCCAGCGTCTCCAGCGCATTGGCGATGGCCATATCGTAAGCCGCTGTCGTCGCAAAGGCTGCTTTGGCCAGCCGCCATCGTGTTGCCAGCGAGAGCGCACCAGCGTTCGCCTCCATCTCCAACGCGATTGCCTCGTAGTCGGCCACATCGGTCACGATCGCCACATCCGCAAAGTTTTTCGCCGCGGACCGCACCATGCTGGGTCCGCCGATATCGATGTTCTCAATGACTTCGGCAAAGCGCACACCCGGCTCTGAGCCGATGCGTGCCGCCGTTTTGGCAAAGGCGTACAGATTTACCACCACCATGTCGATCGGCTCGATGCCATGCACCTCAACCGCTGCCACATGCTCAGGGTTTCCGCGCACATGCAGAATGCCGCCGTGCACTTTGGGATGCAGCGTCTTCACCCGCCCATCCAGCATCTCCGGAAAGCCGGTTAGATCGCTGATGTCGCGAACGGCGAGGCCAGCCTCTCGAAGCGCCTTGGCTGTTCCTCCGGTGGAGACCAGCTCCACACCGAGCGCTGAAAGCCGCCGCGCAAAGTCGACCAGACCTGTCTTATCTGTAACGCTCAGTAACGCGCGCTGAACCACTCTCATCGTTCTCATTCATTTTCCAGTTTGTCGTTGAATGGTTCCAACGCGGCTTGGGCCTGCTCCCTCATCGCGGGAAGGTATTCGGTCAAAACGCTCCACGCAACCACGTCCGCAATGGGGAAGTACGCGTGCACCAAAATATTTCGCAGTGCGATCGCTCGATGCAGGTCAGCAATGTCCTCGATCAGATCAGGATGTTTCCTGACTGCTTGCGAGAGCGCCTCGCCAATAGTGATTAGACAGCGCTCCAACGCAAGGCGAAGACGATCGTCATTGGCGTACGTCAGGTATGTCTTGCCGCTGATAAACCGCTCGGCCAAGTCAATGTGGCGAAGTACATCACCGAGCAGATTCTCTACGCTACGAGGCACGAAGCAGCTCAATCTCCGGTTGCAGCGTTATCGTCCACAGCCTGGAAGGCGCGAACATTTGTGCTTCGATCACATGGACCCTGCGATGGAAAATGCGCAGCAGACCCTCCGCCAGTCCAAAGTAGCGGTCGGCATATCCTTCAAGCCTGCTCGCGTCGAAATCGGCAACGAAAACGACAGAACTCCATTGATCAGGCCCTTCAAAATGGACCCTCAACGAGGGAATGCCAAGCTTCGTGCAAAGCTGTGAAATAGCCGCCTGCTTACTCTCGATCTGCTCTCGCGGACTCATGTCTGTCAGTCTAATCCAGACATCTCTGCGCGATCCACACTCACTCCAGCCGCAGTCCGCCCGTCAACTCCGCTAGCCGCCCCACATCGTGCGCGCCGCACCATTTCTGCAGCCCGTTCACCACCTTCTCCGCGGCGCGCGGATCCGCGTAGCTGGCGGTGCCAACCTCCACGGCGATGGCCCCGGCGAGTAGAAATTCCACCGCGTCCTCCGCCTTCGCGATGCCGCCCATGCCGACCACCGGAATGTGTACCGCGCGTGCCGCCTCCCACGTCATACGCACCGCAATCGGCTTGATCGCCGGCCCGCTCAGGCCGCCCGTGACGTTGGCAATACGTGGCCGCCGTGTCTCCACATCAATCGCAAGTGACAGAAACGTATTCACCAGCGAGACCGCATCCGCGCCCGCATGCTCCGCAACCTGCGCCATCGTCGCGATGCTTGTCACGTTGGGTGAAAGCTTCACCATCAGCGGCCGCGCACTTGCCCGCCTGCAGCGGTACACGAGCTCGTCCAGCGCCGCGGCGTCAGTGCCGAAGACCATGCCACCGTGTTTTGTATTCGGGCAGCTCGCGTTCAGTTCATAGATCGCGATGCCTTCGGCGTCATTTAGCCGCTCGATCACCGCTATGCAATCTTCCACCGTAAAGCCGAAGACATTCGCGATGCACACCGTACCGTGCATGTTGCGGATGCCCGGCATCTTGTCCCGCACAAAGGCCTCGACGCCCACATTCTGCAGACCGATGGCGTTGATCATGCCGCCTGCTGTCTCAACGATGCGCGGCGCGCGATTGCCCTCCATCGGCTCCCGCGACAGGCCCTTGGTCACAAAGGCACCGATGCGGTCCATCGCCAGGATGTCCTGAAATTCCAGGCCATAGCCAAAGGTGCCGCTGGCCGCAATCACGGGGTTGCGTAGGTCTACGCCGGCAATGGAGACGCGCATGTCCGTTTTAACGCTCATCCCTGCACCTCCACCCTGCTTTACGATAATGGAATGCTTGATCTCGCCTATGTGCGGGCCAACCTGCCCGCCGTGGAAGCCGCCCTGCGCGCCCGCAACGCTGACCCCGCCCTCCTGCTTGGCGGCTTTGCGGACCTTGACCGACGGCGGCGGGACGCCATCACCGAAGTCGAAACGCTCAAGGCGCGGCGCAACAAGCTTTCTGAGGAGATCGGCAAGCGCAAACGCGCAGGGGACGCCGCCGCCGAACTCGCAGATGAGGTCCGCCAATTGCGCGAGCAGTCCGATGTGCTGGAAGCCGCTGCAGCCGGCAGTGACGCCGAGCTTCGCCGCATCCTGGAAGCCCTTCCCAACCTGCCGCAATCCGATGTCCCCATCGGCACGGACGAGCACGGTAATCAGCTCATCGAAACTCACGGCGACAAGCCCAATCTCGACTTCACCGCCAGGCCGCACTGGGAACTCGGTGAAGCCCTGAACATTCTCGACTTTGACCGGGCCGCCAAAGTCGCCGGCTCGCGCTTCGCCTTTCACTACGGCGCGGGTGCCCGGCTGGAGCGTGCCCTAGCCAACTTCATGCTCGACCTGCACACCCGCGAGCACGGCTACACCGAAGTTCTGCCGCCTTACATGGTCAACTCGCGCTCCCTTTTCGGCACCGGCCAGCTGCCCAAGTTTGCCGAAGATCTTTTCCACTGCGACGACAAAGGCCCTTTCATTGCGGGAGAACTGCAGGACAACGACCATTGGCTGATTCCCACGGCAGAGGTGCCGGTCACGAATCTCTTCCGCGACGAGACGCTGGACGAGAGCGCCCTGCCCATCAGCCTGTGCGCCTATACCCCGTGCTTCCGCTCAGAGGCCGGTTCCTATGGCCGGGACGTGCGCGGCCTGATCCGCCAACACCAATTTCAGAAAGTTGAGCTGGTGAAATTCACAACACCGGACCGGAGCAATGACGAGCACGAGCGGCTCACGCAGGATGCAGAAGACGTGCTGCAACACCTCGGGCTGCCGTACCGCCGCATGCTGCTCTGCACCGGCGACATGGGTTTCGCCTCGGCAAAGACTTACGATCTGGAAGTCTGGCTGCCGGGCCAGGGCCTCTACCGCGAGATCAGCTCCTGCTCGAACTTTGAAGGCTTTCAGGCTCGCCGCGCCAACATCCGCTACCGCCCGGCCGCTGGCCCCTCCCGTGGAAAGAAGAGCGAGTTCCTGCACACCATCAACGGCTCCGGCCTGGCCGTTGGCCGCACCTATCTGGCGATCCTGGAGAACTACCAGCAGGCTGACGGCACCATCCGCGTTCCGGAGGTGCTGGTGCCCTACATGGGCGGCCAGGAATATATCGGACCACAGCCGCCCATCACCCAGGGCGCGAAGAAGGAGGCGAGGTCCTGATGCTCCGCACCCTTCGAAATTATTTCTTCTGGACCTACGAGCGCGGCTCTCTCCACTATGACGTGATGGTCACGCTCATTCTGCTGTTTATCTTTGTGACGCCCCACTTGATCAATTATCGCGACCGGCCTAAATTCCAGCTGCCCTCACAGATCATGGTCGAGAATGACGGCAATGGTGAACTCGTTTACCAGGTGCGCGCGCAGGACGTGCAGAACAGCATGCCCGGCAGCGGTGCCACGCCTGACCTGCGCACCCGCCGCGCTCTGCGCCGCCTCATTGAACCCATCGCCGGTGATGTCTTTATCGAACGCTACGAAGTGCTGAACTCGCCAGACGGCCAGATCAACGCCTACCGCGTATGGGCTCACCGGTAAAAGCCGGAGCGAAACGGGAGCGGGTGCCCCACCTTTGCCGCGCTCTTTGCGGCTAAGGTGGGTTTAACGGCTCTGAACCCCGGAGTACGACTCGACCCCGCCTCCCCGCCTCGACGACCCCGCCTCGACGACGAGGGAGTGTCGTAAAGACGGGAGAGCCGGACCCGTTAACTTCCGGTGCCTGCGCTTCCCGGAGCCGTTGCTGCTGTCGTCGCACCCCGTCCCGTAAGCTCCCGAATCAAATCCACCTCATGCTGCCGGTACGGTGTGTCGTCCTGCTTGAAGACCTCGTGAAACCAAATGATCGGCGGGTCCTCCACATAGGGCTTTTTCCATGAATCCCAGGGAAAGTAGGTCTGCGTCTTGCCCGCCACCAGGCCCCAGTTGATCGCCGCTACTTTGTACTTCTTGGCGATCGGCAGGACTGTATCGAAGGTGCTGCCATTGCCCCGTGCCATGTACTCCGTGCAGAGGATCGGCCGGTGCAGCGGCTGCAACTCCTTGACGCGCGCCTCAAAGCCCTCCGGCCAGTTGTAATCGTGGAAGGAAATCACGTCGGACTCGGCCAACTGAATCTTCGTCGTCGCGCTTTCTTTCGCTGGATCGCTCCAACTGCCTACCCACACGCCACTGGTCAGCGGCTGCGTGGGATGCGCCGAACGAGCCCAGGCAAACGCCTTGGGCAGCAGTTGGTCCACGCGCGCCGTCTTGGCCGCGGCATCCGCTTGCAGATCGCCGCCCTTGTTGTCTGGCTCGTTCCAAATATCCCAGCCCAGGATGCGATCGTCCTTGGCAAACGAGCCCACCACACCCTTCACGTACTTTTCCAACTCAGGCTCGACAGCCGCATCCAGCAGCCGCACCTTGCCCGGGCTCTGCACCCAGCCGGAGTTATGCACGCCTGGGATGGGCGGATGCTGCGGCCCCAGGTGGGGGCTCGTCTCCCAGCACGAGTCAAAGAGCACCAGCAGTGGCTTGATGTGGTGCTTCGCGGCCAACGCCAAAAAAGCATCCAGCCGCTTATTGAAGCCTTTGGGGTCGCTCAGGTAGAGCTGGTCCTGCAGAAAAACGCGCATGGTGTTCATGCCGATGCTCTCGCCCAGACCCAATTCCTTATCGTTCAGCGATGGGTTGAAGGTCGCCGCCTGAAACATCTCCATCTCGTTGATCGCGTCGGAAGGGATGAAGTTGGCGCCCACCAGCCAGGGCTGCGTGTCATACCAGGCCTGCGCTCGTGATTCGCTCCATCGGCCGCTGCTGCCGGTTGTCATCTGGGCTTGCAGAGCCGGCTGGGCCGTTGCAACAGAGAGCTGCGCCATCGCAGCCAGAACGAGAACCAGGAAGGACAGAAGTCGGTGTTTCATGAACCCCTCAGGAAAAGCCGTAAGCTAATGTGGGCGTGAAGCTGGTCAAACCGTTCGCACGTGGTGCAACCGCTTACAACTTATACAGCACACCTTCCAGCTTCGTCATGCCTGACCTCAAGTTTTCTTGAAGTGAATCTGGAACGCAGCTGAAGATGCCCGCACGCGCCCTAGTAGTTCTGCATGCCGGGACTGGTGGGCAGCCAGGCCTTCTGCGATCCGCTAAAGGTGAAGCACTGGGTCGAGTGCTTGCCCGGCTGATCTCCTACCTTTGTAAAGCCCAGCAGATTTGGCGGCGGGACCACGGTATGGGGCCCACCGGTTGCTGGTTGTACGAAGGTCAGGCATTTTAAGGCGCCGGGACGGCCCTGCGCCAGAGTGAAGCGGTATGGGCCGGTGAGCCCCACGGTGGAATCGCGAATGCCGGGGTCCAGGAGCTTTGTGGAGCTGCTTACCACTTCTTCGCCACCGCTGCTTTCCTCGGTTCGGCTTGCGTTGGCCATTTGCGCCTTCGCGGAGCGCAGGTTGTAGATTGCAAGGTTCGCCGCGCCCTTCACCCGCGGGGGGACCTGCGGCCGGCCGATGGGCGAATTGTAGGGATCGTTGTAATACAGCACCCCTAGCAGCTTGTTGCCGGGGTCCGAGATGTCCAGTTCGCTGTTGATTTCCAGGTCGGCTGAAGCGATGAAGACCGGCGTCTCCGACGCGCCGCCGACAATGCTGACATGGCAGAGCAACGTGTCCAGGTGTGCGGCATAAATGGAATTGCCCACATAGCTCACCGGTGCGGAGGGGTTGCTGCCGTTATCAAAGATGAATCCATTATGGCAGTTCACCGCATGCACCGCTCCGGCTACTGTGTGCTCCGCAAAGGTGAAGCCGTTGTAGAAGCCGAGGGACAGCACATCGTCCACCTCATTGACGTAGTTGTTAAGAAGTGCGGGCATCTTGATGCACCAACTAGCCGGGTGAGTTGGATCAGTCACCTGTTCCAGTCCCGTGTTGCAGCTTAGATGATGCCCTTGGAAGGCGACCATGGCGTGCGCGTCCACCGCAATAAAGTCGGGATTGTGGTAGCCCACGAACTGGAGGTTTTCCAGATCCAGCCAGACATTGGTGAAGGGAGGATAGGGCCGGCCGCCGGCGTTGTAGCCGCCGATCAACGCGCCTCCAGCCATGTCGGTCTGCAGTGTGGGCGCGTTGCTGTCATAACCGCCGGCCCCGGCGGGTTTGTCGCTGCCCGTAATGCTGATCACCACCGGCTGTTGTGAGCCATAGTTGAGGTCGGGCATTTTCAGGATCGCGTTCGCGCCGGCGGGGTCCTGCAGTGCGCCATTCAAGCGGAAGATGCCACGGGGCACCAGGATGCGTCCGCCTGTTTTCGCCAGCGCCTGAATGGCGGATTGGAAAACCACCGTTTCATCGTGCTGCACACGCGCGCCTGCCGCGACAGGGAAGGGCAGCACGGCTGAGAGATGCAGCAACGTGCCGTCGCAGCTCTGTACCGTGGTGATGAACTTTGGCCCTGTAGTGTCGGCGCCGCGGACAAGCACGCCTTCACCAGGCAGGAAGGTCTCGCAACTACGTACCGGCAATGCGCTGGAGCCTGCCTTCACCGGCCCGGCGGTTGCCGTTACCGTCTCGCCCGCCGCGGAGGCAGAGAAGGGAGCATCGGTGATGCGGATCGTCCTTGCGGGTGGAGGCATCTTCGGTGGCGCGGCGACCGCCACGGCGGGGTTAGGAAGACCGATCTGCCCGGCAACGTGCACCGCGGTTACGAGACAAGCGGCGAGCCCGCGTAGGGCTTTTAAAACATCCGGCATACAAGAAGTATGGGTGCTTGGTGAAACGGTAGCAAAACGAAAGGAGTCGAAACTGCGTGTGCCGCGGCTCTCGATCGAGAGAGTCTGGAGAGTACATGCAAACAGAAAAGCCCACCCTGAAGGGGTGAGCTTTTACTGTTCTTCTGGAGCACCGGGTCGGGATTGAACCGACGAATACTGGTTTTGCAGACCAGCGCGTTAGCCACTTCGCCACCGGTGCTCATCCTGCTTGCCCATGCGCAAAGGTTTGATAGCGCACGAGCAGAAGTTGATTACGACTGCGGCTGGGCCGCCGTTCGCAGATAGGGCTTTACCGTCTTGTAGCCCGGAAAATCTTTGTCAGCCTGCTCGTTGCTGACGGCTGCCGTGATGATGATGTCATCGCCCTGCTTCCAGTTGGCCGGCGTGGCCACTTTGTGCTTCGCGGTCAGTTGCATGGAATCCAGCACGCGAAGGATCTCGTCGAAGTTGCGGCCGGTGGTCATGGGATAGGCCAGGTGCAGCTTGATTTTCTTGTCCGGGCCGATGACGAAGACCGTGCGCACCGGAGCATTGAGGGCAGGTGTGCGGCCCTCGGATGTCTCGCCCGCGTCGGCCGCCAGCATGTCGTAGAGCTTCGCGACCTTCAGTTCAGGATCGCCAATCATGGGGTAGTTCACCGCAAAACCACCCACATCCTCAATGTCCTGCCGCCACCGGCTGTGGCTGTCCACCGGGTCAACGCTCAGGCCGATGACCTTGGCGCCACGTTTGGCGAACTCGCCTTCCATGCCGGCCACCGCGCCCAGTTCCGTGGTGCAGACCGGCGTGAAGTCTTTTGGGTGCGAAAAGAGCACAGCCCAGCTATCGCCAATCCACTCGTGGAAATGAATGGTTCCCTGCGTGGTCTCCGCGGTAAAGTCCGGGGCCGTATCGTTGATGCGAAGTGACATTGCCAAATTTCCTTCCGATGTATGCCGCTCCTGGAAGAGCGTCCTGTTTGTGATGCTTGGAATGCGCCGACGAATCCGGTAGTGTGCCGCGAATCGTGGGATAGGTTGATTGCACTGCCTGCTCAATAGAAAACCCACCGGAGCCGTTGGCTAGGTGGGTCGGTGTACTTTCTGGCGCGTGATGGCTATGCGCTCAGAACCGCGACCCTGCCGACGTGTAGCAACAGCAGTGTCTCCGGTCAGTGAGCGAAGTGGTCATCCACTGCAACAATAGGCGGGGAGATACCGCATGTCAAACAGCAAGAGCCCCGTGCGCAGCCTGGAGTGGGCGCAGGTCGACGTCTTCGCCGAGGCGCTTCATCAGGGCAATCAACTCGCCATTTTCCCCGATGCGCGCGGCCTGAGCGATGCCGAAATGCAGGCGCTGGCGCGGGAAACGAACCTGTCAAAGACGACGTTCATTCAGCCACGCAGCGCTGCCGAGGAGCAGGCAAGCGGCGTGCGTGTGCGCATCTTCACCACGCAGGAGGAGCTGCCCTTCGCCGGCCATCCCACGCTGGGCACGGCGAGCTGGCTGCGGCTCAACCGGCCGGAGTTCCGCGATGCCGAGGAGGTCCGGCTGCACCTGAACGCGGGTGCGGTGCCGGTTCGGTTTGCGAGCGGGCAGGCCGGTCTCGGTGTTGTGGGCGAAATGCGGCAGCGTGATCCGGAGTTCGGTGCCCTGCCGGAGTGTGGTCGCGTAGCCGACGCCCTGGGGCTTATTCCAGATGATCTGCATGCCGACCTGTTGCCGCAGATGGTTAGTACGGGTCTGCCGTTTCTGATTGTGCCGCTGCGTTTGCTGGCGGCAGCGCAAAAGATCGAGGTGCGCGGGAAAGAATTCGCCGCGCTGATGACCGCTGCCGGCGCGCATTTCGCTTACGCCATTGCGGCCGTTGATCCGCGAGAAAGCGTGTTCGGTGCGCAGTGGCATGCCCGCATGCCCATGTACGGCGGGGAGGACCCGGCCACCGGATCGGCCGCGGGATGCGCGGTGAGCTACCTCGTTCGGCATGGCGTCGTAGCCTCCGGCCGGCAGATCGTCATCGAGCAGGGCATCGAGATGCTTCGGCCTAGCCGGATTGTGGCGCGCGCGACCCGGGACGGCGAAGGCGTGGGCGATGTCCGAGTCGCGGGCCGCACCATTCCTGTGGCAGCGGGACGGTTTTTTCTCTAGCGATGCAAACCGTTTCCACATGCGATGCAGAAGCTAATTGCCACAAAGCAAACAAAGTTGACGCAGTCCCCACAGGGGCATGGCGCACATCGGCTATGGTTTTCGCCTAAATTTCGCGGTTGCCATCCCAGGTGCGGCTCCGTACTGTGAGGAAGCGCTGGAGAACACGGTCCCATGACCGCCTGCTCCGAGAGCGCAACACATTCCAGTCAGCCGCGACATCGGGCATCCCGAAGCCTTTGGGATGACTGCCTCTTCGCGCCAAAAATGCCCGTGCAAACGGGCCGTCCCGAGCTCCCCGGAGCCCGTACAACACCTCTGCGCCGCAAAAAGGGCAGAGGCAGAAAGATAGGTCACATGCGCCCTCGGAAAGTCATTCTCTGTGTCGACGACAACGAACAAACTCTGGCAGTTCGCAAGTTTTTGCTGGAAACACGGGGTTATCGAGTGATTTGCTGCAGCAGCGCGGCCGAGGCGCTGGAGGTTCTGGAGCGCGCCGTGCCGAACAGCATCGACCTGCTGCTGTGCGACCTGATCATGCCGCAAATGGATGGCACGGAGCTTGTGCGCCGCGCCAAGGAGATGTGCCCCGGTCTGCCGACGCTGATTGTTTCCGGCACGGTAAGCGCCTTTGAGCGGGGATCCGTAGCGGATGCGTTTCTGCCCAAGGGGGCGAGTTCGCCGGTCGAGTTGCTGGAGCGGGTGCGGCTGCTGGTGGCGCGCAAGCGCGGGCCGAAGAAGGCGGTGATTGCGCCGTCGTTCTCTGATGTGCCACGTCGCGGCTTGCCGGGCTTTGAGGGCGCGCCCGGTGGGCAGGGTGCCAGCACGGCATATGTTTCGCCAATGCGGTAGGAACTGCACCTTGGTGAAGCACTCCAATGAGGCCTCAAACGTGTGCCCCACCTTTGCCCAGCTACGGTGAGTTTCTTCGTCACCATGGAATACCGCCGCACCGAATCCCACCTGAACGACGGTAGAGCTGTTGTGAAGGTGGGGCACCCACCGTTGTCACCACTCCGAAGTTGACTACGCCTCCACCAGGCCGTAGCGCCGCTGCCAGTGCTCCTTCAGCTCCGTGCGTACCAGTTCACGTTCTGCTTCGGTGATGTCTTCGCGCCGTCCGTTGGCCAGGTCCTGAGCTTCGGCCTTGGCGAGTTCCAGCATGCGTCGATCGCGGAGGAGACTGGCCACGCGCAGGTCGGGCATGCCGGCCTGGCGCGTGCCGAAGAACTCGCCCGGGCCGCGCTGCTGGAGATCGAGTTCGGCCAGCTCAAAGCCGTTCTGGGTGCGGACCATGGCGTCCAGCCGCTCTTCGGCTTCCGGCGAAATTTTGCCGCCCGTCATCAGAACGCAGAAGCTTTTGGCCGCACCTCGACCCACGCGGCCGCGCAGCTGGTGCATCTGCGCCATGCCGAAGCGTTCGGCATGTTCAATGACCATGACGCTCGCATTCGGCACGTCCACACCCACTTCAATAACCGTCGTCGCGATGAGCACGTCTGTCTCACCGCGTTGAAAGCGGCGCATGGCAATCTCCTTCTCGTCAGAGGAGAGCCGGCCATGCAGCAGGCCCACGCGCAAGCCGCTCAGCGCGCCGTCGCGCAGATCTTCAAACATCTCCGTCGCAGAGCGCAGCGGCGGGCCCTCGTTCACACCGAAGAGCGCAGGACTTTTCTTCAGGGCAGGCCTGGTTTGTGACTTGCGCGTCGCTGCCTTCTTTGCAGACGTTTGCGCGGCCGGACCGGCTGCGCGTTTCACCACGGAGGGGGCTGCCGGCATCAATGCAGCCTGTGCTGGTTTCTGTAAAGTTTCGTCCACCGGCTTGGCATCGTTGGGGAAATCCAGCTCCGGCTGGTCATCCCGCGGCCCTTCGATCAACGGGTAAACGATGTACGCCTGCCGGCCCGCTGCCACCTGCTTGCGCACAAACTGCCAGACTTCATCGGCGCGCTCCTGGCCCACACGACGGGTCACAATGGGCGTGCGGCCGGGCGGCAACTCATCAATCACGCTCACCTCCAGGTCGCCATAGATGGTGAGCGCGAGCGTGCGCGGTATGGGCGTCGCCGTCATGACGAGCACATCCGGGTCGCCGCTGCCGGGCTTTTTCATAAGGGTGAAGCGCTGCCGCACACCGAAGCGGTGCTGCTCATCGACGATGACCAGGCCCAGATTGGCAAAGTCGACCTTGTCCTGGATCAGCGCCTGGGTGCCGATGATGAGCTCGGCCTCGCCGCGCAGAATGCGGCCACGTGCACGGCGCTTCTCGGCAGTATCCAGCGAGCCGGTGAGCAGCGTGACTTGGTAACGGCGCGTGGAACGCTCCAGCAGCTTGCGCGCGGACAGGTAGTGCTGGGTGGCCAGGATCTCTGTCGGTGCCATCAGTACGGCCTGGTAGCCGTTTTCGATGGCGATCAGCGCCGCCTGCATGGCGACAATCGTCTTGCCGCTACCCACGTCACCCTGCAAGAGGCGGCGCATAGGGTTGGGCTTGCGCATGTCGTCCACGATCTCGCGGAGAACACGCTTCTGCGCCGCCGTGGGGCGGAAAGGGAGGACCTGCTTAATGGCGGCACGCACATTCTCGTCCGCGGTAAAGGTGACGCCCTGGCGATCGCGTAGCCGTTTGCGCTTCAGTTCCAGGCCCAGTTCCAGGTAGAAGAGCTCTTCGAAGACCAATCGCTGCTGGCCGGCGGTCCGAAACTGCTGCAGAAGCTCTGTAGCGGTGCCGGCCGGCGGGAAGTGCGTTTCGCGCAGCGCCTGAAGCCGTGAAGGCAGCCCCAGACGGCGCAGGATGGAGAGCGGCAAAACTTCGGGCAGCGGCGTCCCCTGCGCAAGATCCTCCAGCACCTGCCAGATCACACGGCGCGTCCACTTGGAGCCGAGTTTGCTGCCCCACGGTGTGGTGCCGCCCAGTGATTCGTACACGGGCACAATGCGGCCCACCTCCAACATCGTGCCGAGCGGGTCTTTGTCCTGTGCCGCAACGGGCTGCGGCGAGTTAGAGGGCAGCGCCGGCAGAATCTCAAACTGAGGTTGCATCATCTTCAGGTTTTCCGAGGATCGCGAAGCCTCGACTCTGCCGTAGAGCGCCACCATCTCGCCGAGCTTGAACTTGTCCTTCAGGTACACGCCGCCGAACCATGACGCCTTCAGCGTTCTGAGACCGTGTCCCACGGTGAGCTCGAAGATGGGCTGCCGCCGCGTGCGCAGCAGCACCGCCCCCCGCACCTCGGCGATGACGGAGGCAGTTTCGCCGGCTTGCAATTCATGCAGGGCTCGCGGGTGCAGCCGGTCCTCATAGCGGAAAGGCAGGTGGTAGAGCAGGTCTTCCACCGTCAGCACGCCGCGCTTCGCCAGAGCTTCCGCGTTGCGCGGACCCACGCCTTTCAGCAACTGTACCGGCGTAGTGAGGGCGAGCATTCCCTTGCGATGCTATCAAGCCGCCCTGTCCGAAAGACGAAGCTGGGCGATCCGGCCAGACAAGCTGCCCTGCTATCCTGAAAAAGACGCTTTCGCGAGACCGGGCCATGCCGGCCAGGAGTTTCATGCCCACCGTACAACTGGAAAATGTTCGCAAAGTTTACGACCAGAAGGTTGCGGTAGAGGGCTTGACGCTCCGCATCGAGCCCGGCGAGATGTTTGGTCTTCTGGGTCCGAATGGCTCCGGAAAGACGTCGTCGATCCGTATGATGATCGGCATCACGGTTCCCGATTCAGGCACGGTGATGCTCTTCAACAAGCCGTTTACGCGCGACCACCTGCGCCGCGTGGGGTACCTGCCGGAAGAGCGCGGTCTGTACAAGAAAATGAATGTGCTGGACCAGCTTACGTTCATGGGCCAACTGCATGACCTGAGCGCGGCAGAAGCTGGCAGACGCGCGAAGAGCTGGGCCGAGCGGCTACAGATTACGGAAGCCCTGCCCAAGAAGACCGAAGAGCTGTCAAAGGGGATGCAGCAGAAGATCCAATTCATAACCGCGTTGCTGCACGATCCGGAGCTGATCATCCTGGACGAGCCTTTCTCCGGCCTGGATCCGGTGAACGCGTCCCTGCTGCAGGACACGATGCTGGACCTGCGCAGCGAGGGCAAGGCAATCCTGTTTTCAACTCACCGCATGGACCAGGTGGAGAAGATGTGTGACGCGATTGCGCTGATTCACCGGGGCCGTGTGGTGCTGGAGGGCGGCATGCGCCAGGTAAAGGAGCGCTACCCGCGCAACCGCGTGGAGGTGCTCTACTCCGGCGATTACAGCTTTCTGAAGCACCCCAGCATCGCGGAGGTGAAGGACTACGCCGGCCGCGCGGAGATCACCCTGGCCGGGGACAATCCTGACGCCCAGCCGCTCTTGCAGATGGCTGTTGCGAACGGCACCCGGATTGAGAAATTTGAAGTGAAGGAGCCGACGCTGGAAGAGATTTTTATCAGCGCCGTGGGAGGCCACGCCGATGCATAGAATCTGGTTAATTGCCAAACGGGAGTATCTGGAGCGCGTGCGGACCAAAGGCTTTCTGATCATGACGCTGCTGTTGCCGGCCATCATGATCGGCGGCTTTACCCTGCTGTACTTCAAAACTAGGCACTCCGGTGAAGCCAAGCGGATCACGGTCGTTTCTCAGGACCAGCGCATCGCTCAGGAAGTGCAACAGGAGCTGGAGGGCGACAAGAACGCTCCGATGCACGTAAGAGTGCAGCCGTACTCCCCGGACGCCGAGCAGGAATTGATCAGTGCCGTGGATGCGAAGGCGCTCGATGGATTTCTGATCATCGATACCCAGAAGGACGAGCCGGGGATACGCTACTACTCGCCGAGTTCCGCAGACGTTGTGATGAAGAGCCGGCTTGGTGATGCGGTCCGCCGTGCCCTGGTGCAGCAGGGCTTGAGCCGCCATGGAGCCGCGCAGTCCGAGATTCAGCAGCTGATGAAATCACCGGTTGTGCAGACGGAGGTGATCCGCGACGGCAAGGCGGACGAATCTGACTCGGGTCTGGCATACGCAAGCGTCTATGTTCTCTTTTTCATGATGTATTTCGCCGTGATGCTGCATGGCATGAACGTGGCGCGCTCCGTAATTGAAGAGAAGACTTCCCGTGTCTTTGAAGTGATGCTTTCCACGGTAAAGCCGAACGAAATGTTGGCAGGCAAGATGGTGGGCGTGGGAGCGGTCGGTGTGACCCAGATTGGCATTTGGCTGATTTCCGTCCTGGCGCTCAGTGCGTCTCCGCTGCTGGCGGCGGCTGGCACCGGCTTCCGGCTGAGCATTTCCGCCGGGCAGGCGCTGGCGTTTGTGGTCTATTTCCTGCTCGGCTTTCTGCTGTATTCCGGAATTGCCGCAGCTCTGGGAGCGATGTGCAACTCCGAGCAGGAATTACAGCAACTGAATATGCTCATTGTGCTGCCGATGGCTGTCTGCAGCTTCACGGTCTTCCCGGTGCTCACTGAGCCAAACACGCGTTTTGCGCAGGTCATGTCGCAAATTCCTCTCTTCACGCCGCTGCTGATGTACGTGAGAATCGCGGTGCACGCGGCCTCGGCGCTGGAAATCGCGCTTTCCCTCGTCATCATGTCGGCCACCATCTACGCCGTTGTCTGGTTCGCCAGCCGCATTTACCGGGTCGGTATCCTCATGTACGGCAAAAAGCCGAACCTGCCGGAAATCCTGCGCTGGGTAAAGTACAGCTAAATGCCGCGTACGCCCAGGCCAGTAAATATCACGCCGGACGCGGCAAGGTTCGCAACGCTTGCACGCAGGAAGCACACGCTGATCCCGGTCTATCGCACCGTGACGGCCGATCTGGAGACGCCGGTTTCGGTCTTTCTCCGAATCGCAGCGAATGAGCCGGAAGCATTTCTGTTGGAGTCTGTGGAGGGCGGCGAGCGTGTGGGCCGCTACACCTTCATCGGCCTGCGCCCGTACCGGCGGCTGGTAGCAAACGGGTGTACGATCACGGCCACGGAAGGCAAGCGTACTCGGGTCTACGAAGGGGACATCTTCCACGAACTGAAGACGGCGCTCAGCGAACATAATCCTGCCATGCTGCCGGGGCTGCCGCCGTTCACCGCCGGTGCGGTCGGATTTTTCAGCTATGACGTGGTGCGCCAGATTGAGCGGCTGCCCGCGACCGCCCCGGATGAACTGCACGCGCCAGACGCCTGCCTGATGTTCTTCCATGAGGTGCTGGCGTTTGACAACGTTCGCAAGCAAATCTTCCTGATCGTGACGGCCGATCTGACACGCGTGCCGGACACCGCCAAGGCTTATCGCGATGCGCAACGCCGGCTGGACCGCCTGGAAAAGCAAATGGCGGCACCGTTGCCGATTGCCGCCAGGCGTCGCAAGCCGCTGGGTTCAATGCAACTTGCGCCGCGCACGCCGAAACGCACTTTTCTAAAAGCGGTTGACCGGGTAAGGCAGTACATAGCGGCCGGGGATGTTTTTCAGTGTGTTCTTTCGCAAAGATTCGATTGCCGGCCCGAGGTGGATCCGTTCGACATCTACCGTGCCCTGCGCATCGTAAATCCCTCGCCGTACATGTACTTCCTGCGCTTTCCGATGGCGGTGCCGGGGCAAGTAGCTCCCGTGCCGGCGCACATTGTGGGCTCCTCGCCGGAGCTGCTGCTGCGCGCAAAGGAAGGTGTGCTGGAGTACCGGCCCATCGCCGGCAGCCGTCCGCGCGGCGAAGACGAGGCAGCCGATTCGGCCCTGGAAGACGATCTGCGCAACGACCCCAAGGAGCGCTCCGAGCACGTGATGCTCGTGGATCTGGGCCGCAATGACCTGGGCCGGGTGAGCGAGTTTGGCTCAGTGGAAGTGAAAGAACTCATGATTGTGGAGCGTTACTCGCACATCATGCACCTGGTGAGTTCGTTGAAAGGCCGCCTGCGCGCGGGCCTGAGCGCGGTAGATGCTTTCCGCTCGTGCTTCCCGGCAGGCACGCTTTCCGGCGCGCCAAAAATCCGGGCTATGGAGATCATTGAGGAGCTCGAACCGGCGCGCCGCGGCATCTATGGCGGGTCGATCTTTTATGCAGATTTTTCCGGCAATCTGGACAGCTGCATTGCCATCCGAACGCTCTTTATGCAAGGCGACGCAGGGTACATTCAGGCGGGTGCGGGAATTGTGGCGGATTCCGAGCCGCTGGCCGAGTACAACGAATGCTTGAACAAGAGTAAAGCCGTGCTGCGCGCCATCGATCGTGCGCGTGCTCAGGAGCGCTGACGATGGAAAACTTCGCGACCTTCAACATGGAGCAGATACCTGGGGCCGATATTTATAAGCTGCTCGCATCGCTCATCATGCCGCGGCCAATTGCGTGGGTGGTGACGGAGAGCACAGATGGCGTGCGCAATGCAGCGCCTTACTCCTTCTTTAACGTGCTTTCGGCCGATCCGCCGCTGTTGGCCATCTCCTTTAGCGCCGCCAGCGACCGCGACAGCAAGGATAGCTATGCCAACATTATGGCGACAGGTGAACTGGTGGTTAACCTAGTTCCGGAAGAACTTGCCGAAGCCATGAACCAGACAGCGATCGATGCGCCGCGCGGCGTAGATGAAACGGCACTGGCCGGCCTGGAACTCCAGCCGAGCCTGCGGGTCCGGCCGCCGCGCATTGCGGGTTCGCCGGCAGCCTTTGAGTGCCGTGTGCAGCAATGGGTCGACACAGGCGGCAGCAGCAGGATCCTGATTGCCCGCATCATGGTCGCGCATGTGCGGGAGAGCGCCTTCACCGATCGTGATCGGCTGCATCTGGATCCGGCACAGTTGCGGCTGATCGGCCGTATGCATGGAGCAGGCGGGTATTGCACCACGCGGGACATTTTTACTTTGGAACGCCGTAAGTGGAGCGAGCGAAACGAGCTTTCGACAGGCGGTCGTTAGCGTGAGAGCCGCAGTGTCAATCCGACTGTGACACCTTCGTTGTTCTCGACGCTGGTGACTGCCAGCTTTACCGGGGCAGGATCGCCGGGGATGACCTGCATGCCCAGCCGGCGATTCATGCGGTAGCAGATGGCAAATGTGTCCACGCTGCTGCCATCGGTCGTATTGAATCGCTGGCCTGCCTTGCGCTGGATGCGGCCTGCCATGGGAATTGCGTCCAGGATGGGGCCGAGGTCCGAGGTGTTCGCCAGCTGCGGCATACTCATCGGCTGGTTGGGTGAATGCCGGTGGATAACTGCGGTGCTCTCGGTTCTCACCGGTATGGACATGCGATAGATGGCATCTTCAGGCAGCGCCGTAAGCACAGCTGCCAGGATCGGTGAAGCGGCCGGCAGATCGATGGGAGAGTTGACGGAGACAGACGAAGCCGCGGCGGTGCCGCTGGTTCCGGCCACGGCGGCGAATGCGGGGCAGCAGCAGAGAAGCAAAAGCGCGATGGCAATGCGAGCAATCATGACTTGTGTCCTTATCGGCGTCAGGCGTCCCAGTATGAGACATACCTTGAACGAGTGCAGGATTCCGGTACGTTGCCTGAATCCCGACTCGCATGTACAGCATCGCGGTTGAGCCCCCACAACGTACATTCCCCGATTTGGTTTCGCTGGAGCGCGAAAGTGTTATCTACCCTGGTTCCCGTTTGGCCACTAAACTGAGGATGAGGTCCTCATGGTTTTCGTTCTGGACAACTACGACTCCTTTACCTACAACCTGGTGCAGTATATGGGGGAGTTGGGCGCGGAGATGGTGATCCGCCGGAATGATGAGCTGACGCCGCTGGAGATCGCGGCACTGCGCCCGGAGCGCATTCTGATCTCGCCCGGGCCTTGCACACCGCAGGAGGCAGGCTGCTCGATCGAGTTGATTCGGCATTACGCGAATTCGCCCGATCAGCGGGTGCGGCGCACGCCCATACTGGGTGTCTGCCTGGGCCACCAGGCTATCGGCGCTGCGTTCGGCGGCAATGTGGTGCGCGCCGGCCGCCTTATGCACGGCAAGACGAGCGAGGTGGAGCACGATGGAAAGACAATCTTCGCCGGTATCCATCCGGTGATGACTTGCACGCGGTATCACTCGCTGGTGGTGAGCCCGGAAGGCTTGCCAGGGGAGCTGGAGATTACCGCGCGCACCCAGGATCCGCAGGGCGAGGTCATCATGGGGCTGCGGCACCGTGAACTGCCCATTGAGGGCGTGCAGTTCCATCCGGAAAGCGTGCTGACTGATCACGGCAAGCAGCTCATCCAGAATTTCCTGAACCTTTAGCCATGCATATCTTTTCTCGCTTTCTACTCTCGTCCGCGCTGCTGCTCATCCCGTCGCTTGCAGCGGCGCAGGCCGGCATCGGCACGCTGCGGACAGAGGGTGCGCGCGTTACCGGCCTGGTTGCGGTGAGCGCCGGCACAGCCACGATCCAGAGCAGCGGCACCGTGGAGGCGGGCAGGGAGGCGACCGAGGTTCGGCTCACGCGCGGCGGCGTGGTAAGGGTATGTGGCGGCAGCGTGGTTGCCTTTTCACAAGCGACAGGTTCACCGGCAGTGGGAAGCCGGGGCGGGCCAGCAGCCTCCCCGCCCCTGCTGATTGCGCTGCAGCGCGGTGCGGCTGAGGTGCAGACGCGCACCCTGCAGACCGATGCGATTCTGACACCGGATTTGCGTCTGCAAAGCTCTGACAATGCGCCGCTGGATCTGCGCCTGCGGGTGAACGCGGGGGGAGACACCTGCGTGGAGAACCTGGGCAAAGCTGCACCGATGCTGCATGCGACCGAGCAGTTTGGCGGCGCGGGCTACCTGGTGAAGCCGGGCCAGCGAGTGCTGTTTGAACATGGCAGCGTGCGCGAGGTTGTGGACCGGGAGGGCACGAGTTGCGGTTGTCCGAAACCTGGCAAGGGCGGCAAAAACGACTTCCCGGAGGCGGTAAGCGCGGGTCTCTCACAGCCGGAGCCGGTACCTGCTACCAGCGGAGCGACCCCCGTGCAGGTGACGGCGGACATGAACTACAAGGCCGACAGTGGTGGCGGTTCCAACGCGGGAACTACCGCCTCCGGCCAGGCGCAGGGCACGTCCGGCGTGGCCGTTCCGAAAGCGGCAAAGACGCAGGGCGGCGGAAGCAATCCCTTTTCCGCGATCGGACGATTCTTTCGAAGACTTTTTGGAGGACGTTGAGGCACGACCCGGTCGAGCCGTATCGGTAGCCGTTGACTCAAGCCGTTGTGCCGCGCCTGTAACTTACCATGTGGCCGCGCGGTACAATCGCACTGTCCACGGATGCCTGCGAAAGCGGTCCGTACCGACGGATCATCCGTCCGATCACTTTGCGGTTTCTGCGGCAGCTCGCCGCACATTCAGCCAAGCCAAATCACTTCTTTGAAGGAGTAGTTCCCATGGCGATTCCCGCCACACAAATGCGTCCTGGCATGATCATCAAGCACAACGACGTGCTGCACTCAGTCTTTGCCGTCGAGCACCGCACCCCGGGCAATCTGCGCGCTTTTATCCAGGCCAAGCTGCGCAACCTGCGCTCCAACGCCATGTTCGAGCACCGCTTCCGCTCGGGCGATGCAATCGAGCGGGTGATCGTGGACGAAATCGCGATGGAGTATCTCTACAACGACGGCGACGACTACTACTTCATGGACACCACGAACTTTGAGCAGACGCCGCTCAAACGCGACACGCTGGGCGACGCCGTCGACTATCTGCTGCCCAACTTGAACATTCATGTGAGTTTCTACGACGGTAAGCCGGTCGGCATTGAACTGCCGGGAGTCGTGGAGATGACGGTGGTGGAGACCGAACCGGGCATTAAGTCGGCAACAGCCTCAAGCGTGACCAAGCCGGCAAAAACAGAGACGGGCCTGGTAGTACAGGTGCCGCCATTCATCAACGAGGGTGAGAAGATTCGCGTCGATACGGCAGAAGGCGCGTATATGTCGCGGGCGTAACCGATGAACCGGAACGACTTACAACATTTAGCGAAGATGCGGCACGACGAAGCGGCCTGCTACTCAAGGAGGGCCGCTTTTCCGGTGCGTTCTACCTTGCCGGGCATGCAGTCGAGTGTGCGCTGAAAGCGTGCATCGCCAAACAAACAGAACAGTATGACTTTCCAGAAAGGTCGCGATGGGAGAAGGCCTTCACGCATGATCTAACGGCGCTCGTGCGAGTGGCGGGCCTGGATACAGAGTTCACAGCGGACAGGTTCACGCATCAGCAGCTCAAGACCGATTGAGAGGAGGTTGTAAAGAATTGATCGGAAGGCTCCCGGTACGCAATTTGGACACAAGAGGATGCAGAAAGTATGCTGACGGCTGTCGATGAGGTTCTGCGATGGATTACGAAACGCTGGTAGAAACGGATATAGAAAAGGGCCAGCGCGTTATCGACGCTCTGCACGATGGTGAGATCGATGTCGATGTCGCATTCTGGGCAAAGCTTTCCATCTATGACAGTTGGAGACTTTTGTCACCGCTCAATCTCTGGACAGTAAGCCGCTTCTGGAAGCTCGAGCCGAAGCGTCCCGCGCCATTGACGAAAAGTTCGCCTTCTCTGAACCTCCAGTCATCGTCCTTCGCACTTCCGATCCGATGGCTGTTGCCGTGCGGGAAGAGGCTGCAAAGCGGAAGGGTACAGGTCCGATTCGGCTTCTGATGCGGCAGTTCAGCAACCGTTTTATAGAGGATGGATGGGTCTACCGTACCGGGGAGTTGTGCATTAGCTGCGCCGCAAACTGCGGTCGTGAACCGGTTGGGTGCATCTCATCAGTCATGCGACTGAACGAGATAAAAACGCCTTCGCTACGAATGGCATACGAGGAAAGCGGCCCCAAGAAGGGGGAGCCGCTGCTGCTGGTGCATGGCTGGCCAGATTCGCCGCGCACCTGGGACAAGGTGTTGCCCCTCCTGCATGAGGCTGGCTACAGCACCATCGCGCCCTACCTGCGCGGCTACGGGCCGACGGAGTTCCGCGATCCTTTGCTGGGGCGTAAGCCACGCCGTACCGGACAGGCGGTTGCGCTGGCGCAGGACCTGATAGATCTGGCCGACAAGCTGGGTATGCGGCGGTTTCACGTGGTCGGCCATGACTGGGGTGCCCGCGCGGCGTACGTTCTGGCTGCTCTGCACCCGCAACGGCTCAAATCCGTGGTGGCGATCTCCGTGCCCTTTGTTCCGGCACCACGTGCTCTGCCCACCTATGCCCAGAGCCGGGCATTCTGGTACCAATGGCTGCTGAATACGCCGACCGGTGAGAAGCTCCTGCGTGAAGACCCGGTCGCCTTTGGCAAGGCGCAATGGGACAGCTGGAGTCCCCAGGGCTGGTACACCCAGGCTGACCTGGAGGACGCGGCCCGCAGTTGGAAGGGCAAGGATTATGCAGATGTGGTCCTGCAGTACTACCGCTCCACGTGGAATCCCGGGGCGCTCGATCCGCGTTACCAAATGCTTCATGACCGCGTTCAGGCAGCAACCGTCTTAAACACGCCCACGATGCTCATCCACGGCATGGACGACACCTGCGTGTTGCCGGAGACGACGGACGGCGCAGGCCGCCATTTCACCGCGGGCTATAAACGAGTTCTGCTGGATAGTGTCGGTCACTTTCCGCAAAGGGAGAACCCGCAGGGTTCTGCCGAAGCCATACTGCAGCATCTCCAGGAGAACGCCTAATGGTGCGGCATTACCAGATTCACGGCAGGGTGCAGGGCGTCGGATTTCGCTGGTACGTGCATCGCGAGGCGGCGGAGATTGGTCTGCGTGGCTGGGTCCGCAATACCGATGCCGGGCATGTGGAGGCAGTGGCCGCCGGCGATAATGAGCAGCTCAATGAACTGGAGGGGGCCATGCGGAAGGGCTCCCGGGGCAGCCGTGTGGACCGGGTTGTCATGCATGAGTTGACGGAGACGGAGGGAGAGACTCTGGGACAGTTTTGCATCGATGGAGCCTTCTGAGTGTGGACCTGCCCGCTAGAATGAGGAACATGGCGACAATCACCAACTGCGAGCCGCTCAAGGCTCTCATCCGCACAGTTCCCGACTTCCCAAAACCGGGCATTCTGTTCTACGACATCACGACCCTGCTCAAGGACAAGGCCGGCTATGCACAAATGATCGATGCTTTCGCGGCCTACTACATCGACAAAGATGTAGACCTGGTGCTGGGCATTGAGGCACGTGGCTTTATCTTTGGGCCGGCCATGGCTTACCGCCTGAATGCCGGCTTCGTGCCGGTCCGCAAGCCCAAAAAGCTGCCCGCGCAGACGGCGAAAGTCACCTATGACCTGGAGTACGGATCGGACTCGCTGGAGATCCATTTGGATGCGATCCAGCCGGGCCAGCGTGTCGTCATCGTGGACGACCTGCTGGCGACAGGCGGAACCATGCAGGCGACAGTGCAGCTGGTGCGGCAACTCGGCGGCGAGATCGCCGGCGTCGCCTTTGCAATTGAGTTGGACTTTCTGAAAGGACGGCAAAAGTTTGCCGAGTACGACGTGTACAGCCTGTTGCATTACAACGAATAAGCCCGACTTGTGACCATTGAGCCCGGCATGGAAAAGGCCTGCCCACATCGGGCAGGCCTTCGTGTCTTGAATGGAAAGTTGACCCGCCCACTTATTGCATCTTCTGCAGCGGCGCCTGTTTCCGCAGTTCCGGTTCCATGCCATCATTCAGGCCCAGCGACATCTGCTGTTGGCGGGCATGTGAGTCGTAGGCGTGCACGATGCGTTGAACCAGATTGTGCCGGACCACATCGGCCGCCTCAAAGTGGCAGAAGCGCACACCCTCCACGCCGTCCAGGATGTTGAGCGCGTCCAGCAGGCCGCTCCGCTTGGGATTGGGCAGGTCGATCTGGGTCAGATCACCCGTAATCACGGCCTTGCTGTTCATGCCCAGGCGTGTAACGAACATCTTCATCTGCTCGATGGTGGTGTTCTGCGCCTCGTCCATGATGATGAAGGCGTCGGAGAGGGTGCGGCCGCGCATGAAGGCGAGCGGGGCAATCTCGATGACACCCTTCTCCAGCATCTTGTCGACACGATCTTTCTCAAGCAGGTCATACAGTGCATCGTAGAGCGGGCGAAGGTATGGATCGACTTTTTCCTGCAGGGAACCAGGCAGAAAGCCGAGACGCTCACCGGCCTCAACCGCCGGGCGGACGAGGATGATGCGGCTAACGCGCTTGGCCATGAGTGCGCTGGCGGCCATGGCAACGGCAAGGTAGGTCTTGCCTGTGCCTGCCGACCCAATGCCGAAGGTCATATCTGAGGACTCGATGGCCTCAACGTATTTGCGCTGGTTGGGCGAGCGTGGGTTCACCATTCGCTTGATGCCCTGTGCCGTACGCTGCCGGCCGGAATCGACCAGTTGCTTGAGGGTGCAGCTGGGATCGGCCAGGGCCATCTTTACGAGAGCGTGCAACTCCGGGCCGGCTAGCTGGACGCCGCTGCGTCGCAGACTATCCCAGTCCGTGAAAATCTTCTCAACCTGAGCTACCGCCTCCGATGGTCCTTTTACCTGCATAGCATGTGACCGTAGATCAATCGTCACACCCAGCGTGGCTTCCATCAGGTGGAGGTTTTCGTCGCGGGTGCCGAACAGAGCTTCTGTGTTGGGCGAGATGTCGATCAGGCGCACTTCCGGGGTTGTGACCAAGTCGGGCTATGCCTCCATTGAACCGGTGTAAGGGTTATGCAGTTTGGACGAAGGATGGGTATGCTTCGACGCCGGTGGACGCGCTCCCGCGTTCATCCTGTGCAGATTGCGGACCGGGTTGGCTTGGGTCACCAAATCGCTCGAAGTTGGGATGAGATTAGCGCCCGGTACCGGCATCGTCAAGTGACATTTTGCATAAAAAGCAGGGCGGAGACTCTGGTCTCCGCCCTGTGTTGCCGCCATGAAAGGCAGGCCTTTTTTTAGAACTGCAGACGCAGTGAAAGCTGAATCTGCCGGTTATCGCCGATACCTACCTGGTTGTTGACTGTGCTGGTCGTCTGGCCGAAACCATTGGCCGCGTTCGCCGATGTGAATGCCTGGCCAGGCTGGACTGTCGCTGCGGAGCTTAGACCCGCGGCATTGGTGGGCAGGCTAAACGGCAGGCGGACTGTTCCAGGGTTGGCGAAATTGGGATGATTGAGCACGTTGTAGACATCCGACTGGAATTTCAGCCGGAACTGCTCCGTAAGACCGAACTCTTTCTGCAAGGTGAGATCAAGTTGTGCGAGGTTGGGCCCCGAGAGGTTGTTGCGGCGTGAGTTGCCATAGGTGCCCGCGGCCGGAGTAGTGAAGGCAGCCGGATTCAGATACTGCAGGCCCTGCTTGAGGTACGGGTTTACACCGGGAATGATGTTTGGACGGCGGATATTGCGGGAGTTGCCGCCGAAGGGCACGTTCTGTACGGCGAGAGTGCAAAGACCGCCGGCGTACACAGCGCCATTCACCGTAAATGCAGGGCAGCGCGCTGCATCAATCACCGGGTTGGCAAAGGTCTGGCCCGCGTAGGGTCCAACCTGGCCAACGTAGGCAATGTCATTGCGCTGGATGAGCACGTCAATTGGCACGCCGGAACGGAAGTTCACGATGCCGCCAAGCTGCCATCCACCTGCCACGATGTCCATCGGACCACTCAGGTTAAAGGCCTTACCTCTGCCGAAAGGCAGCCCATAGAGCGTGGTGATGTTGAGGGAGTGCCGGATATCGAAGGCGCCGCGGCCAAACTCAGGCCGCGCACCAAACAGCTGGAGGGGTTCCTGTGCCGTGGTGGCCTCATTTGACCCTGAAGATGTGCCAAGCTCGTGCGCCCAGGTGTACTGCGCCCCGAGCGACAGGCCATTGGTAAAGCGGCGCTGCAGGGAGGTCTGGAGGCTGTGGTACTGGTCCGTTCCGCCGGAGGTCTTGTAATCGATCTCGGCGAACCGATTGCCGAACTGGCGTGTCACGGCACCCACACCTGTTGTGGGATTGGTAGTGACATTTGTGATGAGGTTTGTAATTGACCGCAGAAAGAGATTGCGGTTCGATGATCCCACATAGCCGACCAGCAATTGCACGCTTCCCGGCAGTTCCTGCTGGATAGATGCCGTATAGGTTGTTACGCGTTCTGGAACCTTGTACGTGGGAGCGTAGGCGCGTGGCTGATAGCCCAGGGTCGGGCTATTGATGTTGTAAGTGGCGTACACGTCGGTTTGCGGATTCAGGGGATAAACCACGCCCGGGTTGGCCGTATTTGTAAAGGTGCGGCTGACGCGGTCATTAGCTTCCGGTTGGATTTGATCCTCCGTCTGGCCGGGCCCGTAATAGGTGCCGATGCCCATGCGAAGGACCGTCTTGTTGTCCATCGCCGCCGGAGCATAGGTAATTGCCACGCGCGGGCCGAAATTATTCTGGTTGGAATGGAACCAGTCGCCGTTGTAGTTAGTAATGATGTTTCCTGTCGGGATGTTGAAGAAAACATCCTTGTTGCGATTCTCATGCAGCGGCGAATAATACTCGTACCGCAAGCCGTAGCTCAGTGTGAGGTTGGGCTTGATCTTCCATTCATCCTGCGCGTAACCGATGTAGAAGGTCTGCTTTACAAGGGCATTGCCGGAGAGCCCTGTAAACGGGCTCAGATCGCTCAGCGTACCGAAAAACTGGATTTGCGTCGGTGCATTGGCGGCGAATGCGGAAACACTCGGGTAGGTGTACGTCGTGCCGCCAATCTGGTTGTTGTAGAGCTGGCGCGGACGGAGTTCCACGCCAAACTTCATGTTGTGGTTGCCGCGCAGGAGGGAGAGATTGTCAATGTAGCTGTATTCCGTCCCGGTGTATGGGGCACCAACGCCGTTGAAAGACGAAGACAGCGAGATGAGCGAGCCGACATTCGTAAGACCAGAGATCGCGATGCGGCTGCTGCTCAGGTCGACATTGGGACTCGGGCCTGCAATACCGAGTACACGTTGCTTGGTGCCGTTGAAACCAAATTTAGTTTCGTTGAAGATGTGCGGCGTCCAAACCTGGTTGACCGCAAGCACTCCCTGCTGGGGAACCTCTACCTGGCCAAAGCTGGAGAGCGACGCATCCTGTACCTGGTTCGATATGCCCTGATCCCGGTTGTAGCGCGCATACAGAGAAAATCTGTCGTTGATCTTGTAGTCAAAACGTATGTCACCGAAGTTTTCCTGCAGGGTATTCTGGCCGGAATCAATGACGCGATTCACCACGCCCGCTGAATTCGCAGAGTTGGCCACCGGGAAGGCTGCTAGCAGGGGAATGAGTTTCGGCGATTGGGCTGAAATGTTGGCGCGATCGGCAGCACTCAGAGTACCCGCGCTAAAGGTCGAAGGAAAGCTCTGCCGCAAACCTTCGTAGGTTGCGAAGAAGAAGAGCTTGTCTTTCACGATGGGGCCGCCCACAGTGCCGCCGAACTGGTTGAGCCGGAACTTGGGCGAGTTGCCAGTGGTGTTGCGGCGATTGAAGTAGTTACGCGCGTCAAAAAAATCATTGCGCACATATTCAAAGACCGAACCATGCAGCGAGTTGGTGCCGGACTTGGTAACAAAGCTGACCTGGCCGCCGGTGCCGGTGCCAAGCTCGGCGGGGTAGTTGGAACTATCCACGCGAAATTCCTGCACGGCCTCAAGCGACTGCTGCAAACGGAATTGCGAGGTGAGTTCGCCGTTCAGATTGCCGGGTGACTGGCTAATGACGGAGCCAGCGTCGATGCCGTCGAGGCGAAGGATGTTCTGCTCAACGGCGCGTCCAGCGAAGCGGATGGTGTCAAAGGTGCCGGAGCCGGCATTTGTGGCACCTGGAACCAGCAGATACAGCTGCGATACCTGGCGGCCATTGATCGGCAGCTGCTGGATTTCACGGCTGGCGATGTTGGCACCGATTTTGGCGGAGGATTGATCGAGGTCAACGATGGCGCCTGCATTGACCACGACAGAGGTTTCTCCGCCAGCCACGCCCAGAGCGTAATCCTCGGTCACTTCCTGCCCGACCGCCAGCACCAGGCCTTTTTGCTCGCGGTTCGCGAAGCCGCTGGCGGCTACAGTAACGTCATACGCCGCGGGCGGCAGCGAAACAGCCACATACAGCCCATCATTGTTGGTCGTAACGGTGCGTACCTGGCCGGAAGCCTTATTGGTGATAGTGACGGTAGCATTGGGTACGGTTGCACCAGACGGGTCCGTGACAACGCCGGTCAGACGGGCTGTGGTGCTTTGAGCAAACGCGGAAACAGCAAGCGTTGCCGCCAGAGCCAGGGAGCAGGCAGTCTGACGTGCAGCAGCGTGACCGCGGCTGTGGAGAGAAGAAGTTGGCCTCATAGACGTTAGAGTGCGCGTGGATTGTTTCTCCAGCGTGACTAGCGCGTGAATATGGGGTAGCAAGCCGGAATCGTTTGCGTATTGTCGTGACGTACCGTATCTTTAAAGGGTTGTGGAAAGCGCACTGCGGGGCTGATACAAGCCCGGTAAACGTATACCGTGCGCGCTACGAGACCGTTCCGTCCTTGTCCGCCGATGGCACCGCGTGAAGGACCCCTGCTGAAAGAGAGAGTTCAATGGCAAATCATGTATCGTCCCTGAAGCGCGCCAAGCAGACGCTGGCGAAGACCGTGGTCAATCGTTCCAATCGCAGCAAGCTGCGCGGCACCCTTCGCATGATGCGTGAGGCTCTGGCAGGCGGCGATGCGAACAAAGCGAAAGAGCAGTACCGCGTTACCGTTTCCCTGCTGGACAAGTCCGTGCAGAAGGGTGTGTTGCACGACAACACGGCATCGCGCTACAAGAGTCGCCTGAATGCGCGCGTGAAGACGCTGGCCACCAAGGCCGCCTAACAGCGCTGCCAATTTGAGAGGGCACGGACTGGGTCCGTGCCTTTTTCTGTTTGTAAGTCGAGCTACACCGCTACACTGGATCGCAAGTCCCCCATGCTGCCGGAAGAAGATCTGCCGACGATCATGACCAACGTGCCTGTCAGGCGCGAAGAGAAAGTGTCGCCCGTCAAGCTGGCCGTCGTTCAGTACGTGATTGTGGCGATTGTGCTGATCCTGCTTGCCGGCCTTTGGCGTCTGCAGGTTGTCAACGCAAGTGACTACCGCGTGCTGGCTGAGGCAAATCGGGTGCGGAAGGTTCCCATTCTGGCGCCGCGGGGAAGGCTTCTGGACAGGGAGGGACGGCTCCTCGTTGATAACTATTCCTCTGTAGCGTGTTTTCTTCTGCGTGAACAGATGAAGAATCCTGAGGCAGAGATTGCAGCGATCGCTGACGGCCTGCACCTGACACAGGAACAGGTCCAGGATTCCATCCGTCATTACCAATACGCCGCCAAGTATCAGCCGATTCCCCTGAAGATGGACATTACGCCGGACGAGCAGGCCTTTATCGAGGCGCACCGGAATGAATTGCCGGAACTGGAACTGCTGGAGGAACAGCGGCGGCTCTATCCACGGGACGGTTTTGCCGCACACCTCATCGGGTACGTTGGCGAAATCAGTGAAGCGGACCTAAGCAACCCAAAGTATGCGTTTTACGAACCGGGTGATGTTGTTGGCAAGTCCGGCGTTGAGCAGTCTTACGACGCCATTTTGCGCGGCGTGGATGGGTCACGTGATGTGATCGTGAACAGCCACGGGCGTGAGGTGGGGCGGCTTGGCGAGGAGCTTGCCAGGCCAGGTCAGGATCTGAGGCTGACCATTGATCTGGACGTGCAGATGGCGGCGGAAAGAGCGCTAGACGGCAAGAATGGGGCAATCGTGGCCATGGACCCGCATACCGGAGAGATTCTTGCCATGGTGTCGCGGCCCATCTACGATCCCAACCAGTTTGCGGTGCGGCTCACCCGCGCGTACTGGAATGGCATTGTCACCAATCCGGAACACCCATTGCTCAACAAGGCGATCCAGGCGCAGCTGGCCCCCGGATCTACGTTCAAGATCATCATGAGTGTTGCGGGGCTCGAAGAGGGTATTGCGCAGACACAGCATGTGAACTGCGGCGGCGGCATCGACCTGTACGGGCATTACTACCACTGCGACACGCACCATGGAAGCGTCGACATTAACCATGCCATTCCATGGTCCTGCGATGTTTTCTATTATGTACTTGCGCAGCGGCTGGGTATTGACACAATTGCGCGCTATGCCACGAGCTTCGGTCTAGGGCAGAAGACCGGCATCGACCTGCCGGAAGAAGCGGCGGGCACCATGCCCAGCTCGCAATGGAAGCTGAAGAATTATCACCAGCAATGGTACGCGGGCGAGACGATCTCGGTCGGCATTGGGCAGGGTGCGATTGCCGCCACGCCGTTGCAGATGGCCCGGGCCCTGAGCGGCATCGCATCCGGAGGAGCCCTGAAACGCCCACATGTCGTCCTCCCCGACCAGATTCCCCAGGACCAGCGGGAAGCCTTCCGCGAGAGCTTTCCGGGCTCTGGCAATAAGGATGTGCACATTGACACGGCCGTATGGCAGACGGTGACGGAAGGCATGTCTGCGGTGACAACCGCCGGTGGCACTGCTTATGCGTCGCACCTGGAGGGTATCGATTTTGCAGGAAAGACCGGAACGGCGCAGGTCATGAGCCATGATGCGCTGGCCCGCACCGGCAAGAGCAAGAAAACTCAGCCGAACTCGTGGTTCGTCGGTCTGGCACCACGGCGCAATCCTGACATCGTGGTCGCGGTACTTTGGGAGAACGGTGACTGGGGATCGAACTCCGCAAAGCTGTCCGCGCAGGTCATCGATGCCTTTGTTGAGAAGCAGCGAAAACGGGCGGGTAATCTGCTGGTGGCAAAGGTGGTCCCGGCTCCGGACGCAACATCGCCGGAAGGAGCCTCATCCGAGCAGAATAGCGAGAAGACGCAGCCGGCAGGGCACGCTTTACAACAAGGTTCTACGCCAAGGGATAAAGCCGTGCCCACTCCGGAAAGTCAGCAACCGCCTGCCAAGCCGAGGCTGACCGGTATGCTTGCAGGTAACGGCGGCCGGGCGCAGAGTACGCGCTAACCCCAGGACTTGCGGCTAAACCTTTCTCATGTTTCGGTTCTCAAATTTTCGTGATTTCGACTGGCTGCTGCTGGGCCTGGTCCTGCTGATGTCCATCATGAGCGTGTTCGAAATCTATTCGGCCACGCTGCATACCAAGTTTCACGGCTTCCATACCAAGCAGCTTGGATTCCTGCTAGCGGGCCTGGCGATTATGTTTGTGGTGTCACTGATCGACTATCACAAGCTCATCGATATGGCCGGTTGGGCGTATGGCGTAAGTATCGTGTCGTTGTTGGCGGTCCTGGTAGCAGGCCAGAAAGTGCTGGGTGCACGCCGGTGGATCCGGCTGCCGGGCGGCATCCACTTCCAGCCTTCGGAATGGGTGAAGCTGGTGCTGATTCTCGCCATGGCTCGCTACCTATGGGGTCTGCTGGGCAAGGAACTGGATTGGCGTGAGATCGCGAAAGCATTCGCAATGGTTGGTGCGCCCATGCTGCTGGTGCTGAAGCAGCCGGACCTTGGCACGACGCTTACCTACGTGCCGATCCTGATTGTGGGGCTGTTTCTCGGTGGGATCCGGTGGAAATATGCCCTGATCCTGGTGATTTCCTTTGCAGTGTTGATCGGCGGCGTTTGGAAGAGTGGAAAGATCCTGAAGCCATATCAAAAGGCGCGGCTCACCAGCTTCCGCCACCCGGAGGACGACCCGCGCGGCACCGGATATCAGGTGCGGCAGTCTTTAATCGCGGTTGGTTCGGGTGGCGTCTGGGGCAAGGGCGCTACCAAGGGCACACAGACGCAAGGCGACTTCCTGCCCATCCCCTACACCGACTTCATTTTTGCGGCGCTGTGTGAGGAACATGGCTTTGTGGGTGCTGCACTGGTGCTGCTGCTCTATTTCTTCATTCTGCTGCGTCTGGTACAGAACGCGCAGACTGCGGCCGACCCTCCTGGGACGTTTCTGGTCATGGGTGTCACGGCCGTGATGCTTTTCCAGATTGCGGTAAACGTTGGAATGGTGGTCGGCCTCATGCCCGTTACTGGGATTCCGCTGCCGCTCCTCAGTTATGGCGGGTCGAGTGTGATTTTCACCTTCTTTGCGCTGGGAATGGTTATGAACGTGCGCATGCGGCGTTTCGTAAACTAACAACCCATTTGGGACGATCTTTTCTGCTCCAGATCCGGTCGAATTTACGCAGCAACTGCATCCGGGCTGGCAGGATACCCACGACATCATGCACAATGGAACCAGTTGCTTCGCGTACCAGTTTCTGAGGCACGCGGGTTGGTCTTTTGGAACCCATGCGCGACGGCGCGGGAACCGGGAAAGCTGTGCCGCGGTCGGCACACAGGTTTTAGCAGTTTTGCATTGAAGTTTGAGTTTTTGCACTGAAGTTTAAGTACAGTCGCCGGGCGTGACGGAGGTCAGCCGCCGGCTGAAAGATGCAGGAAGCAACATGCCGCGGACGGCGAACGCTCCCTACCCCGGACTCCGGGCAGGTGCGAGCACAACTCCGGCAGGCGCTGTCTGAAAGGGTTTGGATTTGCAAGGGTGTGTCCCAAAAGAACAGCGGAACGGCAGCGACGTAACAGTTGCGTTGTTGTGTCCCGCGATTTGGACGGGCAGCCTCCAGTTTTTCCCTGGGCGTGCCCAGGGGTGAATATTGCAATCAGACGGCATCACGCATCTTTCCTCCGCGGTTAAGGAGCCGGGCGGCTGCCCGGCTTTGCTGAACTCCTCACTCGCTCCGGCAACGGAAAAGAGTAGGAATGTCGAAAGAAATTTACATCTCCACTACGCCGCATGAGACGCGGCTGGCTATCGTAGAAGACGAGCAGTTGGCGGAGATCTACTTCGAGCGTGAGAATGAGTACTCACTCGCAGGTTCGATTTACAACGGCAAGGTGACGCGCGTGCTTCCGGGCATGCAGTCGTCCTTTGTGGATGTCGGCCTGGAGCGGGACGCGTTTCTATACGTGACCGACTTCATGGAAGAACAAGGCGACGCCGCCGATTTTGAGACAGACTCAACCCGAAAACCCGTACGCGACGCTCCGCGCGAAGCGAACCGCGAGACACCCGCGGCAGGCCGTGAAGGAGAGCGCCGGGGCCGAGGCGACCGCGAGCGTGGACGTGGCCGCGATCGCACAGCTGCTCCAGAGCCGGCCGGCGAGACGGAAAGTTTCGACGAACCGATAGCTCCGCATCCGTCTGAAGCTACGGGTGCAGTGGCGCAGGACAACGTGGCGGCCCTGGATGAGCAAGGCAGCCGCCGCTGGCGTGGCCGCCGTGGCCGCCGCCGTGGCCGCAGCAACCGGGAGGGCGGAACCAACGCCGATGCCGTGACGGGCACCTACGCCGAGCAGGTGGAACCGGAGTTGCTGGCGGGCCACGCGGATGGCGAGACCATCGTGCTGGAAGGCTCGTCCGAGATGGGCGACGACTCTACTGACATACCCTTCCCGATAGAGATCGACCTGGCAAGTGAGCCGCGGGAACCGGAGAGCGCCGGTTATGGTTACAGCCGCCGCATCCGCGAGAGCCGCCGTGAAGAGCGTGCACGGGAGCGCGGCCTTGGTGTTACGCAGGAGCGTGGAGCCCGGCCGGAACCCCGCAGATATGAACCAGGCGAGGCTACTGGCCCCGCCGCTGAGGCGCATGTGCCTGCGGATGCAGCAACTGCCGCGCCGTTTGTACTGCCCGGAGAGTCCATCCGAAAATACCGTGATCCAGCGGAAGTGGAGTCGGAGGAGGCTGTCCGGCGCGCCTCTTCACCGATGCCAGCGCAGATTGCTGCTTCTGTCGCACCATCTGTCGAGATTTCCGGCTGGGATGGCGGCTTTGTGCTGCCGGGCGAGTCGCTTTCACGGCATCGCCGGCGTGACGCTGTATCGCCCGCCGTTGCACAGAAGACCTCGGAAACCTCCAAGCCATCCGAAACCTCGAAGCCATCCGAAACCTCAAAGCCACCCAGTGCTTCCCAGGCCTCTGCCGAGCCGCTCCAGGTTACGGCCAATGCGGAGCCGGTGGAAGGCGTTTTCGATGCTCCGCAGTTGTCGCGTCTCGAACCGTCAGATGCGGCCGAAGAGGAACTGAACGCGCCGTCCCCGACCCCGGATGCGTCGGCAATCGCGCCCGCGGCCGCTCCTGAAGAGACCGGCGGGCTGACTCAGCATCCTGCGCATGCCGATGTGAGCGCCGCAATCGCAAGTGGAACAAGCGCAATTGGCTCAGTGGATGGTCCAGCGATCACAGGCAGTGCCTCTTTCGATCCGGCAAAGCTACCAGAGTCGGGAGAGTATGAGCCTTCTGAAGGCGAAGGCGTGTCCTTGAACGAGAGCAGCCGGCGCGATTTACGCCGGCGTGAGCAGCGCCCCGAAGAGTCCCTAGTCACAGAGACAACCGCTACAGAGCCGGCCGAGGCGGAAGCCATAGCCGAGACACCGGATGCAACGGTATACGACCTGAAGGCCGTATACGCGGCGGGGAACGAACAGCTCTCCCGTGAAACTGCACCCGCGTCGCTGGAGCACGACTTCACAAGCCTGCAACCGTCGGGCGAAATGCTCTCCGAAAATCCAACACTGGCGAGCGAAACTCTCCCACAGGTGCCGCCGGCGCAAGACGAGGAACAGGCTCGCAATCCCATTGATGCGGAGGGTGCGGTTTACGAGGTGAGCGCCGAGCAGACGGAAATGCCAGCCTTCTCGACTGCGTCTGAAAGCACCCAGGAGGAGCGGATGCAGACCGAGCCGGAAGGCCTTGCGCAACTGCATGCCTACGGCGACGGCGATCTGGAAGAGGAGGAGGTCGACGGCGACGAATTCGAATATGATCTTGCGCTCACCGCCCTGGAAGAGGACGAGTCCGACGACTACGAAGAGGAGACGCTGGAGGGCACCGCCGACCTTGGCTCGATGCTGCAGGAGATAACCCAGGAACAGAACACCCGCCGCGAGAACGACGACGAGGACGAAAGTGAGTACGGCGCAGCTGCCAATGACGGCGGCTTTACCGTGGACGATTTCGGCGGAGAGCCGGACGACGCAGCGGACGAGGACGCTCCCGCGTCGCCGCGCGGTACAGACGAGCAGGGCGCCGAGCAGCGTGGCCGTCGTGAGCCGCGCCGGGGCAGCCGTGACCGTGACCGCCGGAATGGTGGCGGATTTCGAGGCGGTGCCGGCGGGGACCGAGGCCGTGGACGCAATGGACGGCCCAGTGTGCAGGCGCAGGACCTGCCCGCCATCAATGACCTGCTTAAGCCCGGGCAGGATGTCCTGGTGCAGATCGCGAAGGAACCCATCGCCAAGAAGGGAGCGCGCATCACCTCTCACATCGCGCTGCCGGGCCGGTTCCTGGTTTTCATGCCGACGGTGAATCACACCGGCGTTTCCCGCAAAATTTCCTCGGATGAGGAGCGTCGCCGGCTCAAGTCGATCCTGCTTTCTGAGAAGGGTGACGCGCAGGGTGGCTTCATCGTGCGGACTGCCGCGGATGGCGCCAGCGAAGAGGAGTTACGGAACGATCTGCGATTCCTGATCCAGCTTTGGCAGGACATTAAGGCAAGGTCGGAGTCGTCGAAGTCGCCGGCATTGATCTACCACGATCTAAGCCTGGTGGAGCGCATTTTGCGGGACCAGGTCACGGATAACTTCTCCGCCATCTGGGTCGACACGGAAAGCGAGTACGAGCGCGTGCTGCGCTTCCTGCAGCGCTTCCAGCCTTCGCTGGTGCGCCGCGTGAAGCTCTATACCAAGGAAACGCCGATCTTTGAACATTTTGGCGTAACGCAGGAGATTGACCGCGCCCTGAAGAGTAAGGTCTGGCTCAAGTCTGGCGGTTCCATCGTCATCGACCAAACGGAGGCCCTGGTAGCCATTGACATCAACACCGGCAAGTATGTCGGCAAGACGGCGCGGCTTGAGGACACAATCCTGAAGACGAACCTGGATGCGATTCCGGAGATCGTGCGGCAGATTCGCCTGCGCGATCTGGGTGGCATCATCGTCATCGATTTCATTGACATGGACGAGCGCAAGAACCGCGCCAAGGTTATGCAGGTGCTTGAGGATGAGTTGCGGGCCGACCGCGCGCCATCCAAGGTTCTTCCGTTCAACGATTTCGGGCTTGTGATCATGACGCGCAAGCGTGTGAAGCAAAGCCTGGAGCGGACACTCTGCATCCCGGACCCTATTACGGAGGGCACCGGCATGATCAAGTCGCCCATCACGGTGGCGAACGAGATCTTTGTGGAGATGCGCAAGATGCACCGGCACCTGGAGCGGAACGACATCCTGCTGCGCGTCCATCCGGAGGTGGTCAAGCAGCTAAAGGCGGCGGGTGGCAAACGGTTGCAGGAGCTCGAGGAAATGACCCACAAGACAATCCTGGTCAAGAGCGATCCCGCGCTGAATCCAGAGCAGTTCGACATCCACTAGGCCGCGTGACCTACTGTGCTGCAGTCGCAATCAGCATTTTCTGCGGAGCTTACGAAGGGCCCGTTTCCCCCCGGATCTAGCTCCGGAAGAAAGGGAGGCGGGCCTTTTAAGAGCCCTATCCCGCCTGAACACTGCACCTCCGCGACGGTAATCGCCTCGCGTGTCAACAAAAACGGGCGGTGAACCGTCACACAACTAACGAGACAGGGATGGGTTTAGCCCTGTATCGAAGCCGCTCGAGAGGTCCTCTTCCAATGAGTTTTGGTGTTCATCCACGTTCTTCCGTTTTGCTCACGGCGGCTGCCATCGCCCTCTCCGCATGCACTCTGGTTCCGGCTGCCCGCGCCGCGGCACCGGCTGAGCCGGGTTCTGGAAGCAGCACGGGCGGCACCGCATCGGCTTCGCCTTTTCGCGTGGACACAGCGCTTGTAGCACCGCTGGAAGATGTGCAATACCGGACCGCGGGCATCAGCAGCTCCTCCCTGGTTTCCCCATTGGAAGACGAGCGTATGAACCTGAGCGCGGACGGTATCGCGGGTGAGGGTGCGGGCCAGCCGGCCAACGGGAAACGCCGCCGGAGTTACGGAAAATCACGCTATCAGGATCGCCTGCATAATTCAGATGGATCCAATAAGATCGCGGTTTTGGCCGGTGGTGCCATCGCTATTCCGGTCGGCAATACGGGCAAGTATTACACTCCGAGTTACGCGATTGAAGCCGGTGCGGGCTGGAACTTCAACAAGACCTTTGGTGTCCTCGGAGAGTTCCACTACGACCATTTGGGGCTGACGGGTGGCTCGATCAATTACGAATACAACCTGTATCTGAACTCCGGCGCCACTGCCACTCAACTTGCGGGATTCGATGCAAATGCGCATATCATTGCACTGACCGTCAATCCCATTGTGAATTTTCCGGCAGGGAAAGACAGTAAGCTGGGTGGTTACGTGACGGGCGGTTTTGGTTATTATCGCAAGTCCACAAACTTCACCTTGCCTCAGCTGGGCTACGGATATTACGGAAATATCATCTCGCAGAATGTAAATATCACGACTGACACTGCGAATTCGTTGGGAACCAACTTTGGTGTCGGTTTCACTTATAAACTTTCCGAGTTCTCTAGCGAACGCCTCTTTGCGGAAGCTCGATATAACTGGCTGTCTATCAATAGCGGGAATGCGGCAAATGATGCGTTCATCTACAACCGGAGAAACTCGGAGTACGTGCCGGTCGAAGTAGGAATCCGCTTTTAATGGAGGCGGCAGGTGTGACAAGGGGCGACGCCGGATGGCGTCGTCCCTTTGAATGTTTCGAGTCACAGAACATTGTTTTTACTCGTAAAGCTCGGCCTCACTCAGCAAAGAACCAGCTGCATCTTTCCCAGATAGTTGTGGAGCGCCCGGAGTGATCAGGTGCAGCGGCCAGTCGATGGCAAGCGTTGGGTCGTTCCAGCGGATGCAGCGCTCGTGCTCGGGCGCGTAAAACTCTGAAGCCTTGTAGGCAAACTCCGCCACGTCAGAGAGCACGAGAAAAGCATGGCCAAAGCCGGGCGGAATCCAGAGCAGGCGATGATTTTCTTCACTTAGAAATTCACCCACCCACTTGCCAAACGTCGGTGATGAGCGCCGCAGATCAACAGCGATGTCATACACTTCACCTACTAGCACACGGACAAGCTTCCCCTGCGGCTGGTGCAGTTGATAATGGATGCCGCGGAGAACGCCCCGCAGGGAGCGGGAGTGGTTGTCCTGCTTATACTGCGTGGGCAGGCCGAGCTTTTGAAAGGTGCGATCGGAGTAAGACTCGAAGAAGAATCCACGCTCATCGCCATAGACCTGCGGCTCCAGCACAACTACATCCGGAAGTGGGGTCGAGATCGCCTTCATTACAAGCCCTGGAGTGCATGGTTCAGGTGAAGCGCGGTGCCGGTGCCAAGCGCGATCATGCAGAGCATGGTGAGCGTCGCGAAGGCAGACTGTTGGCCGCGAAGTTGCCGTGCATTCCGCAGCATGACGCCCGCAAAGAATAGCGCAAGCAGGACAGGCAGGCCCACGGTACCGTAGGGCGGCAGAAGCGAGAAAGTGCAGGAGACGTAAGTGCCGGCAAGAGCCGCTGCAAACCACGTTCCCGCCAGCAAGAGGGTGTACAAAAAGCTGACGCGATCTTCAGTGAGCAGCGTTTTGCGGCCAAGCCGGGTGATAAGAAGCAGGGCCAGGGTGTAAATCGTTATGCCGGTCGCATAACCACCAAGCAGCGACTTTGACAGCATGGTAAAAAAGCTGACCAGGGTGGGGCTCCCGTGAGAGGAATCTCTAGTGCAAGTGTAGCAATTACGGGGCCGGCACTCAGCGTCTATGCGGGTTTAGGGAAGGTGCGTCAGATACCAACAGGGTAGGGCTTCTCATGAAATTCCGCTGTGCCGCCACTGAGCCGTTCAAAGCGGCCCTGCAGCAGGCTGAGCAGGCCCGTGTACCAGTAGCCAAAAACGAAGAGGATGAGAAACGGTACGGTGAAATAGTTTTCACTGGTAATGGCATACCAGACCGTCACCGCAAAATAGCAACCAATGAGCAGTTCAATCCAGGGAACGATGCCGAGCCGCTTGCGATATTTTTTCGCCTGAGACTTTTCACCCTTCTTCTCCACCCGGTATTTGGGTGTACGGGCAAAAGCACTCTTTACACCGAAAATTGCTTCCAGCACCGCCTTGGTGTTGGTGATCGTCAGGCCAACACCCAACGCCATCAAAAACGGCAGGTACAGGATGGTTCGGTACCAGCGCCGGGGAAACAGCTCTTTTTGCGAGACCAGGTAAAAGCTGGAAATGGAGAAGGTGCTGGCCATGAACAGTGGAAAGTCGATGAGCAGCATCTGCCAGATGCCCTGCCAGGAGCGGATGATCATGGCAGGCATGAGCAGCATGCTGAGCACGATCATGAGTGGATAGCTCAGATTTGCCGTCAGGTGATACCAGGCTTCCAGCTTGGTGTGCCACGGCGCGTCGGACTTCATGACGCGCGGCAGAATCTTCTTGCCGGTCTGGATCAGGCCCTTGGCCCAGCGCGCCTGCTGCGTCTTAAAGGCAGTCATTTCAATGGGCAGCTCGGCCGGGCACTCTACGTCCTGCAGATAGCGGAATTGCCAGCCCTTTAACTGCGCGCGGTAGGAAAGATCGGTGTCCTCGGTGAGGGTGTCATGTTGCCATCCGCCCGCTTCGTCAATGGCCCTGCGGCGCCACATACCCGCCGTTCCATTGAAATTGAAGAAAACACCCGAACGCGAACGCCCCCCGTGCTCCAGAACGAAATGACCGTCCAGCAGGATGGCTTCGACCTGGGTAAGGAAGCTGTAATTACGGTTCAGGTGTGTCCATCGGGTCTGCACCATGCCAATGGCCGGGTCGGCGAACTGGTCGACAACGCGGCGCAGCCAATCGGGCGGGGGCACAAAGTCCGCGTCGAAGATGGCAATGCATTCACCGCGCGCCGTGGCGAGTCCCGCATCCAGGGCTCCGGCTTTGTAGCCGTGGCGGTCCGTGCGGTGCAGGTAGTGGATGGGCTGCGGCTCCAGGCCCTCTGTACCGGTGGCGTATCGCTGCACGATGTTGGCGGCCACCTGTTCGGTCTCGTCAGTTGAGTCGTCCAGCACCTGAATCTCGTACCGGTCGCGCGGATATTCCATCCGGCAGCAGGCATCCACCAGCCGGTCGATAACATATTGTTCGTTGAAGATAGGCAGCTGGACTGTGACAAAGGGGAGATCGGCTTCCGCAAAGCGTTTGGGAGGTGTCGAGGAGTGGGACGCGCGGCGGCGATTGCGGTAATACAGCCAGACCAGCTGGTAGCGGTGAACTCCGTAAAAGGCCAGAATCACCATCACGATGAAGTAAGGAATCAGCAGGGCAATGTCAAAGCCGTTGGAACGATAGACACCCTGAAAAGTGCGCTGCGCGTAATGGGAGCGCCAGTAGTGACCCAAACCGTGCGGCTCGGCAAAGAACGCTAGCAGTGTCGCTTGGAGATGGGGCACCCCCCGATTCTACCGGACGAGCCTGCCTTTGCCAGTTCAGAGACAGAGGGCTTCACTCCGCAGGCTCATCGAGGGCGTTGACCCAAGCTGACGGATGCGTCGCGGCAAATTCCGCCGAATCGCGTCAGGAACCCTCTCACTCATGAACTGTTGTTCATCTGCCCCGACACGCGGACTCGGCTTGGCGTCGTACCAAAGAGACGAGCCCGTGTGGGCGATGCTGGAGATGCAGCGGGTGCATAACCTGGGCGACGACCGACATCACCCAAGTGAATGAAACGGCGACATCGCATTCGGAGAGAGAAACAACATGGCGGAACAGATCACAACGCGGGCGGCAGGTTCGACCTCATCAGCTGAAACAGGCAACTGTGCCGGGCACGTCCTCGGCAATGCAGGAGAGCTGCATCAGGTAGCGGGCGGCACACATCCGCCCATGACGACGCAGCGCGGACACATCATCAGCGATGACGAGAACTCGCTCAAGGCAAACCCGCGCGGACCAGATCTCCTGGAGGACTTCCTCCTGATCGAGAAAACGCAGCACTTTGACCATGAGCGCATCCCCGAGCGCATTGTGCACGCGCGGGGATATGGTGCCCGGGGCTACTTTGAGTTGACGGATTCCCTGCAGGGCATCACCAAGGCAAAGGTGCTGACCCAAGCCGGCCAGCAGACCCCCGTGTTTGTGCGCTTCTCTACAGTTGGCGGCAACGCGGGCTCTAGCGACGTGGCTCGCGATGTGCGCGGCTTCGCGGTAAAGATGTACACCTCAGAAGGCAACTGGGACATCGTCGGCAACAACATCCCGGTCTTCTTCATCCAGGACGCGATCAAGTTCACGGACCTGATCCATTCAGTGAAGCAGGAACCGGATCGCGGCTTCCCGCAGGCGGCCACGGCCCACGACACCTTCTGGGATTGGGTCTCGTTGACACCGGAAGCCACACATATGCTGATGTGGATCATGTCCGACCGCACGCTCCCGCGCTCCTTCCGTACGATGGAAGGCTTTGGCGTGCACACTTTCCGGCTGGTGAATGAGGAAGGGCAGTCAACCTATGTGAAGTTCCATTGGAAGCCGAAGCTTGGGCTTTCATCGCTAGTGTGGGATGAATGCCTGAAGATTTCCGGTGCCGACCCCGACTTTCAGCGTCGTGACTTATGGAATTCGATCGAAGCCGGCGATTATCCCGAGTGGGAGCTTGGCGTGCAGCTTTTTGATGAAGAGTTCGCCAACAAGTTTGACTTCGACGTGCTCGATGCGACCAAACTGATTCCGGAAGAAATAGTACCTGTTCGCCGCATTGGCAAGCTTGTGCTGAACCGCAACGTGGACAATTACTTTGCGGAAACAGAGCAGGTGGCCTTTGCCACTACTGACGTGGTGCCTGGTATTGACTTCACCAACGATCCACTGCTGCAGGGCCGGAACCTTTCCTACATCGATACACAGATCACGCGGCTGGGATCGCCCAACTACAACCAGATTCCCGTAAACATGCCGCGCTGCCCGGTCATGACCATGCAGCGCGACGGCCACATGCAGATGTTTCCGCAGAAGGGCCGGGTCTCATACTCGCCAAGCTCGTTGGAGAGCAATACGCCCCGGCAGGATCCGCACCAGGGTTTCACTTCTTTCCCGGCGCATGAGTCAGGCGACAAGCTGCGTGTGAGGTCGGAGACGTTCAGCGATCATTTCTCGCAGGCACTCATGTTCTTCAATTCGCAGACCGAGCCAGAGCAGAACCACATCATCGCGGCCTTCATCTTTGAGCTAAGCAAGGTGGAAGCAAAGCACGTGCGTGAGCGCATGGTGGGCCAGCTGGCAAACGTGGATGCCAAAATAGCGCAGCGCGTCGCCGCTGGTCTGGGCATGCATGAAGCTGTGGTGAAGGTGCCGGGTAAGGTGCCGGTGCGTACCGACCTGGCACCATCGCCCGCGCTCAGCATTGTCAAGAACATGGTGCCCGGTGTGAAGTCCAAGATGATTGGCATACTGGTGGCGGATGGCAGCGATGCTGCCGAGGTGAAGTCGCTCAAGACCGAGGCCGAAAGCAAGGGTGCCGTGGTCAAGATCGTCTCGCCGAAGGTGGGTGGAGCCAAGCTCGCGGACGGCTCCATGCTGGCAGCGGACAAACAGCTTGCCGGCGGCCCCTCGGTCGTCTTCGAAGCGGTTTATGTGGCGCTTTCCAGCGACGCCGCGACCATGCTCGCCACACAGCCCGGTGCAGTCGGCTGGGTCAGTGATGCGTTCTCCCACCTGAAGGTCATCGGCGCAAGCCACGGTGCAAAGGCGCTGCTGGATAAGGCAGGTGTGGTGCCGGATGAGGGTATTGTGATGGGTGGCGCTTCAGCCTATCTGGAAGCAGTGGCGAAGGGACGCGTCTTCGCTCGCGAGCCGAAGGTGCGGCCGACCTACTGACCTCGAGTTGAAAAGAAGGGCGGCCGAGAAATCCGGCCACCCTTCTTGCGTTGCAAGTTCAACTAGTTCAGGAACATGGTCGTATAGAGCGTATCGCGCTGGACCGGCTTGAAGCCTGCATCGCGGATGATGCGGCGCAGTTCCTCTTCCGTGGTGCAGTTGGCCGTACCAGCGGCGCGGACCACGTTCTCTTCCAACATCACCGATCCCACGTCGTTGCCGCCAAAGCGCAGACCCATCTGCAGCACCTTCAGTCCCTGCGTTACCCAGCTGCTCTGCACGTTTTCGATATTGTCCAGGAACATGCGGCTAACGGCGAGTGTCTTCAAGTACTCGACGGAGGTCGCCTCCTCCCAACCGCGGCCGCCCAGCGCCGTGTTGTTGGGTTGAAAGCTCCATGGAATGAAGGCCGTAAAACCTCCGGTCTCCTCCTGCAGCTTGCGCACCACTTCAAAATGGTTCACGCGCTGCTCGATCATCTCGCCGACGCCGAACATCATGGTCGCCGTCGTCCGCATGCCGAGTTCGTGGGCGGTACGATGCACGCTCACCCAGTCCTCCGTGCGGCACTTTAGCCGGGCAATGCGCTTGCGGACTTCATCGTCCAGGATCTCGGCACCGCCGCCAGGAATCGAATCCAGGCCGGCATCGCGCAGACGGGCAATGGTAGTACGTAGATCGATCTCGGAATATTCTGCGATGGCGAGGATCTCGCTGGCGGAGAGGCAATGCAGCCAGATTTGCGGAAAACGCTGCTTGATGCCGCTGAAGAGTGCTTCGAACCAGTCGATTTTCAAGTCGGGATGGATGCCGCCCTGCATCAAGACACCGGTGCCGCCCATCTCCGCGGTTTCAGCGATTTTCGCGTAAATCGTGTCGAAGTCAAGGATGTAACCCTCTGCGGCCATTTTGCCTTTGAGTGGCCGGTAAAAGGCGCAAAAGGTGCAATACTCCGTGCAGAAGTTGGTGTAATTGATATTGCGGTCGATGATGTAGCTCACGACGCCGTCCGGGTGCAATCGGCGGCGCACCGCGTCGGCTTCCATGCCGATGCCGATTAAATCGTCGGAACGGAAGCAGTCCAACGCCTGTTCTCGCGTGATTCCCATGTTACTTAGATTACGCCGGCTCCGGTCTGGACTCGTATGCCTTGTGCGGTCACCATCAGCGGTCTGCGGTATTCGTCAGAGCATTCGACCAACTCTCCGGAGCCGGTTTGGCGGAAGGAGCGTGACTCAGGCGTGCCTTCCAAGCAGTAGAAAAAGCAGAATCAGAACGATGATGAGAAGTACGAGCAAAATCGCGAGCCCGCCCCGCAGCAGGTGCAGCAGAGAGGTATTCTGCCGCTCAATGTTGTCCATTCTGGCTGCGAATGTGTCCACGCCTTGCAGCCGCGCGGTCAGGCTGGCCGCAATCGCATCGTTGCTCATCCGTAGCTGGTGAAGGTCGTTCGTAAGAATCAACGCCTGAGCACGTTGTTCTTCCAGGGCCTGTAAAACGCTGCCGTGGGAACGAGTGACCTCCGCAATGGCAGCGGCTCCGACTCTTTCCGCTTCAGCCTTGCCGCTGAAGCGGCCGGC
>CAXTRR010000010.1:0-10281 GCA_964246795.1 uncultured Terriglobus sp. | reverse complement strand
CGGTCCCCCCTTTCTGCCCCTTTCGGGGTGGCCGTCCCCGCGCCCGGCCATCAGTCCTTCCAGAGTCGGTGCCAGGCGGTCCAGCAGCGGCAGCAATCGCTTGAGTAACGGAAGCAGTTCGAGCCAACCCATGGCTTAGTTTAGCCCGGTCTTCAGGGTGCGTCTGTCCGCGTCCTGCTTGTCTGTCGAGCTACACCGATCGCAAGTGCAAAGCCTCGCGCCGGCGGCCCCGCCGCGCTGCAACCAGCAGGGCGCAGCTCAGCAAAAAGATGGCGGCCATGATGCACTGCGACCATAGACAGTAAATGCACCATTTTTCCAGGATGTACTTCTCCACAAAGGTGAGCCCAAGTGCCAGAAAGACGCCCACCTGGCTGACCTCAAAGGCCCAGAAATCGAGCTTCGCCAGCGCCAGGCCCCCAAGCAGCAGGTAGCCGGCAATGCCGGCGATCGCCACGGGCAAATGACCCTTGCTGTTCGGGTCCTCATCAAAGCCACGCGGCGGAAAAACTGCCCAGCGCGAGTGATTCACGACGCCACAGTCCCAGTGTTCAGTCACGGCACAGGGAGGTGCGGCACCGGGATCCTGCAGATGCACCCGCAGGGCAAGCACGGAGACATATGCGCCTCCAAGGGCGAGCAGTGCAATGAGATATCGAAGCAAACGCATGCTACTTTGACTCTACTTGGAGCTTTTCCGGCGCGCCAGTCACAGCGCTGCTTGCATGCCCGTGGTGTCCGATCATCATGCTGAGCCGCCTTTGTGAATGACCGGCCGGCATCCGACGGAGCGGTACTGCAATCTGGTTTATCGTGGAAGTGTTTGGGAGGATTGCAATGAGTGCGTCGACGACAAAGACCGGGTGGTTGGAATCATGGTGGCAGGTGCTGGTGATCCTGCTGGGTATCATCATGGTGGCGATCTTCCTTGCCTACAGCCCTGTCACCAACTGAAGCCGTTTGGTGCTCCAGGAGTGTACGCCTTGAAAACAGGAAAGATCTTCTCTGCTTGGTTTCTGCTGTGCTTGCCATCGATCTGCGCGGTCCTTGCACAGGCACCTGTAAGGCCAACGATGCTTTCCATCGTCGGTTCCCAGGGTGAAGCTCCGGTTGTGCAGGTTAATGGTCACGCGTATGTGGAAGTGCAGGCACTCGCGCAGATCACCGGGGCGACTCTCCGATTTCAGGGGAGGCGCATCGTGATGGCCCTACCCAGTCAGGTTCCATCGCCCGGTAGTGGACAGGCGGTTGCGCCGCCGACACAACAGGCTGCTCCGCCGCAGGTTGCGGCTAGTCCGGCCGGCCTTTCCCGAGACTTCGTCACCTCCGCCGTGGGCGCGGTTTCGTCCATGCGGGAGTGGCGGGCAACGCTGGTCGGCTCGGTACAGCGCAACCAACCTATTGCAGAAGACCTTATGGCCCCATACCGCCGGTATTCAGACACACAAGTGGCACTTGCCGCAGCTGCTGCACACAACCCCGCCGACCGAAGCGCCGCTACTTTGCTTCAGAATGAGTTGAGTAATTTGCGAACGTTGAGCGGCAACTACATCAGCCTGCATGACAGCAACACCAACATTCGAACGGATGCGCTCGACACCGATCCGCTCAGCGTCAGAGTCTTGAACTGTCTTCAAGGGCTGGCCGGCATGGGTGTTGGGTCGCAGTTTCTGGACATTCCGACCTGCCACTGAGTCGTGTTCAGTGCGGATGCGGGAGTTCCCGCGGCTTGTCGTATCTTCTGCGCAAGACCCAAGTCGTCATACAGCGATACTCCTGCACCACCGTCGTTTTGAGCGGATCCACCAAGACCGCGTTCATCTCTTCAGTCAAACGCAGCAAGGTTCTTTCATCTACAAGGAACCACTCGGAGCCGTCGCCGATGCGGTAGATATCCGGCCGGACGCACGGGAATTCCATCCCGATGCGTGAGCCTAGCCGGCAGAAGAACAAGCCACCGGGCCGCAGTACCCGCCAGAGCTCGGCCAGCATCGCTTGAAAATGCTGGCGATCCCGTGCAAAGTGCAGTACGGAGTTGCAGATCACCGCATCCGCAAAGCCGTCCGGAAAGCCGAGCTTATCCAGTAGGCCGACACGAAAATTGCCTGGGGGCAGTTGCCTGCCAAGCGAAGACGAGAGCTGCCGGACATGTTCAATGCCATCCGAATCCGCGTCCACGCCAAACACGTCAAAGCCGGCACGCAGCATGTAAACCAGGTTGCGGCCGTATCCGCAGCCCGCGTCCAGCACGCGCATCTCCTGTGTCAGATTTCCACGGAGCAACTGGTCGAAAAGGTAGATGTCAATTTGGCCAAAGCTATCTTCAAGGGTAGTGGGCACACTTTCAGGTTAGTACATGGCACCCGGTTTTCCCCTGCGCATCAGGGGTGGTAAAACAGCTGGCATGCCTAGAAGCAGCGCCGCTGACGTGAAACAACTGCTGGAATTGCAGCCGCACCCCCGCGAAGGTGGATGGTATACGCGAACGTTGGAATCTGCCGAGTTGCTACCGCCCACTTCGTTTGCCAGCGGCCGCTACCCAACGGAACGGCGGCTCATGACGGCCATTTACTATCTGCTGGAGCCAGAGACTTTCAGTGAAATGCATCGGCTGCGCAGTGATGAAGTCTTTCACCACTACTTAGGCGGCGCGGTGGAGCTGCTGCAACTGCATCCTGACGGTAAAGCTTCCATTCACCTGTTGGGCACCAATCTTACCGAAGGAGAACGGCCGCAGCTGCTGGTGCCACGTGGCGTGTGGCAAGGTTCACGGCTGCTTGAGCCTGAAGGTTTTGCTCTGCTCGGCTGTACCGTTTCTCCAGGCTTTGAATATGAAGACTACGAAAGCGCCACCTACGCAGAGCTTGTTGCAACGTGGCCACAGCAGGCCGAGCGCCTGCGAGCTTTGACCCGCATCTGAAGCCGTATTCAGCGCCTCTTCAGGTCGAAGTGGTCCTTCTCCTGGAAGGTTGGTTTGCTTGCGGCGGGGTCAGTCAAGCGGAACATCTTAACCGTCATCTTGTCTTTTTCAAGATCGAGACGTAAGTAGTGGAAGTTGGGAAAGTCCCTGTCCTGATAAATATCCTGGGGAGTGCGGTCCACCTCATACGGCTTTGCCCCACCGCCGCCGGAGACCAGATAGGTGACTCCACCCACTGAGGCACGCTCGTAATTATGGATGTGTCCGGAGGTGACCATTAGTTCCGCATGAAGTTGCGGGCGGACTGAGGAAAGATAGTCACGCAATGCAATCTCATTGGGCCGGGGATTGTGATCGACTTCAATGCGGGTCTGTATGTCGGCAACGGGCGGGTGATGCAGCCCAATCAGAACAAAGTCCACTGACTTGGGCAGTGCTTTCAGCTGGGCGTCCAGCCAGGCCCTCTGCGGGCTGCCGTCCGTCAGGTCTGACATCGTGTCCAGTTGGATCAGCGAGATGCGTGATCCAAGTGCGACCGAGTACCAGCGCTTTCCACGCAGTTCCGGAAAAGCGCTCCACCAGTTCTCAAGGCCCTGCTCCGCGCCACCCGCCAGCTCATGATTGCCCATTGCCGGATAGATTCTCAAACCGGCGGCGCGCCACGGCTCGGTCTCGAGCTTGTAGTTGGCGTAGTCTGCCGGATCCGAGCCTTTGTACGGGACATCTCCGGTCAGTTGCACGGCCGACGGCTTTTCTTCCGCAATGCGTTCCACCAGTTCTTTACGAGCGGCTGGATTGGCGACGGTTGTGTTCGACGGATCGTGAAAGCGCATGTCGCCATACAGCACCAGGCTCACGTGAGAACCCAAATCCTTGTCGGTCACTACAAAAGTGGGGCCTGTCTCGATTTGTGCATGGGCCGGGGCGGCCAGGGCTGGCACCGCCAAAATCGTTGCGAAAAGTAGATGTCGAACACCGATCATGGGCGAAGTATAGAGGAGCTTTGCCAAGAACGTATGAAGAGCCTTCGACGCGATGTAGTTGCGATCATTGCTTCGCGCTGTGCCGTGAGAAACGGATCACGCTTTCCACAAGAATGCCCGCCAGCCCCGCGAACAAGATCAGTCCGCCGGGCAGCGGAAGATGCATTCGACGGAGCAGAAACCAGACCAGGCCAATCCAGGCGAGAATCGCAAGCGCCAGGCTGCCGTCATCGACGAAGAGTCCGAAAATCTCGCCTAATACACTTCGCATCCATGACATACGGAACCTCCTAAGCGAGATCTCTTGTGGCGAAGGCGAGCCGACGGCAGAGCGGGATAGCCGCCAGAGCGAGCAACCAGTAAAGAACTATCAGGGCGGGAATCGCCCAATCAGCGCCAGGCCAAGCCAGATCCATGCCTTCGCCGACCCAGAAGGTACCGAAGGCGGAGAGAAGGATGCCGACGGTGAACTTGAGCATATTTTCCGGGACTTTGGCCAGGGGACGATGCAGCAGAATGCCAAGCGCAATGACGACGAGCAGCGCTGCCGCCGCACCCAGACCGGCAGGCAGCAGCATGCCGGTACCACCTGCGCCGATAGCAATCACGATAAAGACAACTTCTGTGCCTTCGAGCATCGTGATGTTAAAGGTGGTTCCGAAGGCGACTTTGTCCCAGCTTGAAGAATTTGCAGTTTGAGGAAGGGCATTCAAGCCTGGCGACCTTCGCAGCGTCGCGGTGTTTTTTGCGAAGGCGGCTGTTTCGTCGTGCAGCGGGATTAGACCGGCTGAGCGCAGGATGGCTTTTCGTAGCCAGCGGAGACCGAAAAGCACCAGCAATACGCCGACGACAAGTTGAATGGTGTGCAGCGGGATGCGAGTCAGGGCTGGTCCTAAAGCGAGGATCAGCACGAGCAGGACGCCGATTGCTGTGCCTGTTCCGCTCAGTGCCGAACGCCAGCCGCGCACGCTGCCAACCGCGAGTATGACAGTCAGCGCTTCGACGCACTCCACCAGCGACGCCAGAAATGACGCGATGACCGATGTGGCGAGATGTGCCCAGCTGGTTCCCATGCTTGCGTGGTTAGATGCGGGCCGGTAGGTCTGTTTTGTTCTGACTTCGTGCTGCCCCCTCTCTCCACCCGTAAGTTCCTCATTCTGTTGGATCGCCCTGCTAAGTTCCTCATTCCACTAAGGATCATATGTAAGTTCTACAACTGTATGGGTTTATGTCGTGATGCACAGTTTCTGGTGCAGCCACTCTGCCGTGCAGGTGGCTGTCGGCGTGTCACGGAGCAGCACCGCAGAGCTGCTGAAACCGGAGAACGTGAGGCCGTTACACTGGCCCATATGAATGAATCTACGTTGAAGGTACTCGGCGTGTACCGGCCCACGATCTCGAAGGAGACGTGGCAGGAACAGTGGCAAGTGACGGCCGACGACGCCTACACGAACGGTCACTTTGCATCGCTGGTGTTGATTGAATGTGTGGTGGACGGGTTGGACGGACGCTTCGACTTCGGCAAGTTCGGGCAGATGCAGGCGGAGTTTCCGGATGATCCAAGCCGCATGCAGGTGGGGTACGACGAGGGGCTGCTGTCGGCGGATGGTGAGACGCTGATTCTGCGAGAGATGAAATGTGTCGAGGGAACGGGACCGCTGCGTTTTGCGGTGTACTTACACCTGTACGATCCGGAGCGGCCTTTGCGATGGCAGGGTGGAGAAGTGGTTTGTCCGCCGGTACAGGATGCGCCGGTACGGTTGATGATGCTTATGCCGTATCACGCTTGTAGTTAGATGTGCCTACAACCGAAACCCACACGCCAAAGTGCGTGACGTATTGGTGATAGCCCTGTATTGGCGAACCAGTGACTTAAAAGCGAGACACTGAGGGCAGCGTGGATCAGCAGCCAACCCTCAGTTACACGCACTAGCCATTGCATTCGAATCGGTCTAGAGACATAATGCAACGATCGAGGTGGGCAGTGGAACGTGCTGCGGAGCGACCGTGTCATTGTGGGGGATGTGAGGGCTGTGCGTTCTGCTACGGAAGTGGGGTCAGAGTGTTGCCTAATCCTGAGGCCACCAACAGGACAGCTTGGCGACCAACAGGGCCCCGACCGGCTACCAACGCAGATTTGCCAAGGAGCGTTCTTGAACGTTTGGTGGACTGGGCAGAGAAGGGTAGGGGAAAAGTAAGTGGGTCTGATGCGGCCGCAACCCACCATGTAAGTAGCAAGGGAAAGGCGAAGAACAAAGCGCGCAAAGGAAGCAAGCGGCGCACTAAGCTCCTTGAAAGGCAAATCAGCGCGGCTGATCAATCGCCTCCAAGTAGGATCGGCAGCCCTAACCAAAAATTTGCGCCGGCGGCCGCGCCAGCAACCAAGAGTGACACACCTAATGATCGGACATTCGAAGCGTCACTTACGAGGAAAAGCCGACGTGTTGCGAATGCAGAAGACAAGTGCACTGTCGTACGCACAGCAGAAACGTTGGGTCGCATATCCGCGATTCGGGCAGGCCTCATCCGGCCATCACAAACGGTGCGGTTTCGCGAAAAAGTCGTGTCGTCGTTGAATCAAACTGCCGACTTAGGGGCAGCATACCGACCTCACGAGACTGTACATCCGAAGACAATTATCTGTAAGCATTGTCAACGTGAGATTCAGATCAAAGACATTGCGAGACACCTTGCAAAGCGTCACAAACAGACTGTCGGCGAAGTCACGTTGCGCCAGCCGCAGCCTTCCACGCAGGGTAGCAGGGGACAAAAGGTTTCTCTCCGCAATCGAGCAACGGGGCAGAGCCGTGCTACAGAAGCGCTCATAGTTTCACTAGCTCAGCAAAGGGACGACCTGGATGCTACTAAAAACGTTGGTTTTCCTGCTCGAGAATTCGGCAAGTACGGATCGTACTCGTTGCATGATGATTACAGCGATGAATCAAACCCATGATGGAACCTTCTGTGAAGTTTTAGGTGAAATTAGGTTGTCGATCGGCTTCTTTAGTGATGTTGCTGCCCCTCACTTCTAGGCTGATTGATTGGCAGTTCGGGCGGAGGCTTGAGCGCGCGATGGTTGGGCTGATTACTCAACGCCAGTTGCGGCGGGTGCCGAATGATGCGAGCGAGTACCGGGAGACGAAATACCATCGTGGTGTCCTCGCCACGTTCCATGCGCCTGATCTGAGGCTTCAGGTTGAGATGCATCGAGAAGACATCATCCTTTACGGTGCTCCGGTTGATGGAAAACGCGGATGGGCACGGCTTGAATGTACAGTGTCAGTGCCTGCAACGAAGGACCGGCCCGGGTACGAGCGTGATCTTGTCGAGAGCGACATTCCCGAGTTGGGTAGGCTTCTGGATGAGCGCTGGGACGAGTACGTGGCGGAGGTCAATGACAAATGAACTACCAAGATGAGTTTGCGCCCGTATGGTATCTCACCCGTGTTGGTATTAGCCGCGCCCACCAGGGCTTGCTTCCTGGGACATATGTGCCTGGCCTTCAGCCCTATGGTTCTTACTCTACCGCTACGCAGGGCTTTGCCCTGGGCTGTTATGTGCCTGGCCTTCAGCCCTATGGTTCTTACTCTACCGCTACCCAGGGCTTTGCCCTGGGCTGTAATATGCCGGGCTTTCAGCCCTGAAAGGGTAGCTATGACGACCCAAGATCGTCAGCCTTGCATTAAGGGCGCAGCGGAGCGGGTTGGCTACCCTTTGTCGGGATGTGCTAGGTGTGGCGTGGCTCGGGGACTTCGTCGCCGGGCATGGGTGGGCCGTTAGGGATTTGTGCGAGGGCGTCACGCCATGATCCGGGGACGGCTCGCTTCATCCGATCAGTGAAGAATGCGTCCGTTTCGTCCTGCAGCTTGCGTTGCAGTTCGAGTTCGCGAACCAGCCATGCCTCAATGGAGATGCCAAATTCAGAGGCCTGGCGCTCTACGTAGGCCATGACGCTTGCAGGCAATTCGACAGTAATCTGACGCGTGCTCATTGCAGCCTCCCCAGATGAATGATATCTGCTGGACGAACGACCTGAATGCCAAATTGTAAAGCCGCCGGCAGAAAGTCGGACACATTGTGGGTTACGAGGGCGTCTGCAAAGCCGTTCACCGCGGCTTCCAGCACGTGCTCATCGTCTGGGTCTGTTAGAAGAGGGCGGTAGCGGTAACGAATCCTGACTGGTGCTGCACCGACCATAAGACGGTCGAGAAGTCGATTTACACTCTGTGCGCTTAGGCGGTGCTGCTGCACCTGCTCAGTGCGAAGGAGCACGGCTTCATATTCGAGGAGCAGGGCTGTGGTGAATGAGAGCCGAAAAATCCGTTGCTCCACGAGATCAAGAAAGCGGCTGCTCGCACCCGTAGTACTTCGCACGGCGGCGACAAGTACGGATGTGTCCATGACTACGCGGAGCGGTGGGGTCATTTGGCGTCGCGCCAGTTGGGGCCTCGGTTGACTTCGGCGACGATGGGGATGGTGAGGGTGATGACTTTTTCCATCTCCTCCTTCACCAGCACGCTGACTTCGTCGGCTTCGTGTTCGGGGGTGTCGAAGAGGAGTTCATCGTGGACCTGGAGGGTCATTTCGGTTTGGAGGTGGCGGTCGCGGAGGGCCTGGTCGATGGCGAGCATGGCGACTTTGATCATGTCGGCGGCGGTGCCCTGGAGGGGAGTGTTGACGGCGGTGCGTTCGGCGAAGCCGCGGGCGTTGGGGTTGCGGGAGTGGATGTCCGGGATGGGTCTAGTCCGGCCGAAGAGGGTGCTGACCTTACCGGATTCGCGGGTTTCGCGCAGGGTGCGTTCGATGAAGTCGCGGACGCCGCTGTAGCGGTCGAAGTAGGTTTCGATGTAGGTCTTGGCGGTTTTCTGGTCGATGCCGAGGTTGGCGGCGAGGCCAAAGGGGCTGATGCCGTAGACGATGCCGAAGTTGACGGCTTTGGCGCGGCCGCGGGTTTCCTTGTCCATGGTTTCGGGGGAGACGCCGAAGACTTCGGCCGCGGTGAGGGTGTGGATGTCGAGGTTGTTGCGGTAGGCGTGGAGGAGCAGCGGGTCCTGGGAGAAGTGGGCCATGAGGCGGAGTTCGATCTGGGAGTAGTCGGCGGAGAGGACCAGGTTGGGTCTTGCCTTGGTGGAGGTGGAACCCACCTTCACCGACGGTGAAGCTGTCGGTGAAGGTGGGGCACCTGCGTTTGTTTCCGATGTAAATAGGGTCGTTGGTGGTTCGGAACCCACCTTAACCGACAGTGGAGCTGTCGGTGAAGATGGGGCACCCGCGTTTGTGGCCGATGTAGATAGGGTTGTTGGTGGTTCGGAACCCACCTTAACCGACGATGGAGCTGTCGGTGAAGATGGGGCACCCGCGTTTGTTGTTGGTTTGGAAAGAGAAGCAGGTTTCTCCACTTCGCTTTGCTCCGGTCGAAATGACACCTCAGTGCTTAGAGGTCTGGCGGGGCGGGCGGTGAAGGCTGCTCGGATTTCGCGGCCGATTTCGGTGCGGACGGGGATGTTTTGTAAGTTGGGGTTGGTGGCACTTAGGCGGCCGGTGCTGGTGGCGACCTGATTGAAGGTGGTGTGGACGCGGGAGTCTTTGTCGACTAACAGCGGGAGTTGCTCGGTGTAGTTACTGCGGAGCTTGGCGAGCTGGCGATATTCCAGGACGAGACGCGGCGCTTCGTGGTGGACGGATAACTCCTCCAGTACATCCTGCGCGGTGGAGACGACTTTACCTTTGCCATATTTCAGTGGCTTGGGCAGGTCCATTTTGTTGAAGAGTATGTCGCCGAGCTGTTTGGGGGAATTGATGTTGAAGCGGTGGCCGGACATTTCATAGATGCGTTCGGCGAGTGAATCCATCATGGCGATGATGCGGCTGTTTTGCGCGCGGAGTAAGTCCGTGTCGATTTGGCAGCCCGCCTGTTCCATGCGGAGGAGGACGGGGACGAGGGGCAGGTCGATGGTGCGGTAGGTGTTCTCGAGGTCGTCGTTCAGGATTTGTGGGCGCAGGGTGCGGGTGAGTTGCAGGACGGCGCTGGCGTACTCGGGAAGTTTGGCCGGGTTTGCCGGTGGTGGTGTTTTGGATTTCTTTGTGGACTCGCGGTCGGTGCCGGTGAGGGCGCGGTCGTTGAAGCGGGCGGCGACGTCGGCGAGGGTGTGGCTGAGGTGCGTTGGGTTAATGAGATAGCTGTAAAGCATAACGTCGTCGCGGACGCCGGCGATGGGAAGGTTGGCGGCCTGGAGGGTGCGGAGGACGGCTTTCAGGTCGTGGACGGACTTGGGTAAGTTGGGGTCGGCGAGGGCTTCGCGGATGGGTTGGGCGAGGTCGCTGTGGAGGTCGAGGAGGAGGGCGCGTTCGGGGGTGGCGGCCAGGCCGACCATGAGT
>CAXTRR010000009.1:78395-88029 GCA_964246795.1 uncultured Terriglobus sp. | reverse complement strand
CGGGGGGGTGGTGGCGGCTGGTTCGGCCCCGGCCCGTCTGGTCGTGGAACTTGCGGTCCTACTCTCGCCATGTCGGCACCATCCCGCGGTCCGCGCCTGCGCCTCGGACCTGCGGCATCCGGAGGAGGTGGCGGAATTCTGTTCGCACCCGCGCGCGGACCCCTATCCGGCTGCGCGACGAAGGTCTGGCCCTGCAGAGTCAAACTGTTTGCAGCGATGACCGTCTGACCGCCGATGTTGGATCGAAGTCCCGAAACACGGACTCGCTCACCTCTTCGGACCACTGACGCAACGGAACGGGCAAGGTCAGGGGAAAGATTGATGACGCTTCCATTCGCAAGATAGAGGCTGCGGATCTGACCATCCGGCCCGGGATTGAAGGCGCGAATGCGAGAAGACAGCGTATCGGTTTGGGCGTTCAGGACTGGCGCGGGAGCCGACCCAGCGGCAGCGGGAGGTCCACCGGGAGGTGGAGCCTGCGCGAGCGCACAGGCGCTGAGCGCAAGACCGGCGGCAAAGGTTCTGAGATACAGAGAAGAGTTCATGCGAATACCCCTTGCCATGACAAAGGCAAGTGGGCGGCCAAACCCGTTTGTAAGAAAATGCGGAAGGATTGCAGTATTCCGGCCGCCAGGTCTCCCTCTGCTGTTCGCTAAGCGGGCAGCACGACGTGTGAAAAGCGAACACCCGGCCAGCCTTCGTATGGTCGAGATGCCCAAATGTCAGGCATTCAACCGTGGCGAATAATGGAAGGGAAGTTGCAGCAACAGGGCGCAAAGGAGGTATCCCCATGCCAAGCCGTTTCTGGAAGAGTCTCCGTTCGCGGATCCTGCTGCTGGCTGTCTTGACGTTCCTGTTTTTAGCGGGGGCTGCCTTCAGTTTTTTTGCTTTCCTGCGCAGCAGCCATACCGCGACGCTTGCAGCGGCGGAACGTCACCTGGTGAGCGTTGGGTCAGGTCTGGCGCGGACGTATGCCGAGCGGCCGCCGGGAACGCCTTCACTTTCCGAGGTAGAAGCTCCTCCCCACCCTCCCCTGGGGCCCAATCCTCCGGACGGTCCGCCGCCACATCCTCGGCCACGCCCAACATTCCAGAGTGATTCGCTCACCGCACTCACGGCACGCACCCTGCGCCAGGAATTGGGCATTGAGGGCGGGTTTTACGCGACGCGCAGCGATGCTCTTGTGGGCTACGCATTTCCCACGCACGAGGGGCCCGGCCCAGACAAGAAGATGCCACAGCGAGAAAGGCCGACGATCGAGACCCTTGTTCGTGCCGCGGTGTCGAGCGGCACCACAAAGACATCTCGCTTTGAGGGGCCGCACGATGCCGTGTTGTTTGCGGCTGTACCCATTCGCGAAGGCCTCCCAACTTCTACGGGTAAGCTCACCGGAGCCGTCTGGCTCATGCAACGTATGCCTGGCGTGACCGGAGGACGCAACCGTGCACTGCTTTGGGGAAGCCTTGGCTTTGGAGCTACGGCGGTCATCACGGCGCTTCTGACCTTCTTCGTAACGGGCGAGGTGAGCAACGGGGTGAATGGGGTGCTCGCCCGTTTGAGCGCGCTGGAAAGCGGATTCTTTGCCCAGCCCGTACCTGTTGCGGCGGTTCCGCATTTGGAAGAGTTTAATCGCGTGCTGCGAGGGATCGACAAGCTTGCCGCCTCGCTGCAACAGAAGATTCAGAAGGAACGCTTACTGGAAGCGGAGATGCGTCACAAGGAACGGTTGTCGGCTCTCGGGCAGTTCGCCGCCGGCATTGCGCACGAGCTCCGCAATCCACTCGCGACCATCAGGCTCAGAACACAAATGTCGCAACGAACGCTCGACCTGGACGGTGTAGCGCGGAACAGCACTGTCATTCTTGAAGAGATCGACCGGCTGGACACGATGATCAGCCGGCTGCTTTATTTTGCGCGACCCATCCAGCTTTATTTTGAGCCGGTGGAACTTGATGACCTCTGCTCCACCACGGCGAATACCTGGAGAGAGCGGCAAGGCGCACATGGGGTTGCGGTGTCCTGCGAAGCTGACGCGGGCTGTACCATTCTCTGCGATCGAGGCAGAATCCTGCAGGTGCTCGACAATGTGATGGACAACGCGGTGTATGCGGCCTCCGGGCAGAGGGAGGGGAGGGTGTCTATCGCTACGTCCCATGATGGGTCCTTTGCGCGCATTCAAATTCGCGACAACGGAACGGGAATCAACGCAGAGGCCCTGAGCCGAGCGATGGACCCCTTCTTTACGACGAAAGAAGCAGGGACGGGACTGGGCCTATCCATCTCGTTCGAGATCGTGCAGGCTCATGATGGGGAGCTGCACTTGAGCAACCACCCTGATGGTGGGGCTGTTGCGTCCATACTTCTACCCATAACGGCTTTGCGGCCAGAACTGGTTCACGCAAGCCGGAATGGGACGGAGCAGGCCCGTGGCTGAGATTCTGGTGGTGGACGATGACCGCAACCTGCGCGAAACTCTCCGCGAGTTGCTGGAGGGTGCCGGTTATCAGGTCCGCACCGCGGCAAATAGTGATGAGGCATTCGCGTTGCTGCAGGCAGGCACGCCCGATGTCGCACTTTGTGACTGGAAGATGCCGGGCGGGGGTGGCGAACAGTTCCTGCGAAGCCAGCGATCTGAGGGTCGCTTGACCTCCATGCCTGTCATCATCATCACAGCGCATGGCACCGGTCCAAACGCGATGCAGGCCATGCAACTGGGCGCTTATGACTTCATGACCAAGCCACTCGACATGGATGTGGCGCTGGCAACCACCGCGCGTGCAATTCGTCACATGGAACTCCAGCGCGAGGTCGAGCATTTGCGTGCGCAGCGATTCAAGGATCGCGCCGCTGGATCTGAGGATTTTGATAGCGAGCAGGCGGGCAAAGCACGTCTTATCGGCAACTCCCCCGCATGGATCGAAATCTTCAAAAGCATCGGACGGGTAGCACATACGGATGTTGGGGTGCTTCTACTTGGAGAGTCCGGGACCGGCAAGGAGGTGGTTGCTCGCACCATCCACGAGAACAGCGTACGAAGTAAGCGTCCGTTTGTCGTCGTCAACTGTGCCGCGCTCCCCGCCGAGCTGCTTGAATCGGAGCTCTTCGGTCATGAACGAGGGGCCTTCACCAGCGCAGTTGCGCAGAAGCTCGGCAAGTTTGAGGCTGCCGCGGGCGGGACGGTCTTCCTGGATGAGATCGGCGAGCTGCCACTCGCTCTGCAACCGAAGCTCCTGCGCGTTTTGCAAGAGCGCACCTTTGAACGAGTGGGAGGCAATAACTCCATCCATGCTGACGTGCGAATCGTCGCCGCCACCAATCGCTCCCTCGAAGAAGAGGTGGAGGACAAAACCTTCCGGCAGGACCTTTTCTACCGGCTCAATGCGTATACGCTCCGGCTCCCGCCTCTGCGTGAACGCTCTTCGGACATTCTGCCCCTCGCCGAACATTTCCTGCAGCGCTACGCCGACCGCAACGGAAGCACTACATCGGGCCTGACTGAAGATGCGATTGTCGCACTTCAGCAATATTCCTTCCCAGGGAACGTCCGAGAACTTGAGCATCTGATGGAACGGGCGTCCGTCCATGCAGCAGGGCGGGCCATCACTGCTGCGGCAATCCAGGATCAGATTGGCTCCGGTGGGCGCAAGTCGACCGGCTTGGAACTGGAGGCGTTGCTCAACCTGCCCTTTCATGATTCCGTTGCGCAGTGGGAAAGAAGCCTCATCCAGCATGCGATGGAAGCGGCCAGCGGCAACAAATCAAATGCAGCGCGACGGCTTGGTATTCACCGCCGCCTGCTCTATGAAAAGCTGCAGCAGTTCGGTATCGGCTAGCGTGCGGATTGCAAACATTGCGGCTCAGAGGATAAGAGGCCCACAACCAGCCAGTTCGCTGAGCTGGCTCTGAAGAGGACGCAATTCAGAGACCGTCCTCAACGGGACGTGCCTGAAAGCCCGTCGTTTGTCCGCCGAAGTACCGCGTCTTCATCCAGAATGCGACGTTGACCAGGCCAATAAGTGCGGGAACTTCGATCAAGGGACCGACGACGCCGACGAAAGCCTCGCCCGAGTTCAAGCCGAAGACGGCCACGGCAACAGCAATGGCAAGCTCGAAGTTGTTCCCAGCCGCCGTGAAGGAGAGCGTGGCAGACTGTGCGTAGTTTGCGCCCAGCCGCTTGCCCATCCAGAAGCTGACCAGGAACATGATGAGGAAGTAGATGACCAGCGGCACGGCGATCTTGACCACATCGAGCGGAAGCCGCACGATCAGGTCGCCCTTGAGCGAGAACATGACAAGGATCGTGAACAGCAGAGCGACGAGGGTGAGAGGGCTGATGCGGGGTATGAAGCGAGTGCGATACCACTCTTCCCCTTTGAGCCGGATGAGAACGAACCGTGTGATGAATCCGGCCACGAACGGAACACCCAGGTAGAGGCCCACGCTCTTCGCGATCTGACCAATTCCGATCTGGACGACGCTGCCCTGCAGCCCAAACCACCGCGGCAGAACCGTCAGGAACGCCCAGGCGTACAGGCTGTAGAAGAGCACCTGAAAGACGCTGTTGATGGCCACCAATCCCGCAACGTAATCCGTGTCACCCTCGGCCAGCTCATTCCAAACCAGCACCATCGCTATGCAGCGGGCGATGCCGATTAGAATCAGGCCGCGCATGTAGGCTGGTTCGCCGCGAAGGAAGACGATGGCCAGAAGGAACATCAGGACCGGGCCGATGAGCCAATTCTGCACGAGCGACAGGCCGAGGACGCGCTTGTTGCGGAAGACCTCACCCAGCTTTTCGTAGCGGACCTTCGCCAGAGGTGGAAACATCATGATGATGAGTCCGATGGCGATAGGGATGTTCGTCGTACCGGTTTGAAAGCGGTTCACGAAGCCGGCCGAGGACGGCACGAAGTGGCCGATGGCAACGCCGGTCGCCATGGCGAGGAAGATCCAGAGCGTCAGGAACCGATCAAGAAAGGAAAGCTTCTTGCGGGCCGCAGGAGCGCAGATCTGCCCTTGCGTAAAGGGCGTGGTGGACATCAGCAAACCTCGCAGGCCACGTCCTGAATCGTTGTGGGAAGCGGAGCGCCATCGAGCAGGGGATATTTCGCCGGAGCGCAGCAGGCCCTGGTGAGTCGCGTCCGGTCAGCCTGCATCGACTTCTCTTCCTTCAGCCAGCCAAGAGTCTGTTTCAGGATTTGCGATGCGCCGATGTGTTGCGGCATGACGACCCGGTAGTGCATCCACTTGCCTTCGCGCCGCGCTGCAACGATCCCGGCGCTGCGAAGATAAGCCAGGTGCCGCGAAATCTTCGGCTGAGGACCGCCCAGGATCTCCACGAAGTAGCAGACACAGATCTCCTGATCGCCCATCAGGTTCAGGAGTCGCAGCCGTGTGTTGTCCCCTAAAGCCTGAAAGAAACGCTCCACGTCAAACGGTGCCGGTTTCGCCATGCCTTACTTATACGCATTGACGTATGCAAGCGCAAGTCATATAGTCGCCTAAGCAGATGCATGGAGGCGGTTATGACAGAGCAGCTTTTGGAGTCGGTGAAGTCGAAGTACGGCGCGGTGGCAGAGAGCACTCTGTCGAACAATCATGCGGGCGTGCAGGCGGTCGCGGAGGCGTTCGGCTACACAGCCGAGGAGCTGACCTCAATTCCGGCGGATGCGAACATGGGCCTTTCCTGTGGCAATCCAACCGCGATCGCGCATCTCCGGTCCGGCGAAGTTGTGGTCGATCTAGGATCCGGCGGCGGCCTGGATGTGTTCCTGGCGTCAAAGCAGGTCGGGCCCACGGGCCGCGCCATCGGAATCGATATGACCACGGCCATGATCGAGCGGGCGCGAGCGAACGCCCAGGCGGGCGGTTACAGCAATGTCGAGTTCCACCAGTCCACCATTGACCGGATTCCGCTCCCGGATGCGTCAGTCGATTGCGTCATCTCGAACTGCGTTCTGAATCTCGCGCCCGATAAGCCCGCCGTCTTTCGTGAGATCGCCCGCGTGCTCAAGCCAGGCGGGCGAGTCGCCGTGAGCAACATCGCGCTCAAGCATGAGCTGCCCGAGGCCGTTGCACAGAGCATGGCGGCCTACGTTGGCTGCATCGCCGGAGCAATTCAGATCGAAGACTATAAGGCCGGGCTGCTCGCGGCGGGCTTTCAGCATGTCGAGATCGTGGACAGCGGCGCGGACTTGAACGCTTACGCGAAAGTAGAGAACCAGGCGGGCTGCTGCTCGCCGGCAATGGATTCCAGCAATCCCTTGCAGGTGGTCGAGGCCTGCTGCACCCCCAGCCTCAGCGCCGAGCCTTCGCTCCACGATGACTTGACGCAGCTTCTCTCGCAGTACGACGTGAATGCAGCGGCTGCGAGCGTGAAGGTGTATGCGATCAAGCCGCAAGTCGAAGCTTCTGAAACCTGCTGCGGCCCGACCTGCTGCGCATAACAGCGAAGCATCGCACCCGGCTTGAGCCAAGGAGCTGAAATGCCGCACTACAACGTCCTCTTCCTTTGCACTGGCAACTCCGCCCGTTCAATTATGGCCAAAGCCATCATGAATGGCACGGCCAAGGGGAACTTCACCGCTTACAGCGCGGGCAGCCATCCCAGTGGAGAGGTTCGCGCCGAGGCTCTACGGCTGATGGAAAGAGCTCACATGGATGTCGCGAACGCACGGAGCAAATCGTGGGACGAGTTCTCAAAACCGGACTCGCCCCACCTTAACTTTGTGTTCACCGTTTGTGACAACGCCGCGCAGGAGGTCTGCCCGTTCTGGCCGGGCAGCCTATGACGGCGCACTGGGGCATTTCAGACCCGGCCGCCGTGCAAGGCACCCCAGAGGAGATCGAGCGGGCTTTTAGCCAGGCATTCCAGGCGCTGGCCCGCCGCATCAGCCTGTTTCTCTGTCTCCCCTTCGCTACGCTCGACACCTTCGCGCTGCAGAAGAAGCTCGACGATATCGGGAAGAGCTAGGCCGCCCAGATGCGATTTCTGATCATCGGTGGGAGCGACGCCGGCATCAGCGCGGCCCTTCGCGCCCGGGAACTCAGTCCGGACGCGCAAATCGACGTGCTGCTCAAAGACGCTTTTCCGAACTACAGCATCTGCGGTTTGCCGTTCTATCTCAGCGGCGAGACCCCCGACTGGCGCAGGCTCGCGCATCGGACAGAGTTCGATGGCATCGCGATTCACCGCGGGCATCGCGCGATCCGGATCGACCCTGCCGTGAAGATCGTCGCGGCCCAAGTCAACAGTGATAGGCACGAGACATTTCCGTATGACAAGTTGCTCATCGCTACCGGCGCGAGTCCGGTGGAGCCACGGATTGCAAGGTGGCAACTGCCTGGGGTTTTCCTGCTGCACACGATGCAGGACAGCTTTGCCATTCATGACTATCTGGAGAGGGTGAAGCCTCGCCGTGCCGTGATCGTTGGAGCCGGCTACATTGGCCTGGAGATGGCGGACGCGCTAACGCATCGAGGGATCGAGGTAACTGTGGCCAGCCGAACGAAAGCTGTCTTTGCAACAGTCGATTCGGAGTTCGGCGAGGCAGTCGGCCAGGAGCTGGAGCAACACGGGGTGGTGGTTTCCACAAACGTCGAAGCGCAATGCATCGTCCAGATGGGCGACCATCTCCACATCTCAGGTAGTGAGGGCTTCGAGCAGGATTGTGAGCTGGTATTGATTGCGGTAGGCGTGAAGCCCGACACCGCTCTTGGGATTGAGGCTGGCCTGCGGACCGGCGAAAAAGGTGCCCTGCTCACCAATCGCAAGATGGAAAGCGGAGTACCCGACGTGTACGTTGCCGGCGACTGTGCCGAGACATGGCACTGTCTCCTGAACCGGCACACCTACCTTCCGCTCGGAACAACCGCCCATAAGCAGGGCCGAACCGCTGGCGAAAATGCCATGGGAGGGCAGCGCGAGTTCGCGGGTTCTCTTGGAACGCAGGTCGTCAAACTCTTTGATCGTGTTATCGCCCGCACGGGACTGCGGCAAGATGAAGCCGAACGCGAGGGATTCCAGCCCTTCACCATTGAGAGCATGATGAACGACCACAAAGCCTATTACCCGGGAGCTACGCCCCTCCGGGCCCGCATCACCGGAGACCGTGGAACAGGCCGGCTGCTGGGGGCACAGCTCATGGGCACATGGGGAGCCGAGGTTTCCAAGCGCATCGACGTGTTTGCAACGGCGCTCTTCCATGGAATGACGGTCGATGCGATCTCCGACCTCGACCTCAGTCACACTCCTCCACTCAGCAGCCCGTGGGATCCGGTTCAGATGGCGAGCCAGGCCTGGAGTCTCGCAGCGAACGCATCTCGGAAGGAAACAGAATGCACAAGGTGATCTTCGCCTGCGTCCACAATGCCGGGCGCTCCCAGATGGCGGCCGCTTTCTTCAACCAGCTCGCCGATCGAACAGAAGCGGAGGCTGTCTCGGCAGGAACGGAGCCGGGTCTGCATGTACACCCTGAGGTGTTAGCCGCGATGCAAGAGGTTGGGATAGACCTCAGCAACGCCAAACCTCAGAAGCTGACCCAGGAGCTTGCCGAAGGCGCTGCATTGCTCATCACCATGGGCTGCGGAGACAAGTGTCCCTACGTTCCCGGCTTGCGGCGCGACGACTGGCCGCTGGAGGACCCCAAAGGCTTGCCAATGGATGAGGTGAGGCGGATCCGTGACGATATAAAGCGCAGAGTTCAGGCATTGATCTCTGCCGGCATCGACGAGGGCTGAAGCACCCTGCTAGGCGTCAAGAGATCGCGCCTCGAATCGCCCCAAGCGGAGTGCCAGTGTGGGTAGGACCAAGAGATTGAGTGCTGTGGATGTAACCAATCCGCCCAGGATCACGATCGCCAATGGACTTTCGATCTCCTGGCCCGCAGCACTGCTGCCGATGGCCAAAGGCAATAGGCCCAAGGCTGTGACGAGTGCCGTCATTACAATCGGTGCGAGCCGTTCCGAAGCTCCCTGCGCGGCGGTTTCATAGTCCCACTGCTTGCCTTCGACTTCAACCAGATGTTCGTAGTGCGAGATGAGCATGATCGAGTTGCGGAGAGTGATGCCGAAGAGCGTAACAAATCCGATCATGGCACCCAGGGAGAGCTGGCCGCCTCCGGCAAAGACGGCGAGCACGCCTCCCACGAGTGCAAAAGGAATGTTTGCCAGTACCAGGATGAGGTTGCGCCAGTTCATCAGCACGACCGAGAGCAGCAACACGATTCCGACTGCGGCCAGCATGGAGTAAACCAGGAGATCGCGGCGGGAACGTGCTTGCGCCGCGGCGGTGCCGGTGAACTGGATGTAGTCTCCTGGCGCGAGATGGACCCGCGCCGCAATCTCGGCCTGGGCCTTGCTCTCAAAGGCAGCGGTGTTGTTTCCGGCAACGTTCAGGGTGATGGTCTGGACCCGTCGCGCACCGTCGTGAAGGATGTTGTATCGCCCTGCCTTCTGGTAGACGCCAGCCAGGGTTCCCAGCGGGACATAAATCCCTTCAGGATTTCTGAGCGGCAGAGCGGCGATGGACTTGACGTCTGTCCGGCGACCAGGTGGAAGGATCACCGTGACTCCAAATACACGATTACCCTCATAGATATCCCCGACTTTTTGGCCCTGATATGCGGTTTGTACG
>CAXTRR010000009.1:64094-78385 GCA_964246795.1 uncultured Terriglobus sp. | reverse complement strand
GTTTGTACGTCCTGCAACACGCTTACGGGATCGAACCCCCAATGCAGCAACTCCGGAGTCTTGAGCGCAACGGCGATCTCGGGAGTTCCCGGAGGAGATTGCATCTGCACGTCGGTTGCTCCGGGCACGCCATTGAGCACATGGGCAACCTGCTGCGCTTCGCGGTCGAGCTGGTCCAGATCGTTGCCGTAGATGTTGACCACGGTCGATGCGGTGTAGCCGGAGATGGTCTCCTCAATCCGCTCCGTCAAAAAGGTCAGCACGGAGAAATTAACCCCGGAGAACTCAGAGAGCGTGGTGCGTATCGTCCCCACGGCTGCCTCCTCCTCTTCGCCGCCCATCGGCTTTAGATCCACATCGACCTCGCTATAGTTCGACCCCCACGTATCTTCTGACTGCTCCGCGCGCCCAACCCGCTGTGAAACTGAACGTACAAAGGGAAGCTTGTGGAGGGCTGCCGTTACCTTGCGGCCCACACGGAGAGAGTCTTCAAGCGACGAGCCCGGAACCGAGATCATGTGCACGATGTAATGCCCTTCACGCAGCTCCGGCAGAAAGCTGGAGGTAAAGAAGGGCAGCGCCGCAGCGCCCAGCACCGTAACCGCGGCTACGCATCCGATCACAATCCGTGGCGCACGTTCCACTTGCGCCAGCATTCTTCTGTAACGCTTCTGGAGCCAAAGAACGACTGGAGGTTCGGTGGAGCGGATGCTGCGCTGGCCCAGCAGGAGCAGGGAAAGTGCCGGAGTGACTGTGAGCGCCACGACCAGGGAAGCCAGCACGGAAAGAATATAGGCGATCCCCAGCGGAGCGAAGAGACGCCCGGCGACACCGGAAAGGGTGAGGATTGGAATGAAGACCAGAATGACAGCAAAGGTTGCGTACACCACGGCGCTGCGGACTTCAATCGAGGCACTGAAGACGACGGCGAATGCGGAGCGAGGATGCCCCAGAGCCGCGTTCTCCCGAAGACGGCGAAGAATGTTTTCGACATCGATCACCGCATCATCCACGACTTCACCGATTGCAATCGCGAGACCGCCCAGCGTCAACGTGTTCAGCGTAAAACCCATGCGGTCCATCACAGTGACCGCCACGAGCAGCGAAAGCGGGATCGCCGAGCACGAGATTGCGGCAACCCGCAGATCGAACAGGAACAGAAAGAGGACGACGATCACAAAAGCAGAACCGAGCAGCAGAGAGTTCCGCACATTGTGGACCGCGACACCGATAAAGTTAGCCGGTTTAAAGAGATCGCCGCGCATTGCGATGCCCTGCTGCTGCAGCGCGGGATTTAGCTCGGCGAGTGCTTTGTCCACCTGCGTAGTTACATCAGCGGTGTTGGAGCCGTACTGCCCGGAGATCACCAGAACGACGCCGGTCGTTCCTTCTACTGAAGCGGCACCGAAGGGCGGAGCCGGGCCCTCGACCACATCGGCCACCTGCCCCAGGGTTGCATTCGCTCCATTCTGACGAACCAGAACCGTCGCGGCAATCTGTGCGGGTGTGGTGAACTGCCCTTGCGATTGCAGGATGAGCCGTTGGTTGGAGTTCTCCACAAAGCCGGCGCCGACGACTCCTGTCGCCTTGCCTGCTGCCGCGACGACATCGTTGAGCGAAAGGCCGTACTGCACAAGGCTCTCAGGGCGCGGCTGGACCTGAATCTGCTTTACCTGGCCACCGAACACGCTCACGCTGGCGACTCCGGGCACCGCCAGCAGGCGGGGCCGCAGGGTCCAGTCCGCAGCCGTTCGCAGATCCATCAGGGACTTGCCCGGCGACGTCAATCCGACTACCAGCACGGTGCTTGTGGAGACCGTAAGCGGAGTGATGATGGGTGCCGAGACGCTATGGGGAAGCTGGCCGGCGAGCGTGGCCAAGCGCTCATTGACAAGCTGCCGATTCAAATAGATATCGCTTCCGTTGTGAAACAGCACGGTTGTGATCGAGAGGCCCTGGATGGAGTTCGACCGCAATGAGTCGATTCCGGTAACTCCGTTGACAACATTCTCAATGGGCTGTGTGACCAGAAGTTCTACCTGCTCCGGCGAGAGTCCGGGAGCCTCGGTTTGTATGGTGACGATGGGCGGTGCAAATTCCGGGAAGACGTCATACTTGGCATGCGCGAGGGCGTAAAGCCCGTAGCCCAACATGGCCACAGCGAGCGAGAGAACGGCACCGCGAAAGCGGAGTGAGAAGCGAACGATGGCGCTCAACATGATCTTTTCTCCTCAGTCTTTGTCCGCTTGAATCTGGGAACGGAACTCTTCAGACAAAAGGGTCTGGGCTCCTGAAACCACGACCCGGTTTCCCGGAGCGAGTCCCTCGCTGACAAACCAGCCGTTCGCCTCCGGCCGGCTGGTCTGGAGAGGAATGCGCTTGAACTTGCCCGTCGATTTCTCGACATAGCACCAGGCAGAGCCTTGCGACCAAACGACCGCGCCGGAGGGGACCACCACCCCGGCCTGCTCCTGTCCTGATGGCAGAAAGACGCTCACGTTGACTCCAGGTACAAGGCCAGGGTGCGGTGTTACCCGGTAAAGAAGACTTGGGATTTGGAGGCGCGGATCGAGCTGGGGCAGCACAGACACAAACTCAGCCGTCGCGTGACTGCCGTCCGGATACTGCACCGTTGCTTGCCTGGGCGCGGCGAAGCGATTGGAGGTAGTCCCGGTGACCTGGAGAAGAAATGCTCGCTGCATCAATAAAGCATCGAGCTGGGGCGAATTGCCTTCAATCCAGCCCGCCACAACCGGCCCCCAGCGGAGCACTGTGGTCCCCTTCAGAACCGTGATGGCCTGCTGCGCGTTCTGTACCAGCGCGGTATCGCTTTCAGCCGCGGCGCGGGCCGTTTCGACAGCCTTGTCCGAGGCGTTCTTGTCCTCCAGATTCAGCAGGCGCAGCCGCTTGTATTCCGCTGAGGAAGCGCGAGCGTTGGCCCGTGCTCGTATGAGATCCGTTGAAGGCGTGTTGTAACTCGCCTTCAGGTCGAGCAGCGGTTGCAGCTGAACCACAACTCCCGTGGCCTGATCCTCCGTGCGCTGCTTCGTCCCAGGCAGAACGGCGGTTGCAATGCCGTTGCCTTTCTGAGCGGCGGCGTCGAAAGAAAGGACTGTCTGGCCGTCCTCAGAGGTGACTCGCGAGGGTGCTTTTACCGGAGCTTCGCGCTGTGCCTCTGCTGCCTGTTCTCCACGACCAGCGAGAAATCCCCAGATAAGTCCACCGGCAAGGAGCACGACCACCAGGGCAAGAAGAACAAAACGAAGAATTCTTTTCATCACTGATTCCTTTACGGTCGTGGTGCATATTGCGGAAGAGCTGGGTCGATGCCGGAGCCGAGAGGACGTTGGAGCGCATCTTCCACCAGACCGAGCGATAGCTGTGCCTGGTGCAGAGCATCCAGGCGGGCACGTTCCGAGACCGATGTCTGGAGTTGGGCAGCCACCACGGTGAGCCGCTCCGTCTCCCCGGCCTTCAGTAGGGCTACGGCCGACCGCTCTTGCTCTTTCAGTTCACCGACGGCCGTCGTTGCACCTTCGAGGGCCGCAAAGGCCGCCACATATTGCGCTCGCGTGCGGTCGACGTCGGCAAGCACCGTACTCTGTAGGGCAAGGAGCGCTGCTCCCGCGACCTTCCTCTGCGCTTCGGCTTCCGCGATTGGACCCTGATTGTGATTACGCAGGGGAAGCACGCTAGAAACAATCAGAGAGAGATAATTGGTGCTCTCTTCATAGCTGTAGCCCGGGCCGATGTTGAAGTCCGGGTACTGCCGCGCTACCTCAAGCTGAAGCGCCGATTGCGTAGCCTCGTATTGTTCCAGGGCACGCCTGATATCCAGGCGGTTCTGCACGGCCAGGCTCCGCACCGCCATGGATGGCAGAGTGCCAGGTGTAGGCGGAATGCCGCCGTCTCCCCAGGCCAGCGTCTTCGCCCCGAGCGCCGCGTCTGGAACACCGATCGCTGAGGCGAGCGATGCGCGTGTCGTGCCCACCGTACCCTCGGCGATGTTGAGGCTTTGGCGCAACGCGGTCAGATCGATGCGTGCCGTGGTGAGGTCCGGCAATGGGATCTCCCCTGCGCGAAAACGGGCGTCTACCAGCTGCACGTACCTGGCCCGCAGCTCTGTCTCTTGTCGAAGCAAGCCTGCCGCTTGAACCGCGAACAGGTAGTCCACAAACGTCGTACGCACCCGGCTTCGGACGACCCACGCCACCTGCGCGAGTTGTAAGCGGCTCGCCGTGCTCACGTGAGTTGCACCGGCAATGCGATACCCGCGTTTGCCGGCGGTCTCGATCGGCAGGGAAAAATCGAAGACTGAAATGGCCTGCTGCGTGCCCTTTGGCCCTCCCACGCTCACGGAAGGATTCGGCTTCATGGCAGCAGTTGTGGTTGCCGCATCGGCCGTGGCGGTGTTGGCACGAGCGACATCCAGATCCGGGTTGAAGTAGTACGCGGCCAGAATGACCGATTCCAGGTTCCACGCCTGTATCGGCCATGGGGAAGCCTTGAAACTGGCGTGCTGCATCATCCAAATCCGGAGGTCTGGGTCGTCGAGACTGCGGTTGTATAAAGCCGTCGCGGTAGCAGCCGGAGAGATCGGTGCAGGGTGGTATTTGTGCGGAGCACAACCCGCGAGGAACACCACAAGAAGCGTCGCACCCGTTGCAAGGGGTTTCATGGAGACTCCTACAAGCCAGGGTTCAAGCGGACGCAGGCAGACGGGCTGCCGCGAAAAAACCGGAGCTGTGGGGGAGTTTTATCTAAACGCGGAGGGAGATTACAGATAAAGGTGGTGAAAACAGAAGATGCTCTGCGCAAAAGGCTTCGCACTGCCCGATCACCTTTAAAGCCAGCCTTGGATATTCAAAGGAGATGATGATTGAGGACGCCAGAGAGTCGCTCGCCCGGCGTACAGCCAAAATGGCAGCTCCAATGCAGAGCAGCAGCAGCGAACCTAACATGAAGAGCGGCACTTCCGGATCGACTCCGAAAGGTTGCGTATCGCCAATGTCGAAAGCTTCGTAAAGCAGCGCGCCGAGCATCACCAGCAAAAGGCCGGTGACAACAAACGCGAGTAGGCGCTTTCGAGGCATTGTCCTGAGTGTACAAGCAGGAACTTCACTCCATCTATCAGGAGCTGGTGAGTGCCGTGAACCGATCGGCTTCAGCTCAGCCAAAAACGGTACCGCTCATGAAGTGATGCCGTTTACGCAATAAGGAAGTATGGCGCGGACGCTCAAGAAGGAGGAAGAACGCGAGCCTGAAGGTGTTTGGCCGAATGGCAGCTTGGAATTGGCTGCCAAAGTGCTGCCAGACCGCTGGGGAGGGAATCCATTAAGTTGTTGAAGTAATTGGTGGACCTGATCGGGATCGAACCGATGACCTCTTCCATGCCATGGAAGCGCGCTCCCAGCTGCGCCACAGGCCCACTACACTCGATTCTCACCTGTTTCCTGGCACAGGTCAACCCGTACAGACCATCTCTCCTGCATGCGGGAGAGCCAACTCTCAACCGAGGTGGAGCGTGGGAGCCTATCCCCTTGTTCCGTCGTGACGGCCGAATTGCTCTGGGCATGCCGCGCCGTGCACTCCCGTGCACACTTCGGTGTAGCTCCCTTACGAAGCCGGGAACAAAGATGCCCAGGAGCGGTGTCTAAGCTTACAGAGTGAGCGAGAGCACTCCACACCGCCGGCGGTGGCATACATTTCTCGCCAGGCAAGGGCTTGCGGTGCTCGCACCGCCGACGTAGTTTGAAGGGAGCGGCAAGTGGGAGCAGCGATTCTGAATCATCTAGCCAATCCGCTCAGCGCGTCCTTTTCTCCCGCGGTCGAACTGCGGGCGGAGGAGGCGGTCTTCGTCGCAGCGTTGCAGGCTGGATCCGAGGAGGCCTTTGCGCAGTTGATCGCGCAGTACAGCGCTCCACTTTATTCCCTCATTGCCCGTTCGCTTCCCAACCCGGCGGACGCCGCCGACATTACGCAAGACGTTTTCATCAAGATTTTTCGCAGCATTGGGGGGTGCCATGGCGAGTCACGCCTGCGCACCTGGATTTACCGCAGCGCGCTGCACGAATCCTCCAACAGCCGGCGCTGGTGGTCCCGCCACAAGCGGCAGGAGGTCACCATCGACGGCGACTCCTCTGACGAGAGCGACTCCACGTATTTCCCGCTTCGGGAAACTCTGGCCGACCCTCGCGACTCCCCCTTCGATCAGGCCCGGCAAAGTGAGTTGCGCGGCGTAGTGGAAGCCGCCTTGCGCGAGGTGCCGGAAGGCTTTCGGACGGTTGTCATCCTTCGTGAGATCGAGGGCATGGCGTACGACGAAATTGCCGAGATCCTGAAGATCAACATGGGCACGGTAAAGAGCCGCCTTCTGCGGGGCCGGGCCAGTCTCCGCACCCTGCTGGGAGCGCGTTTGCCGGAGTTCGCCACGCACTCCGCGGCGTCCTCCACAAAAGTTGTACGCTCCACGCGCACCACCTCTGCATCCACCCCGGAGCCGGGTTCATCCAAGGCTTCAGCAAAGGAAGGTCAGTGATGACTGCCTTCTTCTCAAACCTCATGCGCCTGCTCTCGTTCAAGCCGCTCAAAGTCAGCCACTCCTCTGCAGATTGGCCGGGCGCGGAGGCCAAATCGGAACTCCGGTTAGCTGCGCTGGAAGAAACGCACCATGAGCGCGCTGGGACCGACGCAGCCCTTCGCACCACGCCGCGAATCGCTCCGCCGGCTGATCTTCAGCTCCGCCTCCGCCTCGCCGTGTCGCACGAGCAGGTGCGTGCCGGCCGTCGCTGGACAGGCCGTCTCTCGCACCAGTGGCATCTGCTGCGGGAAAATACCCTGCGCCCGCTTGCAGTGCATGGTGCCGTGGCCGCCGCCGCAATGCTGCTGCTGGTCGGCGGAGCAGCCACCCTGGGAACCGTGGCACCCCAGACTGCCGTGGAGGCAAATGACATCCCGCTGATCGGATTCTCGCGTCCACATTTTCTGTATGGGACCATCGACCCGCACCGCTCGATTGCCTCCGCTGGGGAAGGTGCGCTGATGATTGAAGCGAAGGTCAACGCCGAGGGCCGCGTGTACGACTATCGTGTGATCTCCGGCACACTGGATGCCGCAACGACTGACACTCTGCGCGAACGCTTGCTGAGCAGCGTCTTTGCACCCGCCCGCGTTTTCGGTGAACCCGTACGTGGCACCGTCGTTCTGACCTTTGCAGATGTAAACGTGCACGGGTAGCGCACCGGATTCTTTGACCCCGCCGCCTACTAACATGGCGCGGCGCCTTTCCACTTCGGCATGTTTGCATCGCGACGCCACAGACGCATAGACTCAGGCTCGTTTGCCATTTCTGAAACGCGAGCCGTCCAATCCCTGTGATCAAACTCCGCCTTCCTTGCCTGCTGGCTGCCGTCATTGTTGTATTTGCCTTGCCAGCGGTCCCGGCTTCCGCGCAGATCTCTTCGTCCAGTGGAGAGAATGCTCAATCCAGCTCCGTATCACCCCGCCGTGGTGTTGAGGCGGCAGGCTCTGCGGTAACCCTGGACGTGAGCGAGCCGTTGTTTACCGTGGCCGCGGCGCTGAATACCTGTGGCTACGATGCCGGGCTGGACCATTCGCTTCCTGTACGCGCCCGCATCCGGCAGGAGATTGCCGATCAGGTCGGCACCGCTGAAGGTGCCCTGCCCGCCAAGCGGGCGCTCTGCGACTACATGGCGGCGCACCAGCTGCCCGCTTCGCAGAACCTGGCACAGTACGCCTCGCTGGCCCTCTTTCTTACACCTCCGCCGCAACTGGCGCTCTCTTACCCCGAAAGCGAGATGCCGCCGGACGCTCTCAACGTCGTGAATGTCCTGCCGGTGCTGCGTACCTTTGCGGAGGCAGTACACCTGCATGCCATTTTCCTGGCACACCACCGCGAATACGATGCAGCGCTGACCCAGGTGCATGACTCGGTCACACGCATGCTGCTCGAGACCAACGTCTACCTGCACCAGCCTGTTTCCAGTTACGATGGCCGTCGCTTTGTCGTGCTGCTGGAGCCGATGCTGAGCCCGGGTGCGGTAAATGCTCGCGTCTACGGCACCGATTACTTTGTCATCGCTTCGGCGGGCATTCCCACGGCTGACAGCGCTTCTGGGAATGCTGCAAACGCCGGCCTGCCGCTGGAGGACATTCGCCACGTCTATCTTCTGTACGAAATCGATCCACTGGTTTATGCGCGTGCATCGGCGACCAACCGGTTTCTGCCCATTCTGAAGGCGGTGCAAGGTGCACCCATCGACTTCTATTACAAGAATGACGTACTTGCCTTTACCACGGAGTGTCTGATCAAAGCCGTAGAGGCCCGCACCATGGACGTGGGTTTCGCCAAGCCGGTGCGCACCTCCGGTGGCAAGGAGCGCTTCGACCCAACGGGCTTTAACATTGCGCTTGCCGATTACGACCGCCGCGCCGACATCGCACGCCGCAAGCAGGTCATCGCAGACATGCGTTCCGGCTGGGTGCTGACCGAGTACTTTTATAACAAGCTGGCCCTCACCGACCGGGAAGGTGTCTCGATCAAGGACAACATGGCTGAGCTGGTTTACAGCATGGACGTGAACTCTGAAACGAGCCGCGCCAAGAAGGTGCCTTTCTTCCCGGAGGGCAGCCCGGAAATCGTAGGTGCTTCCACGCGCACGCAGCGCGCCCGCGCACCTCGCCGCGTCCTCACCGCCATGGATCAGGCCGAAGTCGCCCTGCAGCGCGGCGACCGCGCCGGTGCGGAGAACCTGGCCAATAAGGAGATTACCACCCATCCCGGATCGGCCGAAGCCCTGTATGTGCTGGCCCGCCTGAACCTGATGGAAGGTGAACCGCAGGAGGCTTTTGATCGCTTTACGCAGGTGGTCTCCACCGGCAAGGATCCACGCACCGTCGGCTGGGCGCACGTCTACCTGGGTCGGCTCTACGACGCGATGAATCCACCTGCCCGGCCAAAAGCCCTCGCCGAGTACAAAGCAGCAGCCGGCACACCGGGTATCCAGCCCGACCTGCAGGCTGCCGCGGAGAATGGCCTGCGGCAGCCCTTTGCGGCACCCCGCCGCGTCGCCGCGCCCGCCCCGGCCGTGGATGAAGATCTGGATCCCTCAGGGAAGAAGCAGAAAGAAAGCTACTCACCTGCAGAAGAAGCCAAGCCGAAGCCTTAGGTGTTTAGCCGCAGCACCTGCTCAAGCAGGCAGAGTACCGCCTTTATTTATCAGGACGACCTCGCCGGGCTCTGCGTGGGCCAGGTCTGCGACTGCTCTTCCACTATCGGCTACGCCAACGGTCAGGGAACAGCGTTTCCATCAGACCGTCTGCGGGTAAAACCGTAGATCGCCACCACCATGTAAGCAGCTGCCACCACCAGATAGCCCTGTGCGAGGCTGCCCGTGCCGCGGACGATCCAGCCAAGCAGGGGCGGCAATACCGCGCCGCCCACAATGGACATCACGATGATGGATCCACCGAGTTTGGTATGACGTCCCAGGCCCTTGATCCCGAGCGCAAAAATGGTGGGATACATGATGGACATGAAGAAGCTGCTGAGCAGAATGGCGAGGGCGCCCGCGATGCCAGGATGCAGAACTCCCGCGCCGAGCAGCGCGACATTGATAAGCGCATAGACGCCGATGAGTTTGGCAGGCGCCGCAAAGCGCATCAGCGGTGTGGAAACGATGCGGCCCAGACCGAAGGCAACCAAATTGCCCGTAAGCAGAAGGCCGCTGGTGCGCTCCGGCAGTGAAGTGTACTGGCGCAGATACGGAATGTACGCGGACCAGGTGGAGACTTGCGCACCGACATAAAAGAACTGGGCCGCTACGGCGAACCATAGTCCGCGGAAGGGCAGCAGGTCAGAAAGACGCCCGGCATTCGCGCGGGGCATCTGCTCGGTTGCGAAGGCGGGAAAGCGGGTGCGTGCAACGAGCACGGCACACAGCAGAACGGCCATGCCCAATCCCACGTAGATGGGCACAACGCGCATGATCTCCTGGTGCATATACGCGTTGAAGGTGCCAGCTGCCCTCAGCCTGGCCGCTTCCGCCGGGGAGACTTCCACGCCGGAGAAGATGAAATAGGTGCCGAGGAGCACGCCAAGGATGGTGCCCGGCGGATTAAAGGCTTGTGCAAAGTTCAAGCGGCGCTCCGATGTGGACGCAGGGCCGAACTGCGCGATGAGCGGGTTCGCAGCCGTTTCCAGCGTTGCCGAACCGCAGCCGACGATAAATAGTGCCAGCAGGAACGCTTCGTACCTGCCAATCACCGCGGCTGGCCAGAAGAGCAGAGTTCCCGCCCCGAATAGAGACAGGCCAAGCAGGATGCCGGTCTTATAGCCAAAGCGGCGCATCAGATTCGCCGCGGGAATGGCCATAAGGAAGTAGCCGAAGAAGACGGCTGTTTGCACCAGTTGGGCCTGCATCTGAGATAGCGCGAAACTCTTGCGAAACTGCTGCACAAGGATGTCTGTCAAATTGTTTGACATACCCCACAAAAAGAAGAGCGCCGTGCAGAGAAAGAATGGCCAGCGATAACTCGCCGGAAAGACAGGAGCCGCTTCATCTACTCCCTTCAACGACATCTCGATATGTTTAGAGCTGTGCATGGAGTCTTCGCTCTCCTTCATGGATTGCACCGGCGGTAAATGCGACCCGCGTCCTCAACGAACCATGCTCCTCCCGTAGCCCTGAAACAGGGAAACACTTCCGCAAGAGGCCCAACCTGCTGCATAGGCAGTAACCAGCAGACACACGGGCCAATCGAAGCCGGCGAGCCGCCGCTGGGTTCCAAGTGCATCGCCTGCCACATCAAGATAGAGTTACAAAGCCACAGGCGTCCATTTCATTCAGGGAGCTTCCGTGGCCAGACTGGAACATATGCACGAGACTTTCAGCAGGCGGACTGTCCCGCCAGCTTTCCATTCTGGCCGGACGCGAAAACTTTGGACAATATGCCATGCTCACGTTCCTACGCATGGCGACATCTTCCGCGGTAAGAAGCAGGCCTCCGCCAGCATGTAGATGGCAAATGCTGTTGTCTGCGCGGGTGGCGGCAATTTAGAAAATTTCAAGACTTGATTCTTACTTCCGGCTTTTGGATCCGGCGCATGCACAGAGCGGAACAGATACAGCTTCTACGGCTTCATCATGCCGGGTGCGGACCGCAGCGAAGCAGCCATGCCTAGAATGATGAGATGACGTATGCGAGGGCAAGACTTTGGTTGGGTATTTCGGGAGTTGGTGCTCAAGTCCTTCTTGCAGGCACCGCGCTCTGGTTTGATCTGCCTCATCGTCTTCTTCATGGCAGCTCTGAGCTAAGGTGTATCGCGCTCACCTTAATTTGCTATATCGGAATTTCCATTCCTTCGGATCTTCTGGGCGGATACGTCCTGCCGAGACTTCACGGACGTCCGAGCCTGGGCCGAGCTGCCTTTTTTGCTGCCTGGCTACGCGGTGTGCTGTCGCAAGCCTTCGTGATGAGTATCTGTTCCGTTGCTCTTCTTTCTGCCGCACACTGGCGCGGCGCATGGGCGGGTATCGCCTGCTTCGCGCTGCTGATGCTGATCCTGCTCGCGGCACAATCGGTTCTGGCTCGGCTCGTTGGTGGCTTTCGGGTTCTTCGCATAGACGCCTCAAAAACCCAGGCGAGCCACCACGCTGCTGAGGATGCTTTTGCAGTACTGCCGGCGCCACGATCCCTCGTCTTCGAGTCCACCGACCCTGGCTTTGTCGGCGGCATCACCGGCGTGATCCCGGGCTTTGAGCGCCTGGTACTCCCCTCCGCATGGCTGAACGAACTGCCTCCGGAGGTTCTTGCGATTGAAATTGTCCGCCGCAAGGGCGTCCTGGTTACAGGCACGCGCGGCCGTGGTCTAATTGTCGCCCTGGCGTGGAATCTTGTAGGTTTCGGCCTGGCCTGTCAGCTCCCTGGGGCCTCTCTCATTGACGCACCGGGGCTCATTCAATGTGGTCTTTGGTTCACGCTTTGGTCTTTCGCCGGCTTGCTCCTGCTGCCTTCAATCAACCGCCCCGGAGTTCTTGAGGCAGATCGCTTCGCCCTGGAGCAGGGAATCTCTCCTCAGGCACTGGCGGCGGCAATCTCCTGCCTGGATCGTCTGCAGGACGATGAGCCCGCTCGCACCCGCTGGGTCGAGCGCATTTTTCATCCCATCCCATCTGTTGACAGCCGTGTGGCTGCAATGCACAGCTCCGGATATCCACGAGGGGCGTGGCAAGGTGCACGTGTTGCGCTTTACCTTTCCTGGGCCTGTTTTGGATTTTTGTCACGGGCCGTGCACTGCAACGCCGGCAGGCCTGAATTGTGGGTCCTGTTTCCAAGCGACTGATGCCGCTACCAACTGACCAGGAAAGGCTCCACGCTGCAAAGGTATTTCGTTCCGCCGAAAGTATCCGTACATTTTTGAGCCTCGGGGTTTTAGCAGTTGACAAGGGAACGAGCCGCCTGTACCACTTATCGCGTTAACTTAATAACGTGAAAGAGGTTTGAAGTATGGAACAACTTTCCTTCGGTCAGTACAGTCTGGTGTACAACTCCCTCTCGTTTGTTATCGCCGCGATGGGTGCCACGACTATCTTTCTTTTCCTCAGCCGCAGCCAGGTGTCCAGCACTTACAAGACGGCCGTCACTGTTTCTGGTCTTGTGACGCTCATCGCGCTTTATCACTATTTCCGCATCTTCAGCAGTTGGGACCATGCCTACTCTGTCCTGAACGGCGTCGTGACTTACACTGGCCATCCTTTTAATGATGCTTACCGCTATGTTGACTGGCTTCTGACGGTGCCGTTGCTTGTCACAGAACTCATCCTGGTCATGAATCTGAGCGGCAACCAAGGACCCAAGAAGACCGTAAGGCTGGCGACACTCGCGGTCGTTATGGTGCTGCTGGGTTATCCGGGAGAAATTTCCACGGTGTCCTCCACCCGATGGCTCTGGTGGTGTCTCTCTATGATTCCATTCCTGCTGATCCAGTATGAGCTGTTCGTGGGTCTGAAGGGGTCGATCGCGGAACAACCGGAGAATGCCCGCGGTCTGGTGAGTGCGGCCCGGTACATCACCGTAGTTACCTGGATCTTCTATCCCATCGTCTACATTCTTCCGATGATTGGATTCTCAGGCGCTTCGGCCAATGTAGCCGTGCAGGTCGGTTACAGCATTGCCGATGTACTTGCAAAGGCGGCGTTCGGCATCTTCATTTACATCATTGCGCATAGGAAATCCCTGGCTGAGCGATCTGAGCCGCGCATTTCCGCCGAACTGGCGACGCTGTAAGGACAAGCTTTAAGAGTCAGGTTCCCATGTTCCCACTGCTCAACCAAATGGAGGCGGCCATGCGTAAAGCATGTGTCGCCTCCATTCACCCCTCTAACCCGTGTGTTGCAGCCCTGGATCATCACTTTCTCGCGGGCGGAAGCCGTCTGCGCGCACGGATCTGCGCCGAAGCTTCGTTGCGGCTTGGGATTTCCGAACAGGACGCGCTGTGTCTGGCTGTCGTCTGCGAACTTCTTCACAACGCTTCCCTGGTACAGGACGATCTTCTGGATCGAACGGCACTCCGTCGCGGCAAGCCCAGCCTTTGGGCAGCTTTCAGTGACGGGACCGCAGTCTGCAGCGGAGACCTGATGCTGGCATCCGCCTATGCGGCAATCGCTGGATTGAGTGCCACCGATCAAATCGGACCTTGCCTTTCGCTGATCCATCGCCGTACCTGCGAGGTGATCTCCGGGGAAGCCGCCGAGATTGCGGCGGTCGAAACCGGAAACGTCACAGAAGCACAGTACGAACGGCTTGCCCAGGGCAAATCGGGTTCGCTTCTCGGCCTTTCACTTGAACTGCCGCTTGCCCTTGCTGGTTACAGTCACGCGGGCGATACCGCGATGGCGGTGGCCGGTTCCTTTGCCATCGCGTACCAGATAGCCGACGATCTCGAGGACGTCGCACAGGATCTGCTTTCTGGTTCGTTGAACATCGTGACGGTGCTGCGGTCCCAAAAAAATCTCTCGCAGGCTCAAGCCGAGGAATCTGCCGCTGGGCGCGCGCGAGATTTGTCAGACCGCGCGGTCCGGCTTGCAGAGACACTCCCGGCGCAGTGTGCCGTGGTGCTGGTGGAACACGCGAAAGCTTTGACGGCGCGCCTTTCCGGAAGAGACTTGACCGTGCTCTCTGCTTTCCAGGGATGAACAGGCCTCGTGCAATCGTGATCGGTGCTGGCTTTGGTGGCATGGCCGCGGGGGGCGGGGGGGGGCGGGGGCGCG
>CAXTRR010000009.1:23591-64084 GCA_964246795.1 uncultured Terriglobus sp. | reverse complement strand
GTGCCCGCGCGAAAGGCTATGAGGTTCTGCTGCTCGACCGGTGCTCCCAGCCTGGCGGGCGTGCCCAGGTCTTTGAGCAGGGTGGATACCGGCACGATGCCGGCCCTACCGTCATCACTGCTCCCTTTCTCTTCGAGGAACTTTTTGCCCTGCATGGCAGACGCCTGCAAGACTACGTTGAGCTTGTGCCGCTGAATCCGTGGTATCGCTTCCGTTTTCCGGATGACACTTACTTCGACTATGGGGGAACGCTCGACAGCACTCTGGCTGAGATCGCGCGATTCTCGCCGGCGGATTGCGAAGGGTACCTTGCCCTGGTTGCTGAGTCGAAAAAGATTTTTGCGATTGGCTTTGAGGAGCTCGCAGCCAAGCCCTTTGACCGGCTGGCGACCATGATCGCCCTGCTTCCCAGCCTGGTTCGGCTCGGCGGCTACCGCAGCGTGTGGCAGTTTGTGAGCAAGCACATTCAGCACCCCTGGCTGCGACGCGCTTTCTCTGTCTCGCCTCTGCTGGTGGGGGGAAATCCGTTTGATACCACCAGCATCTATTCGCTCATTCACTATCTCGAGCGCAAGTGGGGCATTCTTTTTGCGATGGGTGGCACCGGGGCGCTGGTCCGTGCCATGGCGAAAGTGATGCAGGAGACCGGCATCACTTTAAGACTGAACACGACCGTTTCAGAGATTCTGGTGGAGCGCGGCAATGCCTGCGGGGTACTCACGGAAAGCGGCGAGCGCCTGCCGGCTGAAATCATCATCTCCGACGCGGATCCGGCCTTTCTCTACTCGAAGATGCTTCGGCGGTCTCCGCTCATCCCTCGCCTGAAACTCAAGCATGCCCAAACCTCAATGGGTCTGTTCGTTCTCTACTTCGGTACAACGAAAAAGTTCGACAACGTCGCGCATCACACGATATGGTTTGGTGACCATTACCGCGAGCTGCTGCATGACATTTTTCACCGGCATTTCCTCCGTTCTGATTTCTCACTGTACGTTCACCGTCCCACCGCCACCGATCCAAGCTTCGCGCCACCCGGTTGCGATTCCTGGTACGTTCTCTCACCTGTTCCGAACCTTCGGTCGTCGACCGACTGGCCCGCCATCGCTGACGAATATGGAGATGCAATCCTGAAGGCGCTCAGCGAAACCATGATGCCGGGTCTGAAAGAGTGCGTCACGGAACGTTTTCACATGACTCCCCTGGATTTCCAGGACCGTTACCTGAGCGTGGATGGTGCCGGCTTTTCGATTTCGCCCATCTTGCGGCAGAGTGCCTGGTTCCGTTTTCACAACCGCGCGGAAGGCATTGGCAACCTCTACCTTGTCGGTGCCGGCACACACCCTGGCGCGGGTTTGCCCGGCGTGCTCAGCAGTGCTAAAGTCGTCGATCAGATGCTGCAAAGTGTCGGCCCATGAGTGACTTTACGTCCGCCCCCATGCACACGAGTATGCGGAGAAACGGTAAATCCTTCTGGTTTGCCAGTCGCTTCCTTGCCCGGCAGACGGCCGCGGACGCCGGTATTCTCTATGCGTTTTGCCGAACCATGGACGACCTTGCGGATGAGAGTCGAGATTCAGGCGCGGTCAACCGCCTTCGGCAAACCCGGATCGATCTCGAGCGTGGCCAATCAGGCGAACCCGGCACCGCTGCTTTCCTGCAGCTTGCCTCTTGCCGTCAGCTTCCCCTTGAAGTTGCAGACCACCTGATCCAGTCTTTCCTCTGCGATGTGGAAACGCCACTCCAGATCGGCACTGAAGAAGATCTGATTCGTTACTGCTTCGGTGTTGCCGGGACAGTCGGCCTTCTGATGTCACCGATTCTTGGGGCGGTGGATCGCGAGGCTCGCCGCCATGCTATCGATCTGGGCATTGCCATGCAGATGACCAACATCGCGAGAGACGTTTTGGAAGACGCCAGAAACGGCCGTCGCTATCTGCCAGGCAGCTGGCTCGGTGACCTCACACCACAGCAGATCGCTTCACAGGAAACAGCCCGCCCGGCCGTGAGCGTGGCCATTGGCCGGCTCCTGCTTTTGGCAGACGCTTTTTACTCGAGTGCCCGTTTGGGATTTGCCTTTATACCGGCGCCAAACCGGACCGCCATTCAGGTGGCTGCGTCGGTCTACCGCGAGATCGGCGTCCAGCTCCAGGAGAGGCAATTGCAATGGTGGGGCGCGCGATGCGTGATCTCGATGCCGCGCAAGGTCCTGCTCGCAACTTCAGTCCTGCGGGGCCGAGCGCCCCTGGACCATCTGCACGTGAGTCTTCCGCTGGGCATGCATCCAGCGCTTGCGGGTTTGCCGGGGACGGCATGAGCCGGCGGTTTCAGGAGCATAGCGCCGACCTGATTATTCTGGGCGGCGGGTGCGCCGGGCTTAGCCTCGCCTCCCGTCTTGCCCGGCAAAGTCCAGATCAGCGCATCATCATCCTTGAACCACGCACGCACTATAGCGAAGACCGCACCTGGTGTGGATGGCGACTGAGTCCACACCCTTTTTCAGATTGCGCTGTTGCGCAATGGAACCGCTGGCGCGTTCACACGTCGCTCGGCAACATTGAACGGGGCAGTTCGCGATACCCCTATGAGATGGTCCGCTCCGACCTTTTCTATCGGAAAGCTTGCACCATGCTGTCCAGCGCGCCCAGCGTAAAGCTCCTCCAGGGGACCACGGCCATGGAGTTGAGCGAGGCAGCCAATCACGTCCGTATTGAAGTCGAAGACGGCCGTTCCTTCACCGCGCCATACGTCGTGGATACTCGGCCGCCACAGACGACACTTGGCCGTCCCTGGCTATGGCAGAATTTTGTTGGCTACGTTGTGACCCTGGACAAGCCCGTGGGCGACAACTTCGCAGATGTGCCGACGTTGATGGATTTCCAATCAGCTGGCGATTGCGTCGCACAGTTCATGTACATCATCCCGGCTGGAAATCAGCGGTTCCTTTGCGAGTGGACGCAATTCGCGCGGGAACCCGCGGATGTTTCCAACATCGCAGCGAAGCTGGAAGGCTGGCTGAACGCACATTCTTCACGCTGGTCCAGCGAACGGCGGGAGAGTGGATCGCTCCCCATGGCGCTGTTTCGCAAAGCAAACTCCCGGCGCGTATTTCCGGCCGGAACACGGGGCGGCAGCATGCGCGCTTCCACTGGATATGCCTTCCATTCAATCCAGCGATGGGCAGACTTTTGCGCGGCCTCCATCGCTGCAACGGGAGTTCCAACCGCGCCGCAAAGGAATACCCTGCTTGAAGCCATGGACATCCTCTTTCTGCATGTTCTAGGTCAGAGAACGGCCTCGGCTGAAAGGCTCTTCGGCGCGCTCTTTCGAGGCGCGCCACCGGATTCGCTGGTCCGCTTTCTGGCCGGCAAACCGGAGACAAGCGATCTTTGGCCTGTGGTGCGCGATCTGCCGTGGAGCCGTTTTATCCGGGCCCTGCCGAGCGGCGCACTCACCTGGTTCGCATCATGATCTCCCGCTGGGCTGAGCGTTATGACGGTCTCGCCTTTCTGGGTGGGGTGGCACTCATCGCGCTATTGACGGTAACCGGATCAACTCCCGGCCCTTCGCTCACCATCACTCTGCTGGCCATCGGGGTCGTCCTTTTCGGCTTGCCCCATGGTGCCCTTGACGTCTCCGTTGCCAAAAACGTGCTCCAAAGCAAAAACGTTTTGGCAATCGGATCGTTCTTCCTGCTCTACCTGGCAATCGCTCTCTCCTACGCGCTGTTCTGGTACTGGTCGCCCTCTTTGGGACTTCTTTCTTTCTTATGTATCTCCGCTCTCCACTTCAGCACTGACTGGCAGCGGCGGGGTGTGCTGGCCACCCGCCTTGCGTATGGCATCGCTCTGGTCACTCTTCCCGCTATCACGCATGGCCAGCAGGTGCAGACGATTTTCCTGGCGCTCGGCACTCCATCCGCAGGAGAACTGGTGCAGCTTTCCAGGTCTGTCGCTGTGCCGTCCGTCGTCATCGGCCTTGTTGCTGCCTGCTTGCAGTGGCGCGTGCGCCGGCGCGACCTGGTGGAATTTATCGCCCTGACTCTATCCGGGTTATTCTTGCCGCCGCTGCTCTACTTTTTTTGCTATTTTTGCCTGCTGCACAGCCCGCGTCATCTCTTCGAGACTGCGAAGGATCAGGGCATGACCCGCATAAAGGAGATCGCCTTTGCCGCGGCACCAGCAACGCTTGTCACGGTGGCAGCCAGTTACATCATTTACTCGCGCCTTCCCACGCTCGCCTACCAGGTAGCCCTGATCCGCCTTACTTTCATCGGCCTTGCGGCACTCACCGTGCCACACATGCTCCTGACGTTTGTGCACGCCACGTCTGCCAGGCGAGAACGCGTTGCCGCCCTTCCCCTGGCCGGGTAAGGTGTCGAGCAAGCTCATGGTTTGTATGTTGCGCTGACTGGCAATCATCTTCAGGGTGGCGAGACGGGATCGAAAGAAGACTCGGTGGTTTGTGAAGGAGCTTCTGCGTCGCTGTTTCCAGGTGCATTGCACTGAGATATTGGATTGCAGAGCGATTTCGGCTTATTGTGGAGCCAGCAAGATTGAGGGTTTCCCGATATGGCTCCTGTCGCCACTACTTTTCTGATTATTGTGTTGATCGTTCTGCTGGTCACGATGCTGAAGACGCTTTATACGGTTCGCACCTCACAGGCGGGCGTGGTGGAGCGCTTTGGCAAGTTCAACCGCATTGCGCGGCCCGGCCTGCATCTGCTGATCCCCTATGGCGAGCGCGTCTTCTTTGTCGACCTGCAGGTACAGCAGGCGTCCTTTTCAGTGGAAACAAAGACGCGCGATAACGTTTTTGTGCAGATACCCGTGAGCGTGCAGTACCAGGTAGTCGATGACAAGATTGTGGATGCGTTTTACCGGCTTTCCAAGCCGCAGAAGCAGATCGAGTCGTTTGTCTTTAACTCCATTCTTGGCCATGTGCCCAAGCTGACCCTGGATGAGACGTTTGAGCAGCAGAGCGGCATCAGCGTTGCGGTCAAAACGGAACTCGACAGCATCATGAACAACTTTGGCTTCAACATCCTGACCGCGCTGGTCACGGACATTATTCCGGACTTGAAGGTCAAGACCGCGATGAACGACATCAACGCGGCGCAGCGCAGCCAAGTGGCGGCGCAAGCGCGCGGTGAGGCGGAAAAGATTCTCAAGGTAAAGCAGGCCGAGGCAGAGGCCGAATCCAAGGCGCTGCAGGGCAAGGGCATTGCCGCGGAACGGCAGGCCATCATTGACGGCCTGCGCTCGTCCATTGAACACTTTCGCGAAGCCGTTCCCGGCGCGACCGCAGAGGATGTGATGGCGCTGGTGCTGCTGACGCAGTACTTTGACACGCTGAAAGACATTGGCGTGCGCAGCGGGACAAATACGCTGTTTCTGCCGAATAATCCCGGTGCGGCCAACGATTTTCTACAGCAGATTCTTGCGGGTCTGCGCGGTGGAACGCATCGCGGTTCGGCGGCTTTGGGCCAGTAACTTGTCCAGGAGGATTGATCTATCCGAGACAATGACCTCAGGGGCTAAAGTCAGCAGCATTCTCAGAAATTAGGCCTAGCTAAAGCTAGGCCTTTCCGAGAACAAGTTAATCTCCAGCCCTTGAAGTAAATCACATCAGTACAGCGAGCCTTTAAAAGATTTAGCCGTCGAGATAGACAGCGAAGGCTTCTTGGGTCTGCGGCTTTCAGGCGCTGGGATCGAAATCTTAGCGCTAAAGCCGCGCTTTCATCGGCACGATATCTATCTCGGCGGCTGAGCGACTAATTACACGATTTACCAAATTCGGGCACTGCTTTGAGGCTATTCTGGAAAACAAGCCTTAGTCTAACCAGAGACTCGCTTAAAGTAGGGCCCTGCCGAGCCTCCGCAGGATCCTGCTTTGTGCTATTGGGGAGGATGCTTACTCGCCAAAGGAGTAGGTGACGGTGATGGAGCTTGCGACGGCCTCCGGTTGGCCGTTGAGCAGGTACGGGTGGTAAGTCCACTGATGGACCGCGTCGAGGGCGGACTGGCGGAGTTGCTCCGGGCCGGCGATGGCGGTGAGTTGCTGGACGGTTCCGTCCTTGCCGATGATGGCGCTTAGCACGACGGCACCCTGAATCTTGGCGGCTTTTGCCTCCGGCGGGTAAATGGGCTGAACTCTATTGAGAATCATGGTGGCCATTACTACCGGAGAAATTCTGAATACACGTTCGGTGTCGTTTGCCGCGCTTGCCGGCTTTACACCGGCTGCAGGTGCGGCACCGTTGACGGACAGGTGCATGGCCAGGGCAGAGCCGCAGGCGGTAAGTGCAACGGCCAAGCTGAGGCCCACAAGTGTAATGCGCCGTATGCCCCGGAGTTGGGCGGAGGGAAGGGTGAGCATGTCGATTCTCCTTTCAAGCTGGTGGGCATCGAAGATACCGATGGCGTGAGGAATGACGGCCGGCGGTGTGCCGGCCAGATGTGAGGCAAGTTGGAGCAGCGAGCGAGCGTAGGTAAGCTGTCCGCCCACGGCCTGCGATGCCATGCGGTCGCAGATCATCTCACGCGTCTCCGTGACGTGGGCGCGTGTGGCCCAGAGCAGCGGATGCCAGGCCAGCGGCAGGGTGAGCAGCTCATGGATCAGGTTGTTTGCAAAGTCAGAGCGCTGCATGTGGGCCAATTCGTGAGCCATGGCGGCTTGCAAGCTGTTGTCGTTAAAACTGGAAAGCATTGCTGTAGGCACCAGCATGAGCTTGCGGCGGGTGCCGATGGTGAGCGGGCCGGAGATGCCGGAGCACACAGCGATGTGGGCGTGCCGTACACCGAAGCGGTGCGAACACGCCTGCCAGAACGAGTTGCATGCGGGGCTGAGAAGGATCGGCTGTGCTTCCATCCGCAATGCGTGAAGTCGATAGCTGCGCCAAACAAAGCGCAGGATGCTGTAGAGGAGAAAGGCGGCATAACATTCGGTCATGGCGAGATACACAGATGCCGAGAGATGCATGGCGCCGGCGGCAGTGCCCGGGCCGAACTCAACCGAGACCATGCCGTGAGTTTCGCCATGCCGACGCCATAAGCCATGAACAAGCTCTTGCAGACGAGTGATGAAGCGTGATGAGCACGCGGGCAGGAAGCACTGCAGCAGCAGCGTACCGACCCAGATGCGATGGTGCAGCCGCGCACCCGCCGGGCGCAGCAGATGCACGATGCACCAGGCTGCCGCAAACAGAAGCGGAAGCTGCCAGATTGCATTGAGCAGATAGCCCAGTACCCACGAGGTGAGTGCGTGCATCAGGACTCCTCCTCGCGCTGAAGCCGCCGGTTCAACCTGGCGAGAGTGGCTGCATCGATCTGCCGGTTCTTGAGCAGGCTCATCACCAAATCTTCACTGGATCCGCCGAACACGCTGTCAATCAGGTCGCGCAGGGCATGGCTGGAGGCCTTCTGCTCAGAGATGGCGGCGGTGTAGACATAAGCCCTGCCCTGCAGCTCGCGCCTGAGTTTCTTCTTGCGCTCCAGGATGTTGAGCATCGTCTGGACGGTGGTGTATGCAAGGGGTGGGGCGATCTGCTCCTGCACCTGTGCCACGGTCGCGGGACCGAGTTTCCAGAGCACCTGCATGACCCGGGTCTCCAGGCGGGTGAGGCCAATCTTTGTCGCTTTCGCCACTCGCCTTATCTCCTAAACATTTCAGAGAGTATGCCGCGGCGTTGGTGATGTCAACTAAAACATTAGGAGATACGAATGAAGCTCTCCTTACAACACGTTGCAGTGTCATCAGGAGGAGCTTGTGAAGAAGGATCTGCTTTGTTTACGAAGTTCATACAGCTTCCAAGGAATAGATCCTTGATTTCGTTCAGGATGACACCTTGGAAACGAACCATGATGACAGCGAGGAAGAAATGAACCGAGTATTGCGGGGATCGGCGCTCCTCGCTATTTCAACACTCCGCCCTCTTCCAGCCCATAAAACTTACCTGCGGCCACCTTCTCAAAATTTTGCCGCTTGCCGTCCGGCCAGGCGACCTCTACCTTGTCGATCGTGGCCGCGGCACCCAGGCCGAAGTGCAGCCGCAGATCGCTTTGCGATAGATAACTGCCGCCGCTGCGCACTTCGCCCATCTGCGTTGCACCGTTCGAAGTCACATAGACACGCGCATTGAGTGCCAGACGGTTCGACGCACCGGTGCCTAGCAGACGGAAGGAGACCCAGCGGTTCTTCGGGTCGGCCTTGGGTACGAGGATCATCGGGCCACCCGTCAGGTTTTCAATGACGATGTCCTGCTCGCCACGATTGAACAGGTCGCCCACGGCAAGGCCGCGGCTCACCTGTGGCACTCGTAAGGCCGGCCCGGCCTGCGCGCTCACGTCGCGGAACTTGCCGTTGCCCCCGTTCCAATAGAGCAGCTTGGGCTCGCGATAGGTGACGCCCAGCCTGGTATTGTCGACCTGCGGGTAGACGTGGCCGTTCACCACGATCAGGTCGAGCAGGCCACGGTTTGCCGTATCGACGAACGCATCGCCCCAGCCCACGTAGGGCGCACTGCTCTTTGCAATGGCGGCGGTGTGCGCGACGTCTGTGAAGTTCATCGCGCCGTCGTTGCGGTAAAGCTCGGCGTACTCGTCGCTGAAGTGTGAAACCGCGATGCTCATGCGGCCGGTGCGCATGTAATCGCCGACGGCAAGGCCCATGTTCGCCTGCTCCACGCCTTCCTCACTGAGCGCGATGCCGGCGTCGCCGCCGATCTCCTGAAACCGCCCGCCGCCCAGGTTGCGGTAAAGGTAATTGGGCTCGCCGTCATTGGCCACGAGCAGATCGAGCTTTCCGTCATTGTCGAAGTCTGACCAGATGGCAGTCAGGCCGAAGAAGCGTTTGGAGTCGTCTACTCCCGCCTGTTTCGCGACCTCGGAAAAGGTGCCGTCGCCGTTGTTGTGCCACAGCGTGTCGCCCTTGCCCTTCAGGCCGCGTGGGCCGCACTGCACGGCGATCTCGTGATACTGGCAGGTCTTCAGCGAGCCAAATTCCGGCAGGTTCTTTAGGTCCAGGTCGACATAGTGCGGCACGAAGAAGTCGACCAAACCGTCGCCGTCGTAATCGCCGAAGGTGACGCCGGTAGCCCAGCCGGTGTCGGCGGCCAGGCCGCTCTTCTTCGTTACGTCGGTAAAGGTGCCGTCATGGTTGTTGCGGTAAAGCACCACGCCGCCGAAGCAGCTTACCGCCAGGTCGGGCCAGCCATCATTATCAATGTCACCCACCGCGGCACCCATCGCCCAGCAGGGTGTGGCCACGCCAGCCTTTGCGGCGACGTCGGTGAAGGTGCCGTCGTGATTGTTGCGGTACAGTGCGGAGTGCGCGGGCTTGCCGGCCAACGCCATGCTCACGCTGGGCGCGTTGGTGAAATAGATGTCGAGCCAGCCGTCGCCGTCAAAATCAATCAGCGCCACGCCGCCGCTCATCGACTCCACAATGTACTTCTGGTCGGGGCTGGAGAGGTGGTCAAAGTGGATGCCGGTGGTGGCGGTGATGTCGACGAGTTGGGGTACTCCTGGCACGTTACCAGCTTGGCCAGTCATAGAGCATGCCCATGCCATAACCGCTAGAACTAGCGGCAACACGGCGCACATTTTGCGAATTGATTCCATCATGCAAGTAAGTCCTAGGACGGGTGGCCCCACCGTTACGACAGCTCTATCGTCGTTAAGGTAGGAGAGAGGCGCAAACGTCTTTACTCAGGGTAGAACCCACCTTAGCTTTGCGAGGGAAGGGCACCCGTTGTTCAAGGGCTGTGCCTGGATCGCAGCGTTTCGGCCTACTGCTGCTTGGCGGAGTCGCCGGGTGCATCCTGCCTCATCTCTTTGTAAAGCGCGCGCATCTTGTCTTTGATGCCTTTGTATTTTTCATACTGCGCCAGCTCGCGCTTGGCGTCGTCCGGCTTGCCGAGCCGGCGATAGAGCGCGCTCAGGCGAAAGTGGATGAGCACGTCGGAGGGGTCGGCCTGCTCGGCTGCCTGCAGCAGCGGCAGCGCCTCGGCGGGCTTGCCGGTCTCGACGAGCTCGTGCGCCAGGCCGACGGACGCGCCCGTGTCGCTGGGCGACATTTGCAGGGCGCGGCGGTACTCCCCCATGGCACGCTCGTGATCGCCAGCGTCGGCGTGCAAGTCGCCCAGCTGCACCAGGCTGCGTGCATCGTTGGGGTCCTGCTTCAGCGCGGCTTCGTAGTGCTGCGCGGCCTCGGCCCGCAGCGGAGGCTCGGGTGACAGACGCAGTGCCTCGGCCAGCTCGTACTCGGCACCAGGCAGTCTGGGGTCAGCCGCCAGCGCCTGCCGGTAGTTGGCGATGGCGGCCTTCTGCTCGCGTTTCTGCAGCAGCTCATGCGCCATGGCCTGGTGCATCTGCGCGCTGTTTGGCGCGGCCAGAGACATGTCGAGCATCGCCTCACCCGCCAGGTCGGTGTAAATGCGATAGGCCGCGTACAGGATCGCCGGGTCCTCTGGCGCGGCTGCCTTCAACTGCGAAGCGACACCGGCGGCCGCGGGCAGGTCACCCGCCGCCGTGTCCAGCTCGATCAACTCCAGGCCGGCCTCCTTGCGGATCGCCGGCTCCTGCAATCCCGGCAGCGCGGCAGCCAGATCCTTGCGGGCAGGCTCGGCATGCCCGTTGCGCCGCTCACACAGGCCCAGCAGCGCCTGCAGCTTGGCCACGGGCTGCGCCGCCACGGCACCACGCAGCAGCGGCTCGGCCTCCGCCATGTTGCCGCTGAAGTAGAGCAGAACACCCAGATTCGTCTGGACGGCCACGTTACCCGGCTCCTCCGCGAGCACAGCGCGCAACTCCGGAATCGCCTCCTGCGGCTTATGCTGCGCTAGCAAGGTTTGCGCCCGCTGCATGTGCTGCTGCGCCGACATCGCGGGAGCCTGAGCCAACCCGCTGGTCGTAAAGCCGTTGACAAGTGCCAGCGCCAACTGAGCCACGATACCTGCGAGAAGACTCGAGAGCGAACCCTGCCGGAAACTCATCGCGCTCGATGTTTGACTCACACTGCCCACACAAATGAGACGATACGCAGCAGAAACGAAAGCTGCACTGCAGAGAATACCCCAAAACCAGATCACTGCCACGGCGGCAAGCCAAAGGTCAAAGCCGGGTCGTCGAGACTCTAGCCCGAGCAGCGGCTGTTGCCTCGCAACGGGTCGCCTATCGCTCAGTATGCCGCGTGACCCAAACGTGTGCTTGACAACGTTGCAACGGATCAGCTTAGATTTCGTACGCACTTAAGAAAAGCGTTTGTCGTACCGGACGATCCGAGTCAGAAGACTTTGGCCGCCGGCGTTTCGCTTTAGGAGAAGTCAGTATGAAGCAAATTCTGCAGCGGGCAGCACTTACGCTCGCTATCAGTTCCATCTCCGCTGCCGCGTACGGCCAGGCCGTGAACGCGGGCGATATCCGTGGCACCGTTACGGATTCGAGCGGCGCACTTGTTCCGGGCGTGACGGTAACGGTCACGAATCAGGCCACCGGCGTTGAGCGCCAAATCACCACAAACAAAGACGGTCTGTATGACACGTCCTCCATCGTTGCCGGCACCTATAATTTGAAGTTCACCAAGGATGGCTTTCAGACGCTTGAGCGCACCGGGATCACGCTGCAGGTAGGCTTCTCAACGGTGAACGCACAAATTCAGGTCGGCTCCATCTCTACGGAAGTTGTCGTGAACACCGACATCCCGCTGCTGACAACAGAAAGCGGCGAGCAATCCACCACCTTCTCGTCCACCTCCCTGGTGGAACTGCCTCAGGTGAGCTCCGGCACGAACGGGCCTGACTGGCAGAGCTTTACCGTACTTCTTCCCGGCAGCGCGGGTGCTCCGCAGGGCGCAAACAGCTCCACCAACCCGGGGCAGGTCGTAGCAATCAACGGCAATCTCCCGTACAGCAACGTGCTCGCTGACGGCGCGTCGTCCACGCTGTCGCACAGCGCCAATGCGGATGTGAGCGTCCTCGAAACAATCTCTGAGCTGCAGGTCAATACTTCCGCGTTTTCCGCGCAATACGGCATCGGTGGCGTCATTTTCAACCAAATCAGCAAGGGCGGCACGAACGACTTCCATGGCAGCCTCTACGAGTATTTTCAGACCGATAAGCTGAACGCTTACAACTACGGCTTCAGGACTGCGCCCGCCGATTTGACGAAGAACCGGCTGCGCTACCATGACTTTGGTGGCACTGTTGGCGGTCCCGTGCTGATTCCCCACCTCTTCAACGGCAGGGACAAGGCATTCTTCTTTTTCGGTTACGACCAGATCGTGAACCATGGAACGGGTCAAAATAGCACGCAGACTGTGCCAACAGAAACCGTGAAAGCCGGTGATTTTACCGGCCAGCCCTTGATCTATGACCCGACGACGCAGACCATCGGACGTGACTCCGCCGGCAACCCATACCCGGTCCGTAAGACTTTTCTGAGTGAATATGGCAGCAATGCCGTGCCGGTCGCCTTGTTCGACCAGGTGTCGGCAGCTTTCCAGAAGCTATACCCGACGCCGGCAAATCACCTGCCGGGCGGCCATTTCATCAACGGCTCCTTCAACAATGTGGGCCTGCTGCAAAACAATTTCATCTCATTCCAGCGGCAGTCCACGCCGGTACGCCGCTACTTCGGCCGCTTCGACTACAACATCACGCCGAAGCATCGGCTCTCGATGTCAGACACTCAGCGTGACGTGCCAGTGGTATATCCCGCCGCGGTGACACCCTGCCCGATCAGCTGTCAGAACGGTGACGTTGACAGCAACAACGCACAGATTACGGAAGTGTGGAGCATCAGCTCCAACACCATCAATGAAGCGCGATTCGGTTACACCTTCCAGGGCAACTTCTTCACGGACCAGACAATTGGCCAGGGCTATCCGACCCAGTTGGGCTGGCAGTTCTCCAAGGCAAATAGTCTTCCGTCCGTGCAGTTCAACGGATCGTACCCTTACTCCTGGATTAATCCTGCTTCGAACGCGGTCTACAAGGAGCACGTTTTTGATCCCTCCGATGTCGTCACACTGATCCGGGGTAAACATGTGCTGCACTTCGGCGGAGAGTTCCTGCTCTACGACGACAACTCCACAGCCTGGGGCAACACAAACGCGGGCACACTGGCTTTCAACGGTTCTTACACTTCCGGTTGGTCGGTTGACCCCAAGTCCGGTGTCGCTAGCAAGATCCCCAACACCGGTCTGGATTATGCCGACTTCCTGCTGGGTCAGGCCGATAGCTGGGGCGCTCTGCTGAAGCCGGAGTACGGCGGCCGGCTGAAGAGTCCTCAAGTCTTTATTCAGGATGATTACAAGGTGCGCTCGAACTTTACCCTCAACCTGGGTCTTCGTTACCAGATACGACGTGGCTGGACGGACACAAAGGGCAATGAGTCGACATTTGATCCCACTGTCATCAATCCGGCAAACAACTCCCTCGGCGCGATCTGGTACGGCACCACGAAGGCAAACGGCCGCACTTCACTACAGGCTCCGGAATACAAAACATTCCTGCCTCGCGTTGGTTTCTCCTGGTTGCCACATCCGGACATGACGATCCGTGGCGGCTTCGGCATCTATGCATACAACCTCAGTCTGGATACATACGGCAATGACCTCGGCCAGACCTTTGCGACTCAGGGCGGCTATGGCGATCAGACAAACGGGATCACTCCCGTGACTCTGTTCGGCGGCACCGGCACTAACCTGCAGACAGGCAAACCTCTGCCCTTTACCGGCGCGACCACCGATCCTGCGGCCCTGAACGGACAGGGGCCCGGCTATACGCAGTACCACCAGCCAACACCGCAAATCTATCAATACAACCTGGCGGTTCAGAAGTCGGTTGGCCCGAATACAGTAATGGAAATGGCCTATGTCGGCAGCCATGGCCTGAATCTGTACTATCCGACGCAGCTGAACGCAACACCGCTGAATCATCTGAACTCGAATGGTCGCACTTTCCGGCCGTACGTGAACTACACGGGCGATATTGGCGGCAGCAGCAACGACGGCATCTCCAATTACAACTCGTTCCAGGCCTCACTACAGCAGCGCCTGAGCCATGGGCTGAGCTTTGACGTGAACTACACCTGGTCGCACTTCCTGGACTCCATTGATTCTTCCGGCTGGGGTGGACGCGTGGGAAGCCAGAACTTCCAGATTCCCAACAATCCTAGTGCCAATTACAGCAACTCGAACTTTGACATCCGCAACGCCTTCAAGGGACGCGCTGTCTATCAACTGCCTTTTGGCCGTGGACGCACGTTCATGAACAAGAGCTGGTTGCTGGATGAGTTCTTTGGCGGCTGGCAGGCATCAACCACGATGATCTTCCAGGGTGGTAATCCGTTCACCGTCTTTGGAGGCCAGAGTACTTACACTTCCGGCAGCGGCTTCCCGAATTATTCGGGTGCTGCCATCTACCCGACAAAGAAGACGTACAGCCGCTGGTTCAATCCGGAAGCCTTTACCCGGCCCGCGGATGGAACGTTCGGCAATGTCCGCCGGAATTCGCTGTACGGTCCGGGCGTCCAGTTGGTTAACCTCTCAGCCGGCAAGGCGTTTGACATTCACGAGCAGATGAAATTACAGCTTCGCGTGGACGCCAGCAACGCATTCAACCACACCAACCTAAGCCTGCCCGGCGGCGGAGGTATCGGCCTGGGCGGTGCGAACGCTCCTGGACAGGCATACACCTTTGGTCCCGGAGATCAGCAGATCAATGGCACAACCAACGGAGGCCGTACCCTGCAAGTTGCAGCGCACTTCCAGTTCTAGGCTTTCGGTGTAGTCCGGGCGAAAGGGGCGACTTAGTAAAGTCGCCCCTTTCTTTTACGAAAGGCTTTACCTCTCTGCTGAGACTGCCCTCTTTAAAAAACATTTTCAACCGCTAAACCAATCCAGCTAAGCCCACCAGATGGAAGAGAGATGCCCCATTGCAACGGTTATCTTGTAAGTTCGCGAGCCACTTCCCCGCCCTCCTGCTTCTGCTGCTCTGCGGAGCGGCCACACTGGCGCTACACGCGTCCAGCTCGGTCCTGACGATGCGGCCGGGCGATCCGGCTGCAGTATATGTGGAGGCCGGACGAGGCGGCGCAAAGGGCGACGGCGTGGCAGACGACACGGCTGCGCTGCAGGCCGCGCTGGACCGGGTGCAGGAGAGCACGGGGCAGGGGATCGTCATCCTCGGTCCGGGGCGCTACCGGCTCACACGTACGCTGCTGATCTGGCCGGGGGTGCGGCTGATTGGCTTTGGGCCGCAGCGGCCGGTGCTAACGCTTGCGGACAACACCGCAGGCTACGGCGGCGGCATGGCGTACATGGTGATGTTTACCGGCGGACGCGCGGATGGACCGAAAGCCGACAGCCGCCGCCATGGCAGCGCTGAGCCGTTTCCCGGCGTGGTGCCTGCGCGCAGCGGGATCATCGATGCGAATCCGGGCACGTTCTATTCGGCTATCAGCAACGTGAATTTTGAGGTGGGCAGTGGCAATCCGGGCGCGGTGGGCATCCGCTCGCACTATGCGCAGCACTGCTTTCTGGCGCACATGGACTTTCATCTGGGCTCAGGAATGGCTGGCATTCACGACGCCGGCAATGAAGCCGAAGATTTGCACTTCTTTGGTGGGGATTACGGCATTGTGACCAGCAAGCCCTCGCCCGGCTGGCAGTTCACCCTGCTGGACAGCAGCTTTGACGGCCAGCGCAAGGCCGCCATTCAGGAGCATGAGGCTGGCCTGACGCTGGTGAACGCGACCATCCGCAACACTTCGAAGGCCATCGAAATTGATCCAGGCTACGCGGAGGAACTGTGGGTTCAGAACTCGCGTTTTGAGAACATCGCCGGGCCGGCAATCACGATCAGCAATAAAAACAACGCACGGACACAGATCAACGTGAGCAATGTTTGGTGCAGCGGAGTTCCGGTGTTTGCGAAGTTTCGAGAAGGCGGGAAGGAAGTGCGCGGCTCCGCGGCGGCCTATCTTGTGACAGAGTTCGCCCATGGGCTAATCCTCCGCGGAGTGCAGGATTCGGGTGAAATGCAGACTCTTTTCAAAAGCAGGCCGGAGGCGAAGGCGGTAGTCCAGGCACCGGTGATCCGGGCTTTGCCGGAGCAGGCGACGTGGGTGGATGTGCACAGCCTTGGCGTGAAAGGTGACGGCGTTGCGGACGATACCGAAGCCATGCTGCGGGCGATCCGGACGCACGAAACCCTGTACCTACCCACAGGACGTTACCGCATTTCGAAGACTATCGAAATGAGCCCGGAGACGGTGCTGATCGGCATGCATCCCAGCACGACGCAGTTCTTTCTGGATGACAGATCACCTGCTTTCCGCGGCCCGGGCGCAGCTGTCCCGCTGCTGCTGGCGCCTGCCGGCGGCCACAACATCGTTCAGGGTATCGGCCTGTACGCAGGCGGCGGCAACAATCGCGCGGCGGGTGCCGTCTGGATGGCAGGTGCAGATTCGCTGATGGACGACGTGCGATTTCTGGGCGGGCACGGCACCAACAATGCCGACGGGACACGTGCGAATCCATACAACTCGAATCACACAGGCGACCCTGACCCGGGCAAGCCCTGGGACGCGCAGTTCCCCAGCCTATGGGTGCGCAATGGCGGAGGTGGCACCTTTGCCGACATATGGACGCCGGATAGCTACGCTCAGGCTGGCATGGTGATTTCAAACACCACGACACCGGGCCACGTGTATGAACTTTCCAGTGAACACCACGTGCGCAATGAGGTGCGCCTGGACCACGCCGCGAACTGGGAGCTGCTTGCGCTGCAGACCGAGGAGGAGTGGGGTGAGGGTGGGGCGTGCCTGCCGCTCGATATCGACAGCTCGCGGCACATTCTGGTGGCAAACTTTCACTCGTACCGCGTAGTGGGTAGCAGGCAGACGTTTCCGTACGTGGTTCGCGTGAACCATTCGACGGAGATCGACTTCCGCAATCTGCACATCGACAGCGATAGCAAGGTCGCCTTTGACAGCGGAGTGTATGACGAGGCATCCGACGCAAGCGAACGAGAGAACGAGCTTGCCGTGCTCACCATGAATGGCAACGATGCCAAACTCAAGACAGAAAGTTCGCCTGTGCGCCGGCGGGCGGGCGGCTTTTACAACGCCAGCGGGGCCACTATCGACGTAAAAGGCCGCGTGCTTTTTGTGGATGCGCGCACACACAGGATCTATCGGTGGAGCCCGCAAGCAGATCGCGAGACGGCACATCTGGAGTTGCTGCGGGATGCACCGGTAAGTCCGGTAAACCTGTTTACCGATCGCGCCGGCAATGTATACGTAGTCTGCTACAGCGGCGACGGCACTGTTTACCGCTTCAACCCGGACGCGCCCGGGGATGACTGGAGCCCTGTGACCCCGCAGGCTGCGGGCTCCGTCCCAACGGACGCGGACGTCTACCTGCCGGACGATCTTTGGGGCGCGCCCGATGTGTCACAAAGTTCCCGCACCGTGGCGCGGCCCTTCCAATATCGTTCCGCGGACAACCGTACCGTTCTACCCGCCGGCCAGGATTTCGTGAAAGGCGAGCTGTACTACGGCACCAAGATGGCGGACGTGCTGCGCAGCTTCAGCCTGGCGAAGACAAAGGCTGGACAGCGCTTCTACTTCACTGACGAGCAGGAGCACAAGACGTACAGCGGTATCGTTGCGGCGGATGGCTTCCTGCGCGAGGTAAAGCTGTTTGCGGAGCGTGGCGGAGAAGGCGTGGCCGCTGCTCCCAATGGGAATGTGTACATCGCCGCAGGCACTCTTTTTGAGTACAAGCCGGATGGAACTCTCGTGCGAGAGATCACCGTGCCGGAGAGGCCAACCGATCTGATCTTCGGTGGCCACGACGGCCGCTCACTGTACATTCTGGCGCGCACCGGGTTATACGAACTCGGGCCGGGGCAATAGCGCTGGTGAGCGCAGAGGATTACGGTTCTGAATAAATCGAATGGTCTCCTGATCAGGAGTCGTATCGATTCAGAAAAACGGATCCTTCATCACCAGCTCGTGAAGAGCAACGCTCTGAGATCCATATGCACGAAACCTACTGGACTTTCTCGAAGACCAGCGCCGTGCTGTCGTAATCGCCAGAAAGCTTCAACTGAACCCCGGCACCCATCAGCACTGAACCGGAGACGACGTCATCGCCCGCGTATTTCTTCGTATCAAGCGCGCGCACACGGTACTGCGCCGCCGGATCCAGCCCTTGCAGCCGTACCGGCGCATAGGCGATCTGGTAGCGCATGCTGTGCAGATAGGCGAGCAGCACCGCCTGCGACCCGTCGCGCGCCACATACTCGACCTGCGAGGCATCGTGGTTTACTGGCGGCTCCAGCCGGTAGAGGTTGCCATGCTGCACCGTATTGCGAATCGTTTTGTAAAAAGCGGTGAGCCGCGTGCCCAGGGCGAAGTCCTCGTTACTCCATTTGTTCAGGTTGTTGCCAATGCCGAGTGAGCCCTGCATGGCGACCAGGAAACGGTACTGCAGCGGTGTGGAACGGCCGTCCAGGTTCGGCACATCCGTGACCCAGGCGACCATGGTGAGCGGCGCATAGGCGTGGGTGTAGCCGTATTGAATGTCCAGCCGGTCCAGCGCGTCGGTGTTGTCGCTCGGCCACACCTCGTCGGTGCGCTGCAGGATACCCAGATCCACGCGTCCGCCGCCACCGGAGCACGACTCGATTTCGAGCCTGGGGTGCTTTGCGCGCAGCCGGTCCAGCACCTCATACAGGTTGTGCATGTAGCGCAGGTAGATCGCCTTCTCGGCATTTGGATCGGGGTGTGCCGCGCTGGAACCCGGTGCGGTGTTCCAGCCAGGCTCGCTCCAGTTGCGGTTGTAGTCCCACTTCAAAAAGGCAATGTCGTTGTCGCTGACCAGCTTGTCGAGCCACTGGAACATCCATTCCTTCACGTCGTCGCGCGCCACGTTCAGTAACAGTTGCTGGCGCTGCTCGGTATGCTGCCGGTCAGGAAATTGCATCGCCCACTCGGGGTGCCTGCGGTAAAGGTCGCTGTCCGGGTTGACCATCTCCGGCTCCACCCAGATGCCGAAGTCCATGCCCAGCGCGTGCACACGGTCGATGACGGGCTTCAGGCCGTTGGGGAACTTTTGCGGATTCAGGTACCAGTCGCCCAGGCCGCGATGGTCGTCGCTGCGCTTGCCGAACCAGCCGTCGTCAATGACGAAGCGCTCCACGCCGAGCTTTGCGGCCTTTTCCGCCAGCGCGATCTGCGTCTGGTCGGTGAAGGTCATTTCCGTGGCCTCCCAGGAGTTGAAGATGATGGGGCGGGGCTTGGGCATGGATGCATCGAGTTGAGCCTCGTTTGAACTTGATCCGTTGGCCAACCGGAAGTTCGGTCCCGAGACAACGGTTAGTTTGGTATGTCCCGGCAGCACCTCCTGCAGCTGAAAGCGATGCAGCACACGCGACGCCTCGCCGTTGCCGCCGCCGGTGTAGCCCGCCACAAAGTGCGGTGTTTCCAATGACGCTCCAGGCTTGAGTTCCTCATGAAAATCATAGGGATTGTAGCCGGCGGTGATGCGCACATGATGCAGGCTGGTGTCCTCCACAGACATGCGCCAGCTGCCGCTCCAGGCCAATTCGCCGAACCACACCGGCCCGGCGTTTTCTGTCGTTTCGGCCTCCCGGCCGATGCTGAACCATGGATTTGCCTGGTGCGATGTGCTGCCGCGGCGGCTCTCGATCATGGCCGTGCCGGTCTGCAGCGGCTCGGTGTGCAGCTGCCACTCCGCGCCCCACATGCCGGTGAGCCAGCTGTGCGTGTAGCCGCTGCCGGTGCTGCTCGGGGCGGGCAGGTTCCACGTCGCGGAAGCAATCTGCTCGATGGCAAAAGGCTGCTTGCCCATGTTCTCCACGCGTGACCAGCGGGCCAGCACGCCCTCCGGATAGGGCTGGTAATAGAGATGGACGCGCAGCGGCTGCGCGACATCTTTCAGCACAATTTCGAGCACACCATTGCTGCTCGTCGCGGAGTCGTACTGCAGGATCAGCGTGCGGTCGCCGTTGGGCGAGTCTGCCTTCAGCGCCGGCTCGGTAAACAGGGCCGCGCCCCACGCCGGGTACTCCAGCGGTGTCGTCGCGATGGGCGAATCGAAGGCAGCCCGCTCCGGATGCTGCTTCGCCGCGGGCAGCAGGGCATCCGCCGCCAGCTTCGGCCCCCAGTAAAGCGACTGCAGCATGCCCTTGTCATTCACGCCAACCGCATAGGTCATTGTGCCGGCGTCAATGTACCACTGGTGCCGCTCGGCGTTCTCGCGAATGGCCGTCTGCGCCGAAAGGTTTGTAAGCGGATACAGAGATGCAAGGAGAACACCACATGCAAGGGCTGTCTTCATAGGGCTACCAGCGTAACAGCGGCTATGCCTGAGTGGGTAGATGACCTTTGCTGGCTAGATGTCTGGAAGGCAACTTGTCCGGAACAGCATACCCTTCCCGGGCTGAAGACATCCGGTCATGCATTCTGTGATTGCGTCGGGGACGCACTCCGCATTATTCTATTGAGGCACCCTCGCCCTGACAGACGAAGGTGCTGTTGTAGTGACACGATCACCTCAGAAGTGCAAGTGATTGAGTATGCGTAGCAGCAGGTACATCAGAAGTTCGGTTGGAACTTCTACCTGGTGCTCTTTCCATTGAACCCGCAAGGGCCTCATGGGCAGCACATGTTTCACCACCCTTCAACGGAAACGCTCCGAGCCTGATACTCGGAGCGTTTTCGTTTTCGCGTTGAGCGCGAAACTTGAAGACTCCGGGGGTAAGCTCAACGCGGCCAGAACCGTTGAAGTTCCCGCAGTGTAGCGGATCTTTCCTGCCGGCCAAAAGTGCACAAACGAGGCATTGCTTGGGATTTTGTTGGTGGATGGCAGACTTCATGCTGGAGCGACGGCCAACAGCAAGAGAGACTGCACGGAATCCTACCGCGCGGAAGGAACCAGCTTGCGGCGTTCCGTTTCAGTAAACGTGTAGCGGATGCGGTGGATCACCGTCACGGTGCTGAGCGCGGCCAGCACCCACAGTGCCGGAGCCATGACGCCCCAGCGGTCAAACAGCGCGCCCAGGATGACCAGCACAATGCGCTCCGGCCGCTCCATGAAGCCGACCTTGCAGGAGCCGATGAGTGCCTCGGCACGGGCCCGCGTGTAGCTCACCATGAGCGATGCCGTCATGACAAACGCCACCAGCACCACGTACACAAAGCGGTTGCCGCGTGCGTAATACACCAGCAGGCCAAAGAAGATCGCCACGTCGGAGTAGCGGTCGATTACCGAGTCGAAAAAGGCGCCAAAGACCGAGACCTGGTTGGTCTGCCGCGCGACCCGGCCGTCCACCATATCGAACAGGCCCGCACCGATGAGGATCAGGCCCGCGTAGAGGAACATGCGGTGCGCGTTGACGGTGCGTGCGTAGCCAAAGAAAAACGCCGCGACGATGTTGATGATGAGGCCGACGAAGGTGAGCGTGTTGGGAGAAATGCGCGACAGCGCCAGGCCGTTCACGATCTTCTGCAGCAGCCAGCCGCTGCCTTTTCCAAATGCGCTTGTCCAGGTCATTCCGTCGGTCGTACTCTTTGGCGGTCCAGCGCCGCATCAAGTCAGCGATCAGTGTACAGCCCACATGCATGCAGGCGAGAGTTGGGCCGTTTGTGATGTGCTCGCAACAGAGTGCCCGACCCGCTTGATTGCGTCGCGGCCGATCCGGCTGCGGGCGACTTCCGCGCTGCGCGACTTGCATTCCGATTGACCTTGCTGTAACAACTAAAGACTCAACCGCTTTCCCAAATGCACCGCAACCGAGACGGGTATGCCTGGCTACCGGCATGCGTCCGTCACTTTCCCGCATTCTCTTTTGGAGATCTGCTCGATGAGACGTATTTGCGCCGCTGCTCCCGCCGTTGTTCCAATGGTTCTTTCGCTTGCCCTGGCCGCCACCGGCCTGGCCCAGAATGCCACCACCAGCCTGCGCGGCGTGGTGCGCGACCCCAGCGGTGCCGTGGTGGCCAACGCCACCATTGAGCTGAACAATGCGGCCGACGGCCAGAAGCGGAACAGCGGCAGCAAGGCCCGCGGCGAGTACCAGCTGCCACAGATTCCGCCGGCGACGTACGACATTACGGTGAGCGCGCCCGGTTTCGGCAGCCAGACCAAACGCGCCGAACTGCTGGTAAACCAGCCGGCCACGGTGGACTTTACGCTGTCACTGCAGAGCAGCAATGAAGTCGTGAACGTGAGCGTGGAAGCACAGACGCTGAACACAACAGACGCCTCCATCGGCAACTCGACCAATAACGCAACCATCCAGGCGCTGCCCAGCGAGACGCGCAACATCCCCGATCTGCTTTCGCTCAATGCGGGCGTCTTCTTTGTGCCGATTCCGGCCGGCAGCGATCCCGCGCTGCAGGACAGCCGCAGCGGCTCAGTGAACGGCGGCCGCTCTGACCAGAGCAACGTCACGCTCGACGGCGTTGACGACAATGACCAGCTGCGTGGCCTGGCCTTTACCGGCGTCTTGCGCGCCACGCAGGACTCCACCGAGGAGTTCCGCGTGACCACCAGCAATGCGAACGCCGACGCGGGCCGCTCCTCCGGCGCTCAGGTCAGCCTGGTCACCAAGTCCGGCACGAACAGCTTTCATGGTGCGGCGTATGAGTACCACCGGCCCACTTTTACCGTGGCCAACGACCACTTCCTGAAAAACGCGCAGATCAAAGCCGGCCAGCCAAATCGTCCGCCGAAGTTGATTCGCAATATCTTTGGCGCCGATCTGGGCGGTCCCATCCTGAAGGACAAGCTGTTCTTTTTCGGCAATTATGAGGGCTCACGGCAAGCGGAAAGCAGCATCATTCAGCGGACGGCTCCCACGGCTTCCTACCAGCAGGGCAACCTGATCTATCAAGCAGCAGACGGCAGCGTGGTGACACTCACACCGGCACAGGTGACCGCACTGGATGCGGCGAACGGCTGCTCTGCATGCAACACGGCTGCCTATGCCCCTGGGCCGGGACCCAACCCAAATGCGCTCGCCTATTTGCAAAGTTTTCCCGCTGCCAATGGCACGACGTTGGGCGACGGCTACAACACAGGCTCATATACCTTCTCCTCTCCCCGTCCGGTGACGCTGAATACGACGATCGTCAAGTTCGATTACATCCCGACGGAAAAGCATCGTCTTTTTGGCCGGGCAAACCTTCAGAAGGACACGACCGGCGGCGAACTTCAGTTCCCCGGCCAGGGTCCGTCCTACGTCATCATCGATAACTCGAAGGGCATGACCTTCGGCGACACCTGGACGATCAGCCCAACGCTGGTGAACGATCTGCGTTATGGCTATGTCCGACAAGGGGATGGACGCAGCGGCGTGGGTTCTGGCGACTATGTGAGCTTCCGTTACCTCGACACGCCAACGGCGCAGACCCGCTCCACCGTGATCAGCGAGCCTGTCAACAACATTGTGGACAACCTGAACTGGACCAGGGGAAACCACAACCTGTCGTTCGGTGGCAACTGGCGCCTGATCCATCAGAATCGTTCCTCCAACGCCACCTCCTTCAACAGCGCGACCACTAACCCGTCATGGCTAACCGGGGCACCGCCGGATCCCGCGCTGCTGGCTTTGTCCACGTATGCCGATGGCTTCAGCAACTCTTACCAGCAGGCATTTGCCAACCTGGTGGGGACCGTACCGCAGGTCAACAATCAGTACAACTACAGCGTAAGCAATGCGACAACAGGCACACTGCTTGCTGACGGGGCACCGATCATTCGTCACTTCAAGACGAACGAGTTTGAGTATTACCTCCAGGACTCCTGGCGCATCAAGCCGAACTTGACGCTCACCTTCGGCATCCGCCAAAGCATCCTAGGCACACCTTATGAGACAAGCGGGCAGCAGGTGCAGCCGACGATCGATACACACGCCTGGTACCAGCAGCGTGAGGCCGCCGCGCAACAGGGTCAGATTTATGAACCGAACCTTGTGTTCGCGCCCAGCGGTGCCTACTATGGCAAACCGGGTTTCTGGCCGCAGTCAAAGAACAACATCGCACCACGCTTTGCACTTGTTTACTCACCAAGTTCACATACATCGATCCGGTTAGGCGCGGGCGAATACTTCGACCATTTTGGAGAGGGGCTGGTCAATACCTTCGATCAGAATGGCTCATTCGGTCTTTCCAGCAACGTGGCCAGCCCAGCGGGTGTGCTGAGCATTGCCACCTCTCCACGATTTACTGGGAGACGGAACATTCCTTTCAGCAACGGCGCGGGTGCGTCGACAGTGAGCTTTCCGTCTGCCGCGCCGTTGGGAAATTTCGCCATCACCTGGGGTCTCGACAGCAAAATCAAAACGCCCTACACCGAGGCATTCGACTTTTCCGTGCAACAGGAACTTGGTCACGGCTTCACGTTGGAGACCGCTTATGTGGGCCGGCTTGGCCGTCACTTGCTGCAAAGCCTCGATCTAGCCCAGCCGGTGGACTATAACGATCCGCAAGGAGCCGGCGACTACTACGCGGCTGCCGCACAGCTGTCTGCGCTTACCGACCAGAACGGAGGGAACGGCAAAGCGACCGTTCCTACGATTCCGTACTTCGAGCATGTGTTTCCATTCCTGGCCGGCTACGACTATGCCGGTGAGAGTGCAACGCAGGCGCTTTACAGCAATGAATGGGCAGCCTATCGTTCCAGGTTTGGAGCAACGACGGCGCTGCAGGATGTTGACTTCAACGGGGGCGCGGGCCTGGGCTGTTATTACAACTGCCCCGCCAACTACGTCTCTAAGTTCTGGCAAAACCAGTTCTCGTCGCTCTATGCACTGTCCAGCATCGGCATGAGTTACTACAACGCCGGCCAGGTCACGCTGCGGCACCCCATGAGCCACGGCCTGCAGTTCGACTTGAACTATACCTTTTCCAAATCGATCGACATGGGTTCCGATGCCGAGCGCGCTTCGGAATTTAACGTATCCAGCAACGTGGCTCCGGCAAGCAGTGAGATTACAAATACCTGGAAGCCTTACCTGAGTCGCGCTGTTTCCGACTTCGACACGCGCCACATCGTCACCTTCAACTACGTCTACAACCTGCCGGTCGGCCGCGGCCAAGCGGCGCTGGGTAATAGCGGAGGCCTGGTGAATGCATTCATCGGTGGATGGCAGTCTACCGGCATCCTGCGCGCAACCAGCGGCTTGCCCTTTTCGCTTTCGGATCCAGGCTGGACAACGGATTACCAGATTGCTTCGTTCGGCGTAGTGGTAGATAAGGCCGCGGCAAAGGTTCGAAAGCACCTCGACTCTTCCGGCAACCCGCAATTTTTTGACAATCCGAGCGCGATTGCGTCCGGGGTATCAACAGGTTCCGTGGTGCGCCTGTCATATCCCGGCGAAGCTGGAGAGCGCAACAACTTTCGCGGTGATGGCTACTTTTCGCTCGACAGCGGCCTGAACAAGTCGTGGAAAATCGAGCGTGGAAATGTGCAGTTCGGATGGCAGGTGTACAACGTGACAAATACCTTCCGCTACGATCCCGCCAGCATTAACAACACGCTAACCCGCGGCAGCCTGGGTATCGCCAACGCTCAGCTTGGTGCGCCACGCCGCATGCAGTTCTCGTTGCGTTATGACTTCTAAATCTCACCTCTGCCCAGGACGGTATCTTTGAACGGCTTTGTTTTATGCAGCCTCCGCGCACGGCTGGCACTTACGCTGGCCGTGCCGCTTTGCATCTCTGCTGTTGGCTCGGCGCAAACCTCTGCACCTAAGCCGATCACGCTGGACGAATACCTGAACACGACGGAGATCACGGGCGCGCAGATTTCGCCGGACGGCTCGGCCGCTGTTGTCACAACCTCTGTGCCGGATTGGGAGCATGACCGCCACCGGCGCAATCTTTGGCTGTGGCGGCGCGGTGCCGGGCCGATTGCCCCGGTCACTACCACGGGCGACAACGCCAATCCGCTGTGGTCGCCCAGTGGGCGATGGGTGGCCTTTCTGAGTGACCGGCCGCTGGCGGGCATGGGCGAGAGCGAGTCTGGGAAGGACGACAGCAAAACCGAGCGCGTGTGGATCATGCCGGTCGCGGGTTGTGATGATTTTCAGCTCTACCGCGAGCCGCTGGATGTGCATGCGTTTGCCTGGGCTCCCAAGGGCGATGAGGTGCTCTTCAGCGTGATGGAGCCGCGCTCAAAGAACGCCGAAGAGGCGCACAAAAAAGAATGGAAAGACACCGTGGAGTGGCGCGACAAGGACCGTGGCGACACGCTGCTGGCCCTGACCGTGGATGCGGCGGTGCGCGCGCAGCAGAAGGTGCCGCTGGCGCATGACGAAAGCAAGCCCGCGGCGGACAAAGCGGCGGCGGACAAAGCAGCGGCGGACAAGCCCGCATATCCTGCGGAGGCCCGCGTGGTTACGCACAGTTCGATGGCCATCGAAGATATTGTGGCTTCGCCCGCCGGCGACCGCATAGCCTTTGAAACCGGGCCGGTGGCGCATCGCCTGGAAAACCCGGCGGACACGGAGTTGTTTGTGGTGGCGGCGCGGGCTCCGGCAGCGGGAGGAAGCGAGGCTCGGCAGCTCACGCACAATCAGGGCGCGGAAGGCCGCCTTGCGTGGGACACCACGGGCAAGAAGATGTACGTGTTGGTGCGAGCCGCGGGCGGCTCCATCGAGGGACCGTATCAGGATGTGCAGGGCCGCTTGTACGCAATCGACGCCGCGACCGGCGCGCCGACGCGGCTGGGCGGCAAGTTTCCGGGTTCATGGGAAGATTTGACTGTCTCGCATACGGGCGAGGTCTACGCCGAGGGTTTGCAAGGGATGAACCGGTTGCTGTATCGCGTGGATGGTGACAGCTTCAAGCCCATTTCCAGCACCACCGGCAGCTATGGCCGGCTGAGCGTGGCCGACCACGGCGGTGCCATGCTGTTTATCCATTCGGCGATCAGCGAGCCGGCGCAGGTCTACTTTGCCGCGGATGCCGGTAAGGCGAAGACGCCGGAACCAGTCACGGCCTTCAACCCGGTCTTCAAGGAACGCGCCAGGCCGGAGTGGCAACCATACCAATGGACCTCTGACGATGGCACAAAGGTGGAAGGCGTGCTGGTCTATCCGCCGGGCAAGAAGGGTGCGCAGCATCTGCGGATGCTCACGCTCATTCACGGCGGCCCGGCCGATGCGGATGGCGACCGTTTTGGTGCCAATTGGTATGACTGGGCGGGCATCGCGGCGGCGCGGGGCTGGCTTGTTTTCCGGCCGAATTACCGTGGCTCCACCGGCTACGGCGACGCCTTCCAACTCGGCATCAAGCCGCACCTGGTCTCCGCACCGGGCAAGGACATTCTCTCCGGCGTGGATGCGCTGGTGAAGCAGGGCATCGCCGATCCCGATCACTTGGCGATCGCGGGCTACAGCTACGGCGGTTACATGACCAACTGGGTGATCACTCAGACCACCCGCTTTAAGGCCGCCATGACCGGTGCGGGTGCAGTGGAGCATGCCGCCAACTGGGGCTTCGACGATCTGAGCTATGACGATGCCTGGTACCTCTCCGGCGCGCCGTGGGAGAAGCCCGAGCTCTATCAAAGCGAGGCCGCGCTCTTTCAGATGAACAAGATCACCACACCCACGCACATGATCGGCGGCGATGCCGACAATCGGGTGAGCTTTTTTGAGCAGATCGTCTTTGAGCGGGCCTTGCAGCGGCTGAATGTGCCGCATGCGCTCTTGCAATTTCCGGGGGAGAATCACCCGCTCAGCAAGAATCCTTGGCATGGGTATGTTGCGCTGCGGGAGGAGTTGAAGTGGCTGGAAAAGTATGCGGGAAAGTAAGCATCGTCACGCGCAATGAAGCGGGTGCCCCACCTTCACCGCGCACTTGCGGTTAAGGTGGGATTGGGCCGCCTTCCTATGCATCGGCGTGGACAGACCCACCTTAACGACGATGAAGCCGTCGTGAAGATGGGGCACCCGGCCGCGATTGCGGGGATAGACAGATTTGACAGGATGGGACGGACTGATGAATCGCAAACGAACCTTTGCAGCTGCCCTGCTTTGCAGCATCTGCGTTTTGACTTCTGCCGCGCAAACGTCCGCGCCGGCACATGTCGAATACATTCGCGTCGGCAAGATGTTCGACAGCCATACCGGCAAATATGTCGAGGGTGCAGTGCTGGTCGTCGAAGGCCAGCGCATCCGCAGCGTGGAGGCGGCGAGCTTTGCCGTTCCGTCCGGCGCAGATGTAGTCGACCTGAGCAGGATGTATGTCTTGCCCGGCTTGATCGATTGCCATACGCATCTGACCGCGCGCGCCGACAAGTATGACGAGGTGAATGCCTTCAAGTCGACACCGTTTACCTCCGGCATCAACGGCGTGGTGAATGCCAAGAAGACGCTGGACGCAGGCTTTACCACGGTGCGCGATGTGGGTTCGCCGCCCTTTGCCGCGGTGGACCTGCGCAATAGCATCGACGACGGCTTCATTCCGGGGCCGCGCATCGTGGCTTCCGGCCCGGGTATCTCCATCACAGGCGGCCACGGGGACCTGAACAACTTTTCGCCAGAGGTCCGCCCGCAGCTCTACCCCGCCGACCGCAACTTCGGCATCGCCGATGGTGTGGACCAGGTGCAGCAGACTGTGCGCGCCCAGGTGAAGTACGGCGTGGACGTGGTCAAAATCCTTGCCAGCGGCGGTGTGCTGAGCAAGGGCGATCAGCCGGGCGCGCCGCAGTACACACCAGCCGAGCTGAAGATGGCCGCCGACACCGCCCACCAGGCCGGCCGCAAGATTGCCGCGCATGCTCATGGCACACTCAGCATCAAGTGGTCCATCGAGGCGGGCATTGACTCCATCGAGCATGCCTCGCTGGCCGACGACGAAGACATCCGGCTCGCCAAGCAACACGGCACCTTCTTTGTGATGGACATCTACGACGACGATTACATCCTGCAGGAAGCGCCGAAGTTCGGGCTGAAGGAAGAGCAGCTGGAGAAGGAACGCGGCGTGGGCCAGAGGCAGCGCGACACCTTTCGGCGAGCATGGAAGGCCGGCGTGAAGATGGCCTTCGGCACCGACGCAGGAGTCTATCCGCATGGTGACAATGCGAAGCAGTTTCACTACATGGTGATGTACGGCATGACGCCGGCGGAGGCGATTCAGGCGGCCACTGTGCGTGCGGCCGAACTGCTGGGCCGGTCAGCGGACGTGGGCGAATTGACACCGGGGCACTATGCGGATTTGATCGCCGTCACCGACGATCCGTTGGCGCATGTGGAGAGCCTGGAGCATGTGGCGTTTGTGATGAAGGGCGGCGTGGTGGACAAGCCGGCAAAGCCGTAAACGCTGTCTGGCGACTGCCCCGGCATCCTGCCTGTGGTGGTCCGAAATCCCACGAAGGACGCAGTCCCGGGCGCACACAGAACCGCACGTGCGACTCTGTTTGTTTGTAAGCTGAAAGAGCTTCCCCTACCGAGCTGTGTGTTGTGGCGGATAAGGATCGGAGCGGCCTCCGGGTCGTTCGAGCGACCCAGAGACTGCTGCCGAGGTAGGGAGGTGATTTCTGATGAACCCCGAAAAGGATGCACAAACATCCTGGTTCAGGTTGTTCATCACAGTCGTGCTGGATTGGCGACTGGTGATGGCACTGGTTCTATTGGTGATCGTGCTGCTGATGAAGTAGCACACAACCCCGGGAGGTCACAGTCCCTTCCGGGCTAATTCATCTCCTAAAGGATCGCGCTGATTGCGTGGAGAGTCAAGACCCAAAGTGAGACAAAGTCCTGTTGAGTGACTTAGGGCGATCCAAGCCTACTTCGAGTCATCGGAGGCGTCGCTTGAACGTTGGGTGTGCCTTGAGCTGAAGACGTCTGCCAACGGAAGCAGCGAGTGCAGGTGCGGAGCCTGCAGAGCGTAGCCAGCCAGCAGAAGCACGGGCGCGGTCGGCATGGTGAGTTCGTCCAGCTCCTGCAGGGTGCTGGTGCGCACTTCCTGCTGCGGCGTGGCGGCCCTTGAGATGGCAACGCACGGCAGATCGGCAGGCAGGCCCGCGGCACGAAGTTGCTCCGCGATAGAGGCGGCGTTGCGGCCCGGCATGTAGATGGCAAGCGTGGCGTCATGGGGCAGCGGGCCGCTCCAGATGGGTTGCCGGTCCGCTTTGTCAGCGGCGTGGTGGCCGGCAATCAGGATGAGCTTGGAGGCGGAGCGGCGATCAGTGAGCGGCGCCTGCAATTGCGCGCCCGCGGCGAAGACAGCGGAGACGCCAGGCACCACTTCGACGGGGATCGAAGCATGGCGCAGGGCATGCAGCTCTTCCGCGGCTCGGCCGAAGACGAGCGGGTCGCCGGACTTGAGACGAACAACACTCATGCCGTTGCGGGCCGCATCGATCATCATGGTATGGATCTCTGCCTGGGTGGTGCGGGCACGGCCGCAGCGCTTACCCACGCTGGTGCGCAGCGTGCGCGGGCCGCACACTTCCAGCACGGCTTCCGGAACAAGGTCATCGTAGAACACGACGTCTGCCTCAGCGAGTAATCGAGCGGCACGCAGGGTGAGCAGTTCCGGGTCTCCCGGGCCTGCGCCCACCAGGTAGACGGTGCCCCTCCTGGGAGTTTGCCGTCCCGGGGCTTGTGGATCTAGGGATTGTGGATCAGTGCCCAGTGCCGCCTCCGTTGCGCTCCGGATAGTGTTGCCGCGCGTGCGCCCGGGCCATCTGGCGGGAGGGGCAGGCCTCGGCGCCGCAGACTTCTCGGCTGGCAAGCTGGTGCAGCAGGGATTTGCGCGTCTCGCCCAGCGGCTCCATCTGCAGAACTTCACGGCGCAGGCGACCAAGCTCCATGAGCCACGGCCCCAGGTCGAGCGGCAATTGCTGATTCAACTCCTTGCGCAACTGCTGCGCGAGTGCCGGGCTTTCACCGGCGGTGGAGATGGCGATCTGCAGGTCGCCGCGTCGCACGACCGAGGGAAAGTAGTAGTCGCAGTAGGGCGGGTCGTCAACGGCGTTGACGAGGATGCCGCGCTGCTGCGCCTCCGCAAATACGGCGCGGTTGACCTCCGGCACGTCAGTCCCCGCAACCGCAAGAAACATGCCGTCCAGATCACTCGGCGTGAACTCGCGCTGTTCCAGCCGAAGCACGCCGTGGTCGGCAAACTGGAAGACGCGCGCGTTTACGCGAGTAGCTACAACCGTAACTTCAGCCTCGGCCTCGATCATGCTTTCGATCTTGCCCTCGGCAATGGAACCCGCGCCGACGACCAGGCAGCGGCGGCCCGTGAGCTTCATGAAGATGGGAAAAAGACTCATGCATCAACCCACATTCGCCGGGGTTGGCTTGTTGGGCAGGTCGCGCTCCACCGGGGCGACAACGGCGCCGGCCAGCTGCCCGCGCAGTTCTTCGTCGCTATGGCGGCCAAAGTACATGCGCAGGTTTTCGCCGTCACTGCGCTGCTTTAGGTAGGTAGTCAGCAGGCGTTCCATCGCGTTGGGAACCTCAGTCGCGGGCACGCGGTAGCCCACGGGACGCGCGAAGCGTGCGTGCTCACCCACGGCACCGCCGACGCAAAAGTAGAAGGCGTCCACCATCTGGCCATCCTGCTTGATCTTCTTGCCTTCCAGGCCGATGTCAGCGATCCAGTGCTGGCCGCAGCTGTTGGGGCAGCCGGTGACGTTCACGCGCAGCTGCTGGTCGAAGCCGGGCATTCGGTCTTCCATCTCATCCGTGAGCCAGCGGGCAAAGCCCTTGGTCTCCACGATGGCGAGCTTGCAGAACTCCGTGCCGGTGCAGGCAACGGTGCCGCGCCAGAAGTTTGTGCTCTCCACGTGCAGATCCAGCTCGCCCAATCGCCGCACCACCTCCGCGACACTGCAGTTGGGAATGTTCACCAGAAGCATGTTTTGCTGCACGGTGGCGCGCAATTCACCCTTTGAAACACCATCCTCGCCGCTCGCGCCGAACTGCTCGGCCAGGTGCGCCAGTGAGCGCAGCTGGTGTGAGGTGAGCCGGCCACGCAGCACGGAGATGCCGATGCTGGACAGGCCGGCTTGCCGCTGCGGATGGACGCCGGTGTGGTCGCGATACACATCGCCGGGAACAACCTCGTCCGGCGCCGGGTCGAACTTGTAGCCGAGGCGGCGCTCCAGTTCCGCGAGAAAGCTTTCCGCCGTCCAGCCCTGGCGCATGAAGAGGAACTTCATGCGGGCATGGTTGCGGCTCTCCCGCAGGCCCTCCGCATCACGGAAGAGGCGTGCGGTTTCGATGCAGACGGCCTCTGCCTGCTCCGGCCGTATGAACGCGTTCAGCCGCAGGGCCATGTGCGGCTCCTTCGACAGGCCGCCGCCCACGCGCATGCTGTAGCCCACTTCGCGCTGGCCGTTCGTTGTACCGGGTGTGGCCCGCTCCACGCCGGTCAGGCCAATGTCGTTGATCTCCGGGTAGGAGCACCACAGCGGGCAGCCGGTGATGCTGATCTTGAACTTGCGCGGCAGGTTCACAAACTCCGGATTGGCCGTGAGGATGGCGGCGACGCGCTGCGCCAGCGGCGATGCATCGAGCAGCTCGTGCGCATCCGTGCCGGCGAGCGGGCAGCCGGTAACGTTGCGGACGACGTCGCCGCAGGCACCCTTGGGGCTCAGGCCGACGGCTTCCAGCGCTTCCACGACCAGCGGCAGGCTCTCGATCGTGAGCCAGTGCATCTGGATATTCTGGCGCGTGGTTACGTCGCCGATGCCGCGGGCGTACTTCTCCGTAATGTCCGCGATGGTGTGCAGTTGCAGCGGCGTGAGAATGCCGTTCGGCACGCCGACGCGCATCATGAAGTACTCGGTCGCCTTGCCCTCACCGCCAACGCCGCCAACGGCACCCACGCCGTCGCCCTGGGTGTAAATGCCCCACCACTTGAAGTACACACCCGCCCACTCCGGCAGCACGCTTTCGCGGCCTTCGGCGGCAAAGCGGCGCACATCCGCCCAGGCTTCCCACGGGTTCAGTTCCTGCTTCAGGCGTTCCACTTTCTGCGCCTTGGTTTCTTTCGCGGCAGCCGGCGGAGAGGCGACCTTGTCCAGACCTTCGGCGGCATCGCCCAAAAATAATTCGTTCGCATCCGGCATGGTGATCGGTGCCCCCTTGAAGCGCTCTCATTAGGATAAAGCGGGGCGCGGTTTCGATTCAGCTACGCCGGCACCCTCCTTCAGCGAATGAATTGATCCGCGCGTTCATCGAACGACAGTACACGCCGCACTCGCCTGCAGAGAGCCCAGGAATCCAGGCGCGCCGTCAATCCGCCTTGCCCGCCGTGTGTTCGGCATAGGCCTTCTCCACGACGCTGAAACCGAGTTTCCGCTCCATCTTTTCTGAAAAGAGCCCCTTGCGGTTGTACCCGTCCTGCAGCTTCGGGATGTTGCGTGTCGACGAGCGGAAATCCATTAAGACCCAGGGAGTGATACCGCGTACCTGCGGGATGCGGCCGATCATGGCAAGCTGATGTTGCAGCACGTTGGCCTGCTGCTCCTCCGACCAGCGCTGATGATCTCCGCCGTGGATGCCGAACTTCGCTTCCGCGCCGAACTCTGAAAAGATCACCGGCTTCTGCGGAAACTGCCATGTGGTGGTGTCGGCCAACTCCGGCGTTCCCTCATACCAGCCGATGTATTCGTTCTGCCCGACGACGTCCAACGCGGGGATGAGTGGGTCGTCCTGGTTGTAGACATCACCGTTCCGCCGCGGGCCCAGCAGTGCGCTGGTTACCGGCCGCGTCGTGTCCAGCCGGCGCGCTTCGTTTGCCAGGTCTGTCAGAAATTTCGTTCGCGCCTCGGTCCGCGACGTTTCGTTCGACACCGACCACAAAATGACTGAAGCCTTGTTGCGATCGCGCCGGATCATCTCGCTCAACATCGCCGCTGCCTTGGTGTAGACCTCTGGCTTGTCAAAGGAGATGCCCTGCCACAGCGGTATCTCCGACCAAACCATCACGCCGCGGCGGTCTGCCTCGCGGGTCATACGCTCATCGTGCGGGTAGTGGCATAGCCGGACGAAGTTGGCATGCAGATCGGCCAGCATGGTGAAGATGCGAGTCACGTCTGCATCCGTGTTGGCGCGTCCGCCGCGCACGGGCGCTTCGGCATGCACATTCACGCCCTGCAGATAGACCGGCTTGCCGTTCAGCAGAATGCGCGTGCCGTCCACGCGGATGTCGCGGAAGCCAATCTCCTCCTTGATTCCATCGGTGCCGCTGGTCAACTCGACGCGATAGAGCTTCGGGTTCTCCGGCGACCAGAGCTTTAGCCGTCGAGCTTCTACCTCAAAAGCGGCGCGGCCCTGGCTATCGATCACCGCGTTGACAGCCAGGCGGGCTTCGGGAATGCTCACCTTCACCGCCATGCCCGGCGGCGCGCCCTCCACATGCACATAGCCGGAGATCGTCATGGCATGCTGCGCGGCAGAGAACGTGTCCTCTTGCTTCAGGTGGACGTCATAATCGTCGATGAACTGCTCCGGCACCGTGACCAGCGTGACGTCGCGTGTAATGCCGCCGTAGTTGAGCCAGTCATAGCTCACGGATGGAATATCGTCCTGGTGCCGGGTGGAATCCACCGCAATCACGACGGCGTTGCTGCCCTCCCGCAGTGTCTTCGTCGCTTCGCAATCAAAGGGGGTAAAGCCACCCTCATGCTCACAAATGCGTTTGCCGTTCACCCAGACAAAGGACCGGTAGTTGGCCGCACCCACGTGCAGAAAGGTGCGCATGCCCGGCTGCGATACATAGTCGAAATCCCGCTCAAACCAGACCACGCCCTCGAAGTGAAAGAGGGTTGGGTCCTGAGTATTCCAGTCGCCTGGAATGTGCATGAGCGGTGCCGTGCTGAAGTCGTACTCGCCATTGTGCGGGCCACTGCTGATGTTGGGGTGGGTGTTCTGCGCGTATCCCGCATCGCGCACATGGCCATCGCGGTCGTAGAGCTCGCGGGCGGGTGGCTGCTCCACCAGGTAGTGCCAGTCGCCATTCAGGCTGACGGTGTGCCGCCGGTCTACCCCGGCCAGCAAAGTGTGCGGGGGAGACGCCACAGGCTGCGCCACCAGCTTCGCCCCAGGTCCGGAACAGAAGGCGAACACAAGCAACAGCGAACGCAAGCGCAGAACGATGGAATGAACAGTCGGCATGATGATTTCGCAATCCAAAACGTGAAACTTCGATTGCACATCAAGCTAACAGACCCGCGTAGAGTGGTGTGGCGGCACTCCCACCTTAATGACCATGACGCTGTCATAAAGTGGGGCACCCACCTCACGGTACTTCTCAGGCTTTGATCAATTCTCCTCGCATAACGAATGAGGTGTCATCCTGAGGTGCGTACGACAAAGCATCTGCTTTCCCGGGTTTGTCCAGGGCACAAAGGGCAAATCCCTCACTACGTTCAGGAAGGCACTTCTGGAGAAACGGCCTTAGTTTTTCGGCTGTTTATCGACGCCTTTGCCCGGGTTGGACGCATTCACCAGCTCCGGCGTGGAGACGGCGCGCAGTGTCTGCTGCTGGGCGTCGGTGTCGATGCGCCTTGTGCGGATAAAGGGCGGCAGCTTGACCGAACCGCCGGACTTGAGCGCCTGCAGAATGCCTTCCAGCACGCGCATGTCAGCCAGGCCCTCTTCGCCGTCGGGTTCGGGGTCGGTGTCGTTCAGGATGCAGTTGGAGAAGTACTTCATCTCGCCGCCAAAGTGGTCGGTGCTTTTGAAGCTTTCCTTGCTCTTGTCATCGCCGATGGCGATGGTCTGCTCCAGGCCTTTGCCGAACATGTAGCAGGGGTCAAGCGCAACGCTGCCCTTGGTTCCGATGGCGACCAGGCTGTTGACCGGACCGCCGAAGTAGCCGACGTTGAACTGTGCGATGCGGTTCTTAGGGAAGCGCAGTGTCACGGCGACGGTGTCGTAAAAATCCTGCGGAAAGCCGGTTTCTGGATGCTTGATGCCGTAGGCGGAGACCACCTCATCGGGCTCATCCTCGAAGACGTAGCGCGACGCGTTGACCGGGTAGGGTCCCATGTCCAGCACCGGGCCGGCGTCTTCGCCGTGTTTAGTGCGGTGGTTGGCCGGGTCCACAGGCTGCGCAAAGCTGGAGGCAAAAGTATGAACGGTGCCCAGTTTGCCGGAGCGGATAGCTTCAATGGTGGAGAGCGTGCCCGGCTCAAAGTGAAGGCGGTACGCGACCATCAGCTTGGCGCGAGAGGTCTTCGCGGCGGCAACGATTTCCTCCGACTTCGCGACGGAAACCTCCAGCGGCTTTTCTGTCAGCACGTGAATGCCGGCGGCAAGTGCTGGAAGGATGAACTCGGCATGACGCCAGTTGGGCGTGGCCAGATAGATTGCATCAAAGGTGCCGGAGCGGACCGCCTCACCGAACTGATCGTAGGTATAGGTTGCCTTGACGTCGTACTTGTCGGCGAGCTTTGACGCTTTTTCCGGATCATCCGTCACGAGCGCACTGATGACAGAGTTGCCGGTGTGGTCCACGCCTGGCATCATGTCTTCCTGCGCGATGTCACCCAGGCCCACAATTGCGTAGCGAACCTTCTTGTCCGATGAAAGACCCAACGATTCCAGAATGCCCAAGCTTTTCTCCTTTGCCGGTATAAACACGGCTTAAGGAGTCAGATGCCTACCGGGAAGAAGCGTGTTGCGGCTTCCACAGCAGAAACGCGCCAAGAAAGGCGTTGTCGTTGGAGCCGAGCTGAACATGCTCTGGCAGATGCTTCACATGCCGCGCGTTACCGCCGCCCAGCACGGTGTACTCACTTTCCAACGCTTCCGACAAAGTTTCAATGGCGGCATGCACATTCTTCTCCCATCGTTTGCGGCCGGAGCGTGTCAGCGCCGCCTCGCCCAGGTACTCCTCATAGGTCTTGCCCTTCTTCCACGGCAGGTGCGCCAATTCCATGGCTTGCACCACGCCATCCACCACCATGGCCGAGCCCAGGCCAGTGCCCAGGCCCAGAAACAGCATGCGGCCGCCCCTGTAGCTGCCTAGTGCCTGCATGGCGGCGTCGTTAATCATGCGGACGGGAACCGGCTTGAACGCTTCGGCATAGCGGAACTTCACCCAGCCCTTGCCGAGGTTGAACGGCTCATGCAGGGGATGGTCATGGACAACCGGCGCGGGGAAACCGATGGTCACGCGATCGTACTTCCAACCCGAGGTGTGCTCGTGAATCGCGGCCATCATCATGTCCGGCGTAAACTTTGGGCCGGTAACGATATGTACTGCTTCGGCCTGCTTCTGGCTGCGCACCTTCAAATGGGTGCCGCCGACGTCAACCGCCAATACGTTCATGCTTCCTCCAGGGAGTGCCAGGTGACGCCGGCGCGGGCCAGCAACTCATCGGCCGCGGCCGGGCCCATGGAGCCGGAATCGTAGTTGGGAAAAGGCTCCTCCGGCGGCTGCTGCCAGGCGTCCAGCAGTGGCTGCACCAGCCGCCATCCCTCTTCCACAAAAGCGGCGCGCTGAAAGAGAATCTGGTTGCCGGTCATCACGTCATGCAAGAGCCGCTCATAGCCTTTTGCGTGATCGCCGAAGGGGCCTTTTGCAAACTCAAAGCGCATGATGCCCTGGCGTACCTCGTCACCCAGCCCGGGCACGCGCGTACCAAATTTCAGCAGGATGCCAGGGTTCGGCTGTAGTTGAAAGACCACCTGGTTGGGCGCGATCGTGTCCGCGTCGGCATGGGGAAACAGGCTCGCAGGCGGCTGGCGGAAGGTCACGACGATTTCCGTTTTAGCCACACCCAGGTGCTTGCCCGTGCGCAGGAAAAAGGGCACGCCCGACCAGCGCCAGTTGTCTATGTCCACCCGCATGGCGATGTACGTCTCCGTATTCGACTGCGGGTTGACACCGGGTTCTGCGCGATACGCATTTACCGCCTTGCCTGAGACTGCGCCGGGGCCATATTGCCCGCGGACCGCGTTGCCTTTTACCTCGTCCGGTGTGATGCGGCGTACGGAACTGAGCAACTCCACCTGCTTGTCGCGCATGTGATCAGCGTTGAGCGAGACGGGCGGCTCCATGGCGATGAGTGAGAGCAGCTCCGAGAGGTGGTTGGGCACCATGTCCCGCAGCGCACCCGCCTGCTCGTAGTAGGCGGCACGCTTCTCCACGCCAACGGTCTCCACCGCCGTGATCTCCACGTGATCGACGTAAACGCGATTCCACAGCGGCTCGATGATGGCGTTTACAAAACGGAAGACTGACAGGTCCTGCACGGCGTCTTTCCCGGCAAAGTGGTCGATGCGGTAAATCTGGTCTTCACGCAGGCTCTTCTGCAGGTCGGCGTTGAGCGCGATGGCCGATTCGAGGTCGTGGCCAAACGGCTTCTCAATCACCAGCCGGCGCCAGCAGCCATCCTCTTCAGAGAGCAGGCCCACACGGCCAAGCTGCGCCGTGATGGGAGCGATAAAGCTGGGCGACACGGCCATATAGTAGAGCGTATTGCTGGACTTGACCTCTGACGATTTCCCTCGCAGGTGCTCGCGGAGGTGGTTGAAGTCAGCGTCCTGGCCGAAATCCACCTTCAGGTAATCGGCGTTTCCAGTGAGCCGCGCGATAGTGGCTTCATCCGCATCCGCTCCCCAGAACTGCTTGAGCGTATCGGCAATGTGCTTCTGAAAAGCGGCCGCATCCCAGTCGTCAACCGCGACACCCAGCAGACGAAAGCCGGTCGGCAGCACACGCGCCGCCACCAGGTTGTAAATAGAGGGCAACAGGAGACGCTTGGTCAGGTCTCCCGTTGCTCCAAAAATGACCATCAGGCACGGTGGCGCTTCCGGCACGTTTACGGCACGTGATGGACTCATCCGTTAGCCCTTCTTCTCGTGGTGGCCGCCGAACTGGAAGCGCATGGCACTCAGCAGCTTGTTGGCGAAGAGCGCGTTGTTCTGCGAGGTGAACCGGGCAAAAAGAGCCGCCGAGAGCACGTCGGCGGGCACGCCCTCATCAATGGCGGCGATCGTCGTCCAGCGGCCCTCACCCGAGTCGGAGACGCGGCCGCTGTAGTCCTTCAGGTCGGGCGATTCGGCCAGCGCCGTCGCCGTCAGGTCCAGCAACCACGAGGCGATAACGCTGCCGCGCCGCCACACTTCGGCTATCTCTGGAATGGGCAGATCGTATTTGTAGTGGTCGGGTTCGCGCAGCGGCGCGGTCTCCGCGTCAAAGGTCTCCTCGGTATTGCCCACGTTCGCATGCTTCAGGATGTTCAGCCCTTCGGCGTACGCGGCCATGATGCCGTATTCAATGCCGTTGTGCACCATCTTGGTAAAGTGGCCCGCGCCTGCCGGGCCGCAGTGCAGGTAGCCGTCCTCCGCCGTGGTGGTGAGGCCGGCGGACTTGTCACGGCCCGGAGTGCGTTCAATGCTGCCCACGCCGGGTGCAAGTGTCTTGAAGATCGGATCAAGGTACTGAACGGATTCCTTATCGCCGCCGATCATCAGGCAGTAGCCGCGGTCCAGGCCAAAGACGCCGCCGCTGGTGCCCACATCCACCCACTTCAGTTGCGAAGCGGCCACGTCTTTGGCGCGGCTGATGTCGTCAACATAATAGGAGTTGCCGCCATCGATGATGATGTCGTTGGCTTCAAGATGCGTCCGCAACTCCTGTACCGTCTTGTCGACCACGCCGGCCGGTACCATGAGCCAGACAGCGCGCGGCGATTTCAGCTTCTGGGCCATGTCCTGCAGCGAGGTGCTGCCGGTTGCGCCATCCTTGGCAAGTGCGTTCACCGCGTCCTGGCTGCGGTCGTACACCACGCACTCATGGCCGCCCTTCATCAGGCGGCGCACCATGTTGGCGCCCATTCTTCCCAAACCAACCATTGCGATCTGCATGCACTCTCCCCGGTTTCGAAACTTTTGGATGCTCGAAGGTGGTGGACTGGTGCCTTCGAGCAATTTGCGGCACTGCGGTCCCTCTTTATGACTCAGAAGAAATCTTCGTCATCACCGATGGGCATGCCAGGCGGGGCCTTTACCGGTTTCGCCAGAATGAACCGTTCCGGTTCATGCCGCCACTGATCGATGCGGGCCAAAAGCGCGGCACGGTGAGCGGCCTCTGCGGCGTCGGCCGGCATGTCCTCCCACTGCCTGTGAAGCTCCATCAGGTGAGCGCGCGTGATGGCGCGTGCCTGGCTGGAAGCTGCTGGATCGACAGACAGCGACAGCATCGCCTCCAGTACTCGGAACTCAACGGCACGCTCCACTTCCGATGAGAGACCCCGGCTGGCCGTCAGGCGCTCGGCGGCGGCATGGCTAACAGCCTCTTCCATCTGCCGCAGTGTCAGCGCCTCCGGCACGCGCGTGGCATACTCCACCAGCCGACTGGCGCGGCCCGGGTCAAACAGCACGGCAAGCGTCAGGTCGGCGGCGGCCTCGGCGGAGGCTACTGGATCGAAGGTCACACCGGTGTGCGCGGGCAGCGATTCGACAGAGCGCGGCGATCCGGGTG
>CAXTRR010000009.1:10543-23581 GCA_964246795.1 uncultured Terriglobus sp. | reverse complement strand
AAAGCGTCTGGAGCACGGAAGCCAGGGCGCGCCGCTGGTCGGCCACCGGCACAATGGACGGGCCGGGCTGGCCGTCGCCGCGCACCTGATACTGATAATCCAGGCCACCGATCATCTTGATCGCCGCCTCGGTCTGGTAGCGGTGCAAGAGGTAGAGCGGCACCAGTGTGTCTTCCATTCGCGCCACGGGTGTGCCGTTGCGGATAGTATTTACGCCGAAGCGCGACAGAGCGGCCGACCGAACCTGCAGGATGCGGTCCAGCTCCACTGCGGGGTTCGTGCCGTTGTCCCACAGGTGCGCGTGCGGATGTGCTCCGTCGAAGGGCCGCGCGTCTTCATCGGTAATGTAAACGAGGCCGCTCTTCTCGGCGTCGTGGAGAATGCGGTCGAGCGCGGCGGCGTCTTCCACTGGCTGGCCGCCGCGGTCAAACTCACGATAGCCGTAGTCGATGGCGACCTTGTCCCACAGGCCGATGCCAACGGGATAGGCATGGCTCAGGTCCGGCACGCCGTTGCGATCGAGCGCGATGTACGGGTGCGGGTAGTCCATCACGGAGATGGTGGTGTCCAGGTCAGCGTGCGGAGAGGCGCTGGCGGCGAAGTTATGCGCCAAGCCAAGCGTGTGGCCCGTTTCATGCGCGGAAAGCTGGCGGATGCGCTGCAGCACCATAGCCAGCGCGGGATCGTGTGCAGGATCGGGAGTCTTGCCGTCTTTGTACGGTGCCAGCAGGGCTTCCGCGATCAGGTAGTCCTGCCGTCCGCGCAGGCTGCCCAGCGTCACGTTGCCCTTCAGGATCTCGCCGGTACGCGGGTCGGACAGCGCCGCACCGTAGCTCCAGCCGCGGTTGTAGCGGTGCACCCACTGGATCATGTTGTAGCGGATGTCCATGGGGTCGGCACCGGCGGGCAGCGGATCGACCAGGAAGGTGCCCGGTGCCCAGCCTGCGGCCTGAAAGGCGGTGTCCCACCAGCGCGCGCCCTCCACCAGCGCGGTACGAATGGGCTCGGGCGCGCCGCGGTCTACGTAGTAATAAATCGGCGTGACGGCCGCGCAGCTTTGCCTGCAGTTCGGGTCCTTCTTGATGAGCCGGTGCCGCAGGATGAACTGCTGCTCCGTCGGCTCACCGAGCGGCGTGTTCATCTCGCGATAGCTCTCTGGAAAGTAGCCCGCGCGCGGCGAAAACGCGCGCGGCGTAAAGCCCGGCGGCGGCAGTTCCAGAAACGACTGGTGCTCCTGCACCGTCACCGCGTGCACATCGGGCGCAACGTTGCGCAACAGGTCAGGCTTTCCGCCTTCTGAGGTGAAGGTGAGCATCGCCTCCAGCTCGGTATTCTTCGGGAAGGCCTTTGTGCTTTCCAGCGCAATGGCGGATCGCAGGGGATCGACTTTGTAGGTGCCCTGGTCGGCACGCGCCAACGCCGTCGCCACGCCATGCACATCGCGCAGTACCAGGTCGGTGACGTCCAGCAGCACGGTGCCGTCCGGCGCCTCTGCTTCTACCTTGAAGCCGGCCAGCACGGCCGATGGAAATGACTGCTCTACGGCCTTCCGCTCGGCCGGATCGGTGGAGGCAGTGCGAAACTCAAGGTTTGGCTGAACGAGCAGCACCCGGGGCCCGGTGCGCTCAAAGTGCACCATGCGCGGGCCGCCCGCCTCACCCACGCCGCCCATCTGGCCGCGGTCCAGACCAAGGTCGTTCTGCCCCACGCCCCCGGGAAGCGAATGCGTCCACAGGTAGTCGGCCGAGCGGGTCTTCTCCGCCGCCGTGAGCGGCACTTCCAGGTAAAGCTTGCCCGCCTTTGCGTCCCAGTCGATGGGCAAAAGGCCCCCATGGTGCCGCATGCCGGTGACGCGCTCGGCGAGCGCTGGGATTGCGGCGTCCGTGGAATGAGCGGGGCTTTGCGCGGCGGCAGCAATCGCCAGGGTAAGGAGGTACGGCGCCAGTTTGTGAGGCATACGCTTTTGTAGCAGAGAGGACTTATGGCTTCGCCAGAAGCAATATCTTGTGAAGCACATATTGGGGGAAGCTGAAGAGCCGGGGAGCGGTGCTCTTCCTCATTGACGAATGCCGCCCTGACGCACGAAGTCAGGAGCTGTGGCCATCTCGACGAAGCGGAACGGGGTCGAGCCCGCCCTTGCGGAAAGGATGGCAGCGTGCCAGCCGACACAGGGAGAGCCATGTGCCGCGCACCACGCCGAAGCGAAGCAGGGCGACTTCCGCGTACTCCGAGCAGGTGGGCAGGTAGCGGCAGCCACCGATGCCGAAGCCGTGCAGCAAGGGCGACAATGTGTGACGGTAAAGCCAGAACAACGCGCGGATCATGATGCGGGCGGTGTTGGAAGAGATCGCGGCTGACGCGAGCCGTGCTCAGGGGCCTGTCGCTCGGGGGCATTCGGGCGACGGGGTTTGACCTGAGTACGTGACGCAGATGCGGAAGAGTTACGGGTGCGCTGATTGCGAGCCGCTCCCGCTTTGGTTTCGGCATGAGTCACTGCCGGTGGGCCGTCCTGTACTTTCCTGAGCACGGTCCGGAAAATCTGCGCAACTTCCGCCTGGAGCCGTGGCCATTCCTGAGTCAGGACGGTACGCCGGGGGTGCAGAATAATATCCACGGGTAACCCCGCCAGGAAACCCGCGTGCAGCCAAACAGCAGCGCGGAGCCGGCGCTTGATGCGGTTCCGGTCATGAGCCTTGCCAAGAACTTTGCCCACGGTCAAGCCGATACGCGGCCCGCAATACGGGAGCGGCGCGCCTGCAGCAAGGGCTGAGATGGATGGAATAGCTTCGGGCTCTCCGCCGGTAAGAAAAGGCCTGCTCCCGCCAGATTCTGACGGATCTCTGATCGAGAAGAAGAAGCTGATCTCTTTCGCATACTGCTTGCGAGCGTGCTTGTATACCAGTTGAAAATCCGCGTGGCGGCGCAGGCGCAGGCCGGTGGAAGGCGTTGGCATTGGCTCGGGCACCGGTTCAACCATGGCTTGCTCTTACACCCTTTCAATTACTTCCGGTGTGGCAAGCATCAGCGGGCAGTACTTCATGCAGAAGCGGGCAGGCTCGCGAGGAGGTCTGCCCGGACTCATGCTCAGTTCTCATCAGTGCGGCGATACCAGGGCGAGTGTCTAGTCGCGGAAACCGGCGGAGACTGCGATTTTGTGTCGGCCCTTGGCGCGGCGGCGGTTAAGCACGTTCTGGCCCGCTTTGGTCTTCATGCGGGTAAGAAAGCCGTGCGTTTTGGCGCGGCGACGGCGATTCGGCTGAAATGTTCGCTTCGGCATGGGGTAGTTCTCCTGCTCCGGGGCGACACGGTGTGACGCATCGCAATTGAGCTGTCAAGATGTTTTGTCCAGGACGGCCGCACCGTTACTCGCGCAGCCATCAACCAAGGACAACCCTTCTAATGTACCGCAGATTGTTGCGCCGTGAAAGCGGAAAGGGCGGCGAGGAGAGTTCTGTCAGTCTGGTGGCTGGAAGCCCGCCCTCTGCGGGAACGTTATCGCACGTGCAGCAAACTCTCGGTTAACGGAGGTTATAAATGCTCCCCTGGTATACGAGTCCGTCCCGGAAGTCCGGTAGGAGTCCGTCATTTGCCGGTCATGCAGCCCCCCGCCACTCCCCTTACTCGAGATGGGGCATGCTGCAAATGTGCCAATGATCCCTACCGCGCCGTTCCTCGAGGCTCCGGGAACGGCGAAGCGGCGCATTGAGGAACCGGAACATCCTGGCTCGTAAGTGAGCGGGGCTTCAGGCAGGAGGGCTGCTCGGACGCAAGTGAAGCTGACGCTGTTACTGGATCACCAGCGTCAGGTTGGTGGTTGCTGTGAGCGAACTGTTGGAAACGGAGGTAGCTGTGACCAGCAGGTTATAGGTTCCGGGTTGTGCGCTGGTTGTGGTGGCCGTTGCCGGGAGTGCGGTTGAGCCGCTGCCGCAACCGCTCAGGCCAGCGGCGGCCACTGAGAAGGCCACTGCGAGCAAGCCGCTGCTCCAAAGCTTGCGGCGCCGCACTGCACAACTGCCCAACAGGCCGCCACCCACAAGGAGTGCGTAGATGGGTGCGCCGCTCGAGCCCTGGTTTCGCAACCCTGCCGGGTGAGCTGACGCGGTGGTCGATTTCATGTTTGCCGTAAGCGTGACAGCATTGCCCAGAGTGGTGCACTCACGGGTGAGGGAGTGATAGACCAGTGAAACGGCGGCCGTACCGCCTGACGCCAGGCTAAGGTCATTCCGCCCAGTGAAGCAGCCTGCCCTCTGCGTGGGCCCGCTCACGATCCCGATAGTGTAGGTCAGCAGGCCGTTGAAGCCGGAATTTGAGGTAAAATTCAGCGCCACCTGGCCAGTTTGCCCAGCTACCACCGTCAATGTTCCCGGATTGGTTATGACGCTAAAGTTGCCTGTACTGGTGCCGGAGGTGAACGTCAAGGAGGTGGATGCGGCGCCATAGTTGCTGTCGCCTGCATAGGTGGCCGTGAGTGTGTGTGTGCCCGCGGCAAGCGATCCCGTATTTACGGTGAAGTTGCTCCCTGCAGCGGAAGCTCCGGCCATGAGGGTTTGCTGTGTGGCGGTACCGCCGTCCACCGCGAAGCTGATGCTGCCGGTAGGCTGAGTGACACTGTTGGTCGCGGAAACAATCGCCGTAAAGATGGTGGAGGTTCCCGTTGTCGACGAAGTCTGGAGGATGACGGTAGGCGCACGGGCAGCCGTGGTCTTCACCGAGCTCAGCTTCGTCGAAAAGATACCCATGTCCATCGAGCCCAGACCGGTTACCGGGTCAAAACCCGTCGCCGTGGAATAGCCCAGCTGTGAGGCAGCCGAACAGTTCAGGGTTCCGCTGACACACGGGACCATGTTGTTGCCGGAGGTGATGTCATGAAAGACGCCGGTGCTGCTGTCCGAAAGGCTGTAGAGGACCGGGTTGATGTTGCCCAGCGCGCCACCGCCGTTGGCTGATTCCGCAATGGCGAGCATGCCCGCGAAGCTGGGCGTGGACAGCGAGGTGCCGCCGACCTGGTACGAGCCAAAAGTCGAAGTTGTACACGCACCGGTAATAGTGCTGCCTCCCGTTGTGGTTTGAGCGACGGAGCCGTCTGCCGTACACCATAAATAGGTATCGTGCCTGTTGGAGCCGGAGAACGAAATGTCCGGGATATCACGGGCATTGTCGGCGGGAACACCGATGCCGGTCTGCCAGTTGGGCTTGCTGAAGAGGGAACTCTTACCGCCGCCGGTCGATAACAGGGTTGTTGCGGTAGTGGTGACAGAGGTGTCGTTCCAGGCGGTCTCCGGGATATAGCCCAGGGCTGAACCGAGCTGGCTGTTGTTGGAGGTATTCCAATAGGTGTTGCCACTCGTATCGTTCAGGGTAGTTCCGCCCACAGCCGTGACGGACGGTGACGACGCAGGATAAGACACCTGCAGTCCATCCTGTGCCGCGCCGCCGGAGGTATCGCAGCCGGCCGCGCCGGAGTCACCGGAGGCGACGACGATCGTCTGGCCCTGCGCTCCAGCCTGCCGGAAGAAGGGTTCAATGTTGACGGAAGCCGCAGCGTAGGAGACCTCGCAGCCGCCGTAGCTCAGGCTTAGGATCTGCGCGGTGTTGTTGGTGATGGCGTATTCGAGCGCGGTAATCACATCTGCGTTGGTGCTGCTGCCGGAGTAGATGAAGTAAAGCGATGCGCCGGGCGCGACTCCGCCGGCAAACTCCAGGTCTGCTTCGGACTCACCCTCATCGCCCTGGTATGCGGTGCTGGCACCACTGCCAGGAACCAGCACAAGCGTCGGAGCTTTTACTGTCTGGCCGGTGAGGGTCTGGAAGTCGGCAAGCTGCGTGGTGTCCACGGCGGACTGGCCGATGATGCCGATCTTTACACCGTTGCCGCTATAGCCCGAGTTGACCAGGGCGTTTGCATCATAGATCTGGCGGACGTCCCAGGGCGACAAAGAATGAGGGTTGGTCTGCGAGGAATTATTTGTTTGCGGCCGCATCCGGCTGCGCAAGTCGTGCGCCTGCATGCGGTAACTCGAAAGACCGGAGATGCCTGCGATGATTCCCTGAAAAGCCGCGGGGACCTTTAACGTGCTGCTATTCTCAAAAAATTCCTGGTCAGAGCGCCGGAGCCGCGTCATGGCGGTGCCAAAGGCGCTTTCCACCAGGCCGGCTGTGCCAGAGAACTGAATCTGGTTGTGCGAGGGTGCCACGCCCAGCACCTGAAAGCCCTGGCTGGTGAGCCAGTTTTCCATCACCTGAACATCATTGTCAGAGACGCCAAACTGAGATCCAAATTGCGCCGGTGTCAGCCACTTGTGGTAACTCGGCGAGGTGGGGTCCTGTTGCGCCGCCAGCAGTTTATCGAGCGCGGCACTTTGGGCTGCGGTGGGTGCCAGCACCAGGGACATGGTCGGCATGGCAGTGTCGCCGGAGACATGGCCCAGGGAGGTGGCGGTGGCAACACGCTGCGAGACCTGCTGCGGCAGCTCGGCGCGATCGTTCAGCGCGGCATCAGCACGCAAGCGGTTGGGCACCGCGGCCCAGCTGGCTCCCGTGCAACACGTCAGCAGGGCAGCGACCGCGGCTGGCCGCGAGTTCTTGAAAAGAAATTGCGCAAGCGCGGATGTTCGGCGGGCGAAAGGGACAGTGCGGCTCATAGACAGTATGTCCTAAAATTTCTTCTAGTATGACGTGCGAGACCCGTGACAGATGACACGGAATCCCAGGCCGAGTTTCGCCGGGCGGACGACTCGTTCCATTTTGGGAGTGACATGGCAAATCCGGTAGCGGAGAGTGATCCTGGGCTATTACGAATAGGGCGCGCGTGGCCTCCGGCACCGCCGGAGAACTCTCCCGGTGCGGCTGCGATGCGCCGGCCCGGACTGGCGTTGGTTGCTCTCTGCGGCTGCTAAAGGCTCTGATGTCAGATTGTGAGCTTATGGACCGCAGTGGCGGGGTTGCCGGTGTTCGGAGTGCCTTTCGGCTCGATCAGCAGTAGTTCCACCTGGCCGTGCCGAGCCGCCGGGCGATGTTCCACACCACGCGGCACCACGAACAGCTCACCAGGTTGCAGTACGACGGTCCGCTCCACCGTTCGCCCGCCCATGTTTTCCCGTAGACCAATCTCCAGAACACCCTTCAGCACCAGGAAGAAGTCGTCGGTCTCCACGTGTTGATGCCAGTGGAACTCGCCATCCGCCTTGACCACCATGACTTCAAGATTGTTCATGGTGCCGATGATGTGAGGCCGCCAATGGTCCTGAAAGAGGGCGAGCTTGGTGGCGAGATTCACCGGTTCAGTCATGCGGCTTCCGTATGGTTACGCCACGGCTTTGCGGGCGGCCGGCAGCGCGGTTGTCTTGCCCTTGCTGGCACGCCAGTCAGTCCAGGCCACCAGCATGGGTGCGGCGACCGCGATGGAGGAGTACGTCCCGATCACGATGCCGATGACCAGCGCGAGCGAAAAGCCGTGCAGCACCTCGCCACCGAAGACGAAGAGCGACAGCACGGTGAGGAACGTCAGGCCGGAGGTGAGGATGGTCCGGGAGAGTGTCTGGTTGATGCTCTTATTGACAACTTCGCTCAACGTGGCGCGCCGCATGCTCTGCAGATTCTCGCGGATGCGGTCGAAGACGACGATGGTGTCATTCATCGAGTAACCGACCAGCGTAAGGATCGCGGCGACGACGGTGAGCGTGATCTCAGTATTCAGCAGGCTGAAGAAGCCAATGGTGATGAGGGTGTCGTGAAAGACGGCGATGACGGCTGCCGCGCCGTAGATGAATTCAAAGCGGAACCAGAGGTAAACCAGCATGCCGACGAGTGACCACAGGATGGCCCAGCCTGCCTGCCGGGTGAGTTGCTTGCCGGCGGTGGGGCCCACGATGTCGGTCTGCTGCACGGTAAAGCCGGAGTCGCGATAGTTGGTCTTCAGCGCATTCTGGATGCTTTCGCGCGCCGCGTCGTGGTTGGCGTCGCTGGTCTCCGGAACGGAAATGACGACCTGGTTGGCGGCCGCGTCCGTGGAGCCGACGTTGCCGCTGATGCGCTGAATGCGCGCGTTGCGGATGCCGCCCTGGTCAATAGCCTGGCGGATGTGGTCCTCATTCGGAGCCTGCGGGAAGCTTACGTAGACGAGCGTGCCGCCCTTGAAGTCCACACCGCGCGGCACACCATGCCACAGCAGCATGCTGAGGATGCCTGCGGTGGAGAAAACGAGGGAGAAGGCCAGAAAGAGCCACTTGCGGCCAAGCCAGTCGATATTACTGTTGCGAAAGAGTTCCACGGATTCCTTACCTTAGATGGACAACGCTTCGCCGCGCACCTTGCGGGCCAGCACGCTATCGAAAATCACACGGGAGACAAAGACAGCCGTAAACAGGTTGGCCAGCAGACCAAAGGCCAGCGTAACGGCAAAGCCTTTCACCGGGCCGGTACCGACGAAAAAGAGGATGAATGCCGAAACCAGCGTGGTCACGTGTGTGTCCAGGATGGTGACCCAGGCGTGGCCGAAGCCGTTTTGCACGGCCGCCGAGGCGCTCTTGCCGGCGTTGATTTCTTCACGGATGCGCTCAAAGATCAGCACATTGGAGTCGACGCCCATGCCGATGGTCAGGATCACACCGGCGATTCCAGGCAGCGTGAGCGTGGCGTGGAAGAAGCCCATAAAGCCGAGCAGGATCACCAGGTTCAGGAAGAGTGCCAGGTCAGCATTGATGCCCGCGCCGCGGTAGTAGACCAGCATGAAGACCATGACGGCCAGCATGCCGACTACGGCGGCGATGACGCCCTGCCGGATGGATGAGGCACCGAGCGATGGGCCAACTGTCCGGGTCTCCAGGTAGGTGATGGAGGCGGGAAGGGAGCCGGTACGCAGCATGAGGGAAAGTTCGCTGGCGGCCTGCTTGTTCATGCCGCCGGAGATCTGGCCGTTGTCGCGGATGGAGCCGTTGATGCTGGCGACTTCCTTGATGCGATTGTCCAGCACGATGGCCATGAACTTGCCGATGTTGGCGCTGGTGTACTCGTAAAAGCGATCACCGGCGGGGACGGTCAGGTTGAAGCTGACGGATTCGCGGCCGGTCTCGTCCTTGCTGGGGCGTGCGTCGCGGAAGTCCGGGCCCTGCACGATGGCGATGCGCTTGAGCGCGTACCAGCGGGTAGCGTCGGCGGTGTTGCCGCCCTGGAGCACCACGGAGTCCTGGCCGCCCGCGGCAGTCTGCGCTTCCGGCTCAGAGGCGTAGCCCGCGCCGCCTTCGCCCAGAACCTCATGGATTTCGAGCCGTGCCGTGGACTGGATGACGCGCGACACCTGCGCCGGATCGGAGACGCCGGGCAGTTCGACCAGGATCTGGTCTTCACCCAGGCCGTACTTCTGAATCACCGGTTCCGAGACGCCCAGGGAATCGACGCGGCCGCGGATGGTTTCAATAGAGGTGTCCAGCGTCCGCTCACGCAGGGCCTTGATCGCGGACGGCTTCATGCTCACTGTGAAGCCGCTTGCGTTGCTGTTCAGGTCATAATCCGCGTAGCCGTTGCCGCCCAGCAGATCGCGAACTGCACCGCTGTGGGCCGCTGAAACGTTGGCCACCGTAATCACCGGTTTTTTGGGATCAGCTTTCGTTACAGCGGCTTCTGGGGCGGTTTCCTTGAGGGCCTGCGAAATGCGCTGCTCGTCGGAGTCGCTGTTGGCGGCGAGAGCCTCCTCAGTGTGCACCTGCAGCACCAGATGTGTTCCACCGCGCAGGTCCAGGCCCAGGTTGATGCGGTCCGTCAGCGTCTGCTTGAGTGAGCCATGTGGTATCCCGAAAATTCCGTAGAGGAAGACAAGAAGGATAACGACGATGGCGGCGATCTTGCCGTTGAGGTTTTTCTGCATGGCCCTGTCCGCGCCGTGGTGGCGCGCATATTTCTGATGCCGTGTCCCGTTGTTGACGAGTCGTGGCAGAATCACCGGTGTGAGCCGGGCGGTTTTCGCAGCTACAGCGGAGTTCGTGTGCGAAAGCCCACACCTTTTATATCAATTTCAGGCTGTCCGTGTTCGAAAGTGGCGGTGTGGGTTGCCTGAGAGTACCTCAGGATCGCCAAACGTCTACTTTGCCGCGTCGTCTTCTGTGGTGACGGAGGAGATGGCCGACCGCAGAAACTCCAGCTTCAAGCCATCCGGCTGCACGCGCAGGATGACGGAATCATCTTTCAGGCTCAGGATCTGGCCGCGGATGCCGCCGTTGGTGGTGACGCGATCGCCGGTTTTCAGCTGCTTCAGCATTTCGTTCCACTTCTTTTGTTTGCGCTGTTGTGGAATGGCGGTGAGCAGAACGAAGCCGATGAGCACCACCGGCAGCAGCAGCGAGAGGCCGCCAAAACCTGAAAAACCGGATTGAAAAAGCATTGCAAAAGTAGAAAGCAAGTCAGGTCCTTTAGCGCGTTTGGCACCAACCTTCATTCTAAACGGGAGCGATGGACCGCACACACTGCTTGCCGCCGCGCAACGGAAGTTATCTACTGGCCAAAGCCATGCCGCTCGATCCAACCCGACCGTTTGTGCCGCTCCGCATTGCTGTTTTGACGATCAGCGACAGCCGCACACCCGCGACGGACCGCTCCGGCGATGCCCTGTGCGAGCGTGTGCGCGCCGCTGGCCATGTGCTGGCGCGGCGTGCGCTGGTGAAGGACGACATTGCCACGATCGAGGCCAAGCTGCGCACCTGGATTGCCGATCCGAAGATTGATGCGGTGATCAGTACGGGCGGCACCGGCCTTACCGGCCGCGACCAGACGCCGGAGGCCTTCGCCCGCGTGATTGAAAAGGAGATTCCGGGCTTCGGTGAGCTCTTCCGCATGCTTAGCTACGCGAAGATTGGCACCAGCACCATGCACTCCCGCGCGCTCGGCGGCGTCAGCGCTGGAACGTATCTCTTTGCGCTGCCCGGGTCGCCAAGTGCGGTGCGCGATGCCTGGGACGACATCCTGGTGCACCAGTTTGACAGCCGCACGAAGCCGGGCAATCTGGTGGATCTGATGCCGCGGCTGCAGGAGCGCCGGCGCGACGCCTAAGATCTTTGCAAAGGGTTATTGACTTTCGGTTTCGGCTGGCATGAAATGATTTCATTGCTGGTCTGCGCGTGCTTCGGTCAGGATCGGCAAACATTTCCGGGCAGTCCGTGGTAGACCACCCGAAAATGGAAGTAGCTACTTCAGGCAATGCTCTACGACCAGCGTCACCAGCCGGAGCACCGCCAGAACAATGCGTTCTGAACGGAACAACGGCCAGATACGCCGAGTCGATTTCGGCATAACCCACCTCCTACAGGAAATACGCCTTCGGGGATTCTCACTCCCCGAAGGCGATTCGCTTTTCAGGGCGAATCCTGTTTGCCTGCTCCGGGTACCCGAAAACGCGACCACGCCTGTAGGTGGCTCTTGCAGTATCGCCGCAAAAGCATGCACTCACTCGTGTCCGGTTCTACACCTTTCGTGGAGGAGTGAGGTTTGAGATGGCCTGCGCTGAACTAGAAATCAGAGTCCATGGCGGCTTTGCGGTCTTCCTCGGTGAATACCGCTGGAGCGCCGCTTCTCGCAAGACGAAAAAGCGCGCCGGTGGAACTTATGGCGGCACCCATGCCGGCGGGTGTGGCCGCGTAGGTCAGTGAGGCGTCGACGGAGATGTTCATGGCTTGCGCCACTTTGACCGCGTCCTGGTTTGCGCCGAGATAGATGAACTCCCAGCCGTAGATCTCACGCTGGTGCTTCACCATGCTGGCGACGCGTTGCGCCGTGTAGTCGGTGCTGGCATTTTCCTGGCCGTCCGTGATGGTGAGCACGATAACTTTCGCGGGACGGCGCTCCTCCGGCATGGCGGCCAGCTCGCGGCCAAGCTCGTCGATGGTGCGGCCCTGCGCATCCAGCAGCGCCGTTGAGCCGCGCGGCACAAAGGTCTGCTGGGTCAACTCCGGCGCGTCGTGAAGCGGCTTGTCAAAGACGACCTCATACTGGTCGTCGAACTGCACGAGCTTGACCGTACATTCTCCCGGCACGTCACGCTGGCCGCGGAGGAAGCTGTTGAATCCCGCGACGGTCGCCTCGCGCACGCTTTCCATGGATCCAGAACGATCAAGTACAACGGCGATGCGGCTGCTGTTCTGTGGCATGTACTCTTCTCCTTTTCTTCGATTCCTGCTGCGGCCAGCTTACCGCTTGCGCAGGGTTCCTGGCGGAGAATCTTGAGTCACCAGAACGCTTGATTACCCAAGCAGAAAGGGCCCGCCACGCGGACCCTTTCTGCCTGTTCCCGGAGAGATGCCCGTCTACTGAACCTGGAAGGTAACGACATTTGAATCGATGCTTCCGGGGTTTCTGCAGGTCACGCTCACGGTAGCAGCGGCGGCCACTTCCGGCGCCGCCACTGCCACGCTGAGGTGCTGCGCGTCCACATAGGTTGTGTCATGCACGGTGCCGCTCCACACCACGCTGGCACCCGGCAGGAATCCCGTACCTGTCACGGTGAGCCGCTGGTTGCCGCTGCCGGCGGCGATCTTTCCTGTGCCAGCCGCGGACAGCGTGGGCGCGGCGTGCACCGCACCCTCGGCGGGAAGCACAAATGGCCCGCGCATGATGAAAATTTGTGCCGGCGCGTTACCTGCCAAACCGGTGCCGAGAAGATACGCCAGGCCGTCCTGCCCCCAGCGCGTTCCAGGTGCGGTTTGCAGCAGGTTTGTAGTGGGAAACTGGATCTGGTCTTCCAGCGCGTAATGCTCGGTATCGAAACGTTCCAGGAAAACCAGCCACGTGCCCGCCGCATTGACGCCGACGTTGAAGCTCTTACGCTCCGCGCCATAAGGGATGGTTCCACCTCCATACAGGCCGGAGTTGTAGGGCCCTGCACCGAGTGGAAGGACGCCCAGTTGCGTGGGCAGCGGCGTCGTCGGGTCGATGATAGCGCCGCCCGCTCCGTAGATTAGATTGCCATCCAGCGCAATTCCGCCGCTGAACCCACCCAGCCCCAGCATCGTGCTGCCATCCACCAGGTGAACCCCACTGCTGCCGATCGTGTAG
>CAXTRR010000009.1:9881-10533 GCA_964246795.1 uncultured Terriglobus sp. | reverse complement strand
TGATCCGCTGGACTGGTTGTCATAGGTGTAGGCGGGGCCTGCATCCGGGAAGAGCAGGTTGTTGTAGCCAAGCGCAGAACTCGGGCGTGTGGGCGGGACCGAGCCGGCGAAATCCAGGATGCCGACGTTCCCGACCGCGACGCTGTTATCCCGGCCCGGCAGCGTGGCAATACCGTTTGCCGCCACCGGACCCCCGAAGAAACCAGTGGTTGCAATGGGGGTCGTGAAGTCCAGGCTTTGCGTGGCCATGTTGAAGCGGGCGACGCTTTTGGCCCCACTCAGGCCCAGGTACAGGTAGTTGCCACTGCTGGTTTCCGCGATCAGATTGGGTTCGCTGCCCACCTGAATGGGCTGGCCGGTGGTGCCGGTAATTGGATCCACCGCAACCAGACTGTTGCCGGTGATGGTGGTGGATGTGCTTGGCAGCACGGCATACAGCTTGCGCGTGAATGGATCCCACGTCATCGCATTTGCCGGCACCGGCAGAAGGCTGTAGATGCTTACGGTAAGGGCACCGGAGTCGCCACCGCCCGGCGCTTGCGAGGAGACGCTGACCTGTCCCCAGCCAAGGTCCTTCAACAGGGAAGCATCCACGGTCGCGGTCAGCTTGCCTGAGTTGACGTACGTTGTGCTCAGGGCACTCCCGTTCCAC
>CAXTRR010000009.1:0-9871 GCA_964246795.1 uncultured Terriglobus sp. | reverse complement strand
GGTCAGCGTTGACGTGGACGATCCCGACGCAATCAGGTTGGGCGACACGCTGGAGATGGCCGGCACTGCGCTGTAAAGAGCGCCGGTGGCTGTGGTTGTGGCAACGATCTGATTGTTGGTGGACACCGGATCGTAGCTTTGCGAGTCGATGGACGCGGCAATCTGGACAGCAGCCGCGACGGAGGGTGTTGCGGAAATTGTGACGGTTGCCGCGGCCCCGTTCTTCACAGAACCAAGACTGCAGACCAGCGTGGCGGTACCGCTACAGTTCCCCTGCGAAGCCGTGCTGCCGTTGTAAATGAGTGCTTCGGGCAGAGAGGTGGTCAGGATGACACCCTCCGCGTCATTTGGACCCGTGTTGGAGACCTGAAGTTGATAGGTGAAGGTCTTGCCGGTGGTGACCGCCGCGGGCAGTTGCGCGGTGACCTTGATGTCCGCTGGCGATGTACTGGTGTCTTTCACAACGGAGCCGTGCAAGAGATAGAGCTGGTCGGAAGTATGGAAGGCGAGTCCGTTTTGTCCCCAGCGGACCAGATCCGCCGGATCGCCGCCGAAAGCGGGAGAGCTGACGCCGCCAATGCCCGTGACCGGCAGGCTGCTCACCGGATTAAAGGTCGTCTCGTCGTAACCGATGATTTGACCGGTATTCCCATAGGTGTTGGGTACGACCCAGGCCCGGTTCAGGGCAGAGTCGGAAAAGATCGGCCCAGATACTGCCTGCGCTGTGGTGGAGTAACTTGGCACAACGGAAAACTGGCCGAGGCTCGCTCCCGTGGCCGCATCCGCAGCCACGCCGTTGGGAAAGTAAAGCCGTCCGGCGTCATACTGCAGCGTTCTGCCCCCGCCGGAGGTGGTGAGCTGCTTTGATCCGGTGATGCCGCTCTTGTCCAACGTCAGCGCGTAGACATAGCTGCCGATCGCCTCAGAGGACACATACAGCGTGGAAGCGGAGTCGCCAAAAGCCAGCCCGCCATAGTTGCTGTTGAAATAGGTTTGCAGATTTTTGCTGGCGTTTGGACGTGCCACGCCGGAGTCATAAATGGTGACGCCGCCACCCGTGGTGTACACGGCTACGGAGTTCGGCTGGCCGGGGACGGCCGCCATGCTGGAGGCACTGAACGGTGGGTTGTACACGCCCTGGGTTCCCCCAAGAACGAACTGCACGCCAGCGATCCCGGTCTGGAGATTGACCTGGCGTACGGCGCCGGCACCGTTCAGGCCCACAAAGGCCTGGGTGCCGTCCTGAGAGATGGCCAGCCGGTTCGGCTCGCTTCCCACGAAAATTGTGCGCTGCACGACGCCAGTGAGCGGATCGATGCCGACCAGGCTGTTGCCGAGCCCCGGGCCCGCACGGCCGGCGGTGGTCGCATAGATCAGCCCATCCGCGCGGTTCCAGGCGATGTCGTTGGTGGGCAGGAGCAGGTAGGTGCTGAAGCCCTGCGTGGGTGTTGCAGCACCCTGATTTTCGGGCGTGAGCACACTCAGTGTCGCCGTGCCCGGCACAGATAGCAGGCTCGCCGGAATGACGGCCGTCAGCGATCCCGACGAGGCGAAGGTGGTGGCCACGGGTACGCCGTTCCACTGCAGCACGCTGTCCGCAAAGAATCCCGAGCCATTGACGGTGACCTTCAGGTCCGGGCTGCCCAGCGCCGCGGCACTCGGATAGACCGAGAAGCTTGCCGACGGATTGATTACATTCAGCGAAGCCGGCTGTGAGGCGACGACGACCGCGCCGGCGGCATTGCCCGGATTGCTTACCACCAGCTTGACGACGCCGGAGGTGTACAGCTGATTGCCGGTGAGCGTTGCGGCGATCTGCGTAGAGGTTTGCGAGGTAATGGTCAGCCTCTGACCGTTGGCCGTCAACGTGGCATTCGGGGCAAAGTTGCTGCCCGCCACCGTAAGCGGGACAGTCGCGGTGAATGAGCTATTGACCGTGACCGTGGAGGGGCTGATGGAAGTGATAGAGGGAGGCGCCAGAACGGTAAGCGTCAACGGTGCGGTGGTGGTGCCGCCCGGTCCGGGATTGCTGACGGTAATCTGTCCGGTGCCTACCATGGCCAGATTGGCAGACGTAAGCGCAACCTTCAGTGACGTCGCACTCACAAAGGCGGTTGGCGCCGCTGTTCCGTTCCACTGAACCGTGGAGTTTGCCTCAAAGCCCGTGCCCGTGACGATCACGATGGCGGCCTGGTTCTGCACCACGGACGAGGGCGCGATGGAAGTGAGCGTGGGCTTCGGACTGGCAACAGGGAAGTCCACCGAGGAGGAGGTCGCCGGCAGCGGTGCGGGATTCGCCACGGCCAGGCTGGCGGTGCGCCCGTTTGCCAGTGCGCTCGCCGGTACCTGTGCTGTCAAAGAGGTGTCACTCACGTACGTGGTCGGGAGTGCAGCGCCGTCCAGCACAACGGTAGAACCTGAGACAAAGCCGCTTCCGGTGACCATGAGGGACTGCGCTGCCGCGCCAGCCTGTACGCTCGCGGGGGCGACCGCATTTACGTGCGGCACCGGGTAAACAACGATGGTGGCAGGCGGCGTGACGGAGCCGCCCGGACCGGGATTGTTGACCGTGACTTGCGCGTTCCCGAAGTTCTGAACATCGGCCGCCGTCAGCATGACCTGCAGCGTGGTGCTGTTCACAAAGGTGGTCGGCTTGGGCGCGCCGTTCCAGTACACCACCGAGTTGGATTCAAAGCCGCTGCCGGTCACCGTAACGGTGACGGTCTGGGCCTGCGGCACGCTGGTGGGGGAAACCCCGTTCACCTGGGGCGTTGGACTCATGACAGGGAAGGTGGCTGCCGGAGAGCTGCCGCCGCCCGGAGAGGGATTCGTGACCATGACCTGTGCCACCTGGCCGGCGGTGATGGCGGCCGCGGGTACCTGCGCCTGCAGGGAGGTTGCGCTGACATAGGTGGTCGTCAACACGGTGCCGTTGAAAGATACGGCGGCACCCGCAACAAAGCCCGTGCCTGTGACGGAGATTGTCTGCGCGGCGGATCCGGCGGTGACGCTTGCGGGCGAAAACGACGACACCGCCGGGACCGGATTAGCGGCAGGCGTTGGCGCAGGCGACGGGCTCGCTACGGTTGAGGCGGTGGTACCGTTGCCGCCGCAGCCGGATAGCAGAAGGAGGGACAACACAGAGGGAAGCAGGCAAAGGCAGATGCGGCGCAAGAGCACTCCAGCGCACACTGAACCGTGCCGGTGGGAAGTCACCGGGCGGACTTGGCAGGTGCGGAAAAAGATAGGGAACGTCCGTCGAACTATACCAATGTCTGTGAGGAAAAAGCCGAGTTCCCGCTTGCCTTTTCAGCTCTGTAGGCTATGAACGAAGGGCGGCGCAAGTGGCTTCCAAGTTGCACATTCTGCATCGCGGTTGCATCTGCGTTTCGGGTCCAAGAGCATCGCTGAACTCCCGCTTGCTACGGGATCTGGCACGCTCGGAGCTCACCGCTTTGATGGCAGCCCTTTGCCCTGAGCCAGGCCACGTTCGACGTCGTAGTGATCCCGCTGAACGTCCTGCTCTGCTTGCGTGGGCACGCCCATCTCCCCGCGCAGGGCGTCGGAGATGAGCGTCCGGTTGTAGGGATCCTGGGTGGTTGGTTTGTCTTGCAGTGTCTGGAACTGCGTGCCGAAGATCTGCGGCTGGTGGACGCTTTGCAGGTAGCGGTCGAGCGTGGCTGCGGCAATCCACACAGCGCCGCTTTGCCCCTTGCTGATGGCGACGGTTGCGAGGGCGTGTGCCAGGAGATAGTCGTCCGGCGTGTCACCGTGCTGAAAGACGTACGCCGCGTGCTCGAAATCCGGGCCCGTGTGCAGCTCGCCTTTCTGCAGCAGGGCGGCGGTCTGGGTCCGGCGGAGGGCATCGGCCGGGGTCACACGCTTCCAGTCGATGTGCATGCCGTCTTTGCGGTCGGCCTGATCCGCGTCGACGATCCGCTGCATTTCCGGATTGTTGGCGAGATAGTCGTCTGGACTGTAGCTTCGAGTGCTGTCCCACTTATCAAAGAGCTTTGGCTCGCCGTCGGCCCGCTCCAACTGCAGCATAGGCAATGGCGGGGCAATCTTCAATTCGATATGACGAGCATCCACTAGGCGGACGAGCAGGAGATCGCGGTCTTCGGGCTTGGCCGAGGGATTCAGCTCTACCAATTTCAATTACTTCTGCTGCCAGCCGGTGGACTCGAGCGGTTCCCGCTTGCTTTGATTTTCTATGTGAGAGCAGTGAATAACGGTGCCTCCGGGCGTGTCCATGCTGAAGTGCTCCGGCCGGAGCATGTAGCCGCGTAGCTGGCTTGGCTTCACCGGGTCCGGCTCAAGATGGAGCGCAAAGAGCCTGTTGGGGCCGAGACGGTAGGCCCAGTTCCCCACCAGCGCGGCTGTGTCTTGCGGAGTCTGAGCATTCGCGAAGCCTGGCAGGTACACGGCCAGCAGGATTGCACATAAAACCGGAAGGTATCGCAAGGTAAACGGTGACGCACATATCTGTTTCGGCTGCTCGTGCATTGCTCGCCTCTAGTAGAAAAGCGCTAGCCCTGCTCGGCGTAGCCCGGTGCGTTGGTCGTTGGCGAGTCTTGCAGGTCGCGCTTGATGCCGGCTGCGGCGTATATCTTGTCGAAGGCCTCGTGGTCGCGCAGGCCTTCTTCGCCGGGTGAGCGGGGCGTGGTGTTGTTCTTCATGCACTCGGCCAGGTGCTCGGCTTCCAGGCGCAGCTGGGTGTCGACCTTGGGCGAGCTGACTTCAAAGCCTTGCGCGCTGCCGCTGCCCACAATGTGGATGCCGCCGTTGTCAAAGGCGTGGTTGCCGAAGTCGAGCACGCCCTTTTCGCCGTGGATTTTGAGCGCGCCCTGAATGGCCGCGCCGTAGCTGGTGGAGCAGCTGGCCAGCGCGCCGGAGGGCATCTTCATCGTCCAGACCATGGACTGCTCCACCTCCTTGAAGCGGCCGGAAGTGGTGTCCGTCGTTGCAGTCTGCGCGGTGTAGCTGACTGGGTCTTCACCCAGTAGAAAGCGGATGGCGTTGAGCGGATAAATACCCACGTCGACGATGGGACCACCACCGCCCAGCTTCTTCGTCAGGCGCCACACGTTGGGTTTGCTGTCGAAGCCGAAGGCACCTTCACAGGTGGCGATCTTGCCCAGCTTGCCGGAGGAGATCATTTCCTTTACCTGGAGATAGAGCGGCTCATACTGCATGCGGTAGGCGATCATCAGTTTCACATTCGCGGACTTGCAGGCGTTGATCATGGTGCGGCAGTCCTGCACGGTGACGGCCATCGGCTTCTCACACAGGACATGCTTGCCGGCCCTGGCGCTGGCCAGCGTGTCGCGCACGTGCAGCGCGTTGGGCGTGCCGATGTAAACGGCCTGGATTGCCTTGTTCTTCGCCATGTCGCCCATGTTGGCGTAGTTGTAGATCGCGGCGTTGGGCACCTTGTACTGCTGCGACCATTGCTTAGCCTTCTTCGCGTCGGCGGAAACAAAAGCGACCACCTCACAGGTTTGTGAGGAAGCGATCTGCTCCATGAAGGCCTTGGAAATCACGCCGAGCCCGATGACGGCAAAGCCGACTTTACTACTGCTGCCCTGGCCAAAGGCGGAAGCCGCGGCACCGAACTGCGTGGCGGCGAAAGTCATGGCGGAGGCACGGGCGAAATCACGGCGATTCATAGGTATACCAGCTCCCTATATAAGATGCCTCAATTGTTGATGAGGGCTACATACCCTAGTCTTTGGACCATCCTAGCCTCTCTCGCAACGAGAGTGGAACCTCGAGGTCGATGCTACTGAGACGCTCACCCCGATAGAAGTCTAAAATCCCCATGAGGCTGACATAAACGAGCCCTGCAGAAAGCTTCGCATTCTTCTCAACAAGCCTACTTCCCTCGCGCACACACTTTCCCGGATGGATCATGTTTCGGAATTTCTGCAATTGTTGAATTGCTACCAATGGGGAGACATATATTTCCGGTAAGGTTTTGTCTACTTCACGAAGCTGCTCGGAATCGAGCAGACTTTCAAAGAACTCCTTCGTTCGTGCTTCGTCAACATTGAACCATCCCAGTTCTTTTCCGATGAGGATAAGGTTCCCGAGATCTATCCAAAACAGAAGTTCTAAGAACAACTGACCATGCCGCTTCTGCTTTCGAGCGAAACTCTTCCAGCTTGTAGTAAGGAGTACAGATTCCCTGTCACGTATGCATGCCAACAAGAGCATCGACTCCACAACGGCGCACCCTATTACGCCTGCGGCAAAGTATGCTGGCTCACAACGTGCCATTTCATCAAAGTAGTCGGTGGCTAAGCGCATCACACGACAAGTCGTGAAGTAACGCTCAGCTCCGCTTACGCTTAGTGGGTATACGGAAAAAGGAGCCCAGATTCCAGCTATTAGGTGAAAGAAACCTCTTTCTAAGTCCGCTAACACTGCTGAATTATGGGCTACAAACGTGACACGGTACCCCGTCGTGGTTTTTGTAATCACTGATCAAAGTCGATAGTACTGAGGTGTGGAGGGTGCGGAGCCCTTGGGTGTACGCAAGTCGATTTCTCGGCACCACCGCATCAGGAATCCTTGTACAGATCTGTTCAAGAATTTTCTGGTATTAAGGATGCGCCGTTAAGCTTCGTCGCAGCCGCTGAAGCAGCTGCGGCCGTCCTGGCAAACGGAGCGGTGGACGAAGTGCTCATCCGGGCCGGCCTTGCCCATGGTCTTCAGGCACCAGAAAGTGGTGGTGGCGCCGGCGGCTTCCAGCAGTTCTTCATGGTCGTCATGGAAGAGCCCGTAAGAGGATTTGCTGCGCAGCGAAGCGCATTTGCCGGCGTTCACAAGCTTGCCGGCGGTCGGGATCACGTGCAGGGTGCTGTTCATCGAGAAGTCTCCTTCGCCGGTCGGGCGTGGCCAGTGATGCATCGTTAGCCGATAGAGCCGTTTAACCGATAGAGCTGGGGTCGCGCTGCATCTGGCCGGCGGCGAGCAGAATGGTGCGATAGATGGCGGTCTGGAAAAGCTGCGTCTTGTAGCCGTTTTGAGAGAGAGGTGTCGCGTCTTCCATGGCGGCCTTGGCGGCGGCACGGGCGTTGGCCTCATTGATCGGCTTGCCCTGGAGTACGGCTTCCGCCTTGGCCATGCGGAGAGGTGTGGGTGCGGCCACGCCTAGGGTGACCGTGGCTTTGCGGCACTGGTCGCCTTCCATTACCAGCACGATGCCGGCGTCGGCGATCGGCCAGTCAAAGCTCTCCTTTTCGCCATACTTCTGGTAGGCCGAGCGGGTGCCCTTTTCCGGTGCGGGCACCAGGATGGCGGTGATGAGCTCGCCGGGCTGCACGGCCGTTTCGTTGATCAGGCTTTTCTCGGGTGGGACATAGAAATCGTTCATGGCAACTTCACGCTTGCCCTTGCGGGAGGTGAGTTCCACGCGCGCGCTCATGCCGAGCAGCGGCACGGCCGTGGAGGAAGGGTGCACCATGGCGCAGGTGCCGTTGTTCAGCACGGCGTGGTACTGGTTTTCGCCTTCGTGCGCGTGGCAATCGTCGCTGGTGCCGCCCTTCTTTTTGCAATCGAAGTCGGAGGAGCGGAAGTACCAGCAGCGCGGCCGCTGCATCAGGTTGCCGCCCACGGTAGCCATGTTGCGCACCTGCGGCGTGGCGGCGTGGCCGGCCGCGTCGGAAAGGCCGGCGTAGTCGCGCTGCACATCCGGGTGCATTGAGAGCTCGGTGAGCGTGGTGAGCGGCCCAATGCGCAGGCCGGTCTTGGTGACCTCAATCCCGCGCAGTGTGCCGATGTTGCGGATGTTGACCAGCCTGGGCGGCGCAACGATGCCGTCCTTCATCAGGTCGAGCAGGTCGATGCCGCCGGCTTTCACCGTGGAGTTCGCGTCCATCTCCCTGAGCGCCTGGTCGACCGTGGTGCAATCCACAAAACTGAACTGGTTCATGCTGTCACCTCACGTGTCTTGCCCAGCGCCGCCAGCACGTTGGCCGGGGTCATTGGAATTTTGCGCATACGTACGCCGGTTGCGTTGTAGAAGGCGTTCGCGATGGAGGCGGCGAGCGTGATGATACCGGCCGACTCGCCGATGCCCGCCGCGTCCGTGGAACTCTGCGCGATGTAGTTCTCCACCAGTTCGATGTGGATCTCCGGCACTTCGCGCGAGCCCAGAATCTTGTAGCCGTCCAGATTGGCATTGAGCATGTAGCCGGCGTTGCGGTCCATCACGCGCTGCTCAAACAGGGCATAGGAGATGCCCTGCAGCACACCGCCGTTGATCTGGCTGATGACACCGACCGGGTTTATGGGGCGTCCGCAATCGTGCGCGCCAAAGACTTTGTCGATGTGAATGCGGCCGGTTTCGGTGTCAACGGTCAGTTCGACATAATCCACGCCGCCGTAGACGATCTTGTCCTTGGAGTACTCGGGCGTGCGCTTCGAGATGGCGGAAACTTCGTCCGAGTTCATCTTTGCAGCGACCTGCTTGAGCGTGTAGCTGGTGCCCGGCTTGTCGGTCACGATCACGCGGCCGTCCACCATCTTCAGCTTGTCCGGCGTGGTGCCCAGGCCCGGCGCGGCCGCGGCGAACATCTTGAGCTTGGCTTCATAGGCTGCGTTGCGGGCCGCTGGCGTGATGGAGCCAGCCGTAACGCTGCCACCCGAGTCCGGGCCGACAGGGAAGCGTGTGTCGCCGATGCGGATGCCGACCGAGTGCGGCGGTATGCCGAACTCTTCCGCCACGATGAGCGAAAGCAGCGTCTTGGTGCCGGTGCCCAGGTCCTGCACGGCGGACATGAGTTCCACCGAGCCATCTTTTGAGACGCGGACCTCCGCCGAGGAGTTCATGTTCACGAAGCGGTACCAGACGGACTGGGCGATGCCCATGCCCTTCTTGATGGGACCGGTATCGGAGCCGGCGGGCCGGCGGTTTCGCCAGTCCGTCTTCTCAAGAATCACCTGTCGTTCGACGCGGCGTGCGGGGTTTTCGTCGATCTTGTCGCGCAGGGTGAGCGGGTCCATGTTCAGCTTGGTGGCAAGCTCGTCGATCGCCTGCTCCAGCGCGAAGACGCCCTGCGGATGACCCGGCGCGCGGAAGGCTGCTCCCGGACCGGCGTTGATGAAAACGTCGTATTCTTCCGTGAGCAGGTTGGGCGACTTGTACATATTGCCCGCGGGACCGGCGGTGCCCGCACCCGTACCCACGCCGGCAGTGCCGTAGCTGACGAGTTTAACGGCGGTAAGCGTACCATCCTTCTTGGCGCCGATCTTCAACGCCTGGTGGCTATCCGGCCGGTTGCTGACGATGTGCTCCTGCCGGCGGTCCAGCATGAGCTTGACGGGCGCATTGGCCATGCGCGACAGGTTGGCCGCCATCACGCCCTCATTGCCCGCGCCGAACTTGGCACCGAAGCCGCCGCCCATGTAGTCGGTAATCACGCGGACCTTGTTGCGGGGGAGCTTGAAAATATCGGCCATCTCACCGCGTACGCTGTTGGTGCCCTGGGTGGAGGCGTAAACGGTCACCTCTTCCGGCTTCCAGTCCACGACGAAGCCATGCGTTTCGAGCGCGGAGTGCGTCTGCACCTGGGTGTAGTACTCGCCTTCGACGACCACGTCGGCCTCAGCGAAACCGGCCTCCACATCGCCGGTTTTGCGGCGGTTGGGGCCGTGCACGTTGCCCACCTGGGGCACACCCGCAGGTCCGCCGCCTCCACCCGCGCTGCCGGCGGCATCCGCGGGGCCGGGGAAGACTTTCGGGGAATCATCCTTGCGGGCGTCGGAGCGGTCGACCACGAAGGGCATCGGCTCATACTCGACCTTGATGAGCTTTGCGGTCTCGCCATCCAGACCGGTCTTGAAAACGGAATACAACACCGCATAC
>CAXTRR010000008.1:86801-92991 GCA_964246795.1 uncultured Terriglobus sp. | reverse complement strand
GCCCCATGGACCTGCTTCTCGATCTCATCCGCAAGCAGGACATCGACATCTACGACATCCCGATTGCGAAGATCACGCAGCAGTTCCTCGCCTACACTGAGCAGCTCCGTCAGTCGGATGTCGACTCAGCCGGTGACTTCATCTACACGGCTTCTCTGCTCATCCACATCAAGAGCAAGATGTTGCTGCCCCGCGAGGCCGCGCAGATCACGCTGGGCGAGATTGATGATCCCCGCCGCGAACTCGTCGAGCGCCTGCTGGAACACGAGCGATTCAAGGCCGCCGCGCAGATGCTGCTGCAGAAACAGCAGATAGAGGACGCCACCTGGAGCAATCCCGGCTCAGCCGAGTTCAAGGAAGCCGCTACTGCCGAACGCGAGATCGCCGCGGACACTACCGACCTGGTCCGCGTCTTTCAGGAGATCCTGGAACGCATCCGCACCCGCCCCGTGCTCAACGTAGACGAGGACAGCGTCACGGTCGCGCAAATGCTGGAGTACACCAAACGCCGCCTCATGCTGGAGGATCGGCCCACCTCCCTGCGCAGGCTGCTGCAAAACACGCACTCCCAGCAGGCGCTCATCTGCATGTTCCTGGCCATGCTGGAACTGGTTCGCCTGCAGGCAATCCTGCTGCGGCAGAGCGACAAGTTCGGCGATATCGTGATCAAGAAAACAGAGCATTTTGACGACGTGCTCGCCCATCAGGAACGCCTGCGAGATGACTGGCGGTAGCCACAGCAATCGATTTCGAAGAGGATGCTGCGGTAACAAGTTGACCACGTAGGCGAGCCTGGTTTTACGCGGCCACACGCTTCGCAGTTACCGCATCGATTGCTTTTCTACCCTCAGACCGCATCCATTGATCATTCCCAAAGCGCCCGAGATATGTATTCGGCAGATAAATAGCGTCATCAAGCAGGGGGAAATACAAGGCATATCCAGCAGCTTCCACCTCGACGGATTGAAGTTGTTTTTCGTCGGCATGAGCTAAGATTTAAACATTCCGGGGCAAGTGCCAGTTCAAGACCGCTGCTTAACGTCACCAGGATCCGGTGAAGCCGCGCATCATATTTCGCTGACACGGCGGCTGGAAACTTGGCGGCCATTCTTGCCCACCGCCGGTCTGCTGCTTCGATCTGTGCATCAGTCACCATGAATCTGCCTCCAGCTTTTGCATAGAATAGCAATATTCTCCGTAAGGAATGACTCGAGTTGACGCAGATCACGCGGGTGAACCGCCGTTCTCCGGTCCAGCGAAACCCTTCCCTCACGGCAATGAAGAATGAAGACAGCTACGAATCCGCCGGCGTATGGCATGCACGTGCGGCGGAGCATGATCGTCCGTAATGATCATGATGCGGAACGCCCCAAAATTTAACAATGGTCGGCACGCCCCCGCTACACCCGTCCGGCGAACTCGCGGCTTTCCGTCGACACCTTCACGCGCTCGCCCTGCTTGACGAACGGCGGCACACGCAAATCCATGCCGGTCTCCAATTTGGCCGACTTTGTCCCGCTGCCGCTGGAAAAGTCTCCGCGGGCCGCCGGCTCTGTCTCCACAACTTCAAGCTCGACAAAGATCGGCAGCTGCAGGCCGATAGGGTTGCCATTGAATTTGTGTAGCTGCAGCAGCAGGCCTTCCGTCAGAAAGTCCGTCGCACTGCCGACGGACTCTTCATTGAGCGTCAACGTTTCAAAGCTCTCCTGGTCTAGGAAGTAGAAGCCGTCCGCGTCCTTGTAGAGGTACGAGGCAGGTACCAGTTGCAGGTCGGGCTCCTTGAATTTGTCATTTGCCTTGAAGGTCTTGTCGAAAACGGCACCGGTGACCAGGTTGCGCATCTTCAAACGCACCAGCGTTTGCCCGCCGCGCGCAGTCGGCGTGTTCACTTCCGCATCCAGGCAAACGTAAGGTGCGTCGTCAAGTTCGAAGACGCTCTTCCGCTTAATGGTGATCGCTTCCAACAGTGCTGCCAATGTATTGCCTCGCATTTCAAATATCGGCGGTCGAGCGTGCTCTCTCCGGCCTGATTCAGTTTAGGCCAGCAGGCCTCGATAGATCTCATCCGCCTCCGCGTTAAAACAGCAGAAGACGACCCGCTCCAGGCCGCTTTCGGGCAGCGACTCACGTACCGTGCGAACAGCTATCTGCGCGGCTTGCTGCTGCGGAAAACGATAAACTCCAGTGGAGATCGCGGGAAACGCGATGGACTTGCAAGCGTGCTCGCGGGCAAGCTCCATGCACTTGCGGTAACATCCGGCCAGCAACGCAACCTCATTGCGTTCGCCACCATTCCACACAGGGCCTACTGCGTGAAATACCCATGTGGCTGGCAGTTGGTACCCGGGTGTTGCTTTCGCATCGCCCGTGGCACAGCCGTTCAGCTTCTCGCATGCGGCCAGCAGTTCCCTGCCGGCGGCACGGTGAATCGCACCGTCTACCCCGCCGCCGCCCAGCAGTGATGTGTTGGCGGCGTTCACAATGGCATCAACGCTCAGGATGGTGATGTCACCGTAGTGCACTTCGATCTTCGTTTCCATGCTGTTGGTCGGATGCGCCGCCTGGCGGTCAGAAGCGCGGACGAGCTCCACGCGAACCGGTCTTCTGCCCGGACTTCTTCAACTGCGCGTGCTCGCTTGGGCGCTGCTTGCGCTGGACAGACATGCCTGCCGCCGCCCGCCCTAGTGCCTGCACCTCACCCTGCGTGAGTTCGCGAAAGTCGCCGATCGGGACATCCAGCGTGAGCGCGCCGTAACCGATGCGGCGGATTTTCTCCACGTGATGGCCGATCTCCTCAAACATCTTGCGCAACTGGCGGTTGCGGCCTTCGGTCAGCGTGACCTCATACCAGGGGTTTTCGCCGCGGCGCACGAGCTCCACCTTTGCGGGCGAGGTAAGCACACGGTCGCGCCGGGTTCCCCGCACCTCTGCCAGGCGCCCGCGGTCAATCATCACACCTGTGCGCAACTGCTGCAGCATCTCTTCCGTGGGCTGGCCGGCGACTTTCACCAGGTAGGTCTTGGCCACCGAGTTGGCGGCCTTGGAAAGATTGTTCGCCAGGTCGCCATCGTTCGTCATCAGCAGCAGACCTTCGGAGTTGTAGTCCAGCCGGCCCACCGGGTACAGTCGCACGTCCAGCTTGCGGCCGGACTTCAGGGCCGTCTCGCGCAGCAAATCCACCACGGTGCCGCGGTGTTCCGGATCGCTCATCGTCGTCACATACCCTCGCGGCTTGTTGACCATAAAGTAGCGATGTTCCTGCACGCGCTGCAGCAGCTTGCCGTCCACGCGGATATGATCCTTGCCGATTTCCGCGCGCGTGCCGAGCTCCGTCACGACGGCGCCGTTGACCTCAACGCGGCCCTCCAGGATGATCTCCTCGGCTTTCCGGCGGGAGGCGATGCCGGCCTCCGCCAGAAGCTTCTGCAGACGTATGCCACTGGGCCCGTCCGGCGCGATCTTGCCTTTCGGTTTCGGCGCTGCTTTCAGGGGCGCTTGCTTTGTCATTGCGGCTCACTCTCCATGCTTTCCAACGGAATCTGTTCCGGTTGTGTCCTGCCGCTTTCCTTGCGAGTGTGGCCCGGCTCCTTGACCAGCGTACCGGTTTGTTGGGCCTGCATGGCGGCCGCGGCCTCAATGGGCTCTGTCTCCACAGACTCCTGAGCCGGGTCACGCTGCCTGCTCTCCAGCCCGGCCTCGATACTGCTCTGTGATTCGATTCGCAGTGGGGCCGTCTCTAGCGTGTTGCCCTTTCCAGGGAGGAAGGCCACCTCTGGCTCTGATACACCCAGCACATCTACGACCAGTTCTTCACTGGGCCGTTCGCTTGCCAGTTCTTCCGTTTCGGTGCCGTACACCCCCTCCGCGTCATCAGCGGAGTCTGTCAGCTCCTCCTCAAAGGATGCGGCGTTTATTTCACGCAAGTGCTCGGCATCGCCGCGAACGTTGGCCCGCTCAATCACCGCCTCCGTCGACTCCATGGGCAGGTCTTCCTGCTCGGTGAGTTCACCGGCCATGCGCTCAAACTCCTCCATGGAAGGCAGCTCCTGGACGTCCTTCAGGCCGAAACGCATCAGGAACTCCCTGGTGGTTTTATAGAGCATGGGCCGGCCGATGACCTGTTTGCGGCCGGCCGTCGCGATGAGCTTACGGGTCATAAGTCCACCGAGGACGCCGGCGGAGTCCACACCACGGATCTCCGAAATCTCAGCCGCCGTGACAGGCTGCTTGTAGGCCACCACGGCCAGCGTCTCCAGGGCCTGCAGGCTGAGTTTGAGTGCCGGCTTCAGGCTCTTCACAAAACCGCGAACGGCATCGTGGTACTCCGGCTTGGTTCCCATGCGAAAACCTCCGGCGACCTCGCGGACCTCAATACCCCTATCGGATTCGGCGTAGTCGCGCATAAGCTCATCCACGGCGCGCCGGAGGTGATCGCGTACAGTCCGCTCTCGCTCCCGAATTCGGCGCTTCTCGGCATCCGTCTCCGCCGTTTCCTCAGTCCTTGTCACCATCTCGGGCGTACCCTCGGGCACCTGGTCCGGCGCAGGATCCCCATCCGCCTCCCCTGCCGTAGCTTGTAGTAGCTCGGCCAGCGGGAGCTCCGCCTGCCGCGCAGCGACACGGTCGACCTCCGCCTGCGCTTCCTCGGCAAGCAGCCCTGTGAGCTGCTGCAGAGTCACGGGTTCTTCTGACGCGTAGATGACGGCCTCAATCTTGGATTTCAAACTCATACATGCCCCATTGCGCGCCCAAGCGGGCTACCTGTCTATTCCCGCGACGCAACATTCCTTTACCCAGGTGCTCTCCAGATGATCGGCGGATCAGCCTCGCTGCGGCTTCTTCACGACCGATGACGCTGCAAAGGGTTCAGCGAAGCGCGCCTCTTACCAGTATGCCGGATTGCGCCAGTGCATTGGACGTCCTACTTTTCACGCGAGCAGGGATGACAGCGGGATTCCGCATGGATCAGAATGCGTGTGACTGCGTGAGTCGCCATGGGAGGTCCGGCAAGTGCAAGTGGAACTGGCGACATTCGGGGCAGGCTGCTTCTGGAGTGTGGAGATGCGTTTTGGTGAGATATCCGGGGTTCTGCAAACCACGGCCGGCTATGAAGGAGGCACACTGGACAACCCCACTTACAAAGATGTCTGTACGGATGGGACCGGACATACCGAGGTAGTCGAGGTGGAGTTCGATCCACAGCAGGTGAGCTACGACGCACTGCTCGATGCGTTTTTCTCACAGCATGACCCGACACAGCTGAACCGGCAGGGACCGGACTGGGGCACGCAATATCGATCGGTGATTTTTGTCCACGATGATTTCCAGAGAAAAGCGGCAGAGGCAAAAATCCTCCAGATCGGTATCGCGGAGCTTTATCGAAAACCAATTGCAACCGCCGTTGAAGCTGCACAAACTTTCTGGCGAGCCGAAGAGTACCACCAGAAGTACCTTGAAAAACGTGGCATGGCCGCTTGCCACCTCTGAACGAAGATCAGGTTGTGCGCTTACGCCGATAGTGTTTGAACTCAGGCAAGCCGGGCCACCTGGAGCGGCGGCAAACGACGCGCTATCGACCTTGGTTGGCGTCTCTTCTCTCACCTGCTTCACGGTGTTTTCCCATCCTACTTATTAGGACGGTTGCAAGATTTGACATTGCAGGCGTAGGGAGAAAACGATGCAGATGCAAAGCGTGCAGGACCTGATGGTAACGGGGCTGACTTACGTCCTGGACTTCGAGGACAAGATAGCGGATGCCGCGCCAAAGATGGCAGAGGCGGCAAACGACCCGGAACTGAAAGAGCTGTTTCAAAAGACAGGGACCAAGAGCAAGGAATATGGCGGGAAGGTTGAGCAGGTTTTCGGCAAGGTTGGCAAGCAGGTGCAACGGAACGACAATCACATTGCCAAAGCCATGATCACGGAAGTAGACGACATGATTAAGAACACGCAGCAGGGCCCGGTGCGCGACGCCGCTCTGATTATCGCGGCGAACCAGCAGCAGTTATATCGTGTCGCCTCTTACGGCTCCCTCGAGACTTACGCCAAGTTGATTGGAAGTCAGGACGCAGCCTCCGGCCTGAAGGAGAATCTGGAAGACAGCAAGGGCGGCGACAAGAAATTCACTGAATTGGGCGAAAGCAAGATCAATCAGCAGGCCGCACAAGTTGCTTAGCTTTCACCTCTTCGA
>CAXTRR010000008.1:0-86791 GCA_964246795.1 uncultured Terriglobus sp. | reverse complement strand
TCAATCAGCAGGCCGTAAAAGCGTAGCAGCGGCAAAGGAAAAGCGGCCGGTGTGACCGGCCGCTTTTCGTTCAATATGCAAGAGATGTTCTGAAGCTAGTGCCCGGTCCCACCGACGGTCATACGGTCCAACTTGATAGTGGGCGCCCCCACGCAAACGGGTACACCTTGCCCCTTCTTGCCGCAGGTACCCACGCCTTCATCCAGCGCCAGATCATGGCCAACCATGCTCACCTGCTTTAGCGCGTGCGGACCATCGCCGATGAGCATGGCGCCCTTTACCGGTGCGGTTACTTTACCGTCTTCCACCAGGTACGCTTCATTGGCGTTAAAGACAAATTTGCCGTTGGTGATATCTACCGAGCCGCCCGAGAAATTGACTGCGTATATGCCGCGCTTCACACTGCGCAATATGTCTGCCGGATCATCTTCCCCAGCCAGCATGTAAGTGTTCGTCATGCGCGGCATGGGCATGGATGCATAGCTTTCACGACGGCCGCTGCCAGTCGCCGGCAAGTTCATCAGCCTTGCACTCAGCTTGTCGGTCATGTAACTGCGAAGAATACCCCGCTCAATGAGGACTGTGTTCCGCGTGGGCAGGCCTTCATCATCCACGTTCAGTGAACCGCGCCGGCCGGGCATGGTGCCGTTGTCCGCAACGGTGACTTTGTCAGTGCCGACACGTTCTCCCATCAGCCCTGCAAAGGCGCTCTGCTTCTTGCGGTTGAAGTCCGCCTCCAGTCCATGGCCCACCGCCTCATGAATCAGCACGCCGGGCCAGCCCGGACCCAGTACAACTTCCATCTCGCCTGCGGGCGCATTCTGAGCTGTCAGTTGCAGAATCGCCTGCCGCGCCGCTTCCCGCGCGTAATGCTCAGGTGTCCGGTCCGCCTCGTAGTGACTCATAGCCACACGGCCACCACCGCCGCCTGAGCCACGCGCGGTTGTGCCCTTGCCCCCGTCAGCCGCCGGGTCCTTGGCAATCACGCCGACTGAAAACCTGCTCAGCGGCTGTATGTCGCTTGCATACGTGCCGTCGCTGGCAACGATCAGGACCCGCTTGACCTCGTCGTTAAAGCTGGCGCGTACCTGCGTGATTCTTGGGTCATAAGCTCTGGCGGCTCGGTCCGCCCGCTGCACCAACTGCAGCTTTGCCGCGATCTCCGCATCCTCCATCAAGGCTGGATAAAGGTCATGCACCCGCGCTTGCACAAAGCCCTGCACCTGCACCGCCGCGGGCCCATCTGCAATCAGTGCAGCGGTCCGCGCCGCGTGCAACAGCTTCGTCTCGGTTAATTCATCGGTGTAGCTGTAGCCGGTGCGCTCCCCACTCAGCACACGTATGCCACAGCCTAGTCCATGACCCTGGCTGGCCGACTTGACGATACCCTCATCGATTCCAATCCCGCTCGATGTGACAGACTCAAAGTAAAGTTCAGCGAAGTCGCCGCCGCGCTCCAATGCGGCTGTCAGGCACCGTTCCAGGAATGGATCTGTTACGCCGAATGTCTCGGCAAAATACTGTTTCCCACTCAGGCCGGTGTTCGCTGCCGGCTGCATTGCGAATGTGCTCATCAGCACGGATTCTACGCTGCATCGTTACGAAAGTGCGGCCCCGGCTGTGCTACTTTCACGCTATGAGCAACACATCCGGTGCCGCTGGCGTGCCGTCACCAGACCCAACCGACCTGAGTTACCCGATCGGGCGCTTTCAATCGTCCGAGGCGTATGCTCCCCTTGAGCGTGAGCACGCCCTTGAGACCCTCGGAAATCTCCCCACGCGCCTCTACAACGCCGTGGACGGCCTAAGTGAAAGCCAGCTGGATACGCCCTACCGGCCCGGCGGCTGGACCGTCCGCCAGGTCGTGCATCACCTCGCGGATTCGCATATGCAAGCTTTTCTGCGCATCCGTTACGCGCTTACGGAGGCCGAGCCCCTCATCAAGGTGTACGACGAGAAAGCCTGGGCCGAACTGCCCGATTCGAAAGGCGCACCGGTGGAGTGGTCGATGGAACTGATTGAGGCACTTCACGCGCGTTGGGTCTCACTGCTCCAGCGGCTTAACCCGGAGCAGTGGCAATGCGCTTACGTTCATCCGGAGAACGGCCGCACCACTATCGAGCAGGCCGTCCACCTGTACGCCTGGCACAGCCGGCATCACGTCGCGCACATGACTCATCTGCGCTCCAGCCGCAACTGGTAACGCAGGAAACTCAAGACTGGCATGGAGACTTTGACGGGCATCGAACAGTCAACTTCAGAAATTGCTTCGGCTGTTGAACAGTTCCTGGCTTTGCATCCACGTGCCGTTCTGCTGGAAGACGGACGCGTTCTCTTCAATCTTGAAACGGCGAAATACACCCTGCTGCAGCAGGCAGACCGCTGCAGCCTGCAACTCTGGAGCGACGAACGGAACCTGACTCGCCGCATCATCGGTACCTCCCGGCGCAAGGACGTGCTACGGCTGAGTACTTTGCGCTTTGGGCACACAAAGCCACAGACGCTCGAACTGGTGGCACAGCCGGACCGGCGCACACCCAGCGTTCGGGAGGGTACACGCAAGCGCTTTCTGCCCCTGCTGGAGCGGGCGCTGCTGCGCGAATTCCCCGAGTGGAAGCTCGATCCGCTGCAAACTGCCATGGACCTGGAAAAATCCTTTGGCCCCGCTTACTCCCGCGGCGTGCAGCATCGCGGCCAGCAGGCCTGGGCAGTCGTTGCCGTCAACGCGCAGGAGTCGCCCAGCACCATTGACGGCGTCCTCACCATCGGCATCCTGTGGCTGCAGCTCTGCCGCGAGCGCGCCGGCGGCAAACGGCTCTTCCAGGGACTGCGGATCATCGTCCCTGGAGGCACAGCAACCGTAACGCTCTCTCGCCTGGCGTGGCTGCGCACTGACGCCGCACAATGGCAGCTCCACGAGTTCGACGAGCGGACCGAGGAACTCACCGAACGCGATCCGGCCGACACGGGAAACCTGATCACAAAGCTGCTTCACGCTCCTGATCCTGTCCGTGCCGCGGAACGCTTTGCTCCCGCACTGGCACAAGTGCACGCGCTGCTGCCGGAGCATCAGCACTCCCACATCGAGCAGCGCCTGCGCAGTGCCAACGAGCTTGCTTTGCTGCTGCACGGTCTTGAATTTGCGCGCATCCGGCAGACGGCGGCCGCCAACTCGTTTGCGCCCACAAGCGAAATCACCTTTGGCACCGGAGCAAATGAAACTCCGCTCAATGCCGATACGGAAGCGCTCCTTCGCGAACTGGTGACCAGGCTTTTCGAACGGCGGTACGCAAACGGAAGCTTTAAGGACCCACTCTTTCGCATGGCACCGGAGGCCTGGCTGGAATCGGAGCTGCGCCGCAACATCCAACCACTCAGTGACGGGCAGGGTAGCCTTGCGCAGTTTGACCCGGCACATGTCTACGCCCAGGTGCCTGCTTTTCAGGCCGGTGACCGCGGCATGCTTGACCTGCTCACGGTCACGGGAGATGGACGCCTTGCCGTGCTGGAACTCAAGGCGAACGAGGACCTGCACTTCGCCCTGCAGGGCCTGGACTACTGGCTGCGCGTCCGTTGGCACCACACTCAAACCATAGACGCGGTTACCGGTCTCGGCACCTTTCAGCGCCACGGGTATTTCAACGGTTTGCGCCTGTCAGCCGCCGCGCCACGCCTCTTCCTGGTGGCACCGTCTCTCCGCATCCATCCGGCAACGGAGCAAGTGCTGCGTTACTTAAAACCGGAGGTCGAGTGGACGCTGCTCGGGTTGGACGAGCGCTGGCGCACACGCATGCGGGTTGTTGTACGGAAACGCAGCCGGTGAGTAGATCGACAGGCCTCCCCATCTCACTCTGAACGATTGGGGGTGCAAGCATCCCCGGCTATTTCGTGCTGACTTCCCGCCAAAGATCGATCTCCGGCACATCTATCGCGAACTCATCGATTTCCTTCAACTCCGCGGCCGAAAACTCCAGCTTCTTCAGTGAGTCCAGAGAGTCATCCAACTGCGCAACCGTGCGCGCGCCGATGAGCGACGAAGTGACACGAGGATCCCGCAAGGACCACGCAATTGCCATCTGCGCCAGCGACTGGCCGCGTTTTTCCGCAATCGCATGCAGTCCGCGCACCCGCCGCAGATTGGCTTCGTTCAGCCCTGCCAGCGAACTACCCGGCAGGCCACTGCGGGCTCCCGCAGGCACGCCGTTCAGATACTTGTCCGTCAGCAGCCCCTGGGCCAGCGGGCTGAAGGCGATGCATCCCACCCCCAGCTGGTCCAACTCGGGCAGCAGCGCGCCCTCAATCCACCGGTTCAGCATCGAGTAAGACGGCTGGTGAATAAACAGCTTTACACCTTCCGCCGCCAGCAGTTTCGCGGCTTCGCGTGTGCGTTCCGGCGAGTAGCTGCTGATACCTACATACAGCGCCTTGCCCTGCCGCACGATCTGCGCCAGCGCGCTCATCGTCTCCTCAATGGGGCAATCGAAGTCCGGCCGGTGATGATAGAAGATATCCACGTAATCCAGGTCCATGCGTTGCAAGCTCTGGTCCAGTGATGCGATCAGATATTTTTTGGACCCACCCATTCCGTACGGCCCGGGCCACATGTCCCAGCCCGCCTTTGATGAAATGATCAGCTCATCGCGGAGACCGCGAAAGTCCTCCCGCAGCACCCTGCCGAAGTTCTCCTCCGTGCTGCCGTATGGCGGCCCATAATTATTTGCCAGGTCGAAGTGCGTCACGCCGCGGTCAAATGCACGCCGGAGAAGCGCGCGGCCCGTTTCAAACACATCGGCACCGCCGAAGTTCTGCCAGAGCCCGAGCGAGATCGGCGGCAGAACTACACCGCTCCGGCCGCAACGGCGGAATGCAGCCTGTTTGTAACGGCTTTCCTGCGGAATATACTGCGTCGCCAACGGCATCCTGCTCTCCTGTGTTACTTCATTCTCAAGACTTCTACTCCGACCTGTCCCGCTCTGCGGGCCTGAAACTTCGGCGGCCTAAATGGCAGGTGTCCAGTCAAGCATCGGCGAACTCCGCAAAGACAGGCAAGGCTAATTCCACGCCTGCTCCCATACGCTCTTCCATCTTCGTCGCAAAGAATCGATCCACGGCATCGATCACATCCTCGCCGCGCTTCGACTCGAAAATGGACTTGCGCAGCGCGCTGCCGCCCACCACCCCATGCGTGAACCAGCTGGCAAACTGCTTCATCTTCCCAATGCCGTCGCGCCGCGCACTTTCGCGGTCCCGCTTCAGCCGGCGCAGGTGATTGTGCGCATCTCGCTCGGCTACTGAAAGGCCCTCCAGGTTCACGTCATCCGGCACGGCAACGTCCGGGTGCTCCTGCTCCAGCTCTTCAACCAACATCGAAAAATAGGTGTGGATCATGCGGTAGCGGTCCGCCTCCGACGCACTCTCATACGTGCCCATACCGGTTGCGGCTCGGGACGACGTGTACTGGGCAATCTGGCGGAAGATCCACGGATTCGCCGGAGCGGCACGCCCGATCATTACCGCGTCGCAGCCCGTGGCGGCCACCATCGCTGAAGCGTCCTCCGGTGTCCGCACATCACCATTGCCGATCACGGGAATGCTCACCGCATCCTTCACCGCTGCAATCCACTCCCATCGCGCCGTGCCCGTGTAACCCTGCTCCCGCGTGCGTGCGTGCAGCGCTACCGCATTCAAACCACTTTCCTGGGCCATCTTCGCCAGTGGCACGCAGACGATGCTCCCATCGTTCCAGCCCATCCGAAACTTCACCGTAAATGGAATCGTCACCGCTGCGCGCACCCGCTCAAAGATGGTTTGGATGTGCGGCAGGTCCCGCAGCAAACCGCTCCCCCCGTTGCAGCTCACCACGCGCTTGGCCGGGCAGCCCAGGTTCAGGTCCACCAGATCGAAACCCGCGTCCTGGCAGATGCGCGCGGAGTCGGCCAGCGTTTCAGGGTTGGACCCAAAAATTTGAGCGCTGATCGGGTGCTCATCATCGTAATAGGTCAGGTACCGTTTGCGCTTCACTTCACGCATGCGCGCCAGGCCATCAGCACTGGTGAACTCGGTCATGATCAGGCCGCATCCCGACTGCTGATTCGACCTGGCCGCGTTCACATCCTCACACGGCGCGCCACGTGCACCAGCTTCTGTCACCGCACCCGTCGAAAACAGCGATGCGTTTTTGATAAATCGCCGAAAGACTGTATCGGTAACGCCAGCCATCGGCGCCAATACCGTTGCCGGAGAAATATGGACGCCACCAATCTTCAGCTTAGCGGGAACGGCGGCGGTAACCATCTCCGCGGGCCACTCCGCCACCGCCGCACCGCCCTCTTGCCAGCTCTTCTTCATCTTGTAACAGCCTAATCCCTGGAAATCCCGCTGTGCATCCGGCACGGAGAGTGTCTGCATCGCGTCTCCGAAACAGGAAGGCCTCCGCGGCAGCGGAGGCCTTCCTATAGCGTATGCCGCCAGCCTACTTTGCCGCAGCCGCCGTTGCTGTGTCGCTCTTGGCGTACTTGCGCTTGAACCGCTCGATGCGGCCCGCCGTGTCGATCATCTTCTGCTTGCCGGTGAAAAACGGATGGCAGGCAGAGCAGATTTCCAGCACGATATCGCCCTTGTGGGTAGACCGTGTTTCAAACGTATTGCCGCAGGCGCACTTTACCTGCGTTGCTTTGTAGTTCGGATGAATTCCCTGTTTTGGCATCGACTTTCTCTCAATCTCTCGAATTTCGTCCACCGAATACGGCTCGCGGTTCGCTTGCAGCGGGCAAGATTCACGCCACATCGAAGTTCCCGTCGCGCCACCGTTCAGCGGTCCACAGATTGGATGCGCAGACCCGGACGTTCGCACTAGTCTACCCGACCTTCCGAAGCCAGGGCAACGCCTCCCACCGCGCTTAGCCGCGGATTGCGGTTTCAGCACATCTCGATTCAACGAGGCCACGCCCCTGCAATCCGGCTGACGTGGCTTTGCCGGCAAAGAGGTGACAAACTAAAGCCATGACTTCGGAAGATTCGCAGGATTTCCCCTACCCGGAGGACGAAGACGACCCGGAAGAGTTCGAACCGGAACTGAATGAGCTTGGCCATATTCAGAAAAGCATTTCCCAATTGACCCGGGACAGCAATCCGGAAGGGGTCTGCCCGGCCTGCGAAGGCATGGGCATGCGCATACTGCAAGATGAGAAGGGAAACCGAAAAGCCGTCCGCTGCGACTGCTACTACAGCACAAGAGCGATCCGGACGATTCAGCGTGCCCAAATACCCCGGCGGTATGAAAACTGCACCTTTGAAAGTTACGATACAAACTTCAGCGGTGTCACAAGGTCAGTGCAACGCGCCTCAGAATTCATGCGCCGGTATGTAGCTGAATATATGACGACCCGCGGGTCCGGCATTCTGATCACCGGCGGCGTGGGTACAGGGAAAACCCATCTTGCCGTGGCAACAATGCGCGCCCTGATCACGGAATACCGCGCCGTGGGGCTGTTCTATGACTACAGCGCGCTTTTAAAGCAGGTTCAAAACACTTATAACCCGAACGTTTTGCAAAGTGAATTTGACGTTTTGGCTCCGGTATTTCAGGCGGATGTTCTGGTTCTGGATGAGCTCGGCTTTGTAAAACGAACAGATTGGGCCTGGGACATGGTGTCTCACATTCTTAACACCCGGTACAACGACCGAAAAACAACGATTTTCACCACAAACTACTTGAACGAGCCACCCGCACAGATCACGTCACCCGCCAGTGAAGGCAAAGCTGCCCGCACCCTGACTCATGAAACATTAGGCGACCGGATTGGCGAACGCATGTTTTCGCGCATTCAGGAAATGTGTCACGTGCTTGAAATGAGGGGCGGCGATTTCCGCAAAGGTGTAAAGCGGCCTTCCCTCTAGACAGGCTGCGGGAGATCTTCCCTCTAGACAGGCTGCGGGGATCGTTCTTTTCTCGAGAATGCGGTCGTGATTGTAGCGTCCCGCCCTGGCAGCCGGTCCAGCCAAGTTACACTGCCACCATGGCCAGCACGCCTTTCAGCACAACGCCCACCAGGGAACCAGGCATGAGCCGCCGCGTACTCTTTCTCGCGTCGGCCGCCGTCATCGCTCTGGTGTTGATCGTTGCCCTGGCAACGCTGCGCCACGCGCCGGCCAACAGCAAAGCCGCGCTTGCCCCAGACAGCTATGCACCCCAGCTCGCGATCAGTGACGTTCAATTGTCTGAGGCGACCAACGGCACCGGGGGCAAGGTGACCTACATTGACGGACACATTCTGAACCACGGTGATCGAACGCTGACCGGCGCCACCGTTCAGGTCAGCTTTCAGTCGCAAGACGGCGCAACCGCCGGACGAGAGCTTTCTACTCTCACCCTCGTCCGCACGCGCCAGCCGTATGTGGACCTGGAGCAGATTGCAGCCGAGCCGCTCACCTCCGGCCAGGGTCACGACTTCCGCCTGATCTTCGAATCCGTACCCGAGAACTGGGACCAGAAACCGCCTGCGATCGTCGTCACACGTACTGAGACACGCTGACCTGGTAATCATCCCCTGATCGCGCCGATGGCTATGCGGTCTCCCTTGCCCTTCTCCAGGCAAACTAGCACCAGCCTCTAGAAGGGGTTGATCTTCTTTACGCCCTTCTTCTTGTGCTTGCTGCTGCTTTCCTCGCCCTTGTCGAAGTCCGGCTTGGGATTCTTTACCTTTCCATTGGCTCCGGGCTGCGGTGGAGTCTGGCCTGCAGGTGTTTTCACGCCACCCACATCGTTCACCGCATCGGGTGCAACCGCAGGCTTCTCCACGGGAGGCAGATCTGCCTCGCTCTTTGGACCCACTGCATTGAAGCCGCTTCCCGCGTCCGTCGTCCTTGACGCGTTAGGAGAGAGAATTGTGACACCCACCGTCCCGGTGGGAGCGGTTACGGGATCCACGCCGGTGGGCGTGCTCCCGAAGGACGAGGCTGCCGCCGCTCCGGTGCTGGACGTGCCGGCATCGGCAACGGGAATATCCGACAAGGCTGCGGGTGGGTTTGCCGCAGCGGGTGCAGTTGACTCATTACCGCCCGCGGATGCCTCTCCGGCGGCGCTCCCGGGGGTGGAGGAATCGGCCGGGTTCGGCACGGATTTTCCGGTGATTGCCGCGTTAAAGTCGGCCTGGATCCGTTTGGAGACCGCGGGAGCCATCGTCGCCTTCGGGTCGGCCATGCTTGGGTCGCCGAGCTTGGCGGCCTGCACCGTATCCGGCCGGCTAAAGACCAGCAGCTTGGCCCGGTTTGCCAGGCTGTAGCTCTGGCGGCTGTTCTCCAGCGCCTGACTTGCCGCTATCTGTTCCGCGGTGGGTTCCGGCACAGGACGGCCCAGGACTTCCAGGCGGTCACGCGCATCTTCCACGCGGTTAGAAGCCGAGTAGACCGTGACAACGCGGGCGTAGGCCGCAGTCGCCTGGTCCTCATAGACGCGGAGCAGGCGGGCTCGCTGATCTTCGCTCAGATTCTTCATATTCGGGCTGGTGCGGACGAAATGCGCCTGTGCGGCGTAAGCATCACCCAGACCGATCAGAGCCGAATCGATCTTGCTGTAGAGCGGGTAGGTATCGACAACGGTTTGGTAGCGGGCAATCGCGGCGGCATAGTTCTCACGGCCCTCATAAAAATCGGCGATGTTGCTTTCTCGGCTGGCAAGAACTTCCTGCACCTCGCGCAGCTTCTGCTTCGCGTCCGGAATGAGCTTGCTGTCCGGATACTGCGTGAGCATGTTGCGGTACTCTTCCTGCGCGTGGACAGCCTTGGTGTAGTCCCGGTCCGGCTTGTCCATCTGCTTGAAGTAGATGTCGCCGATGCGCATCTGAGCTTCTGCCGCCTCCGGTGCATTGGGAAAGAAGATCATGAAATCGTGATATTCGGTTTCGGCCTGGGTCAGTGCGGCCGTGCCGCCCTCGCGGTACCAACTGTCGGCAAAGGCGAGCTTGGCGCGCATCTGGTACTCGGAGTCTGGATACGTGGCAAGCATGTCCTGCAGCAGGAGGCGCGAGACGTCATACTTGCCCTTTTTCAATGCGACCTGGGCACGGTCGTACAGCTGCTTGTCCGGCTGGGTGCTGTTCACGTTGGCAAGCGGATTGTCCTTGAGCTGGCGCTTCAGGTCGCGCTGCTGCTTGACGGTGTCTTTGGTGGCGACGACCTTTTGGTCCTTTTTGCTCTGGCGCGGCTCTGCCGTGCTGCCCTTGCGCGTCTTCTTGCCGGATTGATTGCTGAGCACGGCGGTGGGCACGTTGTCCTGCGGCGTGGCGGCCGTGGTGCCGGCCGGCAGGTCGCTGGGCGTCGCCGGGGGCGCCTGCTGAGGCGCCGTCTGCTGGTCAGTTGTGGTCTGGGAGGCGGCCGGTGCCGGTGCCTGCTGCGCGGCGGAGATAGCCACCGGTGCCAGCAGAAGTCCACCCAGAAGTGCAACGGTAACACCACGACGGGAGAAAAAGGAGCGCGTCCGGAGCGTGCGCGATAGATCAACCAGCATTCACAACCTCACATCCACTTTTGCCTGAGAGATTAGGCAAAAGCAGCTAACGATATTTTAAGCGTGCAGGCCCGCAATCGCACAGCGGATCACAAGCGGAAGAATCTACCGGGTTGGACTGGGAAGGGATTGGACCGTTAGGTGGTGTTTCGAGATTTGTTCCTGCGGATTCGTTTGAAGCGTGGGCGGTGCTCAGTTGTTGAGAACGTAAATTCGGTCTGAAAGCAAGCCTCAGGGGCTGAAGCCATTCATCGATGAAGCGGTCAGGGCATAGCTGAAGCTATGCCCCTCCCAAAGAGGCGACTCTTTCAAAAGATTCTAAGGTCTCGTTTGCGTGGCGGCAGCTTTTGCGAGGCGCAGGAACTCGCGGGCATTGGCCTCGGTCTTTGCCGGATCGCCGCTGTGGTCGAAGATGGCCGAGCCGGCGACGAGGAGGTCCGCTCCGGCTTTGACGACTTCGGCGACGGTGTCATCTCCGACGCCGCCGTCGACTTCGATGCGGTAATTCAGGCCCATCTCGGCCCGCAACGTGGCCAGATGGCGGACTTTCTCCACGCAGCGCGGAATGAAGCTTTGGCCGCCGAAGCCTGGGTTGACCGTCATGACCAGCACGTGATGCACCAGCGGCAGCACCTCAATGATGGTCTCCACGGGCGTGGCCGGGTTGATCACGACCGCCGGCTCCATGCCGTGTTCGCGAATGCTCGTAAGGGTGCGATGGAGATGACGGCAGACCTCCTGGTGGACAAGGATCCAGTCCGCACCGGCCTTCGCGAAATCAGGGATGAAACGGTCCGGCTCCTCGATCATCAGGTGGCAGTCGAGCGGCAGCTTCGTCGTCTTACGGACGGCAGCCACCACGGGCGGGCCGAAGGTGATGTTGGGGACGAAGTGGCCGTCCATAACATCAATGTGGACGACGGTGCCGCCACCGCGCTCGGCGGTCGCGATCTCCTCCCCGAGCCGGGAAAAGTCCGCCGCCAGTATGGAAAAAGCCAGATCAATCACACTCCCGAGTGTACCAACGGCTAAAATCCGGGAATGCCTGCTGACCTCCTGGCCATTCCCTCTGGCCCGTTTCGCGCCTATCTTTTTGACATGGACGGCACTGTGGCCGACACCATGCCGCTGCACTATCTGAGCTGGGTGCAGGCGGTCAAGGAGCAGGGCGGCCACTTTCCGGAAGAGCTGTTTTACCAGCTTGGAGGTGTGCCGCTGCCGCGCACGGTGGAGATCCTGAACGAACGCTTTGGCCTGCGGATGCCGCCGCAAAAGACTGCGGAGCGCAAGGAAGCGCTGTATATCGAGAACCTGAAAGAGGTGGCACCGGTCGCCTCCGTGCTGCATTATGTCGAGCGGGACCATGGGCGCATTCCGTTTGCCATTGTCTCCGGCTCGCCGCGCGCGACGATCGTGCACACGCTCACGATGATGGGTCTGCTGGACCGCTTCGATGTGCTGGTGGGCGCGGAGGATTACACGCACGGCAAACCGCATCCGGAGCCGTTCCTGACAGCCGCGGCCAGGCTTGGTGTCGAGCCGGGGGGTTGCCTGGTCTTTGAGGATGCGGAGGCGGGGATTGAGTCGGCTACCGCGGCGGGCATGCAGTCGGTCCGGGTGCCCTCACGCGTACTTGCGAAACAATGAACAGTTAAGCCCTGCCCTCGCGGGAAGCTACAGCGCTCGTCCCCCGTTATAGGGCGGGTAGGTGGGTGGCGCCGTTGCATACCGGGCAGGGGAAGCGATGTTCTGACCTGCTTGGGTGCGTACCGACAACTGCCGGTCCAGCAGCAAGCAGGAGATGACCAGCAAAGAACCGCTGACCAAACTGGAGATGCCCACCTCCAGCAGATTTAACGTCATGTATTCACTCACGCCGAGCGCCCGTGACTGCACCAGAAATGGTGTCAGGACGAACAGGATACGGGTGAGAATGGGCCAGACCACAATTGCCAGGAGCATCCAGATCAGCGCGGACATACGGGTCCGGGTGTAGGCGCGCAGCAGGAACGCCGCGGCGATCAGAGCCAGCACAACAAAGAGTGCTCCGAAAACTGAAGTCACGATTCCGATGGTTGCCGCGTTTCCGAAGGCCATGCGATCTGCTCCCTGTGAATCGAATTACCCGGTGGGAGACGAAGAGATAACGTCGGAGTTGCCTGTCACCGATGACGAAGGAGTGACGGCGGACGACTCGGTTACACGATCCGTGACTAGTTTGCTTGCGGCTTTCACCATCTTGCGGACTGGCCACGCCTCCTTCTCGCATTGGAAAAGCAAACCCTCGCGCTGCTTTTCCGGGCGGTAATACCAGCGCCGCAGCATGGCCAGGTGATCGCCGAACATGTCGACCCCTTCAGCACCAGACTGATCTTCCAGGCGCGAGATCGCGGCCAGCAATCTCTCGTCGGCGGAGCCGTCGTCTGGACCGGCAGACGGTGGATGCCTCCTGTCCGGCTTTGGCGAGGCCGTAGTTTCTTCTTTCGGCTCAACCTGCAGCGGCACGGCCGCCAGCATCATGGGTTGCGCAAACAAACTGGACCCAACCTGTGCCTGCTCTTTGGCCAGGCGCACTCCCAGCAGGGAGACGACTTCCGGGCCGCGCAGGCAGCCCTCCGCAAAGACAAAGACCTGCACCCGCGGTGTGTCATCGTGCGGCGCGGCAGGAAAGGGCAGCAGCAGCACCGCGCGGAGCCCATCCAGCGGCTGCACGAGCGCATCCGCAATGGCCGCAACGGACTTCGCCTTCATAACGCGCGCATGTGCGGCCGCGGCTTCTTCAAATTGCATGTCCGCCGAGGCCTGCTCGCGTTCAGCCTCGAATTCCGCGACGAGCGATGCGCCGCGCGTCCGCAGGAAATCCAGGGTGCGCTGTGCTTCCGCGCCGTACTGCTCATCGTTGCAGCGGGCCTGGCAGGGAGCCATGCACTTGTGCATCTCGCCGTAGATGCAGCCTGGGTCGCCGGGCGAAGGATGCAGTTCCATGAAGCAGCGGCGGATGAGGAAAAGGTCCTCGACAGCCTCTCGGTAGCGATCCGCGTCCAGCCGTGACGCGAACGGGCCGAAGGTGGTGTGCAGCGACCGCCGCCGCAGGTGGTTGGTCACGTAGATCCGCGGGAAGCGGTTCTCCACGGCGTAGCGCACGGTGAAGGGTGGCGAGAAGCGGAGCTTGCGCCGGGCTTCCTCCACGCCAAAGACGACGGTCATCGAGCGGTGCAGCAGCAGCAGCGATTCCAGGTCCGACGAGGTCGCGTGCCAGGCGATCCGTGCCACGCGATCCCGCAGGTTCAGCCGCTTTGTTTGGCCCTCGGCGGCGGGCGGTGGCATCAGGAGCCGCTGCAACCGCCGGCGCAGATTCGCACTTTGCAGAAGATGGGGCCGGTCCGTGGCGGCATGCCCAAAGAGCGCGACGACGCCCGCGCCCGCCGGTACGGCACGCAGGATCTCCGCAGCGCGCTCCGGAGCAAACTCGACCTCTTGCGTGAATAACGGCGTGACACTCACTCCGCCATCTTAGGCGAGCGCAAGTGTTTACGTTGCACCAACGGCTGTGCCTCAATGCCTTCATCTCAAAGCAGGACGTGGTGCACTGAGCTGTTCCTCGGGGCAAATTCGCACCCGAGGATGGCTGAGGCGCATCCAGAGAAGTAGTTCATGCCCACACAAGCAGCCGCACGGCCTACCGAACGCGCACGTCACACCCAACGCGCCGCCACGCACCCAAATCTTATCCTCGCCATCTGTTGCATGAGCCTCTTACTCACCGGCATGGATGTGACGATTGTGAATGTCGCGTTGCCGGCGATTCAGCGCGACCTGCACTGCACGCTGAGCGGCCTGCAGTGGCTGCTGGACAGCTATACGCTCACGGTGGCGACGCTGCTGATGCTGTGCGGCTCACTGTCGGACCGGTTCGGCCGCAGGCGCGTCTTTCAGATTGGGCTAACGCTGTTCACACTGGGGTCGGTGCTGTGCAGCATTGCTCCCGGCATTCATGGTCTGGTAGCGTTTCGCGCGCTGCAGGGCCTGGGGGCTTTGGGGGGCGGGGGGCGGCATCTCGCTGGCGCTGGGTCCGCTGATCGGAGGCGCGCTGACCCAGACTGTTGGTTGGCGGTACATCTTCTGGATCAACCTGCCGATCGGCGTCGCCGCCTTGCTGCTGACCAGGCGCTATGTGCCGGAATCCAAAGCTGCCCATGCGCGGTCGATCGATCCGGTGGGACAGATGCTCGTCTTTACCGGATTGGCGACACTGACGTACGCCATCATCGAGATTCAGCATGCAGGTTTGCGCGATTCCCGCATCGTTGCGCTATTCGGTGCGGCGGCGGTCAGCTTCGCGTTGCTGCTGTGGTACGAGCCGCGCCGTGCCGAACCTCTGCTGGATTTGCGTTTCTTCCGCAGTGTTCCGTTCAGTAGCGCCACGGTGATCGCCGTATGCTCGTTCGCATCCTTTTCGGCGTTTCTGTTCTTGAACGCGCTGTACCTGCAGCAGGTACGTGGATTTTCAGCTTTCCACGCCGGATTGAGCACGTTGCCGCTGGCGCTCATGATGGTCGTGTGTGCGCCTCTTTCCGGGCGGTTGGTGGGCAGCTTTGGAACACGGCCGTCGCTGCTGATTGCGGGCTCGGCGCTACTGGCCAGCGCGCTGCTGCTGACGCGGCTCACGGCATCGACGCCGCTGCTCATGCTGTATGCGTCATATGTACTTTTCGGCATCGGTATCGGCATGGTGAACCCGCCGATAGGCAACAGCGCCGTGGCGGGGATGCCGCGGGCGCAGGCGGGCGTGGCCGCGGCGATCGCCTCCACCAGCCGGCAGGTGGGCGCTGGGTTAGGTGTGGCCATCGCGGGCACCGTCTTGGCTGCAAGCCGCGCACACCACATGGCGTTCACAGAGGCAACTCATCCCATCTGGTGGATCATGACCGCATGCGCCGGCACCATCATCGCCGCCGGTGCTCTATCTACAACGGAATGGGCGCGCCGCAGCGCATCCAGCATAGCGTTTCTGCTGGATCCCGCCGCTTGAACGGGTGCTCCTCCGGCCAGGCGCGCTGGACAGGCAATCGGTCATCGTTTCAACACTGACACGGGCGTTCCAGCGGGAGCATTTTCTTTTACAAGGTCCAGGACGCGCTTGACTGTACCGAATCGTGCCTGTGCTTGCGCATCCACCACCACACTCGTCACCGCACTCTGCTTGCACCCATTTCGAAGGTCACTGGCAAGTGTCTTCGAACTCACCCGGAATTCCGCCTGAAAGCGGTTCTCATGCAGGTGATTCGCATTGTCGATGTAAATATGCATGGGGCACAGGCCAGCGGGTGCGGCCTGTGCCATCACCCCGAAGGCAGGCAGCGCGACCGCAACCAGCGCCACCCATCTGTTTGAAGTTTTTAACCTGGACATCATCATTTCGGTTTCATCGTTCAAGCAGAATCACGGGTGTTTCGGGCAAGACACACCGCCGGACCGACTTTCGCACTTTCTCGATTTTGATGCGCGGCGCAAACCGGTTCGCAACAATCGTCACGCTTGACGTGGCACCGCGCTCCTGGCAGCCATTCTGCAAATCTCGTGCAAGTGTTGCCAGATCAACCCGGTATCGCTCTTCCGCTACATGTCCCTGCCGGTCGATTCGGACGACCATCGGGCATCGATTCTCCTGCATGTCTCCGGCGCCGTGAACTTGAGCCGCTGCGCTCTGGAGCAGCGCTCCCAGCGCGACGAGCGCGCTCAGTATGCGGAGACTAAGAGCCGGCAATGGTCATGCCTTCCACTCGGATGGCGGGGCTGGCAGCCGAGCCGCGAAAGATCAGGTCATTGGCGACGGCGACGATGTTCATGTACATCTCTTTCAGGTTGCCGGCGATGGTGATCTCCTCGACCGCACCGGCGAACTCACCGTTCTCAATCCAGATGCCGCTGGCACCCTGGGAGTAGTCGCCAGTCACCAGGTTGACGCCGCTGCCCAGCACCTCTGTCACGTAGAGTCCGCTCTGCACGTCGCCGATGAGTTCACGCAGCGTCTGTGTGCCCGGCTCCAGGTAGAAGTTGCCGCTCCCGATTCCCGGCGCGCCGGCCAGCCCGCGTGAGGCATTGCCGGTGCTCTTCAGGCCGAGCTTGCGGGCGGTGTAGCTGTTCATCACCCAGGTTTGCAGCACGCCCCTGTCCACGATGAGTTTGCGCTGCATGGGCAGGCCATCTCCGTCAAAAGGCAGCGTGCCAAAGCCGCCCAGGCCGGGTTCGAGCATCATGGTCCCATCGTCAATGACGGTGATCAGCGGCGAGGCGATCTGCTTGCCGAGCGAATCCTCAAACATGGTCGCGTGACGGTAAACCGCGTCACCGTTGACCGCGCTGAAGATGTTGCCGATGATGCCCTGGGCGATCTGCCGGTCAAAGACCATGGTGGCGCGCTGCGTGGGAACGCGCCGTGCACCCAGCCGCCGCACGGTGCGCTTGGCAGCTTCACGGCCCACCTCTTCCGGCGAGTCGAGCTTGCGCAGCGTCCGCGCGCTGGACGACCAGCCGTCACGCTGCATGCCCTTCGCATCCTGCGCGATGGGCATGGCGGCAATGCCGCAGTAGCTCTTGCGATAGCCGCCGGCAAAGCCGCGTGAGTTCGCGATGCTCTTGAACGAGGTAGCTGCGGAGAAGGTCCCGCCGTCAGAGTTCTGGATACGCACGTCGGCCGCCATGGCTGCGGCCTCAGTGGCGCGTGCCATCTCCATGCGTTCACCCGCAGGCAGGGAATAAACATCTTCGAAGTAAAGACCGAGGCCCTCGGCGTCGCGCCGCTCGGCGTATTCCTGTGCTTCGGGGAGCCCAGCATAGGGGTCTTCCTCGGTGACGCGGGCCAGCTCGACCGCGCCGCTCACCAGGCGCTGCAGTGAAGCCTCGCTGAAGTCATTGGTCGAGGTGCTGGCCGAGCGCTGGCCCATAAATACGCGCAGGCCGATCGCACGAGACACCGACTCGGTGAGAGTTTCCACCTGGCCGAGCCGGACCTTGACAGAAAATTCATCGCCCTCCATCACAACGGCCTCCGCGTCGGTGGCACCGGCGCGCATGGCGCGATCGAGAATGTCCTTTACAAGCGTTTCATCTTGCACGAGCGGACTTTGAATGAGTTGCCCTTCAGCCATGGTTGAAGTATATCGGCTGCTGAGACGACGCTTGGTATACTCAGGCGTGCAAACCTGGCACAACCAATCTTCACAATTCAATCGAACGAGGCGGGGATGTCTGCGAAATACATCTTTGTAACGGGCGGCGTCGTGTCTTCGCTGGGCAAGGGACTTGCCGCTGCATCGATCGGCTGCCTGCTGGAAGCGCGCGGCATACGCGTCGGCATGATGAAGTTCGATCCGTATTTGAATGTGGATCCGGGTACGATGTCGCCGTTTCAGCATGGCGAAGTCTTTGTGACGGATGATGGTGCCGAGACCGACCTGGACATGGGCCACTACGAGCGGTTTACCCATGCCAGGCTGAGCCGCGACAACAACCTGACCAGCGGTCGCATTTATGAGCAGGTGATTACCAAGGAGCGGCGTGGCGACTACCTGGGCAAGACCGTGCAGGTAATTCCGCATGTGACGAATGAGATCAAGAACGCCATGCGCAAGGTGGCCGCCGAGGCAGAAGTGGTACTGGTGGAGATCGGCGGCACGGTGGGCGATATAGAGTCGCTGCCGTTTTTGGAAGCCATCCGCCAGATGCGGCAGGACCTGGGCCGCGACAACACCCTGTTTGTGCATGTGACGCTGGTTCCATGGATTGCCGCCGCTCAGGAACTGAAGACCAAACCGACGCAGCATAGCGTGAAGGAGATGCTGAGCATCGGCATTCAACCCGACATTCTGCTGTGCCGCACGGAGCGCAACCTGCCACGCGAGATGCGAACAAAGATTGCCGCGTTCTGCAACGTGGAGGAAGCCGCCGTGATCGCGGCGCGCGATGTTGCGAACATCTACGAGTTGCCGCTCGCCTTTGCGAACGAGCATGTGGACGAGCTGGTGCTGAAGTATCTGCGCATGGACGAGACCCGGCCGGCGAAGCTGGAAAAGTGGCATGACCTGGTGCATCGGGCCTACCACCCTACCGATGAGGTTCACATCGGCATCGTGGGCAAGTACGTGGAGTATGAGGACAGCTATAAGAGCCTGAAAGAAGCGCTTGTGCATGGCGCGCTGCATGCCGGGCTGAAGCTGCGCGTCACGTGGATCGAAGCCGAGGGTCTGGAGAGCCAGGATGGCAACCATGTGCCGCAACTGGAAGGGTTTGACGGCATCCTGGTACCGGGCGGCTTCGGCAAGCGTGGTATCGAGGGCATGCTGAGGGCGATCCAGTATGCCCGCGAGCACGGTGTGCCGTACTTCGGCATTTGCCTCGGCATGCAGACAGCCTGCATTGAGTTCGCGCGCAATGTGTGCGGGCTGCGCGATGCAAACTCGAGTGAATTTGACCCGTCCACGGCGGACCGGGTGATCTATAAGCTGCGCGAACTGACCGGCGTGGAAGAGATGGGCGGCACGATGCGGCTGGGAGCGTGGCCCTGTGTCATGGTGCGGGATTCGCTCGCCGCGCGCATCTATGGCGATACGGAAATCAGCGAGCGGCACCGCCACCGGTATGAGTTCAACCGGGAGTATGAGGCTCTGCTGACGAGTGCGGGTCTGCAGCTCACCGGCACGACGCCCGACGCCACCTATGTCGAGATTGTGGAACTGCCTGCGTCCATGCATCCGTTTTTCATCGCCTGCCAATTTCATCCGGAGTTCAAGTCAAAGCCACTGGAGCCCCATCCGCTGTTTCGGGAGTTTGTGGCAGCGGGCTACGCGTACCGGCGGTCGAAGGGGCGGGCCTTGAGCCAGGAGAGCTTTGCCGCGCTCAACGCTTCCTAACGGAGAGATGGTTTTCGCAGAAGGTTTGTTCCACGTCGGACATCGCGGCCTGTATCGTAGGCGCATGAGCACGGGTGAGGCGGAACGGGAACGGCAGTACGAAGTCGCACGGCAGCAGCGGATAGCTATCAAAGAACGGCCGCGCAGCCGGCGGGGTTCAGTTCTGCTGGCTCTGCTGCTGGTCTTTGTGCTTGGAGCCGCGGCGATAGTGCTGCTGCTGCGCCATGCCGTAATGAGCGGCGCGAACGGTTTGACTGCACGACTGGCGTCAGCGGTGCTGGGCCGCAGCTATGCCGGCGAGACGAGCGCGCCCGTGGTGGTGGAACAAATACGTCGCCTGAACCGGCTGGAAACAGTGAGCTTTTCCGTCGACACGGTGGTAGTGGGCACACGGACAAATGCCGTTTTGCCCGATCTGCTCTTTGGCGACCGATTATTGCTGGTGGTACATGGCGAAGTGATTGCAGGCGTCGACCTGCAGCAGCTTTCGCCGGAAGCGGTGAAGGTGGACGGCAAGAGCGTGACGGTGGAGCTGCCCCGTTCACAAATCTTCACCACACGTGTGGACGAGGGCAAGTCAAAAGTCTTTGCGCGTACCACTGGGCTGCTTGTCCCATCGGATCCGAATCTAGAGTCCGATACGAGGCGCACAGCGGAAACTCAGATCCTCGCAAGTGCGACAGCCGATGGCATTCTGGACACGGCGCGCGCCAATGCTCGTGGGAGCCTGGAAAGCCTGCTGCATGGGTTGGGATTCGAGCAGGTGACGGTGCGTTAGCTGGGAAGCAGGATGCTGCCCGGGGTTCGTCTGCCGAGCGCCATATCGAAGGTCAAAAGCGGGATACGGTGACCTTGGCAAAATGCTGCAATGTAGGCATCCGCCCAGATTTCTGGTGATGCTTGCGGGACGGTGGAGCGAAAACGGAAGAGTGATTCCATATTTTCGGGCTCCTGCCAAAGTTCGGCGGCTCCACCGATAAAAAAACTGTCACAGACAGACCAGGCAGCCTCATTGCGGTACACCCGCTCCACTCCCATGACCGACTGGGTGGTGAGTAAGCGAAGCAGGCCCAGCTGCGTCGCACGGCAGAAAACGAGGACAGTGCCTGTCCTGTGCTCATACCATTCGCGGGCGATTCGATGATGTATGTGATCGCCGCTCACCATCGCCAACGCTACATTTACGTCAGGGAAAATCGATGTAGTCATATATATTTTCGTGATTGGTAGGGAGCGGCGTTCCAGTGCTCTTGATGAAGGGGAACTCAAGCTTTTTCGGATTTTTCCGTATGCGGCGCTCTTGAATCAGCCTTGCCCCCTCATGGAGCAGTGCTTTCACGCTGGTTCGCTCAGCCGCAGCCTGGGCCTTCAGGGCAGCGTAGAGATCGTCGGGAATGTCGACAGTGGTTCTCATACTTTCAAGCCTACCATATTTATGGCTAAAGATTTTGGGCAAAAAAGGGCAAAAAAGCGGCCCTCCCAATGGGAGGGCCAATCTGCCTTGGTTCTCTCGGGTCAGGAGAGAGGTATCGGCGCGATGCGCTTGAGCACCACTGCCGAGCTTGCTGCCGCACTTAAGGAACAGCGCGGCGATCTGGTGAGCTCAGTTCACGTTGGATGAATCTGTGCCGTTGGTACGAGGTCCGCTGGTAGCGCCGGAGGGCTGCGCACTCGCCTGGGGAGCCCCTGTCTGGCTGCCCATGGTGGCCAGACTGTTATGTAATAGTGTGACGCGAACACCGTTGGTCAAAGGCTTCTCGCCATCGGCTGAAGCCGTCATTTTGGCTTTGCCGAGACCAGACTTGTAAATGCGATACACCGGAACCTGGTGTTCCGTGACCAGGTAGCGAACCACTGAATCCGCCATTGCCTGGGAACTGGAGACTCCCGATCGGCTGTAGCCTTGGACCTCCAGAATGTAACCTTTCTCCGAGCCTAGTGCCGTCGCTACCTGATCCAGGTCGGACTTCGCTTTGCGGGTCAGTGTTGTATGACCAGCCAGGAATGCAACAGGGGTGCTGGAGACAGTCTGATACTGATCAAGATTGCTGACGGTGCCATGCAGCGCATCCGTCCGGGTGCTGGCGGTAGTGGCAAGGCCATTTGCCTGGTCGGCTCGGGTTCCAGCAGCCTGCGCGTGCTGGTCGGCCTGGGACGCGGCGTCATTAGCACGCTTGATTCCCGCGCTTGCACGGCTGTCCACATCCTTAATGTCGTTTGCATTCTTCGCCTGTAACTGGTCGAGTTCATTGACGCGATCCTTCACCGGATCGATCTGGCGATGTACCCACTTTTTGCGAGCAAGCGGATTCACATGGCCCCAGAATCCCTCTTTGGACTGCTGCGCTAGAGGCTGGCCGGTGGCGTAAGTGCCCTTATCAGTGGCGTCCTGCTTTGCTGGAGCGCTCTGCTGGACTGGCTGGGCTGCGTCCGCAGGCACACTCTGCTGCGCAGGCACGCTCTGCTGTACGGGCGCACTCTGCTGCGGTGCGGGGGACGACTGAGTGTCCTGTTGCGCAAAAACCGGCATGGCGAGTGTGGCACTTAAAAAGAGAGCTGAAATTGTGGCGGCGCGAAACGTAGCGGTCTGCCTGATCTCGTTCATATCTTCTTTGGCTCCTGTGACTGTGTACCGGGGTTGCAGACGCCGAACCAAGCGGCGCTCCGGTTCACGCAAACACAGTATGCAGTTCATCTGCCAAAGTCATCTCCCATTAAATGAACGATTTAAAAGATACAAGGAAGAGGTCCGGTTGGTGTTCACGTAGAATTTACCTGCCCGAGTGGTAAATCCGGGGATGCTGCATCACGGCCGCATCACGGCAAGGCACACACCTCTGCGCAGGCATCGGTCTCCGCCTGATCGGAAAGACCGTGTTCCGGATAAGCACTAGCCTTCAACGATGTAGCCCAATCCACATCCTTCCCCGGCCGGCAGTGAGGGTTCGCATTGCAATCAGCGTTGAGGCTGCCCATATTTACTGCCACGCAGCACCGGCACGCGAGCCTGTGACACCCGGCAGCCTGACTTCGCCGTCGGAGAGGCTTGGCGTACAACACTGGCGGACGAGTTCTCCGCAGTTCCCACGCCCGCAACCATTTCCAGGTATTCCGGAGAACTCTTCCGCAGAGAGGTGATCAGCTTCTCGATGTGTGCTTTATGCAGCACAACGCGATTCTTGCCAGAGCGCTTCGCCTCGTACATCGCGTCATCCGCGCGTGACAGCAGGCGAGCCATGTTGCGGGTGGTTGGATTCAGGCTTGAGATGCCGATGCTCACAGTGAGAGGAGCCGACTCGAAAGCCGCTCTACGCAGATCCTGCCGGATGCGTTGCGCCAGCCTTTCTGCATCCTCAGCGGCTGTACTCGGCAGCATGATCGCAAATTCTTCCCCACCGATGCGGGCGAGAATGTCTGTGGAACGGACGCACCCCCGCAACACTCGCGCGAGCATGCGCAGTGCCTCGTCTCCGGCCGCATGCCCAAGTTGGTCGTTGCGTTTCTTGAAATCATCGACATCGAGCAGCAAAAGGGAAAGCTGCCGTTTGCTCCCCACCGATGCCGCAAACTCCAACTCGCCACGCATGTCAAACGATCGCCGGTTCCCCAGCCCTGTCAGAGCATCCGTTGCAGCATACTGCTCCAGAATGGAGTTCACTTCAGACAGCTCCCGTTCGCGATCCACCTCTTGTGACACATCAATGGCGACACCGCCAATCAGGCGCTCACCCTGCGTTCCGGTCAACGGAAACTTGATGATACGAAAAGTCTTTACGCCGCCTGACGCCGCACTCAGGCGATCGCAGATTTCTACGCGGCAGTTCTCCCTCAGCACCTGTTCGTCATGCAGACGGAACGCATCAGCGACTGGTGCCACCAGTAGCTCGTGGTCGGCAAATCCAATCCACTCCTCCTTGCTGATGCCGAAATGACGAGCAAAAGCGGTGTTGTACAGCACATACCGCCCATCGGCTGACTTGATGTAGGCGTGATTGGGGCTGTTGTCGTGAAAGGTACGGAGCAGCGCCCGGTTCGCCTCTGCCTCCCGTGCCAGCATGCGATTTTGCTCCAGTGCCGCTTGAAGCTCTTTCTCGCGCTCCATGTCCCTGCTCACGTCAACTGAAATGCCAGCGATCATGGTGCCCAGGTGCGGATCGGAGATGGGGAACTTGTACGACCGCCAATGGATCGCGCTGCCGTCCGGCGATGGCGTGACCTCCTGCAGCTCCACGGGCCCGCCGCCCGCTATGACCTGCAAATCATGCTGGCGAAACTGCGCAGCCATCTGTTCCGGCCATACTTCGTGATCGGACAAGCCAATCCACTGTTGCTCCGTAATACCGAACCGCTGGGCAAGCTGAGCGTTGTAAAAGACAAATCGCCCCTCCGCGTCCTTCATATAACTGACGAACGGCCCGTTGTTCATGAAGGCACGAAAAAGCTCCATGCTGCCCTTCAGCTCAATCTCCTTCGCGCGGTACGCCAGACGCGCCTCCACCTGCCTGGCAAGGATGGCAAGCGAACGCCTTTGCGCCTCGTCCAGAGACCTGGCTGTGGTGTCAACCACGCAAAGCGCCCCGATTACCTCACCGCCGGGCGCACAGAACGGCATCCCCGCATAAAAACGGATCCCGGCCTCGCCCGTGACCGACGGGTTGTCAGAAAACCTCGGATCCGTCGAGGCATCCTCTACTTCAAAGATCCCCTGCTGCCGGATGGCGTAGCTGCAAAAGGACTGGCTGCGTGGACTTTCCTTCTGGCAAATTCCAATGGCGGCCTTGAACCACTGCCGGTGCTCATCCACCAGGGTGACCAGGCTGACCGGCGTACCGCAAATTTGCGCCGCCAACTCCACAATCTCATCGAACGCAAGCTCCCCGGGCGTGTCTAGAATTTGCAGTTCATGCAGCGCCTGGACACGACGGTTTTCCTGAAATGTGTTCTCCACGGGCATCACCTGCCACCAGCCTCGCACCGCAACTCAGTCTTGGAAATGACATGGGAGTGGTATCGGCAACTCCAGACGAGTGAGCATGCCCGAAATGGAATACCTCAAATGAGCATCTGCCGACTATCAGCCCACGGCCAGCCACTGCGGCGATTGAGATGTACGTACGTCCAGCACGCCAGGCCGATCGTACAGAGGCGAACAGGCCGCCCCCTCTCGGCCGTGCGAGCCGCAGAGAAGATCTCCCCCGGGGGGATGCTTGAAATCACATACTGACTGGGTGGTTTCGTGAGTCCGAGACTGACTACTATTTCTTCAGAAACACTGCAATGTGCTCATTCAGGAATCGCTCGTCCGCCGGACTGGCCCCCGCACCTGCCGGATGTCCCCACAGGGACGGAATGGGCAGCAGCGTGCAGTGCGGAATCATGGCAGCCTCGAATCGCGCATCCGTCACGGGAAAATACAGGTCGGTCGCTGAAGGCATGTAAAGCACCGGCACTTTGATTGACCCCAGCGCCTTTGCCTCATCCCCGCCAAAGTCCGGCGTCGCGCCCACATCATTGCTCTCCCATGTCCTCATCTGCAGGATCAGGTTGTTCGCGTCAGCCCCAGTAATAAAGTTTGTCCGGTACTTTGCGATCACCTGCGCCAGGGTCGTGCCGGCGGGTTCCTCGGTCCGCCAAAGCTCCTGCCGCCACCACTCCTGCGAAAACAGCCACGCCGTCCAAACGATCGAGAATGCCTCAATGCCCTTCTTCGGCTGTGACGTGTAATCCCCGTTGCGGAACGCCTCGTCCGCCGTCAGCGCGGCAATCTGGCTCTCCAGCCGGACGACTCCATGGCCATAGGTCTTTGCTGTGCCGGACGTCGAGACAATGCGGTCCATATATCCCGGGTAAGACACCGCCCATTGAAAGGCCTGCTGCGCCCCCATCGAGAATCCGATCACCGCTTGCAGGTGCCGCACATGCAGTTCCGCGGTCAGCAACTGGTGCACGGCCTCCACATTGTCGCGGATCGTGATGGCCGGGAAACGCGGCCCATGCAGCGGCTCCGGCGTGTTGCTTGGCGAACTGGACCGCCCATTGCCGAACATTTCCGTCGCAATCAGAAACTGCCGCGTTGGGTCCAGGGCCCTTGCTTCGCCGTTCTTGCCCGGCCCAATTAGCCATCCATAGCCGTGCATCTCCGCCATGTAGTGTGAAGGCAGCAGCACCGCATTGTCCCCCGCCGCGTTCAGCGTGCCATATGTTCCATACACAATGCGCGCTTCCGGCAGCGTTATTCCGCCTTCCGTCTTGAATCCGTGAATGACAAACGTATGCTCCACCGGCTCCGGCGGCGCAGGTGTTTTCTGCGCGACAAGGCCGACCGAAGACGCAAGCAGCAGAAACAGAAGAAGACAAGGCCTGGGCATACCACCGAGAGTATTACGGATGTTTCAGAGTTGCTGAGCTCTGCGAACTCCATAGCAGGGCCGCCTCTGTCGACGAGCCGCCCGCCATCTGATACGCTTCACCTCATGAGCGAAGAAACGGCGAATACACGGTGTGATGGCAGCACACTCTTCCCCATCCTGCAGCCCGGCCGGCTCACCGCACTTGGCCGCGCGGCCGCAAATGCCGAACAGATCGACATTGGCCATGATGTCGAGTTCCGCTCGCTCACCAGCCGCTCCATCCTGAACCGCTCTGTCTCCAAACGCCTGCAATGGATGGCATGGTCCATCAATCCCTATCGAGGTTGCGAGTTCGCCTGCCGCTACTGTTACGCCCGCTATACCCATGAGTTCCTCGCGCCCTCCGAACCGGTGCGCGGCGTTCTCGCCGATGCGGACCGCGCCATCCGAACCGCTTCGAGTGCGCGCCATCGGGATGAGGCACTGGTTCCCGCGGCAGCGGAGCCGAACCGGGCCACCCTCGATCTGCGCTCGCCGGAGGCCTTCGAAAAACGCATCTTCGTGAAAGAGAATGGCGCCTGGCTCCTCGATCAGGAACTTCGCAAACTCGGCAAGCTCGGCCGTCTTGACGAGGAGATCGCGCTCGGCACCGCAACTGACCCATGGCAGCCCATTGAGCGCCGCTCTCTGCTCACCCGCAGCCTGCTGGAAGTGATGGCACGGTACAGCGGCCTGCGCCTCGGCATCGTGACAAAGTCCACGCTGATCGAGCGCGACATCGACCTGCTGCAGCGCATTCACGAGCGAAGTGTGCTGGCTGTTCACATCACAATCACCACGCCCGACGTAGAACTTGCCCGCAAGCTTGAGCCGCGCGCACCCCGCCCGGACCTGCGCCTGCAAACAGTCAAGCGCCTGCGCGAAGCAGGTCTGCGCGTCGGCATCCTGAACTCGCCTCTGCTGCCGGGCATCACGGACGGTCCGACGGAAATCGATCGTATGGCCGCGCTCGCCGCCAGTGCCGATGCGAGTTTCTTCGCTGCCATGCCGCTCTTCCTCAAAAGCTGCTCACGGCCCACCTACTTCGATTTCGTTCGGCAGCACTTTCCGCACCTGCAACTGGAGTACATGGAGCGCTTCCGCAACATGGATTTCGCCGACAAGCCCTACCGCGAGCGCCTGGAAACCCTCGTCAAGGCAAGCTGCCGCCGCTACGGCTTGCGCGAACGCCTGACGGACAACCTGCTCACCCGCGATGCCGGCGAGCCCTATATTCAGGGCCGCACCGCCGGCATCAAGAAGCCGGTGGCCAGTGAGCACGAACCAATGCAGCGTAGCCTCTTCGGCTGACAAGCCACTTGCAGCAGCAACTCTGACAGCTTCAGCGATTTACGATGGAACTTATGTCCGCACATCAAAAACGCGCCCTCGTCACCGGCGGCGCAGGCCTTATCGGCTCCCACATCGTCGACCTGCTTCTCCGTGAAGGCTGGACCGTCCGCATCCTGGATAACCTGGAGCCGCAGACTCACAAAAACGGCAAGCCTGCCTGGGTTAACCCCGCCGCCGAGTTCCGGCGGGGTGAGGTGCAGGATTACGAAACGATGCGCTCGGCCCTCGACGACATCGACGTCGTCTTCCACGAGGCGGCCTACGGCGGCTACATGCCAGAGATGGCGAAATATGTGCTGGTGAACAGCTTCGGCACAGCTCAGATGCTGGAGATCATCCGTGACCGCAGTCTGCCTGTCAAAAAGGTCGTCGTGGCCAGTTCGCAGGCTGTTTATAGTGAAGGCGCGGCACAGTGCCCGGAGCACGGCCACGTCGTCCCGCTCCTGCGCCCAGCAGAGCAACTGCGCGCAGGCGATTTTGCGGTGCACTGCCCCCTCTGTCAGAGGCCGACGACGTCCATTCCGACCCCGGAACACACACCCGGCGGCGGCGAAACGGTCTACGCGCTTACAAAGGTTGACCAGGAACGGCTCGTTCTTCTATGGGGTAAACAGACCGGCATCCCCGCCGTCGCGCTGCGCTACAGCTGCACCTACGGCCCCCGGCAATCGCTCTTCAACCCCTACACCGGCGTGATCGCCATCTTCTGCACACGCCTGCTGAACGGCCAGCCGCCGGTCATGTATGAGGACGGCGGCCAGACTCGCGATCTCTGCTTCGTCGAGGACATCGCCCGCGCCAACCTGCTTGTCGCCACCACGGACAAGCTGGACGGCATGCCCGTCAACGTGGGCAGTGGCCGCGCCACCAGCGTTCGCGATCTGGCCGGTGTCATCGCCGGGCAGCTGGGCGTCGACATCGCGCCGCTCGCCCGCGGCGAGTTCCGGCCCGGTGAGATCCGCTCCCTCATCTCCGACATCTCCCGCATCCGCACGGTCGGGTACGAGCCGTCAGTCACGATCGAACAAGGCATTGGCCGCTACATCGACTGGATCAGGACGCAGGGTGCGGTGCAGGACTACTTCGCCAAAGCAGAAGCCGGCCTGCGTGCAAAAGGCATCGTTCAGAGCGTCGCGGGGAGCGAGAGAACACCATAAAGAGTGGAGTAGATTCCTTCTGCGAAAATAGGGACATCGTGAAGAACCTCGCCATTCTGGGGTCGACCGGCTCCATCGGCACCTCCACTCTCGACATCTGCGAGCGCTACCCCGACCGTTACCGCGTCATGACGCTGGCGGCAGGGCGAAACCTGACAGCGGCTATCGAGCAGTGTGAACGCTGGCGGCCAAGCCTTGTCAGCATGGCCGAAGAAGCCACGGCCCACCAGCTGAAGAGAGTGCTGCAGGACCGCGGCGTCACCGGTACGGAGGTGGTGCACGGCACCGCGGGCACGGTCGCCTGCGCCACGCATCCGGAGGTCGACTTTGTCGTGAGCGCCATCGTGGGCGTTGCCGGGCTGGAGGCCACCTACGCCGCGGCCGCCGCAGGCAAGTCCATCGGCTTGGCGAATAAGGAAGCCATGGTTGCCGCCGGTGAGCTCATCCTGGCCAAAGCGCGAGAGACTGGTGCGGCTATCCTGCCCATCGACTCCGAACACAATGCGATCCACCAGTGCATGCGCGGCGGCACACCGGCCGAGGTCCGGCAGATCTGGCTGACGGCCAGCGGCGGCCCCTTCCGCAATCTGCCGCTCGCCGACTTTGAACGCATCACGCCGCAGCAGGCGCTCCAGCACCCCACCTGGGTCATGGGGCAGCGCATCACGGTGGACTCCGCCACCATGCTCAACAAGGGTCTGGAGATCATTGAGGCCTGCCGCCTCTTCGACCTGCCGCCCGAGCGCGTCCGCGTCACCGTCCACCCGCAGTCCACCATCCACTCGCTGGTGGAGTATGTAGACGGCAGTATCCTGGCGCAGCTTTCCGTGACGGATATGCGGCTGCCGATCCTGTACGCCCTGGCCTGGCCGGAGCGTGTCCCTTCAAACCTGACCTTCGACATGACGGCGCTGGCCCAGCTCGATTTCCAGCCACCCGACTTCGAGCGATTCCCATGCCTGCGCCTGGCCTGTGAGGCTGCCAGCGCCGGCAGCGCGCACTGCATTGCGCTCAATGCCGCCGACGAGGTTGCCGTGGAGGCCTTTTTGCAAAACAGGCTCTCCTTTCCAGGCATCCCACGCACGATCGAGACGGTGCTGTCCCAGATGCCCGGGACCCGCCCGGCATCGATCGCCGAGGTGCTGCAGGCCGACGCGTTTGCCCGTGAACTTGCGCGGCGCGCCGTCGCACAGCGGACACCGGCCCTGGCCTAAGCGGGAATAGTAAATCCTTTGTTCCGAATTGTGATTCAAGCTTCACTGGCTTTGCAGGACAACTTCCGGGTCAACTCCACCGGGTTCCCCTGACCACTCCCCGAAAAGGTGCAGAACCTTCCACGGCGGCGTCTAATACACTGGCAATCGCGGAACCGTCCGAAGACAACCGTCGCGTTCCGCAGGACGGACCTATACGGCGGATAGCCGCCCGAGGCATGATGTTGAACGGATTTCTTTGTTTTGTGGCCTTTGCGGCCCCGCCAGCGCCGAATAAGTTCATCCAGGGCGGCGTGGGCCTGCTCACCTTCCTTGCAGTTCTGGGCATCATGGTCCTGGTGCATGAGGCCGGCCACTTCTTCATGGCCAAGCTCTGCGGCGTACGGGTAGAGGCCTTCGCCATCGGTTTCGGCAAGCGCCTCTTCGGCGTCGTCCGCAACGGAACCGATTACCGCATCAACGCACTGCCGCTGGGCGGCTACGTCAAAATGGCCGGTCAGGATGAGATGCCCTCCTCCCTGGAAGCCAGCGAAGTCGCTGCCGTGCCTACCGGCCTGGAGCCTTACAACGTCGAGGCCGAACGCGCCCTTGGCGGCGAGGGAGAGCGCCGTCTTGAACGGCAGGAAACGCTGGACTCGCGCAGCCGTGGCACCGGGGTGGAGTTCACCGCGGTGCCGCGCTGGCGCCGCATGCTTATCGCCATTGCCGGCCCCGCTGCCAATCTTGTGCTTGCCTTCGTCATCCTGCTCTTTATTGACCTGCTTCACTACCAGCGCCCCGAATATCTGAACGGCCCCGCGCTGCTGGACTACGTGCCCGCGCAGACCTCCGCCGCCAAGGCGGGTTTGAAGCCCGGCGACACCCTGCTCAGCTTCAACGGCAAGCCAAACCCGAATTGGCAGGACGTTCTCGAAGAGTCCATGCTCAACATGAAGCGCACCGTTCCATTTGAAGCGCTGCATGACGGCCTGCACCAGAGCGGCCAAATTTACATCGATAACCTTGATGATCCGCTCGACCTGTCGCAGAAGCTCGGCCTGGTCGCCCGCGAGCAAAACGCACCTGTCGGTGTCCAGTCCATCGCGCCCGACACTCCAGCACAGCGTGCCGGACTGCGGGCTGGCGACAAGATCGTCGCCATCGACGGCCTGCACCTCCACTCCGTGGATGCGCTGCTGGCCTACCTGCGCGATCAAGGCGGCAAGCCCGCCACGCTGACGATTCTGCGTAGCGGCGAGACCCGCACCATTCAGGTCACGCCAGAGGTCGGCCAGGTTTCAGCGGACCGCCAGCAGTACCGTCTTGGCTTTTCGCCCGAGCGACCGAATTTCAGCGTCGTCCGCCTGCCCTTTCCTGAAGCCGTGAAGCAGGCCTGGCAGGACAACGTCCACTTCTCCGTCCTGACGGTCCAGATCCTGCGCGGCCTGCTCACCCATCACGTTTCCGCAAAGAACATGAGCGGCCCGGTGGGTATCGAGCAACAGGTATCAGAGGCCGCTGAACAGGGCTTTTGGGCCGTGGCTAGCCTGGCTTCCGCCATCAGCATTAATCTGGCGATTTTTAACCTGCTCCCCATGCCGATTCTTGACGGCGGACTCCTGCTCTTCCTGATCATTGAAAGTATTGCGCGCCGCGACGTGAAGCCGATCATCAAGGAGCGTGTCTACCAGGCCGCCTTCGTCTGCATCATCGCTTTCTTCTGCTTTGTGATGTGGAACGATCTAAGCCGCTTGATCTTCACACACCGGCCCAGCTAAACCGCACTTGCAAGAGCCGGGTGCCCCACCTTCACCGCGCTTTTGCGGTTGAGGTGGGGTCAAGACGGCACACTAATCTCACGCATGGAAAAACCGGCCCCAACCTTAGGGCGATCTGCCCCAAAAGTAGGGCATCAATCTCGTAATCAGCCAACACTAGACCTGGTTCCACTGCCCCAGCGCCTTTAACTCCGCCGCAACGATCCCGCCGATGCGCCGGGCCTCCGCTGTCTCCCCCGCCGGTAAGCTGATCGCTCCTACGCGGGCATGCCCTCCACCACCGAAGCGCTCGCAGATCTCCGCAATATTAGCCAGCTTTTCGTGCGGCACGGTCGTCCACGGACTTGTACCGACAGAGATTTTTGTGCGAAAGCTCGACTTCGAGAGGCCAACCGCGTAAACCGCCTCCGGCAACAGGTAATAGGGGATGAACTTGCTGTAGCCCTCGGTTGGCTGGTCGGTGATGTCGAAGGTAATCACGCCGTCCTCCGCGGCCGCTCGTGAGCGCAACAGGGTGATGTCCGCCTGCTGCTTGGCCAGCCGGGGCTGCAGCGCTTCCTGCACGAAGATCTCCTGCAGTGTGTCGACCAGTGGTTGTGCGGTCAGCAGCGGAATCAGCTTATGAATGAACTCCGGATCGCTCGTCGACTCGATAACCGTGGCCAGCTTCATGGCGGGCGCGGCGAGCCCAACGGCAGCCTCCGCTGACTCAAACTTTGCGCCATCGATGATGTCGGCCCAGCGCAGCAAATCCTCAAGCCCGGCGGTGTTAAAGCCGAAGCGCGCGCGCGCCACATCGGCGATCAGTCCCGTGCACGACGTGTAGAGCGGATCGAAAAACTTCATCGGCGCAGAGGCCGCGCGCTTCTGCCCGGCTTCGAAATGACGCCGGTCCTCGTCCGTCATGAACGCACTCTGATGATGATCGAACCACCACGTGATCTTCGGCGACTGCGAGTATTTAAAATCCACGATCGCATTCTCGTCGCCAAGGAATTCGGCCTCGTTCAAACCACCGCCCGCGCTATGCCGCAGACCCCTGTAGTCGTAATCTGCGGCCGTGCCAATGCACTCGCGGTGGAATCGCGTGAACAGTGAAGCAGAGCAAGCCCCATCAAAACAATTGTCGTGGTAAAGCACACGAAAGTGCATGTCATCTCCTCGCCGGCCGCACCGGGCTACATGGACGCTAGCCGGCTCTCGTTCAAGTCCAGTTCCCGTTCGAGCGCCCGGTGCAGCGTATCACCGATGCGCCCCTGGTTTCGTAACTCCACCAGCGCCTCGCGCTCCACCTTTACCGTGTCTCGCAGAATCCGGGACAGCGTGCTCATGTTACCGGGGGCGGGTCCGGCTTCCGGTCCACAACTGATTACTTCTTCGAGCCGATGTTGATACTGGTGTAGCAGGTCCTCATAGCTGTGACTGGCTTCCGGGTTCGCCGCGCGGCCCTTCTCCAGGCTATCGATGGCTGCCCCTAGAACGATGCGCCGTGCCTCGCTCTCTTCACAAAGGGCCGTGGCGTCCACTTTAAATCCCATAACGCGGATAAGCGGCGGCAGCAACAGACCCTGGACAACAAGCGTGACCAGGATGACCGAGAAGGTCAAAAAGACGATCAGATTGCGCTGCGGAAATGGTAAGCCGTCACTGAGTGTCAAGGGGAGAGAACTGGCCGCCGCCAGTGCCAAAACACCGCGCATGCCGGTCCAGCCCAGCACAAACACTGACCGTGGATTCGGCATAGATTCCTGCTGATGCTGCACCACACGCCGCAGAATATGCGCCACGCGAGCGGCAGGGTACATCCAAAGGAGCCGCAGACAAACCAAGGTAGCCGAGAAAGCCGCCCCATACAGAAAGAGTTGGAAGCGGCCAAACTCATGCAGGCCCGAGACCACTATCGGCAACTGCAGGCCCATGAGCAGGAAGACCAGACCATTCAGCAGGAATTCCATCGCATCCCAAACGGCGGCGGCCTGCAGACGGGATTCCGCTGAAAAGAAAGCGGCGCTTCGGCGGCTCATGTACAGGCCACATACAACCACCGCGATCACGCCGGAGGCATGAGCCTCCTCTGCCAGCAGATAGCAGACGTACGGCACGACGAGCGAGATGGCGATCTCCACGGGGCCGTCGTCAATCCAGCTCTCAATCTTTGAGAATACCCAGCCAAGGACGAGGCCGATCGCTGATCCGGCGGCCAGCAGCCAGAAGAAGCGAGAGCCACCCGCCAGCAGAGTCGGCGTGTTGCCATGCACGATCATATCGACGCCAAATTCCAGCGCCAGCAGGCCGGTGGCATCGTTGAGCAGGCTTTCCCCTTCCAGGATGTCGATAATGCGCTGCGGCATCTGGAGCTTCTTCGCGATTGAGGAAGCGGCCAGCGCGTCGGTTGGCGAGACGACCGCGCCCAGCAGAAAGCCGAGCCGCCAGTCGAATTGCGGCAGAAACAGACGGGCCGTCAGCGCGACACCCACGGCGGTGAACAACACAAGCCCCACCGCCAGCATGCTGATGGAGATGATGTTGTAACGAAACTCACGCCACGAAATTTGCCAGGCCGAAGCAAACAATAGCGGCGGAAGGAAGACCAGGAAGACGATATTCGGTGGGAGCGGCAGCCGAGGAATGCCCGGCACCAACGACGCGAGCAGGCCCACCACCACCAGCACAATCGGATAGGAGAGACCGAACCGGCGAGATAGTCCGGAAACGCTTGCAACGGCGATCAGCAATCCCAGCAGGATCAGCTCGAGCGAGTGCAGCGGTCCCATGCTGGACATCATGCTCTTACGATGGCACACAACCGGAAACCGGGCGAATCCGACCCGATACCGCAGCCTCCCGCGTCGGAAAGATACACTGCTTTGGTGGATCAGCAACAGCCAACCGTTTCGCACGAGGACACCGGTGCCGTGCCAGAAAGCGCCAGCCCTCTTTACGAAACATTGTTCCACGACCGGGTGCTTCGGCCCGGGTGGGGTTTACTGATCTTTGTTGGGCTGGTTGTTGCCCTGGGCATGTTGCTGCTGCTGCTCATTCAAGCGCTTCAGCTCTTTCATGTCAGCTCCGACACCACGCTTCACCTCAGCTATGCTCCCATCAATTTGGCAATTTTTGGGGCTGTTCTATTGTCAACCGTCATCCTTGCCTCCGTGGAGCATCGGCACGTCGTCGGCTATGGCTTGTCCGGCCGTCGTTGGCTTCAGCTGTCTCTTGGCGGAAGCTTGAGCGCTGCCCTTTCCATGTGTGCGCTGATCGATTACTTGCACCGCGCCGGTGATTTGGTTTTTCGCGGTCAAACTCTCTTCGGCTTGCAGCAGCAGGTCTTTCTTGGTGCGGGATGGGCGGGCTTCTTCCTGCTGGCCGCGGTGGTGGAGGAGATGTTGACGCTGGGCTACCTCCAGTACACCCTTACCAGAGGCCTCGCATCGCTGCTGCGGAATCACTTTGGCTCAGAACTTGGAGTTGACGCGGCATTCTGGTTGGGCGCGCTCCTTCTTTTGCCGCTATTCCTGCTGTTGCACGCCGCACACCGCGGCGAGAATTACGTCGGGTTCGCCGCGGCAGGAGCCTATTCACTCCTGCTGGCCTTTTCACTTTGGAGAACAGGCTCCATATGGTGGGCCGTCGGCTTTCACTTTGCCTGGGACTGGACGCAGGGCTTCGTCTTCGGCTCGGTCGACAGTGGCTTGCTGCCTGCCAGCCATTTCTTCTTCACCCAGGCAAATGGCCCGGTTTACCTGAGCGGCGGCTCGACTGGCCCGGAGGGCAGCATCCTGTCCATCGCGGCGTACCTGCTGGGTGCGGGCCTGCTGCTTCTCACAAAAAAGCGAAAGGTGTACCCGGAACTTTGGGCAGAAGCGGAACAGCAACGGAAGGCACCTGTTGTTACACTTCCTGATCCGGGGTAGGTTTCGGCAGCAACCTTTCAGGCAGGCGCACTCCGCTCATCGAAAAGAGGATTTCCGCCGCGCGCGAAACCCGGCAATGTTCACCGGCAAAGAAATCGGCTATGCCGCTGGCAGCTTGATCCATCTAAACTGGCAGCAGACCGCATGAGTACGCAACTTGCCCCCATCCACCCGGCGGAGATGCGCCGGGCCCGCCGCAACCGGCACCTCCTGCTGGCCGCCTTCGGTCTGGTTGTCTTCCTCGCTTTCGCTGGCGGAATGGCGCGCTTTTGGTTACGCCACGCAATTCACGCCTCCCTTCCGCAAGTGGAGGGCACACTGCACGTGGCAGGCTTGGCAGCACCCGTCCGCGTGGAGCGGGATACGTACGGGATTCCGCACATCTCCGCACAAAGCGTGCAGGATCTGATCTTTGCCCAGGCCTTTGTCACCGCGCAGGACCGGCTCTGGCAGATGGACATGCTGCGGCGCCATGCGGCCGGCGAATTGGCCGAGGTGCTGGGCAGCAAGCTTGTGGAGCATGACCGCGCGCAGCGGTATCTGCAGCTTCGCGCAACGGCGGATCGCGAACTTCCGCAGATGGATCCCGACGAGCGACATCAACTGGAACGTTATGCCGAAGGAATTAACGCGGAGATCGGGGCCACCAAAGATCATCTGCCAGCGGAATTCCGCCTTCTGGGCTATGAGCCACGCCCCTGGACAGCACGCGACTGCCTGCTTGTCGGCTTTGCGATGGCAGAGGACTTGAGCACGATCTACCCTGAAAAGCTGAACCGTGAAGCGGTTTCGGCGCAACTCCCGCCGCAACTGCTGGCTGACCTGTATCCCGTGGGGTCCTTCCGCGACCACCCGCCGGCCGACGGCAAACCGGACCTGACTACACCGCGTGAGATGCCCGACATTCCTCTGGACGAGTCGCAGACCAGCGCCGCTGCACCCTCGACGCTTGCGTCACCGCAGCGCATCCAGGACCTCTTGCGCGCGCGGACCGTTCTGGCAGACAGTGTTTCGGCGCTTCGTTGTGAAAGCTGCGCCGCCGGCAGCAACAACTGGACGGTGAGCGGCATGCGCACTGCTTCCGGAAAACCTCTGCTGGCCAACGACATGCACCTTTCCGTTACGCTGCCGGGCATCTGGTACACGGCGGACCTGCAAGCCGGTGAGTTTCACGTCACGGGTGTCACACTGCCCGGCGTTCCGTTCGTAATTGTGGGGCACAACTCTCACGTAGCCTGGGGATTCACCAACAGTGGAGCCGATGCACAGGATCTCTACATCGAGCAGATCGAGGGCAATCAGTTCCGGGCCGCCGACGGCACGATGCGGCCGGTCACGCACCAGCATGAGACCATCCGCGTAAAACACGGTGCGGACGTAGACCTGAACATCCAGCTCACGCAACACGGCGGTGCGTTGACGCCGGTGATCTCCCCTTTGCTGCCGCATGAAACGCGTGCGCTGTCCTTGCGCTGGACGCTCTTTGAGCCAAAGTTTGCGAGCCAGCCTTTTGGCAAGGCAAATGACGCCACCACCGGTGCCGGTCTTGCGGCTGCTTTCGACCATTTTGGCGGGCCGTCGCAAAACCTCGTCTATGCCGACGATGCCGGTCACATCGGCTATCACCTGATCGGGTGGGTTCCGCTGCGTGGCGACGCAGGCAGGAGCGGCATTCCGCCCGTGCCCGTCGACACCGGCGAGTACGAGTGGACTTCATTTCTGCCCTATGACCAGCTGCCTTTGGTGCAGGACCCCTCATCCGGCGTGATCGCGACCGCAAATGCGCGCATTACGCCCGACAACTATCCCCACGCCATTGCGCTGGACTGGGAGCTGCCCTACCGCAATGAGCGCATCTGGAATGTGCTCGGCAGCCAGACCGGCATGACCGCCGCCAGCATGACGGCACTGCAGACCGACACCTATTCGGCTCTCGATAAAACCATCGCCGAACGAGTCGCCTACGCGGTGGATCACGCGAAATCGCCATCCCAGCGCGACCGCGAAGCCGCAGACCTCCTGCGAAAGTGGAGCGGCCATGTCAACCGCGATTCTGCCGCGGCAAATATCGCGGGGGCCGTGCGCGGCGCGCTTCTCCCCATGCTGCTGGAACCGCATCTGCACACCCCGGCAGCTGCCGCGCTCTATACCTGGCGTTCGCGCAGCTACGCGGTGGAGATGATCCTGGAGCACGGTTCCGCCCGCTGGCTGCCCAGCGATTATCCCGATTGGAATGAATTCCTGACAGCCACGCTTGACCGTGGCTTGAAGGAAAGCCACGCACCTTCAAAGCTCGCGGAGTGGCGGTGGTCCACCACACACACCATGCAGCTCAGCCATCCCGTTTACTCCAGCTCCTGGTTGCTGCGCCGGTTGAGCGGACGCACTGGCAGCGATGCCGCGGGCCTGCCCGGCAATGGCTTCACCGTTCGCGCAGCTGCAGGCGTGCATGGTGCCAGCGAGCGCTTCGTCGCCGACCTTGCCAATCTGGAAAGCTCCACCATGACCCTTCCGCAGGGCGAGAGCGGCAATCCCGACTCACCGTGGTACCTGGATCAGTGGCCAAGCTGGACTGCCGGAAAGCCTGTGCGGCTACCCTTCGCGGGCAGCGCCAGCCCATCCCACACGCTGACACTCACTCCATAATGAAGCCGCAACGTAGACCGTTTCGTAAGCAGTACACGGTGAAGGAGCCTTATGCTTCGACGGCCTTTCAGGTCCGCTACCGCGTTCGGCACTGACCCGGTAAACGTGATGCCTGGTCCGGATCAGCATACCCGCATCTTCCACAAGCCGATCCTCTGGATTGCTCTTGCGTCGCTCCTGGCGGTAACACCTCTCCTGCTGCACGGCCCCAGCTGCGGCCATGACCTCAGCTTCCATCTGCGGAACTGGATGGAGGTGGGCCAGCAATGGCGGCACGGCACACTGCGGCCGTTCTGGTGCTTCACAGCTGCCTGGAACGCCGGTGAGCCCCGCTTTGTCTTTTACCCTCCGTTCTCCTGGACGCTCGGCGCCCTGCTCGGCACCCTGCTCCCATGGAAGGCCGTCCCTACGGTGTATACGCTCGTCATTCTCCTGTTCAGCGGTCTTGCAATGCATCGGCTGCTTCGCCACTTCGTTGTCACCAAGACCGCCACCCTGGGTGCCTGCCTCTACCTGGTAAACCCTTACATGCTTTTCGTCGCCCTTGAGCGCTCCGCCGAGGCCGAGCTGCTGGCGGCTGCCTGGACCCCACTGCTGTTGCTCGCCGCGCTGCGCTTCCGCAACGACCCGCTGCGCATTGCAGTCGCCGTCGCCCTGCTGTGGCTCACCAACGCGCCTGCCGCCGTTGTAGGCAGTTATGCCCTCCTGGTGATTGGATCCATTCGCCTCATCGTCGAGACACACAAGGCAGGATTCGGCCCCGGCATTCTGCAGGCGGCAAAAATGGTCGCCGGCTATGTGCTTGGCCTGGCAATCGCCAGCTTCTATCTGCTGCCCGCCATTGTGCAGCGTCGCGACGTGCAGATCGACATGGCCATCCTGCCCGGCATGCGCCCCCAGGACAACTTCCTCTTCGGCCACATCGGCGAGCCATTTCACGTGGCCGTGCTCCACACCGCCTCGTGGATCGCGGTCTTCGTGCTCACCGTTGCCCTGCTCAGCAGCGGAACGCTGGCCTTCCCATCACTCTGGTCGCGCCGGCACCTGGGTGCCTCGATCTTTCGCGGCTCCATCGCAAAAGATCGGGCTCCCCGCCAAGACTCCAGCAGTGCTTCAACCTCAATCCAAATGCCACCATCAACAACCCTGGCCATCCTCACCCTGACCATCCTCACCCTGGCAATCGCCTTCCTGCTCACCCCTGCCAGCCTGATCATCTGGCGGCACGCGCCTGAGCTCGCCTTCCTTCAGTTCCCCTGGCGGTTTCTCGCCGTTGAAGCCGCGGCGGCCGTCCTGCTTCTCACCCTGGCAATCTCACGGCATGCACCCGCGCGGAACACAATCCCAGCAGCCCTGGTAATTACCGCACTGGCCGCCTTTGCCGCGCACAGCCGCTTCGCCCAGCCCTGTGATGAGGAGGACGCTCCACAGGCCCAACGCGCTCACTTTCTGTATGACCCGGGAACCGAGCCCACTGACGAGTACACGCCGAAGGACGCCGATAACGACGCGCTGCACCCACACCTGCCGGTGGCATGGCTCGCCGCATCGGACGACGATCCGCCATCCTCAACCCCTAATCCCCTTGGACTCGCCATCCTCGATCCAGATCCATCGCGCCTGCGGGTACATGTCGCACCGCTGCCGCTCGATCGCATTCTCGTTCTCCGGCAGCGTGCCTTCCGCGGTTGGCAGATTCAGGTTGACGGCATAGGTCGACCCGCCGTCTCGACACGCGACGACGGCCTGATCTCCCTGCCGGTCCGTGCCGGTCTGCCGCACGAGGTGGGCCTGGCTTACCGATGGACCGCGGATGAAAAAACCGGCACCGCGCTCTCCTGCATCGGCGTGATGGCTGCCCTGGGCACAGCGCTGCGTCGCAAACAGATCGTGTGATTTCAGTGTCCGTCTCCGGACACTTTATGTACGTCCGTGGACACCTCTTGGGCTCCGTCCCGTCCCGGAAGAGCTCGAAATCAGTAAAACGCCCCATTGAGCGGCATAGAGCCTTTGGCATGCTCCGTGCACTGCATTGCTGTGCATGGATATTTCCCGCCCAGACCTGAAGCGCCGCAAACAGCGCCGCACCTTCATCGTTGCCGGCCTGATCATCGCCGCGGCAATCATCGCCGCGGCCTTCATCTCGCGCCTGAAGCCCGCCGTGCCCACGGTGGAAGGCCCGCTGTTCACAGACGTCGTCAAGCGCGGTCCGCTGCTGCGGCAGGTGCGCGGGCCGGGCACGCTGGTGCCGCGGGAAGACAAAATCCTGCTCATCCCCGCACAGACCGAGGCCACCGTGCTGCGCATCCGCGTGCTGCCCGGCGCGCAGGTGCATCCGGACACGATTGTGATGGACCTGGGCGATCCCTCGACCCAGCAGCAGGTGCTGGACGCGCAGCTTCAGCTGAAATCCGCCGAAGCTGACCTGCAGAACACACGCGCCAAGTCCCAGAGCGACTTTATGACGCAACGCGCCGGTGCGGCCACGGTTTCCGCTGACCAGAAGCAGGCGCTGCTGCAGGCGCAGACTGACAAGAGCCTGCTGGATCTGGGTGTGATCAGCGGTCTGAAGTACAACGAATCGCGAGGGAAAGCGGATGAGCTCGGCATCCGCAACGACATTGAAGGGAAGCGCCTCCAGCTGAATCAGCAGGCCATCAGCACCCAGGTGGCGGTGCAGCAGGCCAAGGTGGAGCAAGCCCGCGCGCTGCTCGCACTCAAGCAGAAGCAGCAGAATGCACTGAGCGTGCGCGCCGGCATCAACGGCGTTCTGGTGGACCTGCCCCACCAGGTGGGCGAACACGTAGCCGTCGGCATCACGCTGGCGAAGATCGTGCAGCCGGACCAGTTAAAAGCCTCGCTCAAGATCGCCGAAACGCAGGCGCGCGACATCACCATCGGCCAGCCCTCCGCGGTGGATACGCACAACGGCGTAATCGGGGGCCACGTGCAGCGCATTGACCCGGCCGTGCAGAATGGCACTGTCACCGTGGACATTGCGCTGGACGGTGCGCTGCCGCAGGGTGCACGGCCTGACCTTTCCGTGGATGGCACCATCGACCTGGACCGCCTGACCGACGTGCTCTACGTGGGCCGCCCGGCGAGCGGCAATGAAAACAGCACGCTCAGCCTCTTCAGGCTTTCACCGGACGGCAAGTACGCCACCCGCACCGCGGTACAGGTGGGCCGAGCTTCAGTCAACAACATTCAAGTATTAGGCGGCCTGCAGCAGGGCGATACGGTCATCCTGTCGGACATGTCGCGATGGGACAGCAACGACAGATTGCGAGTGGAGCAGTGAAAAAACAAGTTCTAAGTAATAAGTGCTAAGTAGGTAGTAAGTAGTTCAAAGCCGAACGGATAAGACACCCGCAACGAATTCTCGGCAACTTACTACCTACCACCCACTACTACTACCTACTACCTACTACCTACTACCTACTACCTACAAGGAGACTTCCGTTATGGCCGTACCCGCCAACGCACTGATCCACATCGACGGCCTGACCAAGGTCTTCTACACCGACGAGATCGAAACACACGCGCTTTCCGGCGTGCACCTCTCCATTGCACGCGGTGAGTATGTCGCCATGTCCGGCCCATCGGGCTGCGGCAAGTCCACGCTGCTCTCTATCCTGGGCCTGCTCGACACGCCGAGCGATGGCCAGTACACGCTGAACAGCAAGGAAGTCGCAAACCTGAACTTTGCCGACCGCTCCCGTATCCGCAACCAGGAGATCGGCTTCATCTTTCAGAGCTTCAATCTGATCGGCGACCTGACAGTGTATGAAAACGTCGAGCTGCCGCTCACCTACCGCAGCGGCATGGCGGCGGCCGACCGCAAGGCTCGCGTGCAGCAGGCACTGGAGCGCGTCAACATGGCGCACCGGTTGCGACACTACCCCGCGCAACTCTCCGGCGGTCAGCAGCAGCGTGTTGCCGTGGCCCGCGCGCTGGCCGGCTCGCCCAGCATCCTGCTGGCGGACGAACCCACCGGCAACCTGGATTCGAAGAACGGCGAGGCCGTGATGCGCCTGCTGGCCGAGCTGCACGCCGAGGGTGCAACCATCTGCATGGTGACGCACGACCCCCGCTTCGCCGCTCACGCGCAACGGCAGATTCATCTCTTCGATGGCAAGGTCGTTGCCGAAGGCGAACTGCAGCACCTGCTCGCGCAAGCAGAACAGGAGTACCGCACCGGCTACACCAGTGCAGGCGCGCCGCTGTAAAAGGCTCCCGGACGAGCATTTTTCAAGCAGAACCATACACAACAAGACAACAACGAAAAGGAGACCGACGTTGAGCACCACCGGCCAAAGCTTCTGGTCCGACCTTCGCTACGCCGCCCGCCAGCTCCGTCGCGCTCCCGGCTTCGCGCTCACCGCGATCCTTACGCTCGCCATCGGCATCGGTGCCAACGCGGCCATCTTCAGCGTCGTCGATACCGTCCTGCTGCGGCCGCTCGGCTATCGCGAGGCAAACCGCATCTTCGCTCTCAACACGCGCTTCACCAGGCAGAACCGCATTCATCCCTACATTGGCGGTGATGACTTCGTCGACGCGGCGAAGGAACTGCACTCCATTGATGCCGCCGCTTATTACAGCGGGGGATTCAACAGTGGTGTCCAGTTGGATGGCCACGGCGAGTACCTCAAGATCACTCTGGCCAGCCGTCGCTTTGGCGAGCTCTTGGGTGTTCAGCCGAGCGCGGGCCGGCTCTTTCTAGACAACGCGGACGCGCCTTCCGACGCGCTGGTCAGCAGCAGCTTCGCGCGGCAGCACTTCGGCTCTGTTCCTGCGGCGCTCGGCCATGTGCTTTCGGCTTACGGCGAAACCCGAACCATAAGCGGTGTTCTGCCGGATGGCTTTGCCTTTCCTGCCGGCACGTCCGTTTGGCTGGAAGTGCCGGACCGCCCGCTCTGGCCCGCGCGCAGCGCCTATAACCAGCAGGCCATCCTGCACCTGCGGCCGGGCAGCAAGCCCGGTGACCTCACGGCCGAGCTCGAAACGCTCTCTGCCCGGCTCGCCTCGGCTTACCCTGAAGATCGCGAGAAGACGCTTGTCGCCGTTCCACTGCAGGAGCAGCTCGTTGGCCAGGTCCGGCCCATGCTGCGCCTTTTGCTCGCCGCCGTCACAGTCATTTTGCTCATCGTCTGCGCCAACATCACGCACCTGCAGCTGGTGCGCTCCACCACGCAGGGCCAGCGGATGGCACTGCTGAATGCGCTCGGTGCCTCCCGCACGCGTCTGGCGCGGCTCGCGCTGGCACAGTCACTGGTCATCGCGGTTGCCGGCGGCCTCGCGGGCATTTTGCTGGGTGTTCCGCTCACCCGGCTGCTGCTGCATCTGGCACCCAAAGACCTGCCGCGCATCGCGGAGCTGCAGCAGGCTGGCGTCGCCCTTAATGTCCATGTCGTCGCGGTCTGCTTTCTCGTCAGCAGCGCACTCATGCTGCTCACGGCGGTGCTGCCGGTGTGGCGCTCCTGGCATGTGGATCCCGCCTCGGCTCTCAAGCAGGATGCCTCACGCGGCATGGCAGGCGGCGGCGCACGTCTTCGCTCCGCGCTCATGGTGGGTGAGGTCGCGCTCACATTCGTGCTGTGTGTCGGCAGCGCTCTGCTCGTCCAGCAGATGCAGAAGCTCTCGCACACCGAGCTTGGCTTCCAACCGGACCACCTGCTCCTTGCCGACATCCACGCGCCTTCAAAGGAAAATGACGGCGTCAATCACGTGCTTCGCCTGGAAACGCTGCTGGACCGGCTGCGCGCCACGCCGGGCATCAACGGCGCCGCGGCGGTGATGGGTGCGCCGTCGCAATCGGCGGTCGATGTGGGCTACGCCATTCAGGGCCGCACGAAATTCGAGCCAGGTGCCAGCCTACCCATCGCCAACGTGATTCCAGTCAGTCCGGAGTACCTGAAGCTGATGAAGATTCCCTTGCTGCAGGGCAGCGGGCTTAGCGCACAGGACACGGCTGCCGCACCCAACGTGGCCGTGATCACGCGCTCCATGCAGCGGCAGAGCTTTGCCGACCGCGACCCCATTGGCCAGGAGCTTATCTTCGGCCTGGACGAAAATAATCGAGGAACACGCATCGTCGGCGTGGTTGAGGATGCCATCCAGGAAAGCCCCGCGGTCAAGCCAGGACCCACCTTCTACGTGCCCATCGCACAGCATCCGCGGGCCGCGACGGACACACAAATTCTGCTGCGGACCGCTGCCGACCCGCGCACGATGCTCGATGTTGCCGCGCAGCGCATCCGCGCCTTCGATCCCGCCATCGCCGTCACCACGAGCACCATGACCGACGACCTGGGCGACTCACTCCGCACCGAGCGCTTCCGCTCCACGCTCTTCGGCAGCTTCGCGCTCATGAGCATCCTGCTTGCGGCCATCGGCATGTACGGCGTCACCAGCTATGCAGTAGCACAGCGCCGCTTCGAGTTCGCCCTGCGCTTTGCCTTTGGAGCAAGGCGCGAACAGGTCTTCCGCGGCGTACTGCGCGGCGCGCTCCTGCTGACCGCGGCGGGACTGACACTTGGCAGCCTGGCCGCGCTTCTGCTCACCCGCGTCGTCAGCTCCATGCTCACCGGCGTCACGCTGCTGGCACCCACACCCTGGCTGATCGCGGGTACCGCCGTACTCATGCTCATGGCGCTGAGCACGCTGCTGCCGGCCCGCCGTGCCGCAGGCGTTGACCCCATGCAGGCCCTGCGCACCGAATAGCCGCCCAAGGAGATTTCAAACTATGAAGACCATCTTCGCCCATCTCGCGCAAGACCTCCGCTTCGCCGTTCGCCAGATGCGCCGCGCACCGGGCTTCGCGATCATCACCGTCCTCACCCTCGCACTCGGCGTGGGTGCGGCCACGGCCGTCTTCAGCGTCATGGATGCGACACTCATCCGGCCGCTGCCCTTTGATCACGCCGACCGCATTGTCAGCACACTCACGCGCTCCGTCTCCGGATACACACAGCCTTTCTCCGCGCCGGACTTCCAGGACATCCGAGACCGCTTCCGCACGCTGGAGGCGTTCGCCGGATACGACACTGATTTCGTGAACCTGCAGCTGCCCTCCGGCCCCGTCCCGCTGCATGCCCTCCGAAGCAGCGACAATCTCTTCCGCGTCTTCGGATCACAGCCGCTGCTGGGCCGCACCTTTCTGCCGGGCGAAGACCGGCCCGGCCGCAACGACGTTGCCGTGCTCAGCTATGAGCTCTGGCGGCAGCAGTTTGCCGGCGATCGCAACGTCATCGGCCGCTCGGTCGACCTGGACGGACATCCCACCGTGATCGTGGGCGTGATGAACGCCGGTTTCCGCTTTCCCATGTCCAACATCGGCGGCATCTACACGCCGTTCCACCTGGAGCGCAAGGCCAACATGGCCATGCAGCGCGGATCGCACTGGATGCGTACGCTCGGCCGCATGAAGCCGGGCGTGACCCGCGCCGAAGCCGAAGCCGAGTTCCGCACGATTATGGCTGATTTGGCACGCGCGTACCCGGACCCGGATGCAGGCCGCACCGGCACCTTCATCCCCCTGGACCGCATGGTGCTGGGCAATACCTCCGGCGCGCTCTGGACGCTCGCCGGTGCGGTCGCGGCACTGCTGCTCATCGCCTGCGTCAACGTCACCGGTCTACTGCTTTCCCGTGCCGTGAAGCGCGAACGTGAAGTCGCCCTCAGAAGCGCAGTGGGTGCAGGCCGTGGCCGCCTCCTGCAGCAGGTCCTTACAGAGAGCCTGTTGATGGCGGCAACCAGCGCCTTGATCGGCCTTGGGTTTGCATACGCCCTCGTGGCGGCCATGCGCTCGTTCCTGGTCACGGCACTGCAGCGTGGCGCGGATGCCCACATCAACGGAACGGCGCTTCTGGCCTCCATTGCCTTCGCCATGCTTACGGGCGTCGTCGCCTCCGTGCTGCCCGCCCTGCGGCTCTCTTCCCTCTCGCCCAACGGCGTGCTCAAGTCCGGCGGCAGCAGCGGCACCAACCGCCGGCAGCACCGGCTGCGCGCCGGCTTTATCGTGGCGCAGGTCACGCTCTCGCTCACGCTTCTGGGCATCGCGGGGCTGCGGCTGCAATCGCTCTCCCGCCTTCGCAACGCGCCGCTCGGGTTCGACGCCGACCACATCCTGACCGCCGAACTCAACCTTTCGCTCGGCCATTATGAGAACCGCGACCCCATGGCCACCTTCTATCGGCCGCTGCTGGACCGGCTGAGCCATGCGCCGGGTGTGCTTGGCGCGGGCGTCATCAACATCCTGCCGGTGCAAAGCTGGGGCAGCAACATGGACGTGCAAATCGCCGGCCGCCCGCCCGCACCCAAGGATCGCGAGATGCTCGCCGAAACGCGCATCGTCTCCGAGGGCTACTGGAAGGCCATGGGCATCGATCTCCACCGGGGCCGGCTGCTCTCGTCATCCCTCGACAATGCCGCTCAAGCCAGCCATCCCCGGGCCGTCGTCAACGATGCTTTCGTGCGCAAGTTTCTTTCCGACGGTGGCGATCCCTTGCATGTACGCCTCATGGATGGTGACAAGCCGGACATGGGCTCGGAAATCCTTGGCGTCACCAGCGGCGTCCGCCAGGATTTGAATCAGCCCAGCATGGCCGAGCTCGACTGGCTGATCGACGAAATCCCGCAAAAAGAACTGCTGGGCAACGTCGGCAGCATGTCGCTCGTCATCCGCACGGAAGGCAGCCCGCGCAGCTTCGTGCCGCAGCTCCGCAGCATCCTGCGGGACGTAGACAGCACTATTCCGCTACGCCAACCCGAAAGCATGCGAGATGTCGTTGCCGAATCGCTCACGCTGGAGCGTATGGAAGGCTGGCTCTTCGGCATCTTTGCCGCGCTTGCCGTTCTTCTGGCCATGGCCGGGCTTTACGGCCTCATCAGCCATGAGGTCGAGCTGGGCACCCGCGACATCGGCGTGCGCATGGCCCTGGGCTCCACCCGCGGCCGTGTCGTCACCGGCATCCTGCGGCGCGTCACGCTGCTCACGGCGCTGGGTACGGTCCTCGGCATCGCGCTGACCCTTGCCACGCGGCAGGTCTTCCGCTCCGTTGTGGAACTGCATGCCACGCACGACGCCCTGCTCATCGGCGCACTGGCCGCAGCGATGATCCTGCTCGGCATCGCCGCTGCCCTGTTACCCGCGCGCCGAGCCGCCGCAATCGAACCCATGCAGGCGCTCCGCATGGAATAGCCCTAAGACGCGAACTCCAGCGCGGAGCAGGTCACGAATGGCACCTCCGCAAGTACCACGGTTCACAAGACGGCACCACTGCAAGCAAGGCAGCAAAACAGCAACGGCGGCAAGCAGGACAAGGAGAAAGAGCAAATGGCCAACCCCCTGAGCACACTCACGCAGGACCTGCGCTTTGCCCTGCGTCAGCTTCGCCGTGCGCCTGGTTTTGCCTTTACGGCCATCGTCACCATCGCCCTCGGTATCGGTGCCAACACGGCCATCTTCACACTCGCGCACGCTATTCTGCTGCGCGAGTTGCCGGTGAAGGAGCCGGGCCAGCTTTACCGCATCGGCGACAACGTCGACAGTGGCATCGATATCGGCACGCCGCCGGATCAGCGTTACTCCGGCTTCTCGACCGCAGCCTATGAACAGCTGCGCACCATCCCGGAGTTTGTGCAGCTCGCGGCCATGCAGGAGGCAGCACCGAGTCCGACGCTGGTGCGCCGCGCCGCCACGCAGGAAGAAGCCAAAGCGACACAAACCCTGTATGTTTCCGGAAATTTCTTCACGCTCTTCGGTCTCTCCGCCCAGGGCGGCCGCCTGCTGCAGCCTGCGGACGACCGTGCCGGTGCATCCCCCGTGGCTGTGATGAGCTTCGCCACCTGGGCGCAGCAGTACCGCGCCGATCCCGCCGTCGTCGGCTCAACGTTCCTGATGGACACCAGGCCAGTGACGGTCATCGGCATCGCGCCGGAGGGCTTTTACGGCGACCGCGTCAGCGAAGAGCCGCCCAGCTTTTATCTGCCGCTTGCCGCCGAGCGCGTGCTCGCCCGGCATCCCCTTTCGCCCAGCCCTGAGGTGCGCTGGCTCTATCTTCTTGGCCGCGTGAAGCCCGGCACCAGCCTGCCTACGCTCCAACAAAAAATCGACAGCAATCTGCGCAACTTCCTCAGCACGATGGCGGACTACAAAGACGCGGATGGCATCAAGCAACTCGCGCGCGTTCATGCACAAATTGTCCCAGCCGCGGGCGGCATTGGCGATCTCCAAAGCAAGGTCCGCAGCAGCATTTACGTGCTGGCCATGGTCGCCGGGCTGGTTCTGCTCATCGCCTGCGCCAACGTGGCCAACCTGCTTCTCGTTCGTGGTGCCACACGCCGCGCCGAGCTCGCTCTGCGCACCGCTCTGGGCGCGCCGCAGCGCCGTGTTCTGCGTCAGGCCATAACAGAAAGCGTCCTGCTCGCGCTTCTCGGCGGAGCCTGCGGACTCGCCGTAGCTTACGCGGGCACCCGCGCCATTCTCGCACTGAGTTTTCCTGAGGCCAGGTTCCTCCCCATCTCCGCCTCGCCGTCCTCCACCGTGCTCGCTTTCACCTTCGCTCTTTCCGTGTTGACGGGCCTGGTCTTCGGCTTGATTCCCGCGCTCGCCGCCATCCGTGCGCAACCGGCAGACGCACTGCGCGGCACCAGCCGGTCCATGCAGGGCCGCGTCTCGTTCTCGCAGCAGGCTCTTGTGGTTGTCCAGGCCATGCTCTCCGTTGTGCTCATCTCGGTCGCCGCGCTTCTGTTGCGCAGCTTCAGCAATCTGCAGAATCAGAGCCTTGGCCTGGAAACTGAGAATCGCTTTGTCGTCCATATCGACCCGCTGCGCAGCGGCTACACACGCGACCGCGTTCCCGCGATGATGACCACACTGCAGGCCCGCCTGGGGGCCCTGCCCGGGGTGCAACGTGTTGCCTTCGCACAATCCAGCCCGCTGGAAGGGGGTGCCCTGACCACCACCGTCCATGTGGAGGGCGAAAAAGAACCAAAGGATCGTTCGAACACCAGCACCCTGGACCGCGTCTCGCCTGGCTTCTTCGCCACGGTCGGCCAGCCGGTATTGCGAGGTCGCGACTTTTCAGCAGGCGATCGCGAAGGCACACCACTGGTCGCCATCGTCAGCCAGGGCTTTGCCTCTCACTTCTTCGGCAATGAGGACCCGCTCGGCAAGCGCTTCGGCATCGATCCAAGCCAACCCGGCTACACCGTGATCGGCGTGGTGGGCGATGCCAAGTACGACGGCCGCGCCATCGCCGAAGCAGCCGGGCCCATGTACTTTCGCCCGGTGCTGCAGCCCGACCCGAAGCCGCAGGGCTCCGCCCCGTCCAGCGCCTATCTCGACCTCCTGGACGACTTCAGCGCCGCACCGGGTGCCATCCTGCTCAGCAGCTCCGCCCCGCCGGCTGAACTCGAGCAGCAGGTACGCCGGGCCATGCGCGAAGTCGATCCCAACCTGGCCATTGTGGACATTCACACCCTGCGCGCCCAATTGGCCACGCAGCTCACGCAGCAGCGCACCGTTGCCCGCCTGACCGCTGCCTTTGGCCTGCTCGCCCTGCTGCTTGCCTCCATCGGCCTGTACGGCGTCACCGCTTACTCGGTCGCCCAGCGCGTGCCGGAGATCGGCCTGCGCATGGCTCTGGGCGCGGATCGCAACGGTGTGCTTGCGCTGGTACTGCGCTCCGCCCTGCTGCAAACGCTGGCGGGGCTGCTGCTGGGCGTGCCGCTTGCCCTGCTCGCCGGCCACTACCTGCAATCGCAACTCTTCGGCATTGGCGGCCACGACGCGCTCACGCTCACCGCGGCCTGTGCCGTGCTCGCCCTCAGCGCCCTCGTTGCGGCATTCATCCCGGCACGGCGCGCCAGCAACATCGACCCCATGCAGGCCCTGCGCAGCGAATAGCGCGCCGCGTGCAAACCCACGACCAACCGGACCACAGGAAAGCTCGGCAAACATAATGAATGACCTTCGCTACGCACTCCGCCAACTCCGCCGTTCGCCCGGCTTTGCGCTCACCGCGGTGCTCACGCTGGCGCTCGGCATCGGCGCCACTGTCACCATGTTCAGCATCGTGCAGCAGGTGCTGCTCGCGCCCCTGCCCTATGCACAGCCGGAGCGCCTCGTCGGCATCAGCTTCGCCTTTCCCGGCGAGAAACCCAGCCCGGAACAGGCCGGTGCCAGCGCCGACTTTGTCGCCGCGCATAGCCGCAGCTTTGCATCGTTCGGCATCGCCGATGACGGCACCTCCGCCGTCAATCTGTCCACCGGCTCCGGCGGCAACGGCACAGCCCACGCACGCGAGGTGCAGCAGCTCCGTGTCTCGGCGGGCTTCCTGCCCACGTTAGGCGTGCAGCCCAGACTGGGCCGCCTGTTCACGGCACAGGAGGACCTGCCCGCCGGCCCCCGCGCCGTTGTGCTCAGCCACGAGCTTTGGACCACCGACTTCGCTGCCGACCCGTCCATCCTCGGCCGCTCGATCCGCATCGATGGCGAGTCCGTTCCGGTCGTGGGCGTGCTTGCCCCACACTCCGGCGCAGACCTCACCGGCGGCAACGCCACTACGCCCGCCGCAAGCCTATGGCAACCGCTGAAGCTCAGTACCAAAGATCCCGGTTATGAAGGCGACAACTACAGCCTGATCGCACGTCTTCGCGAGGGAGTCAGCACTGCGCAGGCAGACGCCGAAGTCCACACCTTCGAGCCTGCCTTTTACACGCAATTCCCTGTCTTTCGGACGTGGACGGCAGGCGGCAATCTCCTTCACCAATTCCACGTCTGGCCGTTGAAAGAAGCCATCACCGGCAACATCCGCAGCAGCCTGCTTCTGCTGCTGGGCGCAGTGTCGGCCGTGCTGCTGATCGCTTGCCTGAACCTGGCCGGCCTGCTCATCGCGCGCACCACCGGCCGCACCCGGGAACTCGCCCTGCGCAGCGCACTCGGCGCACCCCGTGCGGCACTCCTGCGGCTTCTGCTGAGCGAAACGCTGATTCTGGCGTTCACCGGTGGCGCGCTCGGCCTGCTGCTCGCGCGGGAAGGTTCCGGGCTATTTTTCGCAACGGCACCGCTGGACGTGCCTCACCTGCAGAGCGGCAGCGGCTGGGGACTGTATGCACTCGCCGCGCTCGGCCTTTCTGTCGCCGTCGCTCTGCTCTCAGGCCTGCTGCCCGCGTCAATGGCACTGCGGCGCGGCGTGCGCACAGGCATGCAGGAAAGCGGCACACAACAGGGCAGTTCGCGCGCCGTTCTGCGCAGCGGTGGTGTGCTCATCACCTGCCAGGTCGCCTTTGCTCTGCTTCTGCTCAGCGGAGCATCGCTGCTGCTCAATAGCTTTCTGCGGCTTCGCGCCACAGCATCCGGTGTGCAGACCGCGCACGTCCTGAATGCCCAGGTCACGCTGAAAGGCGCACGTTACGAAACCGCGGAACACACCGCGCAATTCGCCGACCGCGTGCTCGAGCAGATCGCCCACCTGCCCGGCGTCTCACGCGCCGCCGCGGTCAATGGCCTGCCGCTGGAACACGGCGTCAACATGGGTGCGGACCTGCCCGACCAACCCAACCTCCGGGCCTACATTGAATTGCGCCCCGCCACGGCGGAGCACTTCCGCACCATCGGCATACCGCTGCTCACCGGCCGCACCCTTACCTCCTCCGACTCGGCGCACAGCACGCCCGTCACGGTAATCAACGAGACAGCGGCGAAGAAATGGTGGCCCTCCGGATCAGCACTCGGGCACACGGTAAAGGTCGGCAACGAGCAAAATTTTCAGGTCGTCGGCATCGTCGCGGACACCCATACGCACTCACTCGCCGAGCCGCCGCAAGCCACAGTCTATGTCCCCGTCGCGCAAATGGACGACGGCCTGACGAAAATCATCAACGGCTGGTCCCCGCTCACCTTCGTCCTCAAGCTCTCCGGCGACTACGACCTCACCGCTCCGATCACAGCCGCCATCCACAACGCCGACCCGGATATCCCGCTCTCGCGCCTCGCAACCATGCAGGCCGTCATTGAGCGAACCACCGCCGCCCCACGTTTCTTCTCGACACTCTCCACCGGTTTCGCCGCCTTTGCGCTGGGCATCACGGCCATCGGCCTCTTCGGCCTGCTCAGCTACCTGGTCACCCAGCGCACGCGCGAGATCGGCGTGCGCATGGCGCTCGGTGCCAACCGTGGAGACGTTCTGCGGCTGGTCGTCCGCCGCGGGCTGGTGCTCACGGCGATCGGCATCGCCGCCGGAGGTGCCGCATCGGCCATGCTGCCGCGCCTGCTGAACCACATCGCCGAAGACTTTCTTTACACCGGCAACGGCCCGGTGCACACCGTCCTGTTACAGCAAGGCATCGCCATCGGTGCGGCCGTCGCCACCATGCTCCTAATCGCGCTGATCGCCAGTTTGCTCCCTGCCGCGCGCGCCGCCACCATCAACCCCACGGAAGCTCTCCGCTCGGAGTAGCGGAGTAAGGACTCTCGCATGACAACGCTCGTTCACGATCTCCGCTACGCAATCCGCCAGCTCCGCCGCGCCCCGGCCTTCACCGCCGGCGTGGTCATCGTGCTCGCGCTTGGCATCGGCACGGCGCTCGCCATGCTCTCCGTGCTGCGCGCCACGCTGCTGCGACCGCTGTCCTACAGCCACCCGGGTGAGCTGCTCACACTCACCACGCAGGACAGCAAAGGCCTGCCGACAGAAACAAAGATCCTCGACATCGAAGCGTGGCAGCAGCGCAGCCGCACTCTGCAACGCATCGCCTACTTCACAGGAGGCAGCGCCTACCTGACCACAGAGACCGGCGATCAATCCATTTCCAGCACCGCGGTCAGTGCCAATTTCTTCTCCACGCTCGGCACGGCACCGCAGCTTGGCCGCGTCTTCACCACTGCCGAACAGCAGCCCGGTCATCACGTCGTTCTGCTCAGCAATCCAATCTGGCGCGCGCACTTCCATGCCGACCCCAAAGTGCTCGGCCGCGTTGTTCCCTTGGACGGAGAACCCTACACCGTCATCGGCGTGATGCCGCGTGACTTTGAGTTCCCCGCGAGAGATCGCGAGCCGCAGATCTGGACACCCGCCGAACTTCCCGCGGCCTTTCACACGCGCGACTGGAACGGCTTGTCCTTCAGCGTGCTTGGCCGCCGCAATAGCGGCGCCACCACCGCGCAGGTCACCACCGAACTGAACAGCCTGCAGCAATCGTTGCGGCCGCACTACACCGGCGATGCCGCCGCAGTGCTCGCGCCTGCAAGCGTTGCCGTGCAGGGCTATCGCGACAGCCTGTGGACGACCCAGCACGCCGCCCTCATCGCCGTGGGTGCCGCCGTTGCCGCGCTCTGGCTCATTAGTTGCGCCAGCACCGCCGGCCTGGTCCTCGCCCGCAGTTCCGCCCGCCGTCAAGAAATCTCCATTCGCAGCGCCCTCGGTGCCACCACCGCCCGTCTCGCACGACACACGCTGCTCGAAGCTCTTCTGCTCGCGGCAGCCTCGGCCGCCATCGGGGTAGTGCTGGCGCGGCTGCTCATCCAGGCCGCTGGACGCGTTCTGCTGCGGGAGCTCGGCATCCCACCCGCGCCGCTCAGCTCTCCAGGCATCGTCCTCGCCGCGGCCCTACTCCTGCTCAGTTCCATGCTGCTGCTTGCCGGGGCTCCGCTGCTCTTGCAACGCCGCATGCTCGCTCAACAAACAAACCCGGCCCACACCTCGCGCACCGGCATCGACCGCAGTCGCCGACGGCTGCAGAAATCCCTGGTCATCGGCGAACTCGCGCTCTGCCTCACCTTCCTCGCCACGTGCGGCATGCTTCTGCGCAGTGTGGCCGCGCTCGGCCGCGTGCCGCTCGGCTTCCGCACCGACCATATCCTCATCGCCGCACCCAAGCTGCCCGCCTATCGCTACAAGGGCGACCTGATGGCAGAGGTCTACAAGCCACTGCTGCAGCGCGCGCGCCAACTGCCGGGAGTCTCCAGCGCGGCGCTGACCACGGCCGTTCCGCTGAGCGGCGACTTCGACCCGACACTCAACTTGTACATGACACAGAACAGCAACAAGAAGCCTTTTGCGATTGAAGCGAAGATGCGCGCCAGCTCTCCCGAGCTTCAAGCGATCTTTGGCTTCCCCATGCGCGAGGGCCGCTGGTTCACCCAAGCCGATGCCGTTGCCACACGGCCCGTCGCCGTAGTCAACCGCGCCTTCGCCGACCTCTTCCGCGCGGGCGGTGCCAACCTGGATTCGCTACACATCAGCATCGGAAAAAACCGGCCCATCCGCGTCATCGGCGTCCTGCCGGAGATGCACCAGGCCGGCATCGCACAAAACTCCGCACCCGAAATCGACTTTGACAACGAACAGCTGCTGTCGACCGACGGCTTCTATCAACCGCTGCTCAAGTCGCATATCGAACTTGCCCTCCGCACCTCCGGCGACCCCTTAGCTGTCAAAGCCGGGCTGCAACGTGCCCTGCGCGGGACCGACCCCGCGCTCGCCACCGCCGAAATCCGCACCATGGAGCAGGTCGTCAGCGACTCCATCGGCGCGCAACTCCTGCTCACCCGCATCCTGGAGGGCTTTGCCGCGCTCGCCTTTCTCATCACGCTCACCGGCCTGTACAGCCTGCTCTCATACGTCGTCACCTCCCGCACCAGTGAGATGGGTCTGCGTCTCGCGCTCGGCGCACAGCGCAGCCACGTGCTTAGCCTCGTCCTGCGCGAAGCCGCAGTGCTGCTGACGGCAGGCATCGTCTGCGGCGCGCTGGCAAGCTTTGCCTCCGGCCGCCTCGTTCATAGTCTGCTCTACGGCAGCACTGGACACGCCTGGCAGCCCATCCTTCTCGCCATCACGCTCTTGCTGCTCACCGGCCTGCTGGCCGCCCTGCTGCCGGCTCGCCGCGCCGCCTACACCGACCCCATGCAGGCCCTGCGAACCGAATAAGCACCCGCTCCTCTGGAGAGAGAAACCTTATGACGACATTTCTACAGGATCTCCGCTACGCCCTCCGCCAACTCCGCCGCGCGCCCGGTTTTGCGCTCACGGCGGTGCTCACGCTAGCCCTCGGCATCGGCGCGAACACGGCTATCTTCTCGCTGCTGGACCAGGCGTTGCTTCGCTCGCTACCGGTGCGCGATCCGCAACAGCTTGTCATCCTGCAGGGCACGGGCAAGATGTGGGAAGGCGGCATCAGCAGCCAGGGGGGCGATGTCGAGAGCTACTTCTCCCACCCTATGTACCGTGATCTGCGCGACAAGAGCCCCGTCTTCCAGAGTGCCGCCGCCACCTCGGCCATCTCCGTGTCGGTCCGCCGCCATGACAGCACTACCGTGGAAGGCGGCGAAATCGTCAGCGGCAACTACTTCACCACGCTCGGCTTGCAACCCGCGGCCGGCCGGCTCTTTACTCAATCCGACGACACAGCACCCGGGGCTAACCCCGTTGCCGTGCTCAGCTACCCTTTCTGGCATGACCACCTGGGAGCCGACCGTAGCATCGTCGGCCAGACCGTCTCGCTCAACGAGCATCCCTTCACCATCGTCGGCGTAAGCGCTCCTAATTTTCGCAGCGCCGTCTGGGGTCAGACACCTTCACTCTTCGTTCCCATGTCGATGCTGGAGCACTTCCAGCCGGGCAAGGGAACCCGCCTTCAGGACCGCAGAGTTCGCTGGCTCAACATCGTCGCCCGCTTGCGCGACGGATCCACACCTGCCACGGCGCAGGCTCAACTCGCACCTCTCTGGCATGCTTTGCGCGCCGACGAACTCAGCGCGCTCGGCAAGCGTTCGCAGCGCTTCACCGATGACTTCCTGACCAATAGCCACCTGCTGGTGTTGCCCGGCGCACACGGCCTCTCCTACAGCCGCGACAACCTGCGCAAGCCGTTGCTTGCCGTCATGGCCATGGCCTTGCTCGTTTTGCTCATCGCGTCGGTCAACGTGGCCAGCCTCCTGCTCGTCCGGTCCACTGGACGTGTGCGCGAGTTCTCCGTGCGCTATGCCCTCGGCGCGACGACCCGGCGTGTCGCCTCACAACTTCTTCTTGAGGGTATGCTGATCGGCTTGCTGGGCGCGACTGTCGGCGCAGCTGTCGCACCGCTTGCCATCCACGTTCTCTCTCGCCAACTCACCGGTCCCGACAGCCCGGAGATGTTCACCACCGGTCTGGACGCACGCCTGCTCCTCTTCAGCCTCGCCGCAGCCATCGGAGTCAGCGTGCTGTTCAGCATGGCACCCGTGGTGGAACTGCTCAAACCGGATCTTATCGCGTCACTCAAGCAGCAGGTCGGCACCTCCACGCAGGGCCGCCTCAGCTATCGAAGATTCATTGTCAGCTTGCAGATCGGCCTAAGCGTGATTCTGCTTATCGGTGCGGGTCTGTTTGTCCGCACGCTGCAGAACTTGCGCCACCAAAATGTCGGCTTTAATACGCAACACCTGCTCACCTTCGGTGTCTCTCCCGTACTTGCCGGCTACACACGAGAACGTGTCCAGCCCCTCTACCAGCAGACGCTGGATACACTTGCGATGCTGCCCGGCGTCGTCTCCGTTGGCGGCACCAGCAGCGCCGAACTCGCCAACGACGACAGTGGCGGCAACGTCACCGTGGAAGGCTACACGCCGCCGCCGGACGACGACCTGGACGTCGGCCGCGCGAGCGTGACCGCCAACTACTTCCAGACTCTGCAAACACCACTGGTCGCGGGCCGGTACTTCACCGAATCCGACGACGCTCAGCACCCGCCCGTCGCCATTGTGAACCAGACCTTTGCGCGGCACTTCTTCCACTCCGACACGGCAGCCATCGGCAAGCGCATGGCGCGTGGTGCCGGCAAAAAGATCACATGGATGGAAATCGTCGGCGTCATTCACGACTCCATGCACGTAAACATGCGCGACCCCGCAAAGATAAGCAATTGGATACCGGTGAAGCAGGACCCACAGCCGCAGCTCACCTTTTACTTGCGCACGTTGGGTGAACCCACAACCGTCAGCAACAACGTGCGCGCGGCCATGCGGCGGATCGACCCGGGCCTGGCGCTCACCAGCTTCACCTCCATGGACGGCCAGATCGACAACGTGCTCAGCAATGACCGCATCATCGGCCTGCTCGCCGTCTCCTTCGGCATACTGGCCACACTGCTGGCGGGCATCGGCCTGTATGGCGTGCTGGCCTACTCCACGGCGCAGCGCACGCGTGAGATCGGCATCCGCATCGCACTCGGCTCGTCGCGCCTGGCTGTATCGCGGCTGGTGCTGGCGGACGTGCTGAAGCTCACGGGGATTGGTATAGCCATCGCCATTCCGTGTGCCCTTCTGCTGGCACGCACGCTGCGCAGTCAGCTCTACGGAGTCTCCACCACTGACCCGCTCACGCTCATGTCGGTCATCGTGCTTATTGCGGCCGTTGCGCTGCTGGCGGCTCTGCTGCCCGCGCGCCGCGCCGCCACCGTCAACCCCAACGTCGCATTGCGTTCGGAATAGCTCACTGGAAAAGAGACCCTGATGTCCACGCTGCTGCAAGACGTCCGTTACACGCTCCGCCAACTCCGCCGCGCTCCGGGCTTCACCCTGACCGTCCTGCTCACCGTGGCACTCGCCATCGGCAGCACCGCCGCGCTCACCGGCGTCTTGCGCGCCACGATCTGGAACACACTGCCCTACAAACAACCCGGCGCTCTGGTGAGCCTGAGTGATCGCAACCGGAAAGAAGTCACAAGCAAAGGCTTGATGGGCGTGGCACGCACCGCCGATCTACAGGCCCTGCAGCATGACGGTCATCCCGTGCTGCAGTCGCTTGGCTTCTTCTATCTCAACCCGATCCCTCTAGCGCCTGCCAACCACGAGCCGGTACCGTTACAGGGCGCGGGTGTCTCGGGTGACTTCTTCAACACAGCCCAGGGCACCGCGATACTCGGCCGCACCCTCACGCCGGCTGACGACGTAAAGGGTGGCCCGGTCAACGCGGTGATCAGCTACGGCCTGTGGCAATCCACCTTTGCGGGCGACACGGCCGTCATTGGCAGGGTTGTCCGTTTGGGGCAGGACCAGGCCACCATCGTCGGCGTAATGGACCGCCGCTTCAGCCTTCCCCGCGGCATCGATGTCTGGTACCCCACAAAAATCTTCGCTTCTTACTTCGCCAGCTATCGCGGAGATGGCAGCCGCTACATCAATGTCATTGCACGGCTTGATCCGCATGAAACCGTAGCTTCCGCAACGGTTGCCATCAGTGCTCTTGCAGACCGCCTCGCTGCGAAGTACCCCGCAACAGATGCGGACTGGAGCTTCTCCATCGCGCCTCTGCGCGAGTACCTCTTCGGAACCTACCGCCATGCACTGCTTCTGCTTGCAGCCGCCGTGCTTCTCGTTCTACTCGTAGTGGTGCTGAACATCGCCGGGCTCCAACTTGCACGCAACGCGGCGCGGCAACCGGAGTTCGCCCTGCGCAGTGCACTGGGCATCACAGGGCGGCGGCTATTGCAACAGCTCTTCACGGAGAACCTGCTACTCATGCTGGCTGGCAGCCTTCTTGGCCTTGCCGTTGCACAGGTCTTTGTGCGCCTGCTGCTCACGCAATTGCCCGCGGGACTGCTTGCCGTGGACAAGCCGCATATCGATGCATCAGTCGCCGCGATCTGTATCGGCGTGGCCATGATTGCGGGTCTGTTCACGGCCATGCTGCCCTGGGTCAACGCTCGCCGCATCTCCCGGCAGCAGCCCGCCAGCGTCGCCGCATCCCATCGCTCCGTTACCACACAAACACAGCGGTTCAGCCGTATCTTCGGCGCCACCCAGATCGCTCTCGCACTCGTGCTGCTTACGCTCACCGCGTCCGTTCTGCGGGAGCTTTACGTTCTGCTGAAAGCTCCGCTGGGCTATGAGACAGCCCATGTGCAGACCTTCACCGTGGACCGTGGCTGGAACAACGAAATGGCCAGGCAGCACCAGTTCTACCAGGCCGTTGAAGAACACCTGAATGCATTGCCCGGTGTCCAGGGGGCAGGTGCGATGACCAAGCTCCCACTACATTCGTTCACGATGCGTGCTACCTACGACATTGCGGGAAAACCGCTCACGCCGAAGCACGATAGCGTCATAGCCGAGCCACGCGACATCACACCCGGCCTGCTCTCGGCCCTGCACATCCCGCTGCTTGCGGGACGCCCGCTTAACGCGCATGATGCCGAGCCAAAAGCGCCGCCCGTCATTCTGGTAAATCGCGCTTTTGCAGCCCGCTACTTTGGTGGCATGAATGCCATCGGGCAGCACCTGGTCTCCTTAAACTACGACGGCAAAGGCAACATGAGTACGGAGATTGTCGGCATCGTGGGCGATGTGGCCGGCACTGGCGGCACGCTCAGCACCACCACCGCGCCCGAAACATATAGCCCGGAGAACGGTGGGTGGCCGCACATGCAGTTTGCGGTCCGTACGGCGGGAGACCTGCCCGGCCTTGAATCCAGTATTCGCAAATTCGCCACCGGCCTGGACGCGACGGCCTCCGTCAGTCACTTCGAATCCCTCGACGCCACCCTGAAAACAGCCGAATCGCAACCGCTGCTCAACGCCGAACTCCTGACCCTCTTCGCCGCCTTCGCGACCGTGCTTGTCGCGCTCGGCATCTACGGTCTGGCCGCCTTCGGCCTGTCGCAGCGTGGTCGCGAGTTCGCCGTGCGCATGGCACTGGGCTCTACACGGCCGGCCATCGCTTCACTCATTCTGCGCGATGCACTGCGCGTGCTCCTGCCCGGCCTCGCCGGTGGCCTTGTCATTAGCCTGCTCGCCTCAAAGCTGCTCTCCAGCATCACGGTGCAGGTTGCGCCGTCTGCATGGTTCTACCTGCTTGCCATCGTCACGCTTGCCGCCGCGGCGCTTCTCGCCGTCGTGGTTCCGGCATGGCGCGCCTCTCACCTTGACCCTGCCATCGCACTTCGCTCGGAGTAAACGCATGATCGATCTACGCAACCTGGAACGCTCGTACAAAACCGGCCACACGGAAAACTACGTGCTGCGCCGCATCACACTCGACATCGCCGCCGGCGAGTTCGTCACCATCATGGGGCCCTCGGGCGCGGGCAAATCATCCCTGCTCAATACGCTTGCCATGCTGGACGACGGCTGGCGCGGCAAGTTCTTCTTCGAAGACCTGCCCGTGCACACCATGAGCCGCAAGCAGCGTGCGGAGCTGGCCCGCCGCCGCATCGGCATGGTCTTTCAGAGCTATCACCTGCTGGATGATCTGACCGTCGCCGAGAACATCGACCTGCCGCTCTCCTACAAGGACATCTCGCGTGCCGAGCGGCAGGCACTGGTCGCTGACACGCTCGACAAGTTCCAGATTGTCGGCAAGAAGGACCTCTACCCCTCGCAGCTTTCCGGCGGCCAGCAGCAGCGCGTCGGCATTGCGCGCGCGGTCATTCACAAGCCATCCCTGCTGCTGGCGGACGAGCCCACCGGCAATCTTCACTCCGCCCAGGCCGCCGAAATCCTGGAGCTCTTCCGCGACCTGAATCGCGAGGGCACCACCATCATCCAGGTCACGCACTCCGAGAAGAACGCCACCTATGGCAACCGCATCCTGGAGCTGCGCGACGGCTGGCTCACCCAGGACTCCACCCACCCAGACCACAGCAGCACAAGCACCGGGAGCACCGCATCACGATGAAGAAGCACTCGATTCAAACCGTAGAAAATCACCAGACACACCGAACCCGTGTGCCCCATCTCCCGCTTCATAAACATGGGATGCGTCTGACGGCCCTCACTCTGCTGCCTACAGCCGCGGCACTTGGCCAGGCGGCCTCCCCGCCCCCCACCACCCAATCCAACACCCAACAGCCCGCCGCACCGCAACCCGCGGTGCGCCTCACCATTCCGCACTCCAACAATCCGCTCGACACCTATCGCTCCACATCCGTGCCGCCGGTCAGCCTCGGCAACTCCGCCCGCCTGGACACCCTTATCCACAACGGCGTTCTCGAACTCTCCTTGAATAACGCCATCGCTTTGGCGCTTGAGAACAACCTGGACCTTGCCATCGCTCGCTACAACATCCCCATCGCCGAAGCGGATATTCTGCGCACGCAAGCCGGCGGCTTCTTCCGCGGCGTCAACACCGGCGTGGTGCAGAACACGCCGGGCGGCGGAGGCGTGGGCAGCTTTGGCACCAGTGGTGCGGGTTCCGGCGCGGGTGGCACCAGCGGCGGCGCGGGCGGTGCGGGTGCAGGGGCCTCCGGCCTGGTACAGTCCACATTGGGCGGCGGCACCTTCGTCAACAGTTATGACCCCGTCATCAGCGGCAGTGCCGGTGTTCAACACTCTACGGTTCCTCTATCCAACCTTGCCATCTACGGCACTCCCACGCTGAAGGACAATAGCATCACCGGCAACCTGCAGTACGCCCAGGCTTTTGGCACCGGTACAGCGGTGACTTTCAATTACAACGCCAACCGGCAGACCACCAACAGCCCCTTCAGCTTTCTGAATCCCACACTGAATTCGGCATTCAGCTTCCAGGTGCAGCAGCCGCTGCTTGCCGGCTTCGGCCTTGGCCCCAACCTTCGTTACCTGCGCATCGCTCGCAACAACAAAAAGATTTCCGATGAAGCCTTCGAGCTCCAGGTGATCTCCACCGTGACGCAGATCGCCAACCTGTACTGGGACCTGGTGAATGCCTATGAGGACGAGCAGGTAAAGAGCCGCACGCTCGACTTCAGCAACAGCACCCTGGATTCCGGCCGCAAGCAACTTGCGCTGCAGGCGATTCCCGCGCTGGACGTGACCAAGGATGAGGGTGAAGTGGCCCGCGCGGAGCAGGACCTGACCATCGCAAAATCGACGCTGCAGTTTCAGGAGCTGCTCATCAAAAATGCGCTGACCAAAAACCTGGACGACCCCATCCTGGAGGCCATGCCGGTGCGGCCGACCGACCTGAGCACCGTCAGTGCCGATACGCCCGCCACCGCCGAGGGATCGACGGAACACATCATCGATGAGGCTCTGGGCCGTCGCGTGGACCTGAAGATCTCTTACATCAACCTGAAAAATCGCGACATCAGCCGGGATGCGGTGCGCAATGCCCTGCTGCCCACTGTAAACCTGCAGGCCAATTATGGTGGTACTGGCCTGGCCGGGCCCACCACTCCCGGCAGCACCACTGTCTCCACGGTGCCAGCCGGCTATGGTGGCTCTTTCCAGAACACTTTCAACAACTCCGCCCCCAACTATTTCGTGGGCCTGAATGTCTCCGTCCCCATCCGCAATCGCCAGGCAAAATCCGACCAGTACCGCTCCGAGCTGGAAACGCGCCAGACGGAAATTCAGTTGCAGCAACAGCGCAAACAGATTCGCATTGAGGTCCGTAACGCCCAGTACGCCCTGCAGCAGAACAAGGCCCGCGTGGACGCCGCCATCAAGGCGCGCGACATCGCGGCGCACACCTTTGACATCATGGGAAAGGAGCAGCAACTCGGCGCCGGCTCCGCGCTCGAGACCCTGCGCGCACGGCAGGACCTGGCCACCGCCGAATCAGCGCTGGTCACCGCACGCACCACCTTCCAAAAAGCGCGCGTCGAACTGCAGCGGGCCATCGGCACCACGCTCGACGAAAACCACGTCTCCATCGAAGCCGCCCGCACCGGCATCCAAACCGCGGCGGCAGTCCAACCCTGATCCACGTAAGGCCCGGTACAGAGCCACGACGATTGGGTGCCCCATCTCTCCCTATTGAGACATGGGTGTTCCGAGAACAACGACGATCGGGTGCCCCACCTTCATCGCGCACTTTGCGATTAAGGTGGGAGAAAGCAGCAAGACAGTCTCAGGCGAACCATGCAAGCAGAACTCCACAATCCGCCATCGAACGGCATCCCGGCCGAACGCGGCTGCCGCGTGCTCATTGCCGACGACCAGCCCTACATCCTGGAAGCGCTCACGCTGCTGCTCAGGCCCGAGGGTTACGACGTCGACACCGCCCGCTCCCCCGCGCTGGTGCTCGACCGCCTGGATCAACGTGACTACGACGCCTTGCTGATCGATCTGAATTACTCGCGCGACACAACTTCCGGCACTGAAGGTCTCCAGTTGCTCGACACCGTACGCCAACAGCACAGCCGCCTGCCAGTCATTTTAATGACTGCGTGGGCCAGCGTTGACCTGGCCGTGGATGCGATGCGCCGAGGTGCCAGCGACTTCATCCAGAAACCATGGGACAACGCGCGACTGCTCAGCATCCTGCGCACCCAGTTGGAATTGCACAAGGCCCAGCGGCGCACCGATCTGCTGGAGGCTGAGAACCGTATTCTGCGGGCTGACGGCGCACCCGAATTCATTGCCACCGCATCCGTGATGCGGCCCGTCCTGGAACTCATGCGCCGCATCGGCCCCTCGGGTGCCAACGTGCTCATCACCGGCGAGCACGGCACGGGCAAGGAAGTCGTCGCCCAGACATTGCACAAGCTTTCGCAACGCGGACACCGCAGCCTCGTCGCTGTAAACACCGGCGCACTGCCGGAAGGCACATTTGAAAGTGAACTCTTCGGCCACGTGAAAGGTGCCTTCACCGATGCGCGCGTCGACCGCATCGGGCGCTTTGAACTTGCGCACAACGGCACTCTTTTTCTCGACGAGATTGCCAACATTCCGGTGCGTCAGCAGGCAAAGCTGCTGCGCGTTCTGGAAAGTGGAGAGTTGGAGCGCGTCGGTTCTTCACAAACACGAAGTGTAGACGTCCGTGTGCTCTCCGCCACAAATGCCAATCTTCATGAGGAGGCCGCCGCCGGACGCTTCCGCGAAGATCTTCTATTCCGCCTGAACACCGTTGAGATCCATCTGCCGCCTCTGCGCGAACGCCGCGACGACATACCTGCGCTTGCCGCGCACTTTTTGTTGCGTTACAGCACGCGTTACCGCCGCCCAATGGAAGGCTTTGACACCGCCGCGCTGCAACTCATGCTGAATCACAACTGGCCCGGCAACGTTCGTGAACTCGACCACACCATGGAACGAGCAGTGCTGATGGCGCAGGGAAACCGCATCTCGGCCGGCGATCTTGGGTTGGCCGCGCCGGCGCGTACCGCTTCACAAAGTCTGGACGATCTAAGCCTGGAGGCTGTCGAGGCCGTTCTGGTCCGTAAAGCGCTTGCGCGCGCGAGTGGGAATGTCAGCCACGCCGCGGATGCCCTCGGCTTAAGCCGCGGAGCGCTCTATCGCCGCATGGAGAAACACGGCCTCTAGACCGACCTGGGTGCCTTATCTTCATCGCGTTCTCTGCAAGTGCCCGGTGCCCACTCTTCGCGGCTCTTTGCGAAGGGTGAGTTCAGGTAGCCGATGCAGAACCAGTACACTTCATCCATTCCATGAAAGGCGTCACCACCCCCGCCCAAGGACAAATGATTCGGCAACCATGGAAGAGCTTCCCATTGTCGCGCCACGCCAGCGTTTAGCCCTGGGCCGCACCCGCCGCCGCCTCAGCTTTGAGCGCCGCCTGCGCCTCTGGATAGCCACGGCCGCCCTCCCCACGCAGGTGCTGCTCGGCCTTGTGTTGCGCAACGCCGGCATTTCACCCGCTCTCCTGCTTCTCTGCGTGGCCGTGGCCGCGGCACTCTGGGCACTGGCCGCTACTTTCTTCTTTGAAACCATCACGCGCCCGCTGCAAACGCTCGCCAATATCGTGGCCGCGCTGCGGGAAGACGACTACAGCTTTCGTGCCCGTGGTGCACGCCGCAATGACTCGCTCGGCGATCTGGCGTTGGAAATCAATGCGCTTGCGGCGACACTGCAACAGCAGCGCAACTCCGCGCAGGACGCCCTCGCCCTAGCCGACCGCGTGATGACCTCCATGCAGTCGCCCGTGCTTGCTTTTGACGGCAGTGGCCGCCTGCGGCTGCTCAACGCCGCGGCAGAACGCTTCTTCCATCTCTCGCATGATGCCTCCCTGAACCGCACCGCGGAGGCACTCGGATTAGCGGAACTCTCCGTTTTGGCGGATGAAAGCCTGTACACCCGGGCTGCGCCGGCCACTGCTAATCCGACCACCGCACAGCCGCGGTGGTCGGTCCGCCGCAGCAACTTCCGGCTTTACGGTGTGCCGCACACGCTCTTCGTCCTCAGTGACATGGCCGCAGCCCTGCAGCAGGAGGAGCGCGTCGCCTGGCAACGGCTCATCCGCGTGCTCGGCCATGAGATTAACAACTCACTCACACCCATCAAATCCATTGCGGGCACCCTGCGGACGCGGCCGCTGCAGTTTGCGCCGTCGCATACCTCACAGGATGTCGACGACTTCCGCCGGGGGCTTTCCGTCATTGAGGATCGCGCCGAATCGCTCAATCGCTTCCTGCAGGCTTACCAACAGCTTTCCCGCCTGCCACCGCCTACGCTGCGCCTCGTGTCCCTGCGCTCACTCATAGAGCGAACCCTGCCATTGGAGCCCCGGCTCCGCGTGCAGCTGGTCGCCGCGCCGGACCTGACATTGCAGGCCGACCCCGACCAGTTGCAGCAACTGCTCATCAATTTGATCAAGAACGCCGCAGACGCCGCGCTGGATTCCGATCTACGTAACGAGCAGCCGCAGGTTTCCATCGCTTATCAAACAGACGTCGCCCAGCTCTCCGTTCAGGTCATTGACAATGGGCCCGGCCTGCTCAATCCGCAAAATCTATTTGTGCCGTTCTACACGACCAAGCCCCAGGGTACCGGTATTGGTCTAACGCTCTGCCGGCAGATCGCCGCGGCGCATCGCGGCACTGTGCAACTGCGCAATCGGGAAGGAACACAGGGCTGTCAGGCCGATTTGATCCTTCCACTCACGCCACAAATCTGAGTGCCCCATATTCTCGCTTTCCCGCCTTGCTGGATACACCTGCTCCACTGGGTAGAACCGCCCCGCTGCGGAAACACCGCGAACGCGGCGTTCGCTCTTCGTGGACTCGCTAAGCGATTCACTCAGGACTGCGAGCTATTGACACCCTTGTTAGGCTAAATACAGCAGAAAGGGGCTGGACCATTGAGGGCCGACCACTCCCTTCTATGACACCAAACTGCCAAAATCCTCAAAACAAGGAATTTACAAAAAAGGGGGGGGGTACCCAGCCAATTATGAATACGCCGCCGCAACGCACGCTGGCACTCAGCCCTGATTGGCGTAGGAAAGAATCCGCTCCGTTACGTGTGACAACGCTTTGATCTCCACGCAATTAGTTTCCGCGCAACCATTCGCCTCCAGATTGCGAAAAAGATAAAGTTCGGAAACACCAGCAGCCGCACCAGCCTGCATGTCGGAACATCGATCGCCGACCATGATCGAACCGCACAAATCAAGCGAGTGCTCCTGCGCCGCGCGAAGCAGCATGCCAGGATTCGGCTTGCGGCACTCCGTATCCCGCCGATATTCACCAATCCCATGCTCCGGGTGGAACGGCGAGAAGTACACTGCGTCCAGATGCGCATCCTGCTCTGACAATGCTGCTCGCATCTCGTGCATGAGCTCCTGAAATTGCTGCTCGGAGTACAGGCCGCGTCCAATACCAGCTTGGTTCGTCACAACGCAAACGAACCAACCCTGCGCATTCGCAGCCTGCAGCAATGGCACGATGCCCTTGACGAACCGGACATCCTGAAACCGGTGAAGATAACCGACTTCCTCATTGATCACGCCATCACGATCAAGGAACAAGGCTCGACGCAACCCGGAACCTGCCAAAGCATGTGCATCCATCTTCGCCGCCAGCTCAATACACGGTTTCGACGGCAATGCGCCGCAGATAATCGCCGTAACTGCTCTTGCCGTAATTCGCGGCAATATCGCCAAGCTTCTCCCTGCTGATCCAACCCAGGCGAAAGCTGATCTCTTCCGGGCAAGCGACCTTCAGCCCTTGCCGCTTCTCAATGGTGTGGATAAACACGGATGCTTCCAGCAAAGAGTCATGCGTCCCCGTGTCCAGCCACGCTATGCCGCGGCCCAGGATCTCCACCCTCAGCCGGTTCCGCCGCAAATACCAGCGGTTCACATCAGTGATCTCCAGCTCTCCACGCTCCGAAGGCGTAATTGACTCGGCGGCAGTCACCACATCGCCTGGATAAAAGTAGATGCCAGTCACCGCATATCGCGACTTCGGCACTGCCGGCTTCTCCTCGAGCGAAATTGCCACGCGATCGCCGTTAAATTCGACCACGCCGTAACGCTCCGGATCATTCACCTGGTATGCAAACACATGGGCTTGCCCGCTGGCCTCTGTATGCTTCGCCGCCTCCAGCAGGCTCCGGGCAAAGTCATGCCCATAAAAGATGTTATCGCCCAGCACCAGGCAGCAACTCTCGCCCGCCAGAAACTCCCTGCCAATCAGGAACGCTTCAGCCAGACCGTTCGGTTCCGGCTGCACCGCATAGGTGAACTGCATGCCCCACTGGCTGCCGTCGCCGAGGAGTTGCCGGAAGCGCGGCGTATCGCTCGGCGTTGAAATGATCAGAAGCTCCCGGATGCCGGCGTGCATCAGCGCAGAGAGCGGGTAGTAGATCATCGGCTTGTCGTACACCGGCATAAGTTGCTTTGACGCAGCCTGAGTGACGGGATAGAGCCGGGTGCCGGAGCCGCCGGCCAGGATAACTCCCTTCAAACCAGAACCTCCGCAGACGCGCCAGCCTCTGCCATGCGCGCGCCGTAGTTCTGGTCCATCCAATCACGGTACACGCCGGAGGTGACGTCGGCCACCCATTGCGCATGGGCAAGATACCACTCAACTGTCTGTCGCATGCCGGTCTCAAAACTGTCCTGAGCCCGCCAACCGAGCTCGTTCTCCAGCTTGCGCGCATCAATAGCGTAGCGCCGATCGTGCCCTGGACGGTCCGCCACATGCGTCATAAGCCGCTCGTAAGGCCCGCCATGTGGTGCCAGTTCGTTCAGCAGCGTGCAAATGGTGCGCACCACGGAAAGGTTCGTCTGCTGGTTGGAGCCGCCCACATTGTAAGTCTGGCCTATTCTGCCGCGAGCGAGAACGGATTCAATAGCGCGGCAGTGGTCAGCAACGTAAAGCCAGTCACGAATCTGCTGACCGTCGCCGTAGATCGGCAGCGGCCGCCCGGCCAGCGCATTTGCGATCGTGAGCGGAATCAGCTTTTCCGGAAACTGATAAGGCCCGTAATTGTTGGAGCAGTTCGTGATCAGCGCAGGCAGGCCGTAGGTGTGATGCCAGGCACGCACCAGGTGATCGGAGCTCGCCTTCGACGCGGCGTAGGGACTGTTCGGCGCAAAGGGCGTTTCTTCATGAAAGGCCGGATCCGTGGGCGAGAGCGTGCCGTAAACTTCGTCAGTCGAGACGTGCAGAAACCGGAAGCGCTCCCGCTCCGTACCAACCAGCGTGTCGTAAAAATTGCGCGCGGCCTGTAGCAACGTGAACGTGCCATCGATGTTCGTCCGAAGGAAAGCCGCCGGCCCCAGGATGGAGCGGTCCACATGGCTTTCCGCGGCAAAGTGCACCACTGCCCGCGGCCGGAACCGCTGAAACAGCGACTGCAATAGATCTGGATCCAAAATGTCGCCATGAACGAAAGCATGACGGGGGCTTTCCTGGATCGTCGCAAGATTCTGCAGATTAGCGGCGTAAGTCAAAGCATCCAGGTTAACCACCGGAGCAGCTTCGACCGCACTCAGATGGTTCAGCACGAAATTAGAACCGATAAAGCCGGCACCTCCGGTCACCAGCAGCGGAGCGTCCGTGCCGAAAGAGGGCACCTCTCGCAGTGCCTGCCCGAAACCGGTTTGCAATGCCTTCAACATGTTTCGATTGTCTCACTTGGAAAGACGGCAAACGGCGGCCGTGGGTAGGTGCACACGGCGCAATATTTAGGACGGATGGGCGCATTCCGGCCCGCGCAATTCTCCTGGCACAGGAAGCTGGACATCTCCTGGCAGCATGCGCGAGTCGTATCCGAGTGGGAGAACACACACATGGAAGACCTGAACTACGGGCACGGTGGAGAACCGGCCCAGGCCAGCAACGCCGCCAAGACTGTTGCTGCGGAGACCGATGCCGCCAAAACTGACACTGCTGGCGTACCAGATGCCGCCAAAAGTGACACTGCGGCGAAGCGGAATGATCGCAACAGCTTACCCGAACCTAGCCAGCGCGAAAACCAGGAACTCCAAGTGGCCGAAGAACCCTCCGGCTATCGAGGCGACAACTGGGCCACCGCCGGGCCCGGAGGCACCAGCATTCGCTCATCCACGCCGGAGAACGCAGCAGGCCACATCAATCCGTCCGCCCCGGGAGACACCGGGGTTACCCCAGGGACTACCCCACATTGAGGTGAGAAGCGAGAGGGCCATGTTGAGGGAACATTAAACCTCAACATGGCGTCAATACCAATTAAAAGGTGACCTTAGCCCAGAGGTATACAACTCTGCCTGTTCCTGTGCGTGCCACGGTGTAGTTGAAAGCTGAAGCCGATCCGAGAGTCACGATGTTTGTACCCACAGGATTTACGTTATTGTGATTGCCAACATTTTGTGCTTCTGCTCTCAAAGTCAACAGCCCGCGCTCCAGGTGCAAGTAAGATAGGCCGACTCCCTTCTCGACAGCCAGATCGTGGCTTTGCGTCCCCGGGTTAAGAAAACTGTTCCGACCGATGACTCGCGGGAGAAACTGTTGTCCATTCGGAATAAGGAAGTGAACAGTTGCTGGATCGACAAGGTTCCGTGCTTTGCTCGCGTTGTATGCAACTAGGTCGTAATAGGAGCCCGCCCTACCTCCGATGAACGCCCCGTCGACTGCTCCCGTGATCAGTGGCGCGGATGCGTTACTTACGATCGGACGATCGTTGGTTGTTGAGCCATCTCCATTTGTATCAAAGCCGTTTACCGCAAATGTGCTGTATGGCCCAGATTGAAACCGTTCAATTCCAGAAATCGCCCAATGTCTGGTGAGAACCCCATACGCTGCGTCCGCTAAGCGGTTGTCCGCTCGCAATCCAACTGGAGCATACGTGTAGCTGGCAGCAATATAGTGTCTATGATCCCACGCAGAATTTCCCCATTCCTGACGCATACCTTGAGACGACAAGTCCGCCTGGTAAGAGGTTGGTGAGGCAAAGGTCGTGAATATCTCTGATGCGTTATCCAGGTCCTTGCCATAGGTGTACGCGGCACGAAAACTTATTTCATGCGAGTAGCTATGCGAGAGTTCTGCTTGCAAGCTGTTGTATTCGGAGGTCCCGAAATTTCCACGTGAGTTAATTACCCCTCGGTTCGTGCTTAGGCGGCTGTTCGTGCCCGGAATGAAATAGTTATACTGCCGGTTCGTGAACAGCTTCACTCCCCGAGTTCCGACGTAACCTATTGCAAGTTTGTAGTTGCCAATTAGCTGGCGCTCCACTGTGAGGTTGTACTGATACGTGTACGGATTCACAAGAGTATTAACGACACTCTGGACACTTGATTGAGGATTTAACACCGGAGTGATCGTACCTAGCAAACCATTGGAGTTGCCCAAACCATTTACGGCTGTTGAGGTCAAGGTAGCCGCGACTGCATTTGGTGCGCTCTGGGCAGAGTTCACAACAATATTGCTGAAGTCTGTGTCAAAGAAGACACCAAATCCGCCTCGAATGACCGTTTTTCCATCAGCGAAGAAACCGTCATGCGGTACATAGGCGAAGCCTAAGCGAGGTGCTACGTTGTTTGTATCGTTTTTAATCGGGTAAACCGTTGAAATGGCGGCAAAGGGATTGGCAGGATCCATACCCGGATAAGGCAGGGAATTCTCCGGGTTTGTAAAGTAGTCATAACGTACCCCAAGATTAGCGGTGAGCGATGGCGTCACCTTTATGTCATCTTGGGCAAAAATACCAGTGCGCCACGAATGTGGATCCGCCCTAGTCGAACCGAATGTCTTTGTAGCACTTCCGGATTTTCCGAGATTGTTGGACAGAAATTCTCCGATTGAACTCCCAAAGCTTCCGGAAGCCGCGTAGGAAAGAGTTCCAAGCGCGTTTTGAGAAATTGTCTCCGTCTCGAGCTGCCGTCCGATGTCCACTCCGGCACGGATAGAGTGTCGACCATGTGTATATCCAACAGTGTCTTGGAATTGGTAGTAGTCTTCGCCTCGGCCTTGGGGAAAGTTCTGATTGGGACCTAAATTCGGCAGAGAGTTTCCGCCGAAAGCAATCGTTGGCGATTTTGATAAGGGATTCTGAATAGTTTGCGGAGTGAAGCTGAAAAGAAAGCGTATGCGCAGTTCGGAGACACGAAACTCATTGAGGAGTGTCGGATTGAAGACGTGAGTCCAAAAGCCCGCGCCTAGTTCCGTCGGGCCTCCCTGTTGCGAATCAAACCCGACCAGCGACGAGTTGTTCCCAAAATCCGGGGTTAGGAATCCTCGACCGTGAATGTAACGGAAGGCCACCGAGTCTTTCTCGCGGGGCGTCCAGTCAATCCGCGTCGTCCAGTCTGTCTGAGTGTTGGTCTGAGGGACGGACGGACGCTGAAAGAGTGCCGTTGTCAGAGTGCAATTTGCCGCACAACCAGGCTGCGCACCGAGGGAGAGGCGCTCGTAGTTGTCACTCACATTGGTAAACTGTGTCAAATAGGAGTAATCAGAAAGATAGCTTGCAAAGAGCGCGGCCTGTGTAGCCGGCACCGTCCCCGCTTGCGCTTGGATGCCCCGAAGCGTATTTACGCCAGCTTGATTTGGCAGTTCAAACCTACCGCCCAGAACGCTGCCGTAGTAGCGGCTCCATTCGCCAGCCCCGAATGCAAAAAGCTTGTCTTTAACAATCGGACCACCGGCGGTGAAGCCGTAAATGTGGCGATCGAAACGGGTTTTCTTAACTACGGACGTCGCTTTGGCCTGTCGCTGAGCAGCGGTTACCGCGTTTAGACCGGAACCTGCATAGCGTTCGAAGACAGAGCCATGAAAAATGTTTGTACCGGGCTGCGTGATTAGATTGGAGACAGCACCGCCTGCTCTGCCGTACTCGGCAGAAGCATTGTTTGCAATCACAGCCACGCTGGTGTAGGCACCTGGAATATCCGGCTGGTAGGCTTGCCCTGCTATGGCTACATCGTTGATCTCTTGGCCATCGATAAGAAAATTGTTGGCCCGGGGACGGGCTCCGTTTGCGGAAAAACCTGACCCTGAGCTCCCGCACCCGAGCCTGGCTGAGTAATAATTTGAATACCCGGCGTCGTAGTCGCTAACTCGTAGGGGTTAAGTGAGAAGATCGGCAGGTTGCGGAGCTGAAAGGTGGAGATGACGCCCGTTAATTGACCGTTCTCTGTGTTGATGGAGTTTGATGTTGCCGAGACTTCGATGATCTCCGTGCTGCCGCCCGCTTCCAGCGAAGCGTCGTAAGAAGTTACTACTGACGCGTTGACAACGATGTTTTTCGCTTCAAATCGCTTGAACCCGGCTGATTCAATGTCAACGGTGTACCGGCCCGGCGATAGTGAATCGGCACGGAAGGCTCCGTCTTTTTGTGTCAGGGTGTTGCGGATTTCACCTGTATCCTGATTGCTGATATTCACGGGCGCAGAGGCTACAACGGCACCTGAGCTATCCCGGACGACACCCGCGAGGATCCCCTTGCTCGTTTGGGCAGAGGCGTAGGGCGTAATCAGGGCAGACCCTAGAGCAGCAAAGCCGGCCAGACGACCGATTCTTCGTGGTCGAAGAGAAAAAGTCAGAGCAGTCCTAAAGCAAGATGACATCTCGAAGTCCTCAAAGAAGCGAAGTTGGGGCTTGCGTGATGGAACGGGCATCTCCCTTAGAAGAAATTTTCTAGGGAGAGCGGTGGAGCTACAGGGCAGCTCCGGCCGGGTGAAATTTCTGGATGGCCTGAATATAGCAAGTTCACCGTGCGTTCACAAGCTGCAGGTCCGAGGACAACAGCGAGGACGGCCGGAGACTGCATCGGACCCGGGTAGAAGAGTCAGTCTCACGGCGGAGCTGTCACAGGAGTTGGTCTTCTCTTCCCGCTTGGCAGATCTCGAGTTGGTCTTTTCTTCCCGCTTGGCAGATCCCGCTCGGGCAAGGGAGGATGGGGCAGGCACGAAGGGGCTTCTCCTCCGCGATCTACAATAAGCATGGGGCCTATAGCTCAACGGTTAGAGCAGCGGACTCATAATCCGTTGGTTCCAGGTTCAAATCCTGGTGGGCCCACCATCTCCGCCCGCGGCCGCTGCGAAAGCATTCTGCGCTTCGCCGCCTCTGGAACAACAACTCCTTAGACTTTCCGGCTTGCTTGCAGGCAATGCAAAGGCCGGCGATGCCGGGCTGCTAGCATTTCACTTGCATGAGTGACCAGAGCAGCACGGCGGCAACTCCCTCCCTGAACAGCAAGCAGAACGGCCCGGTGCGGGTCCGCATCGCGCCCTCGCCCACGGGCGACCCTCACGTGGGCACGGCCTACATCGGCCTGCTGAATTCTGTGTTTGCGAAGCAGCGTGGCGGCACATTCGTGCTGCGCATTGAGGACACGGACCGAACGCGGTTTGTCTCCACGTCAGAACAGATGATTTTCGATGCGCTGCGCTGGACCGGCCTGGAGTGGGATGAAGGGCCGGACGTGGGTGGGCCGTTTGGGCCGTATCGCCAGAGCGAGCGGACGGAGCTGTACCGCCAGTACTGCCAGAAGCTATTGGACAGCGGCCATGCGTACCGCGCCTTTGAGACCGCTGAGGAGCTGGAGGCCGAGCGCAAGGCGCAGATGGCCGCCAAACTGCCGCCCAAGTACAACGGCGCGTCACGTCACTACACGCCCGAGCAGGTGCAGGCCGCCATGACAGACGGTAAGTCCCACACCATACGGCTGCGCGTGCCGCATGGCGATGCACCCGCCGGCACCGCTGCCACCACTTTCCGTGACGAGCTGCGCGGCAATGTCACCTTTGATCACTTCAACGTGGACGACCAGGTGCTGCTGAAGAGCGATGGCTACCCGACTTACCACCTGGCCAATGTAGTGGACGATCACCTGATGGGCATCACCGACGTGATTCGTGCCGAGGAGTGGATCAGCTCGACGCCCAAGCATGTGCTGCTCTACGAGGCGTTCGGCTGGGAGTTGCCGCGCTTCTGGCACATGCCGCTCTTGCGCAATACGGACAAAAGCAAGATCAGCAAGCGCAAGAATCCGGTCTCACTCATCTATTACCGGCAAGCCGGATTCCTGCCGAAGGCGATGCTCAACTTTCTCGGCCTGATGGGCGGCGGTATGGCTCAGCCCAGCGAGCAGGAGATCGTAAGCAAGGGCCTGGATACCAAGCTGAGCGATATCTTCTCGCTCGAAGAGATGATCGAGCGATTTGATTTTCAACGTATCTCGCTGGGCGGCCCGGTCTTCGACCTGGTGAAGCTCAAGTGGATGAATAGCGAATACCTGCGTGCGCTGGACAGTGAGAGCTTCTTCCAGGCGCTGCGTGCCAGCATCTTCAGCGACAGCTACCTGCGGGAGATCGCGCCTCTGGTGCAGACACGGATCGAGACGCTGGCTCAATTCGGAGACATGGCAGACTTCTTTTTCAAGGATGACGTTCAGCCTCCGCAGGAGCTCTTCACTCCCAAGAAGCGCACGCTGGAGGAAACACTGGCCCTTGCCGCGGAGATACTTACGGTACTGGAAGCCGCACCGTGGGAGGCCGAGCAGATCGATGCCGCCCTGCGCGCTTTGCTGACCGAAAAAGAGTGGACCGTGAAGGAGGGCTTCATGCTGCTGCGTGCCATCCTGACCGGCAAAACCGCTTCGCCGCCCCTGCTGGAATCGCTGGTGGTCTTCGGCAAGGCACGTTCGCTGGACCGGGTGCGGCGATTTCTGGAAGTACAAAAGAAAGCGGCTGCGATGGCCGGACGCAAGTAGAGTCTGAACAGAACGCAACGGTTTTCACCGATGACATGTCTGTACTGCAAAGCAGTTTGCGGCTTCAAGGAAGTGCTGGCATATGAACGCACGTGTCTCCATCAAGCTGGTTGTGGTCTTCGCCCTGACTCTGGTAATTCTGCTGGCTTTGCTAGCCGTCGGCATCACCATCAACAGCCGTCAGAGCTACCGGCAAGAGGCGATTAGCTCCATCGCGCAGAGCTATTCCGGCGCGCAGACGATTGTCGGTCCTGTGATTGCGGCCCGCTACCAGCATGATGTCGTGACCAGCGAGATGGACAGCAAAGGCGTTACCACGCTGAAGCACGCGAATGCCGATGCCGAGGATGCATTCTTTCCCAAATTGCTCAAAATAGACGGAATGCTGGTGCCGAGCGAGCGCCACCACGGGCTGTACCGGGTAACTGTTTATGAGTTGCGGACGCATGTGGATGCGGAGTTCCAGGTGCCGGCACCCGTGGCCGCGACCCCTTACTATGACTACTCTTTGCGGTTCTCAGTGAGTGATCTGCGGGGGATTGTCGGCCTGCCCACAGTCACCGTGAATGGCTTACCCATTGCGTTAAAAACGGGAGCGACGGCGGACTATAGCAATGGGAATCAGCACACGGTGCTGCATGCATCCGTGAAGGAAATAGTCGCTCCTTCGTCGGTGCGGGCCACCATCTACGTTCCCGGGCAACCTAGAAAAGTCGTTCTGCACATGGATTTTGTGCTGGGTGGCACAGAGCAGCTTTCCATTGCGCCTATCGGCGATCTTACTGAGGTGCAGCTTGTATCTGCCTGGCCTTCGCCGCTGTTCTCCGGCCGTTTCTTGCCGCGCACGCGCACCGTGGATGGCAGCGGGTTTAAGGCGCAGTGGGAGGTGTCCAGCCTGGCTAGCTCCGCCCAGCAGCAGACCGGTGCAAGCTTTATGGGTACTCCGGAGACCTTTGACATTTCACTTATCCAACCTACTGACCCCTACAAGCTGAGCGACCGCGCGACGAAATACGGCGTGCTTTTTGTCCTTCTTACCTTTGCGGGCTTTTTCATCTTTGAAGTGATGAAGCAGTTGCCCATTCACCCGGTGCAGTATCTGCTTGTCGGCTTTGCCCTGGCATTGTTTTTTCTGCTGCTCATCAGCCTGAGCGAACACATTCCTTTCGGCAATGCTTACCTGTTGAGCAGCATCGCCTCCATCGGGCTGCTTACCTTCTACCTGTCGTATGTGCTGCGGAGCGTGCGGCGTGCGGCCGGGTTTGGAGCTTTGATCACTTTACTGTTCGCGGCCATCTACGGTTTGCTGTTGAGCGAAGACAATGCATTGCTGCTGGGATCCTGCATGCTCTTTGTCATTCTTGCGATCGTGATGGTGGTGACCCGCCGTGTGGACTGGTACCGCTCTGCGATACCGGCCGAAGCACCCGCTGGACCCGTCCAAAATCCTACAGCCAACGTGTCATCAACATCCCCGGGCATTGGGCGGGCACCCTTGCAGTAGCAAGCAGTTCGGTGTGCAATGCGCTGCACTGTTGTACGGCATTCGCCCGTCTCTGGTATGTTGGCGCACATGCGCGTGGCGTTTCTGCCGGACAGCTTTCATGAGGTGAATGGGGTTGCGCACACGGCACGCAACTTTACTGCTTATGCCAGCCGGCATAGTTTGCCGTTTTTGTGTATTCGGGCAGGTCCGCGTTCCGGACCGCCCCGCACTGAGGGTTCAGTGACCTCGCTGGAGCTGCCGCGCAGCCGTGCAAGTATCAGGCTGGAGAAGGATCTGCACTTTGACCCGTTCTTCGCACGCCACGGTAAGGCGATTGAGCAGGCACTGCGCGCATTCCGGCCAGAAGTGATCCACATTACCGGACCGAGCGAGCTGGGCATGGCGGGTGCGTTTTTTGCCAGGCAGCTGGGTGTTCCGCTGGCTGCGAGCTGGCACACCAACCTGCACGAGTACGCGGCACGCCGCTCGGCCTGGCTGGATCGCATGTTCAAGGGTGCAGGCCGCCAGATTGAAGGTGCCACTCTGGCAGCCATCTCGCGCTTCTATCAGTTGGCACGTGTGCTCTTTGCGCCAAATCAGGAGCTTTGCAACCTGCTCGAGCAGCGTACGGGATGCCCGTGCCACCTGATGCAGCGCGGTGTGGACACTGCGCTCTTCAGCCCGGCACGGCGGCAACACAGGGACACAGACACTCTCATCCTGGGCTATGTGGGCCGGCTCTCAGTAGAGAAGAACGTCACCCTGCTGCCTGCGATTCAACGTGAACTGCGCACCCGGGGCGTACGCAACACGCGCTTCCGTATCATCGGCCACGGGGATCAGGAGGATGCACTGCGAAGGGAGCTGCCGGATGCCGAGTTCCCCGGGGTGCTGCGTGGTGCAGCTTTGGCCGGTGCCTTTGCCGGCATGGACCTCTTCGTCTTTCCATCGGAAACGGACACCTTCGGCAATGTCGTTCTGGAGGCGCTGAGTAGTGGCGTGCCCGCCGTTGTCACGCGCGGCGGCGGCCCCAAATTCATTGTGAAAGACGGTGCAACAGGAGTGGTGACGGATTCAGTGGACTTCGCGGGCACGATCGCCGGCCTCGTCGGGGATCCGGCCCGGCTGACGAGCATGAGCACGGCGGCACGGGCCCACGCAATGACCTGTTCGTGGGATGCCGTTTTTGCTCGCGTTTATCAGGCGTATGACTCTACGTTGCATCCAACCGTGGGATGAGCAAGGCAACCGAAACGGAGGCTGCGATTGCCGCGATCTGGCAGCGGCAAGTCCCGCAAACACGTGAGCGGCTTATGCTGCTGGCACGTGCGGCGGAGGAACTCTGTCGAACCGGCGCAATCAGCCCCCAGCTCCTCGCCGAGTCCATCTCCGTTGCTCACAAACTCGCCGGATCACTCGGTATGTTCGGCTATTTCCAAAGCAGCGAATATGCCCGGCGTGTGCAGCAGGAACTCGAGCAGGTAAATCTGCGGGAGCCGGATCGGCTTAAACGGCATGTCAACGATCTGCAAAGCTCGCTGATCAAACCGTTACAGGGAGGCTGAAAGTCCCATGCACGCGATCCCTTGTATGAGACTTTCGCGTTATTGCGATCCGCTGTGCTTAAGATCTAGCCTGTACTGGTATGTTTCCCCATTCACTCTTAAGAATATTGGTCTGGCTTGCAACAAGCCCGCTGCTCGCAATGTGCTCCCCTGCTGTTGCTGCCACAGAAGCCAAGCCCGCCAAGCCGCCACGTGTGCACAGCGTTACACTCGGGCCGGTGAAGCGCGTGCCGCTTGTGGCCGCCGATGTGGCCAAGGAGAACAAGGAAGATGAGGCCGGCACTGCTCGCGTGCGTTCCCTCTTTGTGGATACCCGTCAAAAGGACTGGACGATCGGCGAGATGCATGAGGTGACGGAGCGGAGCTTCGCAGTGCAGCGCGTGCTGCATGTGAATGACACCCTGCCGCAGGAGAAGGGGCAGCGCTGGGTCTGGCAGCCCGGACCCTGGATCCTGGTAGACCGTGTTACCGGTCGTGTTTCTCCGCTGCACCTGCCGGACTTTGATGCCGGAGTAAGTGAGGTGACCTGGTATCGCGACTTTGCCGCGTACTGCGGCGTACACACAACGGCGAAGTCGAGCGGCTTATCCGCTGTGGTCTGGCAAATCGGCGCGAGAAAAGCGGCCGTGAACCGCATCATCTCAAAATGGCCGCAGGAGGAGCGGGTACGCCCAGTCTGCGCACCGGCAAAGTGGCAACGCGAGCCGATGCGCGTGACTCTGCAACCCACGGGCGGGTCAGCCACAGTTTTGGACGTGGTAGGAACATCCACGGCTCTGGTGGAAGAAGGTGACAACGAAGACGAGTAAGTTGGCTCTTGAGTAGATCCATATACCGCATACCCGCCAAGGTATTGTTCAGAGATTTAAGAAAGAAATGGCCGGCACATTGCTGCCCCGGCCTGTAAAGCATCACAACGAAAAATTATCGGCGGTATCCACGATCCCAGTGGTCACGGCCGTAGTACCCGCGATATGCATACGGTCCGGGAGCATAGTAATGACCATAAGGACGGTAGTAGCCATAGCCTGGACCATAGACCGGGTAGGGCGGTGCGTAATATCCGCTGTAATAAGGCTGATAATACCCGCCGTAATAAGGGCTGCCCACGCTCACACCGAAGGAAAAACGGCCTTGCGCTTCAGCCTTGTGCGGTGCGGCAAACAGCAGCGCACCCGCAAGGGCAGCGCCCGCCATCCACTTTGTGATTGTCTTTGTCATGCTCATGGTGTCCCCTCCCGTGGTGTTATTCCACGTTGCATAGAAGTAGACACAGGAGGCACTGTGATGTTGCGTTGAGAAAAATACGAAAGTAGCTTCCAGATTTCGAAAGTCTCCCACGGAGACTTACAAAGCGCGATGCGCATCCTCAATGGCCGCAGCAACCCGGAATAACTTGCTTTCCTGAAAATGGCCTGCAAGCACCTGAACGCCAATGGGCAATCCTTCGGAGCTTTCACCGCACGGGACAGAAATGCCGCAGATGCCGGCGAGCGAGGCGGCAACGGTGTAGATGTCGGCCAAATACATGCTGATGGGATCATCCGTCTTCTCGCCGAGCTTCCATGCTGGAGTGGGTGTCATGGGCGTGACAATCGCGTCCACCTTCGCAAAGGCACTTAGAAAGTCACGGGCAATCAGGGTGCGCACCTGCTGTGCCTTGCGGTAGTACGCGTCGTAGTAACCGGCTGAAAGCGCATACGTGCCCAGCAAAATCCGGCGTTTCACCTCGGCTCCAAAGCCCTGCTCGCGACTCTCCCGAAAAAGCGAGGTGAGAGTCTTTGCGGTGGCGGAGCGATGCCCGTATCGCACACCGTCGAAGCGGGACAGGTTGGAGCTTGCCTCGGCCGTTGCCAGCACATAGTAAGTGGGAATGGCGTACTGCGTGTGCGGCAGGCTGATTGGATGGACGGTGCACCCGGCACTCTTGAGCCCGGTGATGGTCTGCTCCACGGCCGCGCGCACCTCGGGGTCAAGGCCTTCAGCAAAGTACTCAGCCGGAACACCGATGCGCGCGCCATGCACCGGATGGCGGCAGGCAGCGGCGTAGTTCTCCACCGGGGCATCACTGCTGGTGGCATCCATTGAGTCCGGCCCGGCCAGGACGCCGAGCATGGTTGCCGCGTCGCCCACGGTATGGGCGAAAGGTCCAACTCGGTCCAGCGAACTTGCAAACGCAATCAATCCGTAGCGGGAGACACGGCCGTATGTTGGCAGCACGCCCACCACTCCGCAAAAAGCCGCCGGCTGCCGGATGGAACCGCCCGTGTCCGTACCCAAGGACGCCGCGCAGAAGTCCGCCGCAACCGCCGCGGCCGAGCCGCCGGACGACCCACCCGGCACGCGGTCAAGCGCGCGTGGGTTGCGCACCGGCCCATAGGCTGAATTTTCGTTAGAAGAACCCATCGCGAACTCGTCGCAATTCAGCTTGCCCAGCACCACCGCGCCGGCCGCCTCCAGCCGCGCCACCGCTGTGGCCGTATACGGCGGGTGATAGCCGTTCAGGATCGCCGACCCAGCCGTGGCGGGCAGGCCTGCCACCGTAAGGACGTCCTTAATGGCAACGGGTACGCCTGCGAGCGGCGGCAGATCACGCCCGGATTTCGCCATCGCGTCGATCTGCGCGGCCTGGGCCAGCGCCCGCTCTTCGGCAACATGCAAAAAGCTGTTAATCTGCCGTCCGGCCTGGTCGTCCTGCCGGATGCGGTGGAGATACCCTTCCGCCAGTGCGGTTGCGGTGGTGGAACCGTCAGCGATTTGCCGGCGGATGGCTGCAATGGTGCGCACGTGTGTATTCCTTTTCCTGGCAAATATAGCCGACGCAGTGAATGAAGCGGGGCAGAAGGTACGTCCTATGGGAAGCCGGCCCGCACGCTGCTCCTGCGTTCACGGGAGGGATAGTTTGCCGGCCGAAAAGCGCGGGGCTCAACGCTCGATAACCTTCGGCACCTTGAAAAAGCGTCCGTCCGTTTCCGGTGACTCGTGCAGCACGGCAGCGCGATCCACAGAGGACCGCACCTTATCGGCGCGCAGATCCCCCCCGGTAAGGGCAGGCTGGCGTTCCAGGAGCTGGCCGACCTGTGCCATCGCAGGCACCCCAGTGGTGTCCACCCGGTTCAACGCGGCGACATGCTGCAGGATCGCGTTCAGGTTGCGCTGCATCTCGGGAATCTCCTCGGGTGAGAGCTCAAGGCTGGCCAGCGCGGCCACGTGGCGGACGTCGTCCAGGGTGACCGCGCCCGGGGCTCGGTGCAATTCTGCGGGAGGAGCCTCGTTCGGGTCTGACGGTGTGGTCTGTGGCGCGCTTTGAGGTGCTTCCGTTTCCTTCATTTGAAAGTTCATCTGGGCCTGACTGCGGCGGCACGCGAGCCCTGATTCCGGCTTGGTGGCAGCACGAAGAGTATATCGGTCAGCGGGATTCCACTCACCTGCTGCAAGTCGCCGCGCAGTTGCGGCGTCATGGAACGGAGTTGTTGCAACCATTCCGGCGTAGTCACCTCCACCGTGGCAACACCGTTCTGTAGCGAAATCACCGCGGAGTGTCTGGCGATCGAATGCCCCGCAGCCACGGGCCATGCTGCCGCCAGCCGATCCAGGGGGGCGAGTTTGTCCAGAGACGATTTGAGGCTCTGCCGGAGGATGTCACGCAGTGCCTGCATCCCGTCAGCTTAGCGCATCAGGTTTCACGGCTGACCGGGTGCAACGCCGTCCACCCATGCCATTTGTGGTAATGCCGCAGGAGCTGCCCGGCGTATCACGTCGGCCATGTGTCGCAGAAAAGTCTCTGTGCTGAACTTGCCGGCATGTGCGACGGCGTTCCCCGGCCGGAAACGTCCGGGTTCCTGCTCGAAGCGAAGTATGGCAATCGCCAGAGATTCGGCGGTTTGAGGACTGAAGTAGAGGCCCGTAGGCGCGCGCTTGATCTCGTCCTCCGCCTGTTGATCGCGGGAGGCGTAGAGGATTTGAGGATCTTCCGCAAGAACCGTCTCCAGGGAACCCCCAAAGCCAAAGGCCAGCACGGGCCGGCCGCATGCCTGTACTTCCAGCGGCACCAGGCCAAAATCTTCATCCGCGGCAAAGAGCAGGGCCCGGCATCGCGAATATTCGTCCCAAAGCTCCTCGTCGGAAAGGTGGCCAAGGAAGGTCGTATACGGACCCGCCAGTTTGCGCAAACGAGCTTCCTCCGGACCAGTGCCGGCGATGCGGAGTTTGCGTCCCAGGCGCTCACACGCCTCAATCATGATCTCGGTTCGCTTGTAGTTCACGAGCGAACCGGCGCAAAGGTAGTGGTCACCTGGCTCATTTTGCCGGGCCAACCTCACATCGACCGGAGGGTAAACCACCGTTGCCTCACGCCCATACAGCCTCTGGATGCGGTCAGCCACGTAATAGGAGTTGGCCAGAAACACATCTACCCGTGAAGCAGCAGCGAGGTCGAAACGGCGCACGCGCGGCGCGATCATGGTGAAGAGCTTTCTGCCAGGCTGCTTCATTGCCCGGCATTGCTGCCGATACCCGTCATACAACAAACGCATTGGCGAATGGCAGTAACAGATATGGACGGCATCCTTGCGAATACGCGCACCCTTGGCCAAGCCGGCGTCGGACGAAATCACCAGATCGTACGCGCGAAGGTCAATTGAGCGGGCCGCCGCTGGGTACAGCGGCAGAAAATAGGTGTGGGCGCGTATGGATCCTGGAATCTTCTGGAGTACGGAGGTATGGATGCTCCGGTCTTTTATGCTGCCAAAGATTGCCGATTCCGAGCAAAACATTGCGTACAGGTCAGCCTGTGGGAATAGCGACGCAAGACACTCAGCCACACGCTCACCACCACCGCGCGTCAGGAACCAGTGGTGAAGAATCGCAACGCGCATCCGTGGGGCGTGTCCATGAACTTCGAATTCAAACGGGTGATAAGAGGAGGAATCGAAGTAGATGAGAGTGCGCCGGTATTCATCCCGCGCTACACGGGGACGGTACCAAGAGACTAGCCAGCCAGCAAATCATGTGCAACGGATTTGTGGGCAGGGGTCCAGAGTTTTCGTGTGATCAAACAGGCGCCCCCTTGATCTTGTTCCTGAAGGAAGGGCGCAAACAGGAGTTGTATCTGATGAGGGCTTTCCATTTGCGCAATCCAAAAAGTTTGGAGCTAAAACCGTGATGCCAGTCGGTCGAGAGTACGCCCTGGGAAAGGGATAAACAAAGCTCTCAATCCTCTTTGCGGTACAGCAGATTGCGGATCGCCGCCCGGCGTGCCTCATTGGCCTCCGCGCTGGAACGCCGCTCGTCCGCATCCAACCGCTGACTGCTTGCCGTGGTCTCGTTTTCGACGGTGCTGCACTCCGGGCAGCGGTTTGCGTAGCCCGGTTTGCCCGGCCTGAGTTCAAAGTCTTCACCGCACGCAACACAGGTTTTTACAGGGAAGGTTGGCAAAAATTTTTCCTTAAGCTGCGGAAGTGGCAACGGCCCGCTCACATCTTAACCAATCTATGCCGCATTCGGACACTCAGTCGTCCCTGACCTGGAGGATTTTCCGCTGTTGCCCGGCGTGACGCAAAACGGTTCCCGGCAGGCGAGATGAGCGCGATCCGCATTTCCCCGGTTCAGGCTACTGCTGGGCCTGCTGCATCTGTTGCAGGTGTTTGGCGCTCAGGCTTGCCGAGGGCGGCGGTGCCGGCAACTGTTGAGCTTTTTCCACCAGCATCGACCAGTCTTCGGGCACGGGTAATTCCTGGTCCGGCAGCGGTGAACCCTCACTGGGGCTGACCCGCACCGCAACCGTCAGATCAGTGTTGGCGCGGCCACGGAAGATGCCGTGGGTTGGCGGTACGTCGGAGTAATCCCGCCCAATCGCCGTTCGAATGTGACGGTCCCCTGCAATCAGCCAGTTCGTCGGATCGAAGCCTACCCAGCCGATTTGCGGAATCAGCGCCTCAATCCAGGCGTGCGTCGCTGAACTCACACTGCGGTCCTTGTCCTTTGTATTGTGGTGCAGGTAGCCGCTCACGTACCGGCATGGGATACGCAGCCGTGAGCGCACCAGCGCCAACATAACATGCGCGAAGTCCTGGCAAACACCCGTTCGCTGCTCCAGCGCGACGTCTATCGGGGAGTCAGCCTCCGTCGACTTCGGCACGTAATCAAAATGACGGTAAAGACGCTCATTCAACTCATGCAGCACCATCAACGGATCGTCACGGCGGCACACTTCCAACTCATCGGCCAGCCGGTCCAGCAGCGGCGTAGGCGTGGTGAACTCGCTGGGAAAGAGGAACTCCCAGAAGTCGCCGTCGCGCACCATGCCATCCAGTTCTGCCCAGGCGTCCGGCGCCAGAAACGAAGGGACCGGCAAAATCTCCTCCATCTCCACCAGACTTTCCGCAACAATCACCAGCTGCTCATGCTGGCCCGGGATGTCGAAATGATGCACATGATTCTGCAGGTAATCCCGGTAGCTGAAAACGCGACACCGCGGAGACACTGAGAGCTGAAACGCAAGGCAGCGCTGATACTCGTCGGAACGCGGATGCATGCGCGTTTCCATAATGCTCTCGCTCACGTCGTTCGAGTAGGTGAATTTTGTCAGATGCCGAACGGTGTAGTACATGGTTTCACCATAAAACATCTGGGGAAAGGCTGGGTTTCGGACCGCCCTCAACACAGGAGCAGCACACCGGGAAATCCCCCAACTGCCCCGTGCGCCATGCTACCCACTATCAGCAGCAAGAGGCATGCCAGAAAGAACACAACCGCAAAAATCGTCTTGAGTATCCACTCACCTGAAACAAGGAAACTGAGCACGCAGCCAAGCACATTGGCAGCCACTGCCGTACCGGACGCAAAGCCTGTTCCCGGCAGAAGCGCTCCATGCAGCCGCAGAAGTCGCCAGAAGCTGAACAGCAGATAGCCGATGGCGATCAACATGATTGCGAACACGATGCGCAACGCAGCGACTCGGCTCTTCCCTCGCGTTTGCGGCAATGCCCGATTCGGCGAACTCATCCCGCCAGTGCCGCCTGGATGCTGTAATCCACATAAAGCTCATAAATCGCGCGGTGAATCTCTGAGCAGTGCCGCTGAATGTTGTGCAGGTAATTCACCACACCGCCGCTCAGGATCTCGTCCACGCTGGAGTAGCTGAGGGTGGCTCGCAGCCGGCCGGAAACCCGGCCCAGCTTGTCGGAACGCGATCCGCCGCTCACGCGCTCAACGGCCTCCAGCGCGTGCTGCATCGCCTCTACGGCAAAGCGCAGCGAATGGGGAAAGTCCGCGTCGAGGATAAGAAATTCCAGGATCCATTCCGGCGTCAAATCCGCGGTGTAGACCTTGCAATAGGCTTCAAAGGCCGTGGCAGAGCGCAGCAGGCCCATCCACTCCAGGTATTCATTGCCATCGCGATTATGCTCGTGCTGCCGCCACAGCTCATCCTGGTAAGCCTCCAGCAGCATGGCCGTGGCAGTCACCCGCTCCATGTAACGGCCCACCTGGATAAATTGCCAACCTTCTCCATGGCTCATGGTCGAGTCGGTCACGCCTTGAAACTGGTGGACAGCCTCCATGACCTGACTCAGGAATTCAGTGGGCGCTTCCTGCTCATTCAAGAGGGCTTCGACGTGCATATCGCTCTGCATCTCCGGCCGAGTGACCTGCAGGTACAGGCTGTTGAGCCGCTGCCACATCTCCGTTGAAATCTGCTCGCGGACGTGACGGGCGTTTTCCCGTGCCGCCACAATGCAGCCCAGAACGCTGGCCCGGTTGGCGGGGCCAAAGGTCAACTGACGCGCCAGTGCGAAAACGTCGCCTTCCCACTTCATGTCGGGCGGTGAGCCCAGCGACTGCAAGACCCGCTGCCAGCGCCGGTCCGCGCTGCCGGCCGACTCATCCAGCATCAGATTCAGGTTCACATCCAGCAGCCGCGTGGTGTGCTCCGCGCGCTCCAGATAACGGCTCATCCAGTACAGGCTGTCGGCAACGCGGGATAACACTGGCCTACTCCTCCGGTGACAGGTGCGTCAGGGCACTCTCGACAGACTTCTTAACATTGGGCATGACCACAGTTGCTTTGACCCAAATAATCTCGTCATCAATCTTGTGATATCCATGCCGAAGCACATTGCTCAAACCACATAAATCACTCCAGTCTGGCCCGGGTGCCAAGCGATGAGCATCTTTGCCGAGCCTGTAAGCAGCTTCAGACACAATCAGCAGTTGCCGTTCCACCGCTGATTGCGTTTTGCTGTCGTAGACATACACTGTGAAGTCGAAACCTTCAATAAATAAGTCGATCTGCCGAATAGCGTTGAGGGTATCCTGCAGATGCTGACGAGCTCCTCTAAAAGACAAGCACTGCTTCTCTTTGTGCGCGAAGGCGAACGGATTCCTTTAACCAGCGCTCAGTTGAGAGATCAACTTGAGTGCCGAGCATCTCAGACAAGTCGAGCTGCAAGCCTCCGATGCGCTGTTTCGCGGCTGGCCCAGAACCATCGAAGTCGGCGAGAACATCCACATCCGACTCGTCCGTCGCCTCATCTCGCGCCACAGAGCCAAAGAGTCGCAGGTGTGCAACGCCTTTCCCCTTAAGCTCGGCTTCGTGCTCTCGCAAAATCGTCAGTGCGCGGTCGCGGGTCATCGTAATGATTTGATGATGCCACAGGCTTTCGCTGAGCGGGCTCTTTCACCATGCAGCTTTTCTGACAGTTCGGGCGAACGACTTTTCGCCGTGCCGTCTTTGGTTCGGACCCCACTTGGTAGAGTTTTCCGCATCAGGAAGCTTTTCCTCCCGGCTCGGGCGCGTAAGATGCCTGTAGCGTTTTTCGCGCAGGCGTGTACCTTCCGCCTCGCCTTTTCGATCCCAGATTCGCACTGAAAGGAACACCAACCAACATGTGGAAACCGAACGCACCCGGCACCGGCAGCCCGACTCCCAGCACACCCGAACCGATCCGCCCCGGTTCGCCGGCAGCTTCGCCCAGCAGCAGCTTTGAGGCACCCTCAACCCGCACCGCCACACCCGCGGCCCCGGCAGCCACTGGTGAGCAGGCGAC
>CAXTRR010000007.1:74330-112003 GCA_964246795.1 uncultured Terriglobus sp. | reverse complement strand
GAACCTGGTCGTCGATTACAAACATAAAACCCGCTTTACCGGTCAGATTCTGATTGAGCCGAAGCCCAAGGAGCCCACAGCGCACCAGTACGACTTTGACCTCGCGACAGTGTATGGATTCTTAAAGGAGTACGGCCTCGAGAAGGAGATTCGCGTCAACATCGAGGCAAACCACGCCCTGCTGGCCGGGCACAGCTTTGAGCACGAGATTGCCACCGCCGCGGCCTTCGGCATTCTTGGCTCGCTGGATATCAACCGCGGCGACCCTTTGCTGGGCTGGGACACCGACCAGTTCCCGGCAGATCTGTATGCCATGACACTGGCGATGTACCACGTGCTTCTTGGCGGCGGACTTGGCCTTGGCGGTATGAATTTCGACGCAAAAGTACGGCGGCAAAGCTTTACACCGGAGGACATGATCCATGCCCACATCGGCGGGGTCGACCTGTGCGCGCGCGCCTTTTTGATTGCCGCCAAGATGGTGGAGGACGGAACGCTGAAGGCGAAAGTGGACGAGCGCTATGCCGGCTGGAGCTCAACGGACGCGCAGTCCATGCTTAGGGGAGAGATGCCGCTGGAGCAGATCGCCACCTGGGCTGAAAGTAATTCGCTGAATCCGCAGCCCCGCTCAGGACGCCAGGAGCAGCTGGAGAACCTTCTGCAGCGCTACCTCTGACGCGCGGTGCAACTGGGCGGCGTTGGCCATTTGCGCTGCCCTCCATGTATCGTTCTGGCAGTACCGTCCATGAAGTCCTCAGCTGTTGGCCGCCGCACCACCTTTCTGCTCTGCCTTTCGCTGAGCGCTTGCCCGAGTCACGGTCAGGCTCACAGTGCGCCCACCCCCGTCCCCACTGGGGTCAGAACGCAGGTGTGCAAAGGCCGAGTTGTCCCTCAACTGCAGGACATCACCCGTCGCGCAGGCATCCACTTCACCCATCTTGCCGCGCCGGAAAAGAAGTTCATTGTGGAGTCGATGAGTGGTGGCGTGATCGTGATCGACTACGACCGCGACGGCTGGCCCGACATCTATTTCACCAACGCACCCACCGTCGAAATGTCGCTCAAGGGTCAGAAAGCCTCCGGCGCGCTCTACCACAACAACCACGACGGCACCTTTACTAACGTCACGGCAAAGGCGGGCATCGGCACCCCGGGTTTTGCCATGGGCGGGGCCGTGGGTGACTTCAACAACGACGGCTGGCCTGATCTCTACATCACCGGCCTGGGCGGCAACGTGCTCTACCGCAACAATGGCGACGGCACCTTTACCGACGTAACTGCAAAAGCAGGCGTTGCCGACGGGCGCTGGTCCACGGGCGCGGCCTTTGCCGATTACGACGGCGATGGTTTCGTCGACCTCGCTGTCAGCAACTACGTCGATTTCCACTTGAATGACTTGCCGGGCTTCGGTAAAACGCCCACCTGCCGCTTTCGCGGCATCGACGTGCAGTGCGGACCACGCGGGTTGCGTGGGGCCGGCGATTCCCTCTTTCACAACAACGGCGACGGTACCTTTACCGACGTTTCCAAAAGCACCGGCACCGATGATAGACCGGGCTATTACGGCCTGGGTGTCCTCTGGTCGGACCTGAGTGGGACAGGCCGGCCCGACCTGTATGTGGCGAACGACTCGACCCCAAACTACCTGTATCGCAATGAGGGTGGCGGCCGCTTTACGGAGATCGGCCTTGAGTCCGGAACGGCCGTCAGCGGCGACGGTTCCGAGCAGGGTTCTATGGGTGTGGCCGTGGCCGATTACGACCATAGTGGCCGCTTCTCGATCTATGTCACCAACTTCGCGGACGAGTTCAACACCCTCTACAGAAACAATGGCGCCTCTGAATTTGCCGATGTCTCCTACGATGCGGGCGTTGCGCTGCCCTCGTTGCCCTATGTCAAATGGGGCGTCGTCTTTGCGGATCTGGATAACGACGGGTGGGCTGATTTGCTCTCGCTGAACGGGCACGTCTACCCCCAGGTGGACACCTTGCCCTCAGGAGCGCGCTACCGCGAGCCGCAGAACCTGTTCCTGAATCAGCGGGACGGCACCTTCTGCGACGCGAGCCAGCAGGGCGGCCCCGCCGTAACGCAACCGCGTGTGGGGCGTGGTCTGGCCGCTGCCGACTTCGACAACGACGGCAACATCGATTTCATCATGGAGAACCTGGACGGCGCGCCGGTGCTTCTGCACAATCCCGGCGTGCCGGGCACGCACTGGCTCTCACTCGAACTGGCCGGAACAAAGATGAACCGCCTCGCCCTGGGCGCACGCGTGGTGGTGCATGCCGGCAGTATGACCCAGACCGACGAGGTGCGCAGCGGCGGCAGCTATCTCTCACAGAACGACCTGCGCCTCCACTTCGGGCTTGGCGCGGCGACCAGGGCCGACTCTGTCGAGATTCACTGGGGCACAGGTCCGGTGGAAACGCTGCGAAACCTGGAGGCAGATCACTTTTATGCCGTGCTGGAAGGCAGCGGCCTGGTGACTCCGGATCGAATCCATCCCCGTTCAGGCTTTCTTGCGAAACCCACCCGCTAGAGGGGTTCATTGACGAGGCATGCAGCTTCGAGGCGATGAAAATTTATTCGTTTAACTCGCCCCGTTAAACGTTTGCCCAGTTCGGTAACTTACGTCTGCAACCTTTGTGTCACCATTCGGCCCGCTTTTGTATTGACAACCATACCCTCCAAGCCTTTCCATAGAGCTCGCTTCAGAAAGTTCAACTTCAGCTACATCATCCGCACGGGAAACGGCTCCTCCCAACGAAGGAGGTCTCCGCACCGGTGCAATCTTCAACTTTTTGTGGAGGCAACTTGAAACATCACAATAAACTGGCTACCACGCTCGGCCTGGCCGCCATGCTGTGTGTCCCTGCGCTAGCCCAGACTACCAGCGGATCGGTCACCGGCCAGATTACCGATCCTTCGGGCGCTGCCGTACCAAACGCGACTGTCAACCTCATCGAAAAAGCGACCGGCACCGTCCGCACCATTCAGACCAACGGCTCCGGCGAATACACCTTCCCGGATGTCGCCATCGGCACGTATGAGGTGGATGTCACCTCTTCAAGCTTCCGCAAGTCAATCACACAGAATGTTGTCGTGAACGTCGCCACCGTGACACGCACCGATGCCCATCTGGCTGCAGGCGACGTGAGTGAGAGTGTGACGGTCAGCGCGGCTGCAATTCAAGTCAACACAGACACCGCCGAAGTTGGTGAAATCGTCGACGGAACGCAGGTGAAGGAACTGCCGCTGAATGGCCGCAGCTTCGTCCAACTCACCCAACTCACGCCCGGCGTCTCCCCGGCCAACAACTTCGACAGCAAGAACAAGGGCCTGCAAGCCGGAGTCGACTTTTCGGTCAACGGCAACCCGACTACCAACAACCTCTTTCTGGTGGATGGCGCGGTCAATAATGACGTGGGTTCGAACCGTACCATTCTCATTTACCCAAGCATTGACGCCATTGCCGAATTCAAGATGCTGACCAACAGCTACGGGCCGGAGTATGGACAGGCTTCAGGAGCGATCATCAGCATCGTCACGCGGCAAGGGACCAATGCATTTCACGGATCGGCCTTTTACGACGGTCGCAATGATGCACTAGCCGGTTACACATACTTTTCGGCTCGCAACGCCGGCAAGGGTCTTCCTTTGAACGGCAAAGACAAGTTGCGGCGGAACGACTGGGGTTACTCCATTGGCGGCCCTATCAAGCGCGACAAGCTCTTCTTCTTCTTCAATCAGGAGTGGAATCACACGATCTCCGGCTTCACTCAAAACTCCTGTGTCGCTTCGGCGGCCGAAGTTGCTGGTGACTTTACCAACTGGACGCCCTGTGGCGGTGAGACGCAGCCGACCTTTGCGAACGGCACTCACAAATTAGCAGCCGTCGACCCAGCCGGTGCCGCGCTGGCAGCCTACTATCCATTGCCCAATCAGGCTCGGGATGCAAATGGCTATAACTGGTCGGTGTCGCTTCCCTCCTTTGTGAAATATCGCCAGGAAAACGTTCGGGCAGATTACAATCTAACCCCGCGCAACCTGATTATGGGCCGCTACACGCAGGATGCCTGGACGGATCCGTCCTACAACGGAGCCCAATACTGGGGCGACAGTATCTTTCCAAACATCAACTCTAGCTGGGCTCAGCCTGCAAAGAGCGTCATCGGGCGCTGGACAAGCACGATCAGCAACACCCTCATCAACGACGCAGAGTTCTCGTACTCGGCAAACCGCATCAATCTGACGCCGGGCGGCACCAATCCCGGTTTGCTCAATACTCTGAATACTGCGATCCCGACGCTCTATCCGACTTCCCTTAAAAATAATAAGACCGGCAGCATCCCGACAATCTGGAGCGGTTTGGGTGGCTACGGCTTGAGCCAGACGATCTGGACGATCGCCCCCTGGAACAACAAGCTCGACCTTTATAACTTCCGGGATGACATCTCCAAGGTTGCCGGCAAACATCAACTGAAGTTCGGCGCGTTTCTCGGCTTCAATGCGAAAGATGAAGACGTAAGTACTTCCTCGTCGGAGCACCCGATTTTCCAGACCTTCGACTACTCCATCGATACCAAGAATGGCGGACAGGTCACCGGTAACAACCTGGCCAACGTCTTGATTCCTGGGAATCCGTTCTTCCTTTCGGAAACCTCGACCAATACCCGTGCGCAGCTCCGTTGGAGAGACTACGAGTTCTACGCCGGTGACACCTGGAAGATTACCCCCCGCCTCACGTTAAACTACGGTGCGCGTTGGTCGCTTCTGCGTACGCCATACCAACCAAATGGCCTGGAGACCAGCTTCCAGCCTAGCCTTTACGACAAGAGCAAGCCCGCCAGCGACGCCTGCAACGGCCTGCTGACTGTGCCCGGCAAGTCGCCCTGCACCGACGCCAACAAAACCTTCGGGACTACCTTCAGCGCCGGTGTACCTGGGGCAAACAAGTACCTGATTAACCAGAACAATCACCTGATTGCGCCCCGTGTTGGTATTGCATGGGATGTGATGGGCAATGGCAAAACCGCATTGCGCATCGGCGCCGGCGAGTTCTACCAGCGTGAGCGCGTTTCCCGCTACACCCTGGTCGCCAACGCACCCTTCGCCGTCACCACTAATCAGTACAGCCGTGCGCTCGGCGGCGCCACCCCGGCCAGCCTGTCTGGCGGTTCTGCGTCACCCTCGGGTGGCATGGATCCCTCCAACACGGTTCCCTCCTCCTGGCAGTGGAACCTGGCCGTCGAGCAGGAACTCGCCAAGAACACGACCTTCCATATCGGATATGTCGGCAACCGTGGCGAACACCTCACCTCCAGCTACGACGTCAACAGCATCGCACCCAACAACTGGATGCTGGCCACCTTCGCGAGCGGCAGCGCGCAGCAGGCGCTCCGGCCATACAGCAACTTCGGTTCGCTGGCGTACTGGACCCGGCAGGGTGACTCTTATTACCACTCGTTGCAGTCGGCCTTCCGGACCCAGATCGGCGGTTTAAAACTGGGTGGTTCATTCACCTGGGCTCACGGTCTCGCTGACGTCCTCACGGACGATTCCAGCGGTGGCACGGGAGCGCAGAGCTTTACCTATGTCGGCAATCCGCGGCTTGATCGCGGAAACTCGGCAACTAATCGTCCCGTCTTCTTCGTAGCAAACGGCACTTACCTGCTGCCGCGACTGCAGGGACGTGGCCAGCTCACGCAGCAGACACTTGGCGGATGGGAACTCACCGGCATCACCACCGCTGCCTCGGGCAACTCGTTCACCGTCTACCAGGCCGGTGTCGCTGAAAACTCTTCACTCGTTCGTGGCACAAGCAACGTCCTTGTAAACGGCGGGCTGGTGCAGTACGGTGCAGGCTCGGTTAACTCACTCTTCCAGAGTGGCCTGACTGGGAACCAGCGCCCACTGCTTGCGCAGAACCAGAGCTGCAACAGCGGCTTCACCAAGGGTGAGCAGGTCATCAACGCGAATGCTTTCACCCTGGTTGGCTACCACCTGGGCACCTACGAGCCGAACATGGCACCGCGCGGTGCCTGCCATGGCCCTCGACTGGTCAACACTGACCTGTCGCTCGACAAAAATTGGCGCGTGCGGGAGCGGTACAACATCCAGTTCCGCTTTGACGCCTTCGACCTGCTGAACCATGCTAATTTCCGCGCGGATCAGGTAAACAACACTGCTGTCAGCTCCGTCAACTGCGGCGCAACCGGAGCCTCCGGGTATGCCGGCTTCTATGCTCCCTGCTCCCCTTCCAACAACGTCGTCAGCAACGAAGTCCGGAATCAGACCTTCGGCAAATCAACCGGAGTAAACGGCAATGCGCAGCGGCAGTTCCAGTACGCACTTCACTTCGTGTTCTAACCGTAACTCTTCACCGGAAAGGGGCAGGGCCAACGCCCTGCCCCTTTTCATTTGCTTGCAACTATAAATCTCACGCCTAATCCCTGGTTTTACGCTCTGCGCTATGTGTCACTATCGAGTTGTGTCCCGTTTCCTCCGGCTTGCTCTTCTCTCCGCTCTCGTGGGCATGTCCATCCCTCGTCAGAACGCCCTCGGGCAGAGTGGACGTCCGACCGCCCCGGCTCGCAGACCCCGGCCAGCCTCACCGGTTGTGACAGCCGGCCGGAGTCCCACTGCCCACCTCGACCAGCTCACCCGTCTGCAGGCCTCCGCAATCCAGGCCGGCGAACCCGCCGCGGTGGCAGCCGCATCACGTGACCTGAATGCGGAACTGCTTTCCCTGCTGGGAACCTTGGCTGCCGCAAGCAAAGATCCGCAAAAGGCCGTCGCCCTGTACCAGGAATCTTTGGCGTTGCATGAAGATGCCGAGCTTCGTCTTCGTCTGGCAACGCAGCTTCTGCAAGCGGGTGATTCCGTGCAGGCCGTGGAGCAGGCCCGCCACGTTACGGAAGCAGACCCCAGCGATGCACGCGCGCTCAACGTCCTTGCAAGCGCCCTGAGTGCAAATCACCGGGAGAAGGAAGCAGCCGCGGCGCTTACCCGTTCGCTCCAGGTGAACCCTCAACCCTCCACCGCCTTCGCCCTCGCCTCGGCCCTTCTCGTCATTCACGACAAAGCTCACGCGGATCAGATTTTTAAGCAGCTTCTGACTGCCTCCGGTGACGCCGCCATCTGGCATCTGACGATCGGTGACGCCTACCGCGAAGCCGGCTACCTGCCCGAAGCGGCGGCCGAATTCCGCACAGCGCTCAGCCGCGACCCAAGGGTGCCCCACGGGGAGTTCTTTCTCGGGCTCGTGAACCTTCAGATGAATGAGTGGGGGCCGAACTCGGAAAGCTTCACCCACTTGCGTAAATCCGTCGAGCAGAACCCGCACGAGTACCTGAGCAATTTCTATCTCGGCGCACTGGAAGCGACGGACGGCAGCGACATCCCCTCTTCCGACCGGCACCTGAAAGCGGCCGCTGAAGCTGACCCGGCACAACCGGAGGTGTGGATTTATCTTGGCCAGAATGCCAACCGGGAGAAGCGTTCCGCGGAGGCAATCGCCGACCTGCGCAAAGCGATTAACCTGACGGGCAAAGACGAAGCACGCAATAATTACCAGGTACGCCGCGCGTACTTCACACTAGGCCGCCTGCTGATTGCACAGGGCAACCGCACAGAGGGGGAAGGTCTGCTGAACGACTTCCGGCGAACCCAGCAGGCCGCCGCCAAATCCGCCTCAGTGGAAGTCGCCGACCGTCAGGGTACCTCGGCGAGCAACACACCCGCTACTCAGCAGAACAGTACCGTGGACGCGGCCTCCGCGCCGGAGCAAAACGAGTTGAGTTCGCTTGCCGCGAAGCGAGTGGCCCCGGAGAGTAACGGGCTGGTAAGCGCAAACCTGGTCGACACCAGCTCGCAAGCTCACCCCGCTGCGCTTCCCGAGGTCTCGCCGGAACTGCGCGCCGCGCAGGCACAGCTGGAAGCGCAACTGGGAAACAGCTATAACGACCTGGGCACGGCGGAGGCGCGGCAGCAGCAGTACGCTGAGGCGCTACACGATTTCCAACAGGCAAGGCGTTGGGGAGGTCCGACTTCCACCGTCCTGCGCAATATCGGCACTGCAGCCTATCGCCTCAACAACGGTCCGCAAACCATTGAGGCGCTCACCGGCTACTTCTCCGCAACTCCGCCGCCCAACGATCCCCGGGCACGCCTGATGTTGGCCATGTCGCACTTCGATCAGGGTCAATTTGGCGAGGCGGCCCGGAACTTCCAATCGGCTGGCGATCTAGCCCGGCAAGATCCTCGCACCGCCTACTCCTGCGCCTTTTCCCTCGCTCGCAGCGGACAGGCACAGGAGGCAAACGCCTTGGCGGACAGCCTCTCCAGCCAGCCGCTGCCCTCCAACATCCTGTTGCTGGTCTGCCATATCTACTTCGACGCGGAGAACTACAAAGGCAGCGAAGCCTGCTATCGCAAGGTCAGTGTGGCGGACTCCACTGCGGCGACCGCTCACTATTTTGTCGGCGAATCGCTCATTCGCCAGGACAGGCCTGCGGATGCCATCCCGGAATTGCGGCAGGAGCTAGCGTTAAGCCCCGCCGAGCCCGGAGTGAACAGCGCGCTGGCTTTTGCCCTTCTGCAAACCTCCCATAAAGACGAAGCCCGCACAATTCTGGAGCAGACGGCTGCGTCGCACCCCGAACACGCGGAAACTCAATATGAGCTCGGCAAACTTTTGCTGGAGGACGGCAGAGCCGCCGACGCGGTGACGCACCTGGAACTCTCCGAGCGTGCCGACAGCTCAAAAGATTACCTGCACTACCAACTCGCCAGTGCCTACCGCAAGGTCGGCCGCCCCGCCGATGCTGAACGGGAACTGAAGATCTACCGCGAAATTAAAGACCGCCACCGAAACGACCACGCGATTCCTCAATAGGCGTGAAGTCTACTTACCTCCTTCAAGGGTCGGCAACACGCCCACTCATCTCGCACACGTGTTCACCGCTCCGCGTTGAAGTTTGATGACGAGAGAGACAGGCTATCTCGTTCCATGCTCAATATGAAAGCCGCCCGAAGCCGGGCGGCTTTCTTTATGCGAGATGCGTTTTCTACTACCGGTCGGAACGCTTCCAGTTCAGCAGATCGCCCAGCGTTGTAGAGCCCGAGTTGGAGGACGAGGAAGAGGAGCCGGAGTCGCGAGAGCCACTCGGCTGTTTGTAGCTTTCCACCTCTTCACGGCTGGCTTCTTCGCCCACACCGCGGAGGCTTAGGCCCACCTTCTTCTCTTCCGGACTCATCTTCACGATCTTGAACTCGTGCTCGGACCCGGCTTCCAGATTCATCTGCTTGCCATGATCGTCAACAGCTTCGGAGACGTGGCACAGACCCTCGACTCCCTCGGCCAGTTCGACAAAAGCGCCGAATTGGGCGGTGCGGAGTACCTTGCCCTTTACAACGTCACCGGTACGGTGCTGCGCAAAGAAGGTATCCCAGACATCGGGCTCGAGCTGCTTGACACCCAAGGAGAGCCGGCGATTTTCCGGCTCGACACCGAGCACAATCGCCTTCACTTTTTCACCCTTCTTCAGAACCTCAGAGGGGTGCTTGACGCGCTTGGTCCAGCTCAGGTTGGAAACGTGGACAAGGCCATCGATACCGTCTTCAATCTCGATAAAAGCACCGAAGTCGGTCAGGTTGCGGACGCGGCCTTCGACCGTGGCACCGATGGGGTACTTGTTCTCAAGTTGCTCCCAAGGATTGTCCTGCAGCTGCTTCATGCCAAGCGAGATGCGGCGGTCGTTGGGGTTCACAGCCAGAATGATGGTATCGACCTCGTCGCCGGGCTTGACCATCTTGCTGGGGTGCTTCATCCGCTTGGACCAGGTCATCTCCGAAACGTGGACCAGGCCTTCAATGCCCTGCTCCAGCTCGACAAACGCGCCGTAGTCGGTGACAGAAAGAACGCGGCCCTTGACCTGTGCGCCGATGGGATAACGCTCGATCGCATCGAGCCAAGGGTCTGGGGTGAGCTGTTTGAAGCCGAGCGAAACGCGCTGCTTGTCCTTGTCGAACTTCAGCACCTTTACCTGAATCTCATCGCCCACCTGTACCAGGTCGCGCGGATGGGTCAGGCGTCCCCAGCTCATGTCAGTGATGTGCAGCAAACCGTCCAGACCGCCGAGTTCGACGAATGCGCCGTAGTCGGTCAGGTTCTTGACGACACCGGTCAGGATCGCACCCTCTTCCAGTGTCTCGAGCGTAACGGCCTTGCGGGAATTCTGCTCTTCCTCAAGAATTTCCTTGCGGGAGATCACGACGTTGCCGCGCTTCTTATTGAGCTTGATGACGCGCACATCGAGTGGCTGGCCGATGTAGGTGTCCAGGTTGCGGACAGGACGGATCTCTACCTGTGAGCCAGGCAGGAAAGCCTTTACGCCGATGTCGACGGTGAGACCACCCTTGACACGAGAGACGACGGTGCCGGTGACAGGGGTCTTCTCCGCCGCGGCTTTTTCAAGCTGATCCCACAGGCGATGGCGCTGTGCCTTTTCATAGCTGACGAGATAGCCGCCCTCATGCTCCTCGCGCTCCACCACCACTTCCACCGCATCGCCCACGGCGAGTTTCGACTCGCCGGTGTGGTCAACCACCTGCTCCTTCGGGATCAGGCCTTCGCTCTTCAAGCCGATGTCAACGACAACGTGCTTGTCGGTGATCTTGATCACAGTGCCGGTGACGACCTTGTCCTCTTCCATGGCGGAAGCTGCGGCGGCCTTGTCTTCAGCCTGTTCCCGATCGAAGTTCTCCAGAGCCGCGGCGAAATCGGCGGCATCATAGTCCACGTCTGTGGGCGCGGCTGGCCCGGGTGTCACCAGGTGGTTGGCGCCGACTGCGGGGTTGGAGACTGGATCGGTTACGGGGCCATTGGCCTCATGCGCGAGCGTGTTAGTGGTGTGAGTGGTTTCGGTCGTCTGGACCGTTTCTTCGGTGGGCATGGTTTCCAGTTCGGTGCTCAGGGATTTGCTCTCGGGTTCGGGATGGGAGTGCTGCATCAAATCTGACGCCTGAGAAGCGGTAGAGGTCGCAGCATTCCCCTGAAGCAAACGTTTAGCGGACAGAACAGCGCGGCCGGGAAGGCCACGTGCGTCCTGAAAACGATTTGTGCGGAGGAACCGGCGCTGACCCTGTCGCGCACAAGCTCTTTCGTAGTATAGCGCTGAGGAAAACTTGGGGTCAACGAAGGCGACTCCCTTTTCTATGCCCCCTCATTCCGCCAAATGCGGTCACTGCACTGAAAAGGCCGAAAGTCCAGCGCTGAAAGGGCGGCCACTATACTTTGACGATGGATCGGCTTTGGACTCCCTGGCGGTACGCGTATGTGAGTAAACAGCATGCAGATAGCCGAAAGGGCGTTCCGGAGGAGCTGGCCGGCTTTCCAGAAGACCACGATTCCGTCTTTTTGAACCTGATCGGTTCGGTGCAGTGGGCCGGGAGCTCGGGCTTGTGCTCACAGACGGAAGCAGAAAAGTATGGCGGCGTGGTGCTGCAGGCCGAGCACCACTTTATCTGCCTGAATGCCTACCCCTACAGCTCGGGCCACATCATGATCGTGCCTTACCGGAAAGTTGCGAACCTGACCGACCTGGACGATAGCAGTTCCGCGGAGATGATGCGGCTGGCCCAGCGAATGGAGCGGACACTTCGGGAGGTATACCAGCCTGAGGGGATCAATCTGGGCATCAACATGGGCCAGGCCGCCGGTGCCGGTGTTGCGGAGCATCTGCATATGCATCTGCTGCCGCGCTGGTTTGGCGATCACAATTTCATGTCCGTCATCGGTGAAACGCGCATCTTGCCAGAAACACTCGATGTGACATGGAAGCGGCTGCGAGAAGCGCTTGGATTGCCGATCGCTTGAACGCCGGCCTTTTCTCTGATTCCGTTGCAACGAAAGTTGTAGATCGCTCCTCCTATGGAGATGCGGGCTGCAGCCTGCAAAATTCAAAGGAGGCCTCGTGATCCCCACAGAGATGCCGCCACAGTCTACAGATCCTCGACTTCGTTCGTTGCTGGAAAAGCTCGGTCAGCGAAGCCGGCGGGCGATCCCCCCAGCTCCGACCTCCTCCGTAGTCTCAGCGGAAGATGAAGACGCACACATGACCGGAATGACACGATCTCTGCAGCGCCGCATTCTCGGCTTGAATTTCCCGGTCCGCGGTGAAGCAATGCCGCCGGCAAGGAAAATGGCCTAAGTCACCGGCTTATGCCTGGACGCATTGAACAAAGTTCCCTGAAAAGAACTTTCCTCAATACGCATCATGCTTGTCTTCACTTACTAGCGCGTCACAGGAATACCCCGCTTCAGATCCTCTGAGGCGGGTGTTCCGGAGACGCGGGTAGCCTCAAAATTCACAACTTTCCATCCACTCGCCTGACGGTTATAAACGCGGGTATAGCGGAACGTACCATGCGTGGTCGCGCCGTCCAGGCTTCCGGTGATGTTGACCGTGGAGATGACGACCGCGGTCGACGGGGGTTGTAGACGGACTTTCCGGTCCACGACATCGATCGACACAAAGCGATTCTCGTGACGGATCACGCGTCGCACATATTGCTGCTTGTCTGAGACTTTGCCGTTCGACGAAATTCCCATGAAGTCGTCCGCAAGGTACTTCTCCACGATGGCTCCGTCGCCTGCGAGAAGCGCCGTCCGCAGATCCTCCTCAATTTGGGAGATCTGCTGCTGTTCGCTACGATTCGGACGGTGCGTGCGGATCGCCAGCCCCGAGGCAGCTGACGGAACCATGCAGAGCAGGGCAGCCGCCGCGATTATCGGAAGAATCGTGCGTGCGTCGCTGCGGCGGGCCTTGGTCATCGCGTAACGCATCGTAATTCGATTCAGGCAGGCGGGTCAAAACACTTTCGTTGTAGGTTCACAGGGTCAAGCTTTTTACCGGACCCAGGCTAATAGAACCTTACTCGATGGCAATTAAGGTTTCCACGGAGCGTTCACGTACTTTGCGGTACAGGCCGTTGGTCGCGTACTGGTCAAAGTGCGCCGAGGCACGATGCGCCTCAAGCGCCTCCACGTCCCGGTATTGCTCATAGATCACCACGGTGTTGGAATCACCCTCGACCATGTGCGTCACATAGTTGACGCAGCCTGGTTCCTGACGGGAAGCGGCACCGATGTTCCGGAGAATGTTGCGGATCTCCGCTTGGTCTTCAGGAGCAAAGCGCATGCGAACGGTGAACGAGATCATTGCGGGGCTTCCTGACTGATGATGTCACGGCTGCTTGCGGGAGCGGTCAGCTCAGCAAACTCAGGCAGGCATATTGTCTGGTCGCGATCCGGCCCGGTGGAAATCATGCCGATGCGGGCGTGGGATTGTGCTTCCAGAAAGCGCAGGTAGTCCTGCGCCTGCTGTGGCAAAGCTTCAAAGCTCGCCGCGCCAACCGTCGAACTCTGCCAGCCGGGCAGCCGCGTATATACCGGTTCAATTTTGTTAAAGGAGAGAATGTCCGCCGGGATGCGGTCTGTCTCCACGCCGTCGATCCGATAGCTGGTGCAGACCTGAATTTCCGCAAGCGTGTCAAGCACATCGAGCTTGGTGACGACCAGCCACTCGGTGCCGTTGATCATGTTGGAGTAGCGCAGCAGCGGCAAGTCCAGCCAGCCACAACGGCGCGGCCGGCCGGTGACCGCACCATACTCGTTCCCACGGGAGCGCAGTTCGTCCCCGGCTGCCGTCGAGTCTTCCGTGGGGAAAGGTCCCTCTCCCACCCGTGTCACATAGGCCTTGGTGACACCAATCACGGTGCCAATGGCGGTGGGCCCCACGCCTGTCCCGATGACAGCGCCGCCGGCCGTTGCACTGGAGGAGGTGACGAACGGATACGTACCGTGATCGATGTCGAGCAGAGCACCCTGGGCGCCTTCAAACATCACCGATTCACCTGACCGGATAGCCTCATTCAACAGCATTGCCGTGTCAGTCACGTAGGGCGCGATCTGGTCGGCATAGCGCGCGTACTCGTCGTAGATTTTGTTCGCGTTCAGTGGCTCAGTGCCGAAGAGGGCATGCGCAATCTGGTTCTTCTCATGGCAGGCGTTCAGGATGTGCGTGCGCAGAAGTGCCGGATTGAGCATGTCCACCACGCGCAATCCATTGCGGTGCATCTTGTCTTCATACGCCGGGCCGATGCCCCGTGAGGTGGTACCGATCTTTGTGCGGCCGGGCGCGTTTTCCGCGGCAAGTTCAATCATGCGGTGGTACGGCAGAATGACCTGCGCACGATTGGACAGGAAAAGCTGGCCGTCAATGGGCAGGCTCTTTTGCTTAAGCATTGCGATTTCATTCAGCAGAGCGGCCGGGTCCACAACGACGCCATTGCCGATAACACCGCGGCAGCCTGGCCGCAGCACACCGCATGGCACCAGATGCAGCACAAACTTCTCACCCGCAACAATGACAGTGTGCCCGGCGTTGTGGCCGCCGGCATACCGGGCAACCACCTGATAGCGCTCGCTCAGCACATCCACGATTTTGCCTTTGCCCTCATCGCCCCACTGGGCACCAAGGACGACGGCAGTTGCTTTCTTACTCACTGTAAATCTCCGTAGGATTTTGCGGAAGCGCATCCGGCCGGCACTTTGCCAGAAAGAGGCTTGCCGGCCAGCCCCTTCATTCTACCGTTGGGAACACCTGCGCGCGGAACAGAGGGCTTGTAACCCCGCATGGACCGGCTTCAGCGATCCGGGTGCGGTGTTGTGCTGGCATCATGCTTCTCCGGCACAAAGACGTGCGACTCCATGGCCCTCACGGTTATTCCGGCGGCACGGTGCCCGAGTTCTTCCAGGTCTTTCGAGTGCACCAGCGGACTGATGTACACGGGGTTGCTCCTGGTTCCATGCTGCCAACCAACGAAGCTCTCCTGGATCCCATTTCGTTCCATCGCCAGCAGCTTGCTGCCCAGGATCATGTGGTGCGCCCAGAGCAGAGACGACACAACCGCAAATCCCGCTACAACCGGCAGACGCTGAGTGGAAAGCAACGCCGGCCGTCCAACAGACCCCTGAGTGACCTGCAGACTGCAGAGAATGCCAATGTAGATCAATGAGGTGAGCAGAAGGCTGTAAAGCGCATAGCGGCTGGGAACCGCCGCGGCAAGGCCACCCGAATGTCTCGTTAGACTGACGCCTGCGGCTGTCAAGAGAACAAAGATGACAGCATGGAAGACAAAGGGCGCTTTCTGCCGCAGTCCACGCCGGACTAGGAAAACAAAAGTCCCAAGCAGAGCCGCAGCGTAAGCAATCGCCAATGGGGGTGAGGACAGAGTGTTGCCAAGAAAGGCGAGCGGAAACAGCAAGGTCGCGCCGACGCCATGCGAGACGGCAACCGCCGGCTGCTTCACAACCGGCGTGTAGCGATAGGCATAGCAGCCAGCGCACAGAGCACCCGTAAGAAGCCAGGGCGCGAGCAGCCGGTAGCGGCCGCGCTCCAAAAGGGCCAGCGTGCCACTGCAAAGCACAAACAGGCCATTGCCAGAGGCTGCAATGGCCAGTGCCACACATGCACATGCGGCAGCGCCGGATCCCGCTGCCTCCATGGTCAGGAAGTGAATCGCTAACAGGCTGAACACAACGACTGACACATTCTGCAACCCAGGTCCGGCCCAGTTGAGCGTTTCAAGAGGTCTCAAGGAGAACGACAGAAATGCCAGGGGCAGCAGCAACAGACCTTGCCGCCAGGGCTGCTCCTTTCCAGGTAAATGCAGACTCAGCACTGCAAAAATGCCGAGCAGACCAAGATCGCCCAGGCACTGCAGGACAGCAAAGTTCACCGTGCCCGTGACCGCATGCTGCACGATGACGATGGCGTGTACCAAGAAGAGTTTGTACTCGTTGTGTTGGGATGCGAGGTAATACGAAAGCCTGGGCAAGACTCCATGAACACCGACGTAGCCGTTCATGAAAGTAAGGATAATGTCGTAGTCGTCACCCCTGGGCAGGTTGAAGCTGTTGGAAAACAACAGCCAATACACCGAGGTGATTACCGCGCCGACAAGAACCAGCCAATACGGGCTATGAAGCGAATCTGTCCTGCGTTCCACTCCATCCTTGTATCAAAAAGAACAGCCGGGCGTATTCCGCTGGAGTCAAGCGAACGGACTCGCAACGCACGAAGCCTTGGAGCTGGCTCGATCATCTAAACCGACAATGCCTGAATTGCCCGAAGTGGAAACAGTGGCGAACGGTGTGCATGCTCGTGTGCAGGGTCAGCGCATTGAGCGAGTGACGCTGGGCAGCAAGCCGGAGCCGCTGAAGTCGCCTGCCGCGGTGATTGAAGAGACACTCACGGGTGCCCGCATTGAGCGGGTGCATCGCATTGGCAAGACGATCGTGATGGACGTACGCCGGCCCGGTGGCGCGGCAGCCCAGGCGACCGTGCACCTCGGCATGACGGGAAGGCTGCTGGTGAGTCAGGCAGACGTTCCCACGCCGCCGCACACGCATGCCGTGCTGCACCTGCACGATGGACGCGAGCTGCGGTTTGTGGACCCCCGGCGCTTCGGACGGATTGGAATCGTGAATGCCGCGGCAGCTTATGAGGGCCCCGGCGAGGAGCCGCTGACGATTACGCCGGAGCACTTTGCAGCGCTCTTTCGCGGACGGAAGACTCCGATCAAAGCCGCCCTGCTCAACCAGTCGCTGCTTCATGGCGTGGGCAACATCTACGCGGATGAAAGCCTCTTTCGTGCGGGTATCCGTCCAAAACGGCATGCGGGCCGGCTCACCCGCGCAGAGATGCACCGGCTGCACGGCTCGCTGCAGACAGTCTTGAAGCAGGCGATCGAGCTGGGTGGCTCCAGCGTGAGCGACTACGTGGATGCCGATGGCGTGCGTGGCTTCTTTCAGCTGGAGCATCGCGTGTACAGCCGCACCGGGCTTCCCTGCCGGGAGTGCGGCGCACCCATCCAGCGCATTGTCGTGGGTGGCCGTTCGACACACTTCTGCAAAACCTGCCAGAAATGATGTCGGTCATTGTCGAGGGTCAGAGCATTGCGGCTACAGGCTTTCGGCTGCCTTTCACCATGCCGAAGCGCATGAGGCTTTCCGCCGAGGCAACTACCGCTTCCCTGTTCGATCGCGGAGTCCAGCTCAGTACCCGGCGGGCCTTCTCGCCGGTCACGTCCTTGCGGCTGCCCAGCTCCGGAACAATCTGCTTTGTGTTGGGATCGAAGACTGAGACAAGCCGCAGCAACCAGTCCGGCAGCTCGCGCGTGGGTACACGCTTGGCGGCCGGCCCCAAAGCTTCTCGAAGATAGTTGCCAAACTCGGAGAGCGGGATGTAGTGATCCGCGATGGCGATAAAACGCTCACCTTTCGCGGCCGGGCTGGTCATGGCGCGCAGATGCAGGTCGGCAACATCGCGGACGTCCACCACGCCGGTGCGGATCCTGGGAAAACCGGGAAGGGTGCCGTTCAACATGTATTGAATCAACACCAGCGACGTGGAATCATCCTCACCGAGCGCCGGCCCGAAGACACCAACCGGGTTCACGGAGGTAAGCTCCAGAGCACCACCCTCCCGCTCAAGAAATGCCCATGCGGCGCGCTCCGCAATCGTCTTTGACTTGGCGTACGCCGACAGATCGCCACTCTCAACGACACTCCAATCTGTTTCGTCGAAAGGCGCGTCCTGCGGCGGGTGACCATAGGCGACGGCCGCCACTGACGAGGTGAGCACCACCCGTTGTACCCCGGCTTCCCGGGCGGCGCGCAGGACACGCAGCGTACCCTCGCGCGCTGGCACGATCAACTCATCCTCATGCCGGGGAACCCTCAACGGGAATGGCGAAGCCACGTGCAAGACGTACCTGCAGGCCGCCACCGCCTCGGCCCATCCCTCATCTTTCATCAGATCCGCCAGGACAAAGCTGAGCCCGTCCGCCGCATCGGCACCGCCCATCTTCACCATGGCGCGCACACCGGCCTCGCGGGCAAGCGAACGCACCGTGGTGCGGACGCGGTAACCCGCCTGCAGCAGCTGCACGATGCAATGCACGGCAATGAAACCCGAACCACCAGTGACGAGAACAAGATCGTTCATAGCCATGAGCCTACTCCGGTCGTGTCAATCCAGATTTAACTTGGATGAAGCAGATATGCAGATGGGCGAGATGATTTTCCGGTTCGCAATGACGCCATCGGACCCGTGAAGGGACATCTTTGATATCGATACGCTTACCATCTTTGGTAAACCGGTCGACGCGTTGAATGTACTTTCGGAAAGGTCGAGGCGGCTCGCAGTCCGGAGTCCAGGAAAGCCGTGTTCACCTACGGGTATAGGTCTTTTCTTTCCTATGGTGGGTCATCAGGAAGGAGTGCTCTTGATCGGATGTAAAACGGCCACCAAAGCGCATGGCCCTCAATCGGTGCTTGAAGGTGTTGGCCTTGTCGTAGGACCTGGTATCTACGCTTCCTGCTATGGACGGCTACGCTGATTGCTTGGGCGTTTCTTCTGCTCGGAGTCGCCGTCCATGACGCCGTGTACACGCTTCGACATTCCTGATCGGCCCCTGTGATGCAAGGCTCTATGCGGCTTGTCTCGAAGACGCGAGCAGATTCGTGATGCGTTCCGCGACGTCTGTGCAGGCCGGCATAAAAACAATCATCGTGAGGTCCTGCCGCCCGTCTACCCCGAAGGTAGAGCATTCAAAACCGATGGTTCCAAGAATCGGATGCCGCAGGTCCTTCACCGCATGAGCGCTGTCCCCCACATCGTTCTCCCGCCACATCACCCTGAACTCCGGGCTGAAATGCGAGAGTTCGTCGATCAGGGACGCGACCTCCGCCATGGCACCTGCCCTCGCCACGTCTGCGCGAAAAGCCGCGACAGCCATCCGCGCGACCGCTTCCCAGTCGTAGTACAGGACACGCGCGCGAGGATCAAGGAAGACCAGCCTAAGCGTATTGCGCTCGTGGACTTGGAGCTGTCCGAAATCTGGCCAGAACACCGTCGCGGCCTGGTTCCAGGCAACAACATCCCAGGTCGCGGTTTTAATGAAGGCGGGAGCAGGACTCAGCTGATCCAGAAGCCGCTGCAACCGGGGTTCGATATCTTCCGGCCGCCGGTAACGGCTTTCCGGGGCTCGTCCCAGCCCGATCAGGAAAAGATGTTCGCGCTCGGCCTCGGTCAAGAGGAGCGCCCTGGCCAGGTTGTCGAGCACATCCGCTGAGGGTGCCCCGCCCCGGCCCTGTTCCAGGCACACGTACCACGCCGAGCTGATATTGGCTCGCTGCGCGACCTCTTCCCGCCGCAGACCGGGTGTGCGGCGGCGGGCCGCCGAGAAGCCGAAAGAAGCCGGGTCAAGTTTTGCCCGCCGGTCCTGAAGAAACATGCCGAGCGACTGGCCAGCGCTTTCCGGAGCGCCCATACTAACGCCTGACAAAGGCGGCGGATGGGGCGAAGTCCGCGCTTGCTATGCTTTCCTTCAAATCCATGCGTTCAATTAGACCATTCGTGACGGTGTGGACGTGCCATACCTCGCTGTCGGAAAGAACGTCGCCACTTAGGTTTTTCACCAGCTGGTGAACCCTGACATCGACCTTGTTGCCTTCCCGGTCAATCGTTTCGATTGGTTCCACATGAGGATCAAACTCCTTCCACTGCCGTGTCCAATAGACACGAATCTCTTCTTTTCCAATGACACGGCCGCCTTCCGACGCTTTAGGCCAGCTGACGTTTTCAGTCATCAACGCCAGTGCTCCGTCGACATCTCGCCGATTGAATGCAGAGTAGGCCTGAGCGATCAACATCTGTGTGTTTTCCATAAGTTCTCCGTGGTCCCAGGCTGTACATCACAGATGGAAGCGCGTCAGTCTCGACCCGGCTGGTTGGCAAAAGGGACTATCTGGCAGGCCGGCCGAGCTGCCAGCCTGATATCGATAATCATAGGATGAATCCTCGTCTTTACTGCGAGTTCAGAAGCACCCATCATGATTCTTAGGGTCGTGGAGGACTAAGTGAATGCGTGTTTTTGTTACGGGTGCAACAGGGTGGATCGGTGCAGCAGTGGTACGGGAGTTGATTGCCGCCGGGCATAGGGTTTCCGGCCTCGTCCGGTCCCAGGCGAATGCTGACGCTCTTACCAAGGCTGGAGGCAAAGCGGTTTTAGGGTCTTTGAGCGATCTGAATATCCTGCGCGGCAGTGCCGCGGAGGCGGACGGAGTCATCCACACGGCGTTCGGCCTGGACATGTCGAAGATCGTGGAGTTGAGCTCAGAGGACAAGGAAGCCATCGAAACCTTTGCCGATGTACTCATGGGCTCCGATCGGCCGTTTGTTGTGGCGGGCGGCATCGGCATCTTTCCTCGCGGCGAGGTTTTCACTGAGGAGATGTCTATCGGTCCTGTCATGCCGGCCTTCCCGCGGGCAACCGAGCAGACCACGATGGCCATGGCGGAACGCGGGGTGCGGGCGACCATGGTCCGGCTCCCACGTTCGGTTCACGGCATTGGAGAACGGCATGGCTTCGTCCCCCAACTCGCGAGTCTGGCACGCCAGAAAGGCGTCGCCGCCTATGTGGAAGATGGAGAGAATTTGTGGCCTTCTGTACATCGGCTCGATGCGGCCCGACTTTTCCGGCTCGCTCTCGAAAACGGCGCCCAGGGCGGTCCCTTCCATGCCGTGGCAGAGCAAGGCGTTCCTTTCCGGCAGGTGGCCGAGGCGATCGGCCGCCAGTTCAGGCTGCCCGTCGTCTCGCTCTCGCAGGAGGAGGCCTCAGCTCATTTTGGGATGATGGCCATGTTCATTGGAGGGAATGGTCCCGCTTCGAGCGAGCGCACGAAGGAGCGGCTGGGATGGGTGCCGCGGGAGCCAGGCCTGCTCGCCGATATCAGCGACCCGCAGTACTTTGCCCAGGAAGCAGCCGGCGCCGACATCTTCGGTGGAAGGCAGCGATAGAGCGCGAATAAATCCAGTCTCGAGGGACTTGTGCGGATAGAGTGCTCCGCGCAAGTCCCTCTTCGTACCGGTAGTGTCTTCGTCCTGAAAGTAGAGCTCTGCACCGTGAGTGTGCTCCGGAGGACGTTTTGGCTTCGCGGGTCTGAAGCGTTCAGGTCCAGCCTTCCGCTCATTCGCACCGATGGCTTTAGCGCCAGCCCTGCACCTTCACCCCGCCGAAGATTCCCTGCTGCATCTGCCCGCTGAAGAAGCGGTAGAAGCCCAGACCCTCCGGCGCGCTGCCCTCCGTCAGCGCCTTCATCTGCTCCGGATTCAGTGCAATCTCCACGGCCGCGATCTGTTCGTGCAGCTGCTCCATTTTGCTGATGCCGATGATCGGCGAGGTGATCCCCGGCTGCGCCAGCACCCAGGCCAGCGCCACCTGCGCCAGCGGCAGTCCGGCCTCGCCCGCCACACGTTGCAGCACCTCCAGCACCTGCCAGTTGCGCTCCGTGAACATCTGAAAGCTGGGTAGACTCAAATCCAGCCGGCCACCACCCGTCTGCGGCTTGCCCTGCGCGTCACGGCTGTACTTGCCGGTCAGCAGGCCCGCGCCCAGTGCACCCCACGGTGTAATGCCGATGCCAAGTTCGTGGGCCGCCGGCACATGTTCACGCTCGATCGTGCGCTCAACAAGCGAATACGGCAGTTGCAGCGCGATCGGTCCGGGCCAGCCACGCGCCTCCGCCAGCGTCGCCATGCGCGTGGCGTACCAGGCCGGCACGTCGGACAGGCCGTAGTAGCGCACCTTGCCCGCGCGGACCAGACCCACCAGCGACTCCAGCACCTCCTCCACCGGCGTCAACTGGTCCCATGCATGCAGCCAGTACAGGTCCACGTAATCGGTCCGCAGCCGCTTCAGTGATGCATCCAGCGCCGCATACATGTGCTTGCGCCCGTTGCCGCCGGCGTGCGCGTTGCCCGGCTCCATGCTGAAGGTCGACTTGGTGGCCAGCACCAGCCGGTCGCGCAACCGCGCATCCTCGGCAAACCACTGGCCCAGCAACTCCTCACTGCGGCCCTTCACATACACATTCGCCGTATCGATAAAGTTGCCACCCGCCTCCACATAGGCGTGAAAGATCGCTTCGCTATCCTCGTCGGTGGAACCCCAACGAGGATTGCCAAAAGTCATAGCACCCAGCGCCAGCGGACTCACAAGAAGGCCGGAACGGCCAAGCGCACGCAGATCAGAAAGGCTCATGTGCCCTTGGATGCAGGCTCACTATGGAGAGAACCAATCATCGCGGGGACCCGCTTACCTCTAGTTTGTAAATCAAGCTCCGGTTGAGCCGAAGCCGCCTTCGCCGCGGTGTGTCTCGTCCAGGTCGCTCACTTCTTCAAAGCTGGCCTCAATGCGCTGCACGATGCGGAGTTGCGCGATGCGGTCCCCAGCGGCCAGGGTGATTGGTTCGTCGTTGATGTTGAGGAGCACGACTTTCAGTTCGCCGCGGTAGCCGGGGTCAATGACGCCGGCCAGCGTGGTGATGCCACGCACGGCCAGGCCACTGCGGTCCTCCACCAGCGCACCGTAGCCGGCAGGAAAAGCCATGGCCAGGCCTGTGGGCACCAGCGCCGTTGTGTGCGGCTCAATGTGCGCGGCTTCCACGCTGTACAGATCGGCTGCCAGGTCGCCAAAGGGGCCGGTGTGGGCGTAATGTGGCAGGCGCGCCGCAGGGTGCAGGCGCTTTACGGGAATGTGTGGCATTGCCTTCAGGATAGTCGTCTCAAAAGGTTCAGAATTCCGGGCGGGAGGCGGTGGTGGAACTTCGCATCGCCAGGTCGGCTTCACTGCCCCGATCGTGCAGCAGTTCGCGATGTTTGCACATGCGGCAGCGCCACGGGAAAAAGCCGAGCAGGCTCCACAGGAGCCGCTCCTTTACGCCGTGGCGCGTACTCCGCCGCATTGTTCCCCGTTTACACACGGAGCAAAGATGATCCACATTTGACTCCGGTACAGCAAGATTTCGATAGCCGGCAGCGCTCAGAAGCAGAGAGCACCGAAACATCCAGGAAAGTCTCAAAGCCAATGTATTCGGTCGCCCGTGAAAGAAGAAAGCGGAAAATTTCCCCCGAACACACTGAAGTTCTACCTGACCATACCGCGGGTGCTCAAAGGGCAAAGGTGGATGACGGCTCCAGCCGTCCGGGGGGATGGCCTTTGACCGATTCTGCAGAGCCCGCGCACAAAGCGGCGATCCCGCGCGCCTTCCCCTTTTCAAGCCTGGACCGCCGGAGGAAGAGGGTCTTCGATGCCACAATAGACCATGGCGACCACACCCCTGTTTACCGCGCGCGAAGCGGCCCGGATGCTCGGCATCAGCTATCCCACCATCAAGCAGTGGATCCTGAGCGGCAAACTGAAGACCGTGCCCACCGCCGGCGGCCACCACCGCGTCGCACAATCGGCGTTGAAACCTTATCTTGCAAAAGACAAGGCCAGGCCCGAAGGGGAATCGCGCGAGCGCTTCCGCCGCGTCTCCGGCCGGAACCAGATTGCGGGCAAGGTCATTTCGGTGCGTGTGGAAGGCCTGCTCGCCCAGGTGGTGCTCGCCATCGGCGATGGGCAGATCACCAGCATCATTACGGCGGAAGCCGCGCGGGAATTGGGCCTGAAGAAAGGCGATACGGCGGCAGCCCTGATCAAGAGCACCGACGTAATGATCGAGCGCATGGAGTAGCGGAGTTGCAACGCACCAGCCGTTGCCGGTCAACGCCCGGTGATGCTGGGCGGTGTGTCCTGCAGGCGCCGGCGTTCCCATCGCGACCGCATCACTGCCGCCCCATGTCGTGTACTCTTCCACGCAATGTAGATGCCTACTGCCATCGCCGCCAGTTCAATCCATCCGGTAAAGCCATCCGTCGCTTCCAGAAATGGCAGCTGGATGCTGCGTGCCAGCAGCCGTCCCCACCCCGCCAGGCCAATGTCCCCCAGGCCGATATTGCGCCTGCGCAGCACCCAAAGAATCTGCAACAGCGCCGCGAGGGTGTAGGACGCATAGGTCAGGGTAACGGCGGCAATCTGGTAGCGCCGCCCACCCGGCACGCTCTCCTTCCACTTCATGGCGCGGCCCACCAGCAGGCCCGGCACAAAGGCCAGATAGATGAAGTGCAGCCCGGAGTAAGAGCTCTCTGCCGCGTGAAAGAGCGCGCCTACCAGCATGGCGGCGACTCCCATACCCAGGGAGCGGGCGAACATGGAATCTTCTGCCTGCTCGCCGACGGTCAACGCCGGCTGCACAGGCGAAAGTGAATCCCAGCGCGAAGCTTCGCCTGGACTCTGGGCAGACGGGTCGCCGTCTGTACCGGCAGGGCAGACGGGTTCATGCGCCGGTGCGGAGTGGGTATTGAAGTCGGGCTGGAAGGTTGGCCGGTTTTCCATCTAAAATCCTGTTTCCGTTCCGCGTGGGACGGTAGCCGCTTCGGCCAGGTTGTTTCAGACGCGAAACCTTCAGAGCCTGGCGAGCAGTTACTTCAGAGTTGCGGCCGCCGCAGAGGTAACGCATCGATGCTGCGCGTCGTAGTCCGATGCCAGCTCCAGGAGAGTCGATCCATCCGCGCTGGGCAGCAGAGCGGAGGAGTAGTTCGGGCAGTAATCGTCATAAGCCGTGGGCACTGGCATCGGCACGGGGTAAGGCGTCCACACACCCCTGCCCTCCAGGTTCGTGCTTAAGAAGAAGACCCGCCCGTTCTCTGGCGAGAGGCTGCCGTCTCTTTCGTAGAGCATCTGCCCGAGAAGCAGCACCTTTCCTTCGCCACTGCTCCGCGCAAAGGTGTTGGACGGGGAATGGCGGAAGAACTGGCCGGTGGCCGTCTCCGCGCGAGTGCCGCTTGCGGCGGCGCCGCCGAAGTTCCAGCCGTCGGGCGACGTGCGCGTGTAGACGTCGCAGTGGAAGCGGTCCCCGCAAATCTCGTAGCTCATGAAGTAGCGCCCGTTGGGCAGGGGCGTGCTCACGATCATGCCCGGCCGCGCGCCCGGCAGCTGCGGCATGGCGATGACGTCTGACTTGTCCTGCCAGTGTGTGCCGTCATGCGTGCGGATGCGGATCAGCTTTTGGCTGCAGCAGGCGTCCGTCTCGTCGGAGACAAACATCACCAGCGATCCATCGGCGGCCAGCTCAAACTCCGGCTCCCATAAACCTCGCTGCTTCACTGGCTTGTGGCTGGGCAGCGCGGGCCCGCCATGCACGGGCGTGGCTAAATAGGTCCAGGTGCGGCCCGCATCATTGGAGGCGTAGATTTCGATCGCAGGCTCCCCGTTGTGGAAGATGACACTCTCCACCATCTCCGGCGCGGCGCCCGTGTTGATACTGCGGATATAGGTTCCGGCAGAGAGCAGTGTTCCCGCCCTGAGCGAGCCCACATCGCGCGGCACCTCATAGAGCGTGCTGCAGCAAACATGCAGGCTGCCAGGGATCACTGGGACTTTGCCGATCCTGGTGAAGTTCGCGCCCTCGTCTGTACTTTCAAAGATCACGGTATCGGTGCTGGCGATCAGGTGACCGCTTGTCTCCGCCAAGCCATGCTGCAGGCGGACAACGCGCGGGTAAAACGTGCCGCCGGGAAGTGGCTTAGGCGTCGCAGGTGCCTGCCCGCAGAGGCTCAACGAGGCACAGAAGAGTATCAGCGCCGATGACGCCCGCGCGCGCTGGAACCCCGCCCAAGGACGCAAGATACGCGTTGAAAACGTCCGCAACATGGCAACAGGCTCAGGCGCGCGCTGTCTTTTTGTCAATCGGAGGCGCATGCAGCATTCGATGGGCCAGTCCTGCAGTGGTTGCCCCATCTTTACCGCGCACTTTGCGGTGGAGGTGGGCTGGATCGGCATGGGCCTTAACGCAGCGTAAGGAACCCACCTCGGCTTCGCAAGGTGGGCCACCCGTCTTTGATCACTACGATTTTGCCGTAGGCTTGCGACGACGATTGAGTGTTGTACATGTAAGCCATGTTGCGGCCGCATTGCCCATGCGGTTTGAATCGCATAGATTCGTAGACATGCTTTCGTGCAGATTTTCTGAGCGGACCGGTTCCGCGCGTGTACCGCTGGCCCTCGCGGCCGTCCTGCTGGCCGGCTCGGCACTGCATGCGCAGGTGCTTGGCGACCTGAAAGGCCGCGTGGCCGACAGCTCCGGCGCGGCTATCTCCAACGCACACGTGACCCTGACCGATACCGCCACCGGCGTGCAGCAGACCGCAGTCACCACGGGTGCCGGCACCTACGACTTTCCCAACCTTGTCTCCAGTCTCTACCGTCTTGGCGTGGACGCCGGCAGCTTCAAGCACACGGATCGCACCGGCATTACTGTCACCACGGGGCAGACGGTCGGCCTGGACATCGCGCTGGAGCCCGGCAGCGGCACGGAGGCCGTGACGGTCTCGGCGGATGCTCCGCCCCTGCAGAACAGCACCTCCGACATACAGACCACCATCCCCGGCCGCACGGTGATTGCCCTGCCGCTGAACTCGCGCAATTTCGTGCAGCTGGCGCAGCTGGCTCCTGGCGTGGAACTGCCGCCCGGCACACTTCTGCCGCGCATCAACGGTGGCCGACCGCGCACCAACGAGTATCTTTACGACGGCATCAGCGCGCTGCAGCCGGAGCCGGGACAGGTCGCCTTCTTTCCCATCATCGACGGCATCGCCGAGTTCACCATTGCCGCCAACAACGTGCCCGCCGAGTTCGGCCGCTTCAACGGCGGCGTGGTTAACGTGGCCACGCGCGGCGGTACCAATAACCTCCACGGCAGCCTGTATGACTTCTTTCGCAATGAGGCACTGAACGCGCGCAATTACTTCGCAAAGACCAGCAGCGCCGCCCCAACGGCCAAACCCGAGTACCGCCGCAACCTTTACGGCGCCACACTCGGCGCGCCCATTCTGCATAACCGGCTCTTCTTGTTTGCGGATTACCAGGGCATCAAGCAGCGCGTGGGCGTCACGCGGCTTTCGGTCGTGCCCACGCTGGCGCAGCGCGCGGGCAATTTCGGCGCCACCCCCATCTACGATCCCGCTACAACGCAGACCGTAAATGGCCGCGTGATCCGCACGCGCTTTGCCGGCAACACCATCAACCGTCCCTTCGACCCCGCCGCGGCCGCACTGCTGGCGCGCATCCCGCTGCCAAACACCATGGGCACCAGCAACTACACACGCACCGCCAATGACGACGACCACCAAAACCAGTTCGACTTCCGCGTGGATGGCGCGGCCGGCACACATGACCGCTACTTCGTCCGCTACAGCTATTACAGTGAAGTGGAAAATCCGGTCACGCCGCTGCCCGACGGCTCCGGCCTGATCACCGGCTCCGTTCTCAGCACCGGCAATGTGAGCGGCCTTACCAACATCCTCGGCCAACAGGGCGTGTTCAATGAAAGCCACGTCTTCAGCGCAAGGCTGGCGAATGAGTTCCGCCTGGGCTACACGCGCCGTGGCAATACACAGGCGGGCTCCACGCTGGGCGGCACGGCATCCAACGCACTCGGCATTCCCGGCATACCGTCGAACGCGGCTTTCAACAATGCGTTACCACTATTCACTTTCACCGGCTTTCAGCAGGTCGGCCCCGCGGCCAGCACCAACGGGCGCTACCAGACGGCCGTGGGTGAACTCGTCGACAACATCATCCTCACGCGCGGCGCGCACTCGCTGAAGGCCGGCATGGATGCGCGGCGGTACGAGTTGAATGCGATCTCCCCGCCCAACCCGACAGGCTCCTTTGCCTTTACCGTAACGGGCACCGACACCCAGAGCGTCACAGGCGCGGCCAGCACCACGGGTGGCAATGCCTTTGCCAGTTTCCTGCTCGGCCAGGTGGACACCTTCTCCATCGATCTGCAGCAGCGCACCATCCGGCCGCGTGATTACATTTATGAGTTCTTCGGCCAGGACGACTGGCGCGCGCTGCCCAGCCTCACCATCAACGCCGGCCTGCGCTGGTCGTTGCACCTGCCCAGCACGGAAACGCACAACCAGGGCGCGGTCTTCAACCTGGGCACGCAGCAGTTGGACTACCTGGGCGTGAACGGCTACGCCCGCACCGCGCGCGAACTCCACTGGGGCAACGTGGCGCCGCGCTTCGGCCTGGCTTATAACGTGGACCGGAAGACCGTCCTGCGCACCGGCTTTGGCATGGTGTTTATCGATCAGAGCGGGATCACCACGCCCTTTACCACGCCGCAATACCCGTTCATACAGAACGTGCAGCAGCCCACGCTGGACAACCTGAACGCAGCCTTCACACTGAGCAACGGACCGAGCGTGGCACCTGTCAGTCTGACACCCAATGCGGGCCTGGGCCAGAGTGTCTACACTGCCAACCGCGCGGCGGGCTCCGGCTATGTGGAGCAGTGGAACCTGGCCGTGCAGCGCCAGCTCACTGAGAATCTGTCGTTCGATGTTGCCTATGTCGGCTCGCATGTAGTGCATGTGGGCCAGCCAGACCGCAACCTGAACCAGCTCACCGCGGACCAGATTGCGACGGGCCTGCAGCCCGGCTCCACTCTGCTGCAGACCGTGCCCAATCCTTACTACGGCAGCCTTCCGGCAGCCAGTCCGCTGGGCCGCCGCACCATCACCAACGCGCAGCTGCTCAAGCCCTATCCGCGCTTTCAGAACGTGGCCGTCTACCGCAACAACACGGGCACCACCAACTACAACGCGCTTGAGGCCAAGGTGGAGCAGCGGGTCTCGCACGGGCTCTACCTGTTGTTCGGCTACACGCACTCCAAGCTGATTGACGAGGCCTCCTCTGTCTTCTCCTCCACCGTGCTTTCCTCGCCCAACACCAGTTCGCTGATCGCGGCCGATACCTACCGGCCCTACCTGGAGCGCGACAGCTCCCAGGGCGACATGCCCAACGTGCTCACCTTTGCAGCGGTTTACAACTTCGCTGACTTTCGCGGCCACGGCTTGCTCACTCCCGCTCTGGGCGGCTGGACGCTGGACAGCATCGTGACGATGCAGAGCGGCATGCCCGTCACCATCACACAGGCCACAAATAACAACAGTGCGCTCGGGGTGAGTCTGCAGCGGCCCAACCTGGTGGCGAGGCCGTCGCTCGCACCGGCGGACCGCACCCCGCTGCGCTTCTTCAACACCGCTGCCTTCAGCACCGCACCGCAGTTCACCTTTGGCTCGGCTTCGCGCAACCCGGTACGCGGTCCGGCCTACCGCGACTGGGATCTGGCCCTGGTGAAGCACACCGCCTTCGCGGAAAAGCTCGATGCGGAGTTCCGCGCCGAGCTCTTCAACGTGACCAACACTCCCGCGTTTGCCCAGCCAAACGGCTCCTTCGGCACGGTCGCCTTTGGCAGCATCACGCAAACTACCACGGAGCAGCGTGTTTCGCAGTTCGCCCTGCGTCTTCGCCGGTAGCCGCCGTTCTTCGCGCGGCGCGTATCGGCGCGGCTTTCCGCGCCAGCCCTGGCCCCGTACAGTAAAGGGGTGAGCTTACGGGAACGGCGGGAAATTCTAAGCTTGGCCGAGTCCGGCGCGGAGGGCGTGCTGGTGACGCTGGTGCGCGCGGCCGGGTCCACCTACCGGCTGCCCGGAGCACGCCTGTTAGCCCTGCCAGATGGACGCACCGCGGGCACCATCTCCGGCGGCTGCCTGGAAGCAGACCTGCTGCGCAAGGCCCACTGGCGCGTACGCACCGGTGCCGCCATGCAGAGCTACGACACCGCTTTTGAGGATACTGCCGAGGTGCCTTTCGGCCTGGGCTGCGGCGGTGCCGTTGACCTGCTGCTGGAGCCGCTCGACGCTCCAGAGGGAAAGGCCCTCCTGCAGGCGATGCAGGCCTCACTGCGGGGTGAAGCGCGCACAATTGCCAGCATGCTGCCAGAGGGATCCCGGACCTTCGCACGTGTCGTGCTGGATGTGCAAGGCGATGTTCTGTTTGCCTCGCAAGAGCTCCAGACCGAGCAGATTGTGTCGATCCGCCACGTTGCACAGTTCAAACATGCGCAGCCCAAAATTTCCGGTACGGGCGCTTCTCTCCGGGCCACCTCCCTGGACCACCTTTTCGTGGAGAAGCTCGCTCCGGCGCAGCGCCTGGTCATTTTCGGAGCAGGTGAGGACGCGCGCCCTCTCGTCCGCATGGCGGCCGAGATGGGCTGGACCGTGATCGTGGCCGACGGCCGCCCTCAACAGGCCCGGCCGGAGCGTTTCCCGCTGGCCGCGCAGGTGGTTGTCGCGGAGGACATGGATGCGGCCGGGATCTCCGCAGAAGATGCCGTCGTCGTCATGACGCACTCTTACGAGCAGGACCGGCGGACCGTGGCGCAACTGCTGCCGCTCTGGCCGCGTTATCTGGGCCTGCTCGGTGCGCGGCACCGCTCGGCGCTGCTGCTGCAGGAAGCCGCAGCTGCCGCGGGACTCACCCTTGCGCAGGCGCTGGAGCGGGTGCATGCGCCCATTGGCCTGGAGCTGGGCGGAGACGGCCCGGAGAAGATCGCGCTTGCGATTGTGTCGGAGATCCAGCATGCCCTGCACACGCCGCAGGACAGGAGCGGGCCAGGCGTCCCGGTAAACCTCTCCATTCCGAATCGCCGCATGTCTTTGGCCCAGGCCGGCACGCTGCTGGAACAGTTTGGCGCGGCGCTGCCGATAGGGAGTGCATGCGCACTGCAAAGCCGGCCTATCGAAGGGGAGATGGCGCCTGGACCATCCTCCACTCCCGGTTTGCCCGCAGAGCCGGCTCCGCTGGTGAGCCGTTGAGCGCGCGCCGCCTGGCGGCGCTGGTGCTGGCTGCCGGCTCCTCCTCACGCCTGGGCCAGCCCAAGCAGATGCTGCGTTACAACGGCGAGCTGCTGCTCATGCGCGCGGTCCGGCTGGCCCGGGAGGCCGGGGCCAACCCCGTTTTTGTGGTGCTGGGTGCCGGCTACGAGCCGATCCGGGAAATGCTTACCACCCTGGAGCCGGAGGTGCGCGTCCTGCTCAACCGCGCCTGGGAGCGAGGCATGTCCACTAGCCTGGCGCTGGGCGCGGCCGTGGCGGAGCGGGATGAAGTGGATGACCTGCTGGTGCTGACCTGCGACCAGATCGCCATGACGGCGGAGCACCTGCGCGAGCTGGTGCAGGCCTCCCACCGCGAGCACGTGGTGGCGTCCTACTACGCAGGCCGCCGCGGGGTGCCCGCCCTCTTTCCAGACTTCAGCTTCCACGCGCTGCAGCAGCTGGATGGCGACCGTGGCGCGCGCGACCTCCTGCAGCAGCAGGATGTGCTGTCGATTCCCCTTACCGGTGGAGAAATTGACATTGATACTCCGGAAGACCTGAAGCATCTAAATCCACAGCGCGGCGGTGTTTCAGCCGATCATCGTTCTGTGCTTTCCATCGCCAACTCACTCTTGTGACCACGTGATACAAAGCTCATAGCTTTTTCCATCGGCAGCGTGACCGCTCCAAGGTTCTTTCCATCGGCGACGGTGGCTTGCTGCATCAAAGGTTGCAAATGGGTTTGGATCAGAAGCGTGTCGTAGTTGTGGGCGGAGGCCCAGGAGGCCTTGCCAGTGCGATGCTGCTGGCCGCCTCCGGTGTGGATGTCACCATCGTTGAAAAGCGTGACCATGTAGGTGGCCGCACCAGCACCTTTGAGCAGGACGGCTTCAAGTTCGACTACGGCCCGACCTTCTTTCTGTATCCGCGTGTGCTGCGCGAGATATTCACCGCCTGCGGATATTCGCTGGACCGCGAAGTGCCGATGGTGCGCCTGGATCCGCAGTACCGCCTGATCTTTGGCCAGGGCGGAGAACTGCTGGCGACCGGCAATCATGAGCGCATGGAGGCGGCAGTAGCCAAGCTTTGCCCGCAGGATGCCGCGAATTTCCAGAATTTTATGCGGGAAAACCGCGACAAGCTGCAGCGCTTTCTTCCTTTCCTGGAGTCGCCCTTTGAGAGCTGGCGCGACCTGATGAAGCCGGAGATGTTGAAGCTGCTGCCCATTCTGGCACCGTGGCGTTCACTCGATGACGAGTTGAAGCGGTACTTCAGCGATGAGCGCATCCGCCTCGGTTTCTCCTTTCAGGCCAAGTATCTCGGCATGTCGCCGTTTAGCTGTCCGGGGCTCTTTTCCATCCTCTCCTTCTTGGAATACGAGTACGGTGTCTTCCACCCGATCGGCGGCTGCGGTGCCGTTACTCGGGCCATGGGCCGGATTTGTGAAGAGATGGGTGTGACCATCCTGCGCGGTGAAGACGTGGAGCAAATCTGCTTCAGCGGCCGCCGGGCAACAGGCGTACAGACCAACAAGCGCCTGGTGCCGGCCGACAGCGTAGTGATGAATGCCGAGTTCGCCGAGGCCGCGCGCCGCATGATCCCGCAATCGTTGCGCTCGCGGTGGACCGACGATGCCATTCAGAAGAAGGACCACAGCTGCAGCACCTTTATGCTCTACATGGGCATTGAAGGCCGCTATGACGATGTGGCTCACCACACTATCTACCTCGCCAAGGACTACAAGGGCAACCTGCACGACATCGAAAAATCGCATCGGCTTTCGTCGGACCCATCGATTTATGTTCAGAACGCATCCGTCACCGACAGCACACTTGCTCCACGCGGCATGAGCTCTCTCTACGTGCTGGCGCCCGTTACCCATGGCTGTGGCGGCGTGAATTGGGAGAAGGATGCCGCGCCTTTCCGCGAGCGGGTCCTGGATCAGATGAGCCAGATCGGTATGGGCGACGTCCGCGAGCGCATCCGCACAGAGCGCGTACTCACCCCGGCCAACTGGGCAGCCGAGTTTGCCCTGCACAAGGGCAGCACCTTCAGCATGGCGCACAGCCTGCGGCAAATGCTGCACCTGCGCCCCCATAACCGCTTTGAAGAAACTGAAGGCGTCTACCTGGCGGGCGGCGGTACCCACCCGGGTTCGGGTTTGCCGGTCATCTTTGAGTCGGCGCGCATCTCGTCCAAGCTCTTGCTGGACGACATGGGCGTCAACAGCGCCTGGGATTTCACCGGCTCCGCGTTCGATACCTCAAAGGATCATGCTCAGATGCGGGACCGGGATCTGGCCGTCCAGTAGCGCTGGTTTTAAGCAACCCGACGCAGTTGCAGACTGTGCTCGTATCCTTTTTGCACTCTTTGCAAGACAGACAATGAGCGATCGTCATTGTTGGATATCGCTTGGGTAATGTCCTGCTCGGGTACACCAGACTCTTGTGAAACTACGGCAATGCCCCCACGTGCACGGCTGGCGGAATCCAGCGCCGTCCCGTAAACGCCAGGATATGCCGACAGGAGCGTCTCACGGAGGTATCCCTCGACATCTTCCTCGTCGCTAAGGTAATCGGCTGCGTTCCAGATCTTCAGTTCACTTGCCATCATCCGCGTAAGTCTCCTTGAGTCTCCAGCTGCTTCGCGATGCGCTTGGCTGCAAGTATGTCGTTCGCTTGGCTGTCCTTATCACCGCCTGTTAAAAGGAGCACGAGCGTTGCGCCACGCATCTGATAATACAGTCGATAGCCTGGACCAAAGTAAAGCTTCGTTTCAAAGACATCGTCGCCTACGCTGCGCGTGGGTCCCGTGTCACCGCTCTTCGCTAGAACATCAAGTTTGGAGAGGATCCGGCGTTGCGCCTGACGATCGCGCAACATTTGCAACCATCTGACGAACTCTGGAGACTGCCGGACTTCCACTCACAAAGGATACGGCACGAAATCACGTCATCCAATAGGAATGGACGAGCGGAAGAAACAAGTCAGCCTGAAAGCCGACGTGATTTGGCGATGCAGTCGGCGAGTTTGCCGGAGCATCTTAGCCGCTGATGATCTTCCGCACGTTTCGTCTTGCTGCCGCTGTCCTGCTTTGCTGCTCGTCCATACTTTCTGCGCAGAAAGTCTCGCCCGCGCCCACGGACCGCACCGTCGGCCAGCTTGAAACGGTCGCCACCTTCAACGGTCCCATGCCGACCGGCGTCACGGTCTCGCAGTCCGGCCGCATTTTCGTCAACTTTCCGCGCTGGGGCGATGACGTTCCCTTCACCGTCGCCGAAATTGTGAACGGCAAAGCGGTCGCCTATCCCAACGCGCAAGTGAACGACTGGCCCGGCCGCACCAAGCCGAACCCGAGCGCATTCCTGGACGAGCCGGCGAACCAGACCCACTTCGTGAGCGTGCAGTCGGTAGTCGTCGATCCGGAGGACCGGCTTTGGGCGCTGGACACCGGCGCACCCCTGCTGAAGAACACCGTGCCGGGCGGGCCCAAGCTGGTCTGCATTGATTTGAAGACAAACCAGATCGTGAAGACGATTCTGATTACACCGGAGACCGCCGGCACCCACACTTACCTGAACGACGTCCGTTTTGATCTGCGCGTCGGTGAGCTGGGACCGCAGGATCCGCAAACGATGGTGGGCAGCAAGCCCGCGCCCAACCCGGACGCTCCGCCCAAAGATGCCATGCATCCCACGGCGGAGCGCACGCGCGGAAACGGTGTGGACGATGGCTCGCACACACGCGACCAGGTTGTTCGGAGAGACACGGTTCACGGCACGGCCTACATCACCGACTCCTCCTCTGAGGGCCCGAACGCCATCATCGTCGTTGACCTGGCCACCGGCAAAAGCATGCGCCGCCTGAACCAGCACTCCAGCACCGTGAGCGAGGACGGCTTCCTCATGTTCGCCGAGGGCCAGCCCGTCTACCAGACGCTGCCGGGCTACCCGCCGAAGCCGGTCAACTTTGCGGCGGACAGCATTGCCATCTCCAACGACGGCAAAACGCTCTATTACTGTCCCATCAACTCGACAAAGCTCTACGCCGTTTCGACCGACGCGCTACGCGACAAGAAGATCTCCGACACACAGGTGGGCTCGACCGTCCGCGTCGCCACGGGCAAAATGCCGTCCGACGGTCTGGAATCCGACAGCGCCGGCAATATTTACATGACCGATCCGGTGACCGACTCGATCCACCGCTGGAACCCTGCCACCGGACTGACCGAAACGCTCGCGCATGATCCGCGCATCCTGTGGCCAGACACCATGTCGCTGGCCGGCAACGGCTATCTCTACTTCACCGCCAACCAACTGCACCGGCAGCCCACCATGCACAACGGCCAGGACCTGCGCGTGAGGCCCTACCAGCTCTTCCGCATCAAGGTCGACGCGCAACCGGTGCAGTTGCGTTGAGGCTACATCCCCGAACGGAAACGGACCCCGCCTGCAGGTTGAAACTGAACCGATGCTGAAATTCCTTGAACAGGCCCTGGGCTTGGTTGGCCTGTCCCTGGCCGCTTTCGAGGTCTATGCCACGGTTCTGCGAGCTCGAAAACGCCCGGGACCCTTGAGTGAACGGCTGAACCGCGCCATTTGGTGGTGCGCCAGCAAAATGACCCGCAGCCTCTCCCGGCCCGGGCGTCACGCCGTGCTGGAGTCGGTTGGACCCTTGCTGCTTCCCCTGCTGGCGGGCATTCTCGTGCTATTGATGCTGGTCAGCTTCGGCCTTCTCTATATGCCGTACTTGCCCGCGAGCTTCCACGTAGCCAATACAGGCGACTCATTCCGGCGCGAAGCTCTGTACTTCAGCGGCGTCACCTTTCTGACCATCGGATACGGCGATGTGACCCCGAACAGTGGTCCCATGCGCGCTCTGGCGTTGCTGGAGGGAACGGCGGGCCTGGCGGTATTTTCCCTGTTTACCGCTTACCTGCTCACCGTGAATGAGGCCGTCCAGCGGAAACGCGCGGCGGCTTTATCGCTGTATCACCAGGCCAGCAAGGGTGCCGACGTGCCAGGCCTCGTGGCACACCATTACCGCCGAGGGCGCTTTTACGGCTTTGAGGAGCTCTTCCGGAAAAGTTCAAACGATGTGCAGATCATCATGGAAACGCACATCGAACATCCGGTCATTCACTTCTATCATTCCGCTGCGATCTACAAGAGCTTTCCTCGCATGCTCTTCGTGATGCTGGAGACCGCGGCCATCACGCGAACGATGCTTGATCCTGAAGCTTGTCTGGAAATCATCGATCATCCGGATCTGGTTTTGATGGAAGAAAGTGCCTTCACCGTGGTGAAGGAGATGCTGGTTGTTCTGGAGTTGGAGGCCGAGCTGGAGCAAAGCGGCGGACCACCAGAATCCCAACGGCGTCAGCACCGCTGTTTTCAACGCGCAGCCTCGACTCTGGCTGCGTCGCAAATTCCGCTCGACCCGCAGAGGCAGGCCTCCTTCAAGGCGTACCGAGACAGGCGTAGTCAATGGGAAAAGGGCCTGTTTGTACTTGCAAGGTTTCTCGGATATGACTGGCTTGAACTTACAGGAGATGATGACTTGTCCTCAGCACATGAAGACGAGAGCGAACGTCTGGACATGGCGTCCTGACCGAAACGCTCGCGCATGACCCGCGCATCCTGTGGCCGGATACCATGTCCCTCGCCGGCAACGGCTATCTCTACTTCACCGCCAACCAACTGCACCGGCAGCCCACCATGCACAACGGCCAGGACCTGCGCGTGAAGCCCTACCAGCTCTTCCGCATCAAGGTCGACGCGCAACCGGTACAGTTGCGCTGAACCTTTACGGAAAGATCGCATCGAGTGCAAGTGGCCGGTTGCGATACCCTGTTCCTGCCATGGCAGCGGGCGCGCTTTCGAAATGCCGCAAACAACACTAAGAGAAGCACTTCAACAAACAGCACAGCGGCTTGCCCTGAAGCCGGAGCTGGCCGACAACGCCCGTCTCGATGCGCGGCAATTGCTTGAAATCGCCACCGGCCTGAACCGCGTCCAGATGCTGGCTGCGCCGGAGATGGCGCTCACAGAACCGCAGGCTTCCAAACTGGAGGAGCTCATCGGGGAGCGTCTGCGCGCGGTGCCGATCCAGTACATACGCGGCTCCCAGGAGTTTTACGGCCGCGACTTCCTCGTTACTCCCGATGTTCTGATCCCCCGGCCCGAAACCGAGTTGATCGTCGACGAGGTTCTACGACTGATCCCGCACGGCGGCGCAGAGCGGCATGCACCGTTGCGACTTTTGGACGTGGGCACGGGCAGCGGCATCCTGGCCATAACGTTGGCGCTGGAGTTGCCCACGGCGCAGGTCACCGCTCTGGACATCTCACCCGCGGCCCTCGTCGTTGCACAACGAAATGCTCAGTCACTCAACGTGGATCCCGCCCGCCTGCGTTTTCTCAAATCGGATTTATTGGCCGCCGTAGCGCACGAGCCGCCGTTTGACGTTGTCGTCTCCAACCCGCCGTACGTTCCGCTGGCGGATGCGCCCACGCTGCACCCGCAGGTACGCGACCATGAGCCGCACCTGGCCCTCTTTGGTGGGCCGGACGGCCATGATGTGCTGCGCCGCCTGATCCCGGAGGCGTGGCTCGCCCTGCGGCCAGACGGCTGGCTGCTGCTGGAAACCGCGGGCCGGGATGCATGCCTTGATCAGCTTCTGGAGCCATGGTGCAACGTATACTATCGACACGACTTGCAACAGATTGAACGCATCGCCGTGGCGCAAACGCCGCGGACGTAGACGTCTTGCCCAGGAGAACTCAGAATGGAACTTCGCCCCTGCTTCTTGGTAGTGGATCCCGAACACAGTGGAGCGATCTCCACGCGCAAACTGGTGCTGGAAACCGCCAAGTACAACGTAATTACCGCATATTCCTGCGACGAAGCCGCCGCCGAACTGGAACGCTTCCCGCGAGTGGACGGCGTCATTATGAACGGCAACATGCCGGGTGACTCTCCCCTGAGCT
>CAXTRR010000007.1:27436-74310 GCA_964246795.1 uncultured Terriglobus sp. | reverse complement strand
ATTGTGCCGGGTTTCATGCCGGCAGAACTTCTGATTGCGCTGCGGGAGATGTTTCCCGCGCAGGACGCCCGGATCGTTCAACACGAAACAGAAATGGAGAACGGCGGTCAGTAGCCCGTCCCAAACAGAAAGTCTTCGCTGCGATACCATCATCGCTGGCCGCCTGGGCAGCACATCATAGTTCCGGCAGCACGAAAATCGATGCATAAGGGATGGCAATGGCGTTAGCGACGGAGTTGGCGAAGCAGGTGGAAAAAGCAGCACACCGGGCGGGTCTGGTGGTGCCGGAAAGTTTCGAAAGTACCGGCTTCAACGGCACGAAGACCGAGACATACACGCTGGCCCGGCCAGAGAACTCCACCAAGCATGAGACGCTGCAGTTGGGCTGCACGCTGGACCTGAACCACGCAACCTTTGAGAAGCCGGTGGAGGAGTACCTGGCCGCGGCGGCCACGCGGCTGCGCAATCCACGTCCGGAGCTCTACCTGACGCTGGGTGGCCTACCCGTCAGTTTCTCCGGCTGGACCTGGCCCTTCCACCTGTCCACCTCCGGTGCGGATACTTACATTGTGCACGGCGAAGCGCGGCTGGAAGATGGCGTGACCGCGCCGGAGCAGCAGCTGCGCGCCAAAATTTCCGCCAGCATGACCGTGACCTTTGCCGAGGTGGTGCCCGCGCCCGAGCAGCCTTTTGCCGAAGGCTTCATCTACAACGCCGTGCGCAAGATCATGGACCAGGGCCAGATTGAATTGGTCAAAAGCGGCAATCGCCAGCCGGTGCCGGTCACCACGCGCTATTACTCCAGCAAGCAGGGCCGCTTTGTCTTCAACGACACAGATGAGCGGCAGCGGCAGGATTTCCTGGCGGGCAAGGTGTACTGGCTGAGCGGTGTGCTGGGTGGCGGGGAGCCGGTGTGGGTGATGGACCCGCGAGATGCGCAATACCTGAACACCACCGTGGGGGAGTTGCGGAAGAGCGCGGAAGCACTGGCAGGAGAAGGCATTCTTCAACTGCAGAGCGACCTTGAATTTGCAAGCTCCACGGACGCGCTGAAGTCTCACCACGCCGAATACGAGAAGCACATGGCGGACGCTCTGGCGTTTACCCGGCCAACCTTCAATGAAGAAATGCGCTCCGGCCAGACAAACATGTAACCACCTGTGGGTGCCCCACCTTCGCAAAGCTAAGGTGGGTTCTTGCGTGGCTCGGTTCTCCTGGGGTGAGTTGGAGCTTTCAAACTCGCGGCTTACTTTCAAGCTTCTTCGCCGCTTCACCCACCTTAACGACGATGGAGCTGTCGTAAAGGTGGAGCACCCGGTTCTTTGTGTCCCCCCTGGTTTTGCGAGGCGCGAGTTATTTCCGCCAGAGCCGCGTGAGGGGGCCACCACTGCCGTGCACCGGGTCAGACGCCGGGAACTGCAGGCCGGCCATCCGCCTGCGTGCTGTATCGTCTGGAGCGCCGCGGCAGATATCCCAGGTCTGGCCGGGCGGGTAGGCCCCGATCACCTGGAAGTCTTGCGAGCAGGTGAGCTCACAGTGGCCCGTGCCGGCGGGCAGCACCAGCACATCGCCGGCCTGGATGTGGAATTGCCGCCCACCCTGACCGCCCAGCACCAACTGAGCCTGACCCCGGGTAAAGCCCAGCACCTCATGCGCGGTGGAGTGGTAATGGTGGTAGGTGTAGACGCCGTTGCGCCACTGCGGCGGCCAGCCGTTGCGCTGAAAGATAGCCTCTGCCGCGGAAGCAGCGTCGCCCCCGATGGGCAGCGCGCCCCGGTAATACAGGACGTCAAGCTTCTCGTTGTTCGGCATCCAGCCATTTGCCTTGAGAGGAATCGCTTCGGGCAGTGTTGGATCGAGAGGACTTTCGCCCTGCAGGGATGGGCCTACGCCGGCGGCAAGTGTGGCCAGCGCCGCAGCTTGATTGAATTCGCGGCGATTCATGATGCTCCTCCGCCATCTCCCATTTTTGGATGCTACTTGGAGCAGTAAAAGCTGGTGGGCCGGTTGGGGTCGCCCGTGCCGTTGTAGTGCGCCTGTTGCGGCCAGGGGCACAGTGGGCGGACCATGTAGGTGGCGGCTGCCGTGGTGGTGGCGGCTTTTGCACCTTTCCTGCCAGGTGTCCTTGCGGCGGCTTTGGCCGGTAGCTTGCTGTCCGTCTCGGGGCCTCCTTGCGCGATCATTTTCGCCGCAAGTATGCTCTTTGGTTTCTCATTCTTTTCGACCCAGAGCTGCAGCAGGTCCAGCGCGCCTGTGCCGGGGCCACCGGCGGCCGGCAGGCTGAGCTGGCCAAAGCTGTTGGGACCCGGCCCGCCAAGGCAGTGCTCCATGCCCGGAGCCATGTAAAGCTGAAGGAAAGTATCGGCCTTTTCGCCGCCCATGTTGTCCAGCACGCTCTGCCAGTACTGTATGGCGTTCCAGGGCGAAATCGCCGGGTCATTCCAGCCGTGATAAACGATTAGCTTGCCGCCGCGCGCGGCAAACCGGCTCAGGTCCGGGTTGGTGGAGTCCAGCGCCCCGCTCGTCTTGTCGACAGCCTCACGCAGCGACTCATCCACGTTTGCACTCAGCACCGACCACTTTGGATCGCCCGTCACCATGTAGCGAAAGTAGTTCTGCGCGTAGGAACTGCCGCCGCCGCTGCCCGGCCCGGAGCCCACGATCCAGGACTTCCACGCGCCCGCCTCATCGCCCGGCACAAAGCCCGGAAAGATGCTCTTGCCGCGCGAGTCCACGCCGCCGCTGTAAAGCTTCTTGAGCGTGGCGACCTGGGGCGCGGTCAGGCATTGCAGGTTGTCGCCGTCTTTGCAGAGCAGGACTTCGGGGTCGAAGTGGCAGCTGAGCGGGTCGCTCACAATGCCGTCTTTCAGCCCGTCCCGCGCATCGCAGGCGGCCAGCGCCGCGCGCGTAATTGCCGGCAGCTTGTAGCTTGAAATGTATCCCGCGGGATCCCGCAGCGTCGTCTGCACTACATCCACTCCGCTCGAGAGCATGTGCGCCCAGTTGTTGGCGGGTGCCCCGGCCAGAATGCCGTCGTAGTCCTCCGGAAAACGCTGCGCCTCCATCAGCGCCTCGCGCCCGCCATCGCTGCAGGCGTCGAAATAGGCCTTCTGCTGCGGATGGCCGTAGTAGGCGGTAAGGATTTCCTTAGCGCGCAGGCTGTTCAGGTGCACGGCGCGCCAGCCGAAGTCCTTCACTTTTTCGGGATGACGGTAGCTGAAAGCGGCATCCTCGCCGTCGGCCTCGTGGCCGGCATCACTGCCCGTGACGGCATAGCCGCGCCGCAGCATGTTGGCCATATGGTCGTAGTAAATGGAGCCCGCAAAGCCGCCATTGCCCGTGCCCAGCAGCCTGCCGTTCCAGCCCTCCTCGGGCATCCACACTTCAAACTTGATTACCGAATCAGCCGTAGGATGGAGCACGCCGGCAACGCGGCAGAAAGCCGGCAGCTTGGCGATGGGCGCGCCATACGGCGGCAGCAGCCCACCCTCCGCGCGCACGGCCAGCGTGATCGTCGTGTCGGGCAGCGCAACGGACTTCATCGCGGCACAATCCGCGGCAAAGAGGGGCGAAGCCGCGAAGAGAGTGGCGGCAAATAGAAGCGCGAGCGAAAGTCTCGTCATGGTGTGCGGCTAACTCTACCAAATTCTCATGATTTCCGAACGAACGGGCGACGGGACTGACGGCGGATGCGAAGACAGCGAAGAGTTAGCCACTTGCCTAGAAGCGCGTTTATGAGTACATAGATTGGCTCGGCGCACATCAGTGTAGGTCTGTGCGAGTGATGGTATCTAACCAAACCTTGGGCGTTTTTCCGTAAACGCGTCTAAACGCCGCAACAAAGGCGCTTGGCTGGCTGTAGCCAACGGCGGAGGCTACCTGCTTCACCGATTTACCGGCTACAAGATACTCGATGGCTCTCATAAGACGCACCTGCTGTCGCCAAGAGTCAGCATCAACGCCAACCTCATCTCTGAAGAGCCTCTGCAAAGTTCTAGTGCTCACTCCCACTTCCCTACAAACGATCTGGAGTGACGGGGCTTCGGCCAACCGGTCGATAAGTTTCGTTGTGACGCCGAGTGCGCGGGGGTCTCTCGGCATTCGTATTTGGGTAGGGATGGATGTGGCGCGGGCGATGTGTAGCGCTGTCAGATCGCGCAATGCGCAATGGTCTGAAGCCTTTGAACGCAGCTCCCCAATTCGCACTGCCTCAAGGATCAGCTCTTTAAGAAGTGGGCTGATGGACAACACAGCGCAGTTCGCATCTTCCCTTGTCGCAACACCTGGTCGAAGGTAAAGAGTGCGCATGGAAACTGCCGCCGTCATGCGGATACTATGCTGGGTGCCAGCAGGAACCCAGAGTGCAAAGGTAGGCGGCATGAGCCACACACTTGCCGCAGAATGGACCTCCATGAAGCCGCGCACTGCATAGATAAGCTGATCGGAACCGTGGGCGTGCTCTGGGACCAGAAATCCAGAAGGGTAGTCGTATGACAAGGTTGCTATGGAAACACCGCGTTTCGGGTCAAAATCGCGGATGAGGGCTGCCTGTCGCATACGCAACATACTATGTCGTAACAGCTCTCTTGCGCCATTGCACTTCAGGGCAAGATCATTGAGAACATGACGCCTACGGGACCGCTAAGGAAATACGAGCTGATTGCCTTTGCAACGATTGTTGATGTGGAACGAGCGAAACATTTTTATCGGGACACGCTGGGGTTGACGCTGGTAAGTGAAGAGCCACCATTCGCGCTCGTGTTCGATGCGAACGGTACCATGGTCCGCTTAGGCATGGCGACAAAGCTCACAGAGGCACATGGGACGGTCCTCGGCTGGCAGGTTCCTGAGATTGAACTCGCTGTACAGGAACTAATGGGGTGCGGGATTTCCTTCGAGCGGTTTGAAGGTTTGACACAAGATGCCAAAGGAATTTGGGCCTCTCCTATGGGCGCAAAGATCGCTTGGTTCCGTGATCCAGACGGAAACATTCTGAGCATTTCCGAGCATCCAGGTTCGTGGCATACGAACAGCCCGCAAGCGGAGTAGCTCAGTCCCTCTGAGTCGCATTCGCGTTCCTAGCGGCCAGATTGCGTCTCTCAAGAACGTCATTCGCGACCCATCACACCACCGCATCGCGGGAAGATAATAGGGCATATGAAAAGCGGATCGATAAGCGGTAACAGACACCAATGGCAGAGATGAGCAATCACTTGCCTGAGCTACCGTCCGGCGCCTTCCTCAAGCAGGATGGGAGTGACGACGACGAGTTCTACGCGCCTGCCAGGCTGGTCACCCACATCGATGAGGCGGCGACGCGCACGCTCACCGCCTACTACCGGGTTACGCTGCCGGCTGGGGGCGTGCTGCTGGATTTGATGTCGAGTTGGGTCAGTCATCTGCCGCCGGAGGTGGCCTTCACCGAAGTGATTGGCCAGGGCATGAATGCCGAGGAGCTCAGGGCCAACCCTCGACTGAACCGGAGCTTCGTGCAGAACCTGAACCGCAACCCCGTTCTGCCGCTGGAGGCTGACAGCTGCGATGCCGCACTGTGCTGTGTCGGCGTCCAGTATCTCCAGCGTCCGTTGGAGGTCTTCGCTGAGGTCCTGCGGGTCCTGCGGCCGGGCGCGCCCTTCATCGTCAGCTTCTCCAATCGCTGCTTTCCAACCAAGGCAGTGGCAATCTGGCGGTCGCTCGACGCCAGCGGACATGCGGCCCTGGTAAGCCTCTATCTTGAGCGCGTTGGCTTTCGCGACATCAGCACAGACGTGCTGCGGGACGGCTCGGAGAGCGATCCGCTGATCGCGGTCACAGGCCGGCGTTGAATGGGGGCGGCTAACGCCGGGCTTCTGCTCGTTGGCGAACGTGTCTGCCTCAATTTAGCCTGTCGATGAAGCAGCTGAAACCGGTGGAGCCGGTGACGTCCCCTTCTACTCCGCCGGCACTTTCTCCCGAAGCTTGCGTGACCGCACCTGCCTGCCACTCGCTTTGTCAGCACTTTTCAGAATTGATGTCATGAGTCCCGGAAACCGGCTCTCAAGATCGTTGAGCCGTAAATTGTTCCGATGAGTGTTGCCGGCAACATCCACGCGAAGCAGGCCCGCATCGATCATGATCTTGAAGTGATGCGACATGCTCGACTTCGGCCTGCCCAGGCACAGTACCGAACAGGACAGGTCTTTTTCCGCGGCAAGCATGTGCACAAGCTTCAGTCGCGTTGGATCACTGAGTGCTTGAAACACCTTTGCGAGCTCAAGGTCCTGGACCTGAGGATGGGTGACTGCCTTCACTTTGACAATCCTAGCCGGGATGCCTACTCTCGACCAAGCAGTTCGAAATAACTCGAACTACTGGGATCCTCAGGGTGAGCATGGAAACGAATCGCGGCATCGTGGAAGAAGCTTTCAAGAGGTGGGGCGCCGGGGAGGGATCGATTCTGGACCTCATGGGCGATGATGGCCTCGTCGTCCTTCCCGGCACGGGCCCGCACTGCGGCACAAAGGGCAAGCAAGAGTTTGTAACGGAGGTGGCGACGCCGTTTATGAGCAGATTCAGCAAGCCGCCCGTGCCTGTTCCCGTGAAGATCATGGCCGACGTGGATGATGTGGTTGTGGTTGCTGAAGCGGATGGAACCACGCTCGACGGCAAGGCTTACCGCAACAACTACGTATTTGTTCTGGAGTTTCAAAAGGGCCGTTTGATGAGAGCGACCGAGTTCCTCGATATGGCGGCGTTCAACGCGGTCTGGGACAGCATCCCGCCAGAGGCCAGGGCCGAACACTCCAGCGAGCAAGTTTCACCCGTGCTGACCCTTGAAAAAAGCACTACCGCCCTCATCATCATCGACCTGCAGAAAGGCATTCTGGATCCCGAACCCGTGCCGTTCGGCCGGGAGCCGATTGTCCGTCAAGCCGCGGCGTTGGGCCATGCTTTTGCGCAGGCCGGCGCAGTCATCGCGCTGACGGTAACGGACTTTGCGCCTGGGTATGCGGACGCACCCAAGGGGCTTGCCGATTCTCCGTGGGAGCTGCCGAAGGCGGGTTTACCCATCGATTTTGCGACGCTTGTTCCAGAAATCGATGCGCTACCAGCAGCCATCCGCGTGACCAAGCGGCAAATGAGCGCATTCTTCGGGACTGAACTCGATGTGCAGCTTCGCCGGAGAGACTGCAAAACTGTCGTGATCTGTGGTGTCGCCACCAATCTGGGCGTGGAAGCCACCGCGCGCGAGGCCTTCGATCTGAATTACAGCGTCGTCCTGGCGTCCGACGCCTGCGGCAGTGTCGCGCCGGGACTGCATGAATTCGCAATGGAGAAGATCCTTCCCCGCGTCGCAAGGGTGAGGCAGACCAGCGAAATACTTGACGCTCTGCGGAGCTAGACAAAGGTCTTCTGGAGACGCTTGATCGCCAAGTCATGGGGCAATGCATCGCGGTTCAGGCAGCCTTTCGGGAGATCACCTTTTATCTTGGCGCAACCCGGATCCCTGCCCATGGCAAAAGGGACCCGAGATGCTGGGAACTCCGTAAGCCCGGATTCTCTCTAAAAAATCCGCCGCTGACTAGAGTTTGTTGGCGGTGCCGTTGCGCACCGCCTCGTTCCAGCGCTCAATTGCCAGCGGGTACGGATCGGGATAGCCCAGCGCACCGCCATCGGTCACCACCGTTTTAGGATCATTCCAATCGCAGCGCAGTGGAACGGAAGCACCCACGCGGCAAATGCGCTGAATTCGCTCCTCATCGGTAAAGGTCATCTCCTGCTCGGTTTCGTAAACGGGGCCGCCATCCGTGGGAGCGACGTGGAAGCGCAGGTGGAAGCGGCGCTGACCTGAGTCGCGCAGATAAGCCGCTCCGATCCACACCTCCTTCGCCTCCAGTACCGTGCCATGGGCCTCTCTGCCGGCACTGCGGATCGATGGGCCCAGGGCGAGACGGTCCAGGCGTGGATCCTTGGCCGAGCGGCGAAGTCCGCCAGTGAGCCGTAACGCAACGGCTGTTACTTCTTCAGAGTCGCCGCGTATCGGGTCCTTCACCGGCGCGACGAACACGTAAATGCTTTCCAGAAAGCCTGGCAAGTAGTCCAGAGTCTCTTGCCGGAAGCTTACGAATCGCGGAGCCCCTGTGACGGAATCGATCTTGACCTGCAGCTCTAACGGGCCAACCTCGTTGATCTGCCCCGGGGTTGCGGCCTTTGGCGCGAGCTGTTTAACGGAGATCACTTTTCCGGAGCGGATGCCGCGCCGCTGCAGGTCGAAATAGTCGATTGCAAACAACGTCGCAGGCTTCTGGTTCACTTTCAGCATCTTGTATTTCATCCGGGAAAGATCGAGCCGATCAACCGACACAATAACTGCATCTCCGGGGCGCGGGATGTTGGCATAGTCAACCGTGTCGATGAGTTCAGCCAGACGTTCCACGCCGCCGGATTCGGTGAAGCGGAGCTGCATCTTCAGCTTGGGTTCACCACCCTCAGGCGGCGCGGAAACCTGCTCTACGGAGACGACGATGGCGTCGCGAAAATCGCTTCGCCGTGCAAGCTCCAGGTCCTTGGCGGCACTGCGACCTGCCCACCGGAACAGGAGTATCAGCAACACCAGGAGAACGATAACGACAGTGATGATGGTCCACATGGCTCAAATTCCGCTACGGGGGCCGCTGAGCGATTGTTCAGAATCTTCCGTGCCGGTGCACTTTCTGGTTAACGGCCCTGCACTCCATTCGCGCCCCAGACCTCCTGCAACCGCGCGCCATCCTGCACGTTGGCGGCCAGTCCCTGGTAGTAAATCTTTCCTGGATCGCGGCGATCGACCCACACAAGAATCTTGTCTCCGGGCCGAGGGACTTCTGCCGTCTTGATCGTCTCGGTGAGGCTGGCCGGGCGTACTCCACCATGCTGGTCTGTCAGGCGCATCTGCACGGTCACGTTCAGAAAGGCGTTGCGCGCGAAGTTCTGCTCCACGGTCATCACCTCGGCTTGCCGCGTGTCGCAGTTCCCTTCCCGGTTCTGCTTCTCTTTCCTGCCGAGCCAGGTACCGGCGAGTATAAGCACCACCACCGCGCCGATGATTTCGAAAGCCATAGCCATAAGCGGCCCCTTGTGAAAGCTCAGATGCCAGCAGTTCCGGCGTGTTGCTTTCGCCCGGCAGGGGGTGAGCGACGGGGCCAGCCGCTCAGCGCATCCCTCTACCACGATGAGCCTTTTTCTCACCATGGCGCAATTGGCCGACGAACTCGCCGCGACCGGCAGCAAGCTGAAGAAACGCGCGGCCCGCGCCCAGCTTCCCGGGGATAGCGCAAAGATCTGCCAGCGGAACGGTCTTGGTCACGCAAACGAACCAGCGCTCTCCTGCAGTACTTAATGCTTGTCAGGATCCATCCAGCTGCGGTCCATCCAAGTGGTGTCGCCAAATTGCATCTGACGCGCCAGCTTGATCTTTTTGTCCAGCTCGGGATCCTCCGGAGCGTCAGCGCCTAGCGCTTTGAGCCCCACAAGAATCGCCTTTGCCTCTGTGGCGCCAAGGCCAGGAAGCGCCCATCTTCGGCCATAGGCACGGAAGCGAAGACCCCAGATACGCTCCCTGTTCGCTGATGCGATCACCGCAAAGCGGATCCCGCGCACTTCGGTAAGGGGATAGGTGTGCGTACGCCAGGTGCGATTGGAGAAATCCAGCCAAGGAATGCGCGAGATGGTGATTGCTTGGCGGTCACAGTGGAAAGTCTCGTCAGAAGCCCACGCTACGCGAGCATAGCGAAACGCATGCCAGCTTAAGCCTGCCGCAGCAAGCAGAAGCAGGATCACGTCACCAACGAACCAGGAAGACTCAGTAGGAGTGCTGGCCAGATAATTCCATACACTGGGTCCGCCGTGCTTGTCCGGCATGAACAGGACAAAACAGATGAAGAGTACAAGCATGTTGAAGGTAAGGACAAGGCCGAAGAGCTTACCGTGGGGCTTTCCGGCTGATGGTGTGTATCGGACGTCTACTGCATCATCTTTGATGGAAATTGAGAAATCACTGTAGACCATGGATGAGCTACTTTGCAGGCAGTGGGCCGTTTCTTCGAAACAGCGTTGATCATTCGAGACACAAACATATCAAAACAGTAGGGGGATGTTCTCCCTTGTGCACAGACTCGCGGGCTTCTGCAAGATTTATCAGTCGTATCCGGAGACCGCTTCGCAGCGGGTTAGCCACACGGCCCACCGCTCAGCGCATCCCACTACCACGATGAGCCTCTTTCTCGCCATGGCGCAGTTGGCCGACGAACTCGCCGCGACCGGCAGCAAGCTGAAGAAACGCGCGGCGATTGCGCAAGCACTGGTCGCCGCCAGAGAGGCCGGCGGGTTGCACGACGCAGGGCTGTTTGCCCTTTACCTCTCCGGTACGCCCTTTGCCGAGGCGGACCCGCGCAAGCTGAATATTGGCGGTGCCATGATGACCCGCGTGGTGCGCGAAATCAGCACGCCCACTGAGGCGCAGTTTGGTGCGGCGTGGCGGCGGCACGGCGACCTGGGCGCGGCCGCAGGTGATCTTTGGGCGGAGAAGGGTTACACGCCGGAATCGTCCATTGAGTTCGCTCAAGTGGAGGCGAGCTTTGCCGGAATCGCCATGGCGAAAACCACTGCGATCCGCCAGCGCCTGTTGACCGAGTTGCTGACCCGCGCGATACCCGTGGAAGCCAAATACCTGATCAAGCTAATGCTGGGCGACATGCGCATCGGCGTGAAGCAGGCCCTGGTGGAAGAGGCCGTGGCTGTTGCGAGTGAACAGCCGCTCGCCAATGTCCGGAATGCCGTCATGCTGGAGGCCGACCTGGCCGGCGCCGTGGGCATGGCGTTTGAGGCACGGCTTGCCGAAGCGCGCATGCGGCTCTTTCATCCGCTCGGCTTCATGCTGGCCTCACCGGTGGAGACAGCGGAAGAGGCCGTGAAGCGCTTCGCCGCTACACCGGAGAGTGCCGCGGCGGCGGAAGTCTCGGTGGTCTCCCCGAGCGTGGCCGAACCTCGACCGATTCCTGTGGCCGAGGATGAGGACGCCGTCTCTCCGGAAACAGCCGAGGCTTTGCCGGTGCAGGCGCTGCACATTGAAGCGCTCATTGAAGACAAGTTCGACGGCATGCGCGTGCAGTTGCACTGTGGCGATCGAACGCAACCCGGCCGCGTCGCGATGTACTCGCGCAACCGGGAAGACGTGACTGAAAGCTGGCCGGATGTGGCGGAGGCTTTCGCGCATGCCGGTTTCAACCATTTAGATGCAGGTCGAAGTATTGAATCAGAATTTCATCTCTCAGAATCGAGAGATGCGACAAGCAACGCGACCGGTTTGATTCTGGATGGTGAAGTGCTGGCATGGGACGTTGTGCAGGCACGTGCGCTGCCCTTCTCCGTATTGTCGCCACGGCTGGGCCGCAAGCGCGTCACCAATGAAATCCGCAGAGGCACGCCGGCCGTCTTCATGGCCTTCGACCTGTTGTGCGAGGACGGCCAGCTCCTGCTGGATCTGCCACTGCGGGAGCGCCGGGCACGGCTGGAAGCGGTGGCGGAGAAGCTCGAAAAAGTCGCGCTTTCTCCGCTGGAAGTAGAGCCCCTTCCACCGCGCGGCGGACTGTTTGATGAACGTCGAAATGAAGCGCCGGCCGGTGAGCAGCGATTCCTCCTGTCCGCGGTCAGTTTGGCAACCTCGTCGGAAGATCTGGACCGGGCCTATGTGGCGGCGCGTGATCGCGGCAATGAGGGCGTGATGATCAAGGCCTCCGGCTCGCTGTACCAGCCGGGCCGCCGCGGCCTGAGCTGGCTCAAGCTCAAGCGCCATCTGGACACGCTCGATGTCGTGATTACCGGTGCCGAGTACGGCTCCGGCCGCAAATCGCAGGTGCTCTCCGATTACACCTTTGCGGTGCGCGACGAGCACGGCGATCTGCAAAACGTGGGCAAGGCCTACAGCGGCGTGACCGATGTGGAGATCGTGGAACTGACCGAGTGGCTGAAGGCGCACACCCTCGAAGACAACGGCCACTTCCGCACCGTCGAGCCACAGGTCATTCTGGAGGTCGCCTTCAACAACATCATGCGCAGCGACCGGCACTCCAGCGGCTTTGCCCTGCGCTTCCCCCGCATCGTCCAGATCCGGCGGGACAAGCCGCTTGCCGAAATCGACACCGTCGCGCGCGTGGAAGAAATCTACCAGTCACAGCCGGACAAGCCAGCCGAGGAGCATGTTGCATAAAGCATTTTCCCGAGGTCGTAGAGCGGAGAACGCTTACGCATGTCATTTCCTCAAGAGAATGACGCGCACGGCTCCGGCCCACTCCATACCTTCAGGAAAAATGAAGATACCACCGTTTTGCCCGCTGGGCTGTAGTTCACCATCGGCATCTGCGTTATAAAGCCAGACGCCATTACAGGGGAAACCGATGCCTGTTCGTTGACAAACTACGTACTGCGTCGCCAGCATAGAAAGCAGAGGTCGACCATGGAAGTTTCACTCCCGCCCCAACTGGATAGCTTTGTGCAGTCGAAGGTTGCAACGGGCCAGTTCTCATCCACAAGCGACGTTGTGCGAGAAGCCCTGAGACTCATGGAGGAGGCTGAGCGAACACGAGAGGAGCAGCTCCACGGCTTCAATGAGGAGCTTGGCCGCAGATTGTCTAGATTGGACCGCGGAGAGTTTGTCGAGCCGGAGGAAGCAAAAGCAAGGATCATCCAGCTTTCACGCGAGTATCGCACGCGAAGCAGATGAGTTTGTATCGCCTGAGCCATGAGGCGGTGGAGGACCTTGCGGATATCTGGTTGTTTATCGCGAATGATGATCCGCTTGCCGCAGACCAGTGGAATGTGACCCTGTTTGAATCTTTCCAAATGCTCGCGGAACACCCGCGAGCTGGACGCATCAGGACAGACATTCCATTCCCCGACTTGCGTTTCTGGTCAGTGGGCCGGTATATCGTCATCTACCGCACCCTTTCCGCAGGCGTTGAGATCGTGGCGGTCACCCAGGGTGCTCGGGATGTGCCTCTTTTCCTTGGCCAGCGCATGCGCTCCAGATAGCAATCCCGTGTCGGGAAGAATGGCTCCGGCCGAAATCAGCATCCAACGACCTATGGAGTTTCGTCAGCTTGGCAGGAGTGGATTGCAAGTGCCAGTTCTGTGCTTCGGCACGGGAACCTTCGGCGGCGGCACCGAGTTTTTCAAGACCTGGGGTAAGACCGACGTCGACGAAGCGCGCGAGCTGGTGGATACCTGCATGGCGGCGGGCGTCAACTTCTTCGATACGGCGGATGTGTACTCGCAGGGGCTGTCGGAGGAGGTGTTGGGGGAGGCGATCCGGCACCTGCCCAGGGAAGACGTACTGCTCTCCACCAAGGCAAGCATCTTTTTTGACGGCGCGCACCGGCGGAACGCCGGCATGGTCGCAGGTGCAAAGGTAAACGCGGCAAACTCGGCCGGCTCCTCGCGCTTTCACCTGATCCGGCAGGTAGAGGGCAGCCTGCAACGGCTGAAGACCGACTACATCGACGTCTACCACATGCACATTTTCGATGCTCTGACTCCCATGGAAGAGGTGTTGCAGACGCTGGACACGCTGGTGCGCGACGGCAAAGTGCGCTACATTGCCTGCTCGAACTTCAGTGGATGGCATCTGCAGCGGTCGCTGGACTTGAGCGAGCGTTACGGCTGGCCGCGCTACGTGGCGCACCAGGTGTACTACTCGTTGATCGGGCGCGACTATGAGTGGGAGTTGATGCCGCTGGGCCTGGCGGAAAATGTGGGTGCGCTGGTGTGGAGTCCACTGGGCTGGGGCCGGCTTACCGGGCGCATCCGCCGCGGCCAGCCTGCGCCCAAGGACAGCCGCGTTGGCCAGGGTGGCGGTGCTGGCGGTCCTGTGGTGGCGGACGACTATCTGTACCAGGTGGTGGACGCGCTGGACAAGGTGGCAACCGAGACCGGCAAGAGTGTGCCGCAGGTCGCGCTCAACTGGCTCCTGCGCAAGCCCACGGTGAGCAGCCTGGTGATCGGCGCACGCAACAAGGAGCAGTTGCAGGCCAACCTGGCTGCCGCCGGCTTTCAACTCACCCACGATCAGGTGCTGGCGCTGGACGCCGCCAGCGAATTGCCGCCCGCCTACCCCTACTGGCACCAGCGCCAGTTTCAGGAGCGCAATCCAATCCCACCGGCGATCCGCTCCTGAACGCCGCCGGATTCTTGCACAGGGCGAGTCGCTTATTGTGGAGCGTATGAACGACCAATCCGATCTTGCCGCTCTGCTGACCGAAACGCGCAACCCGCGGTCCATCAAGATCGATGCCCTGCCCACGGAAGAAATGCTGCGCGTCATCAACGACGAAGACAACAGCGTGGCCGCGCGGGTTGCGGAGGAGATCTCCAGCATCGCAGAGGCAATCGACGCAATTTACAGCCGCGTTCAGCAGGGTGGACGCCTTTACTACATGGGCGCCGGCACCAGTGGACGGCTTGGCGTTCTGGATGCTTCGGAGTGCCCACCCACCTTCTCAGTACCTCGCGATCTGGTGCAGGGCATCATTGCCGGCGGCGACCCTGCGCTGCGCGTCTCGGCTGAAGGCGCGGAGGACTCGCGTGAGCAGGGTGCGCTTGACCTGGTGGCCAACGGCTTCAATCAGTCGCCAGGCCTGGACACGCTGGTGGGCATCGCCGCAAGCGGCCGCACACCTTACGTGCTGGGTGCCATTGAGCATGCGCGCAATGCGGGCTGCCTGACCATCGGCCTGTCCTGTGTGCCCGGTTCCGCCCTGGCCAGCGCGAGCGAGATTGCCATTACCCCCGCTGTGGGAGCAGAGGTGATCACCGGCTCCACGCGCATGAAGGCCGGCACCGCCACCAAGCTGGTGCTCAACATGCTTTCTACCGGGCTCATGGTGCGGCTCGGCCATGTGTACGGCAACTTGATGACGAACGTAGCGCCGACCAATGCCAAGCTGGTGAACCGCGCCGAACGCATCGTGCAACAGGTCACCGGCGTGGCTCACCATCGTGCGGCGGAGCTGCTGCGGGAGGGCGGTTCAGTCAAGGCAGCCATTGTGATGCAGCGGCGTGGGCTGGACCGGGCCGCCGCGGACGGAGCTTTGCAAGAGGCAGGTGGCGTTCTGCGCCGGGCGCTTGGAGAAGACCTGCCCACCTGAAGCGCCGGTCACGGTCGGACAACGCTTGTAAGATATTGCCTCGTGGTCCTTCCTGGAAAGTTCGTTGTCGCACTCTGGCTCCTAAGCGGTGTGGTGAGTCCTGCTGGTCCGGCGCAACAGGGGAGCGCACCTTCCGCCCTGGTGCGGACCAGCACGCCCAGGAAGATGGTTCTACCGTTTTCAGATGGGCGCATCGCAAGAGTCGGGCGCTTTGGCCAGGGTGCCGGTGATGCGCTCCGCTTGGGATTTCCCGGCGCAGGTGTGATTTTCCGCTACCGGGGTGACCGGCTCGACATGCGGTTGAACAGCACGGCTGCGGCCAACGCACTCACGATCGTGCTGGATCATGGCGATCCGCGGACCGTCGTGCTTACGGCTGGGGACGCGACGGTGCCGCTCTTGCCGGGCCACTCTGAGACAGGGCTTTCAGGCGATCACCTGATCGAAATCTATAAGCGGAGCGAGACGTGGCAGGGGCTGATCGATCTAGAGGCGCTCCTTATGCAAGAGGGCAGCGATCTGCTGCCGGTTCCCGTTTTGCCTGCACGTAAGCTGCTCTTTGTCGGCGATTCCGTGACCTGCGGCGCGAATGTCTCACGGGAGAATCGCTGCAGCAAAGACCCGGCGCGACCCAGTGAGGACCCCTTCCACGCCTTTGACATGGTGCTGGCCCGGCGGCTGGACGCGCAGCCACAGCTGGTTTGCTATGGTGGCCGCGGCCTGCAGCGCGACTACCGTGGACTCAACCTCCGCGATGGCGTCCTGAACGCGCCGGAGTTTCTGGATCTGGCGATCGCCACGGACGAGCCGGCCAAACGGCAGACATGGCCTGCGAAAAGCTGGGTGCCCGACGCTATCGTGGTCTCACTCGGCACCAACGACTTCAACCTGCAGAAGACCAAACCGCTGAATGAGCCAGGCTTTATGCGGGACTATGCAGCTCTGCTGACGCGCCTGCGGCGGGAGTATCCACAAAGCCACATTCTCATCACGGAAGGCGCAATCGTGACCGACCCGCTGCTGCGCCGGATGGTCCGGCAGACCGCCGACCGTATGCATGACTCGCGCATTCAGTGGGCACCAGCGACACACTACCCGGGCGACGCATGCGACGGTCACCCCACACTGGAGCAGCATGACCACATGGCGGACGACCTGGAGCCGCAACTCCGAAAGGCTCTGGGGTGGTGAGCGGGGCGACCACAGCTTCTCTACCTGAAATGGAGCGGAAGCCACCTGAACGACGGTAAAGCTGTCGCGATAGTGGGGCACCCGGCTAGGCGCCTCCGAAGCGGCACTCGATCAGACCTTTTCTATGCCGGAACCGTGGCCAGCGTCACGGCAAACCAGTTGCGCTCGTCGTTCCAGGTTTTGGTTACGGCAAAGCCTGCGCTTTCAAAGAGGTGTTGCAGGCTTGCCGAGGTGAACTTGTAGCTGCTTTCCGTGTGGATTGACTCGCCCGCCTCAAAAGACACCGTCAGGCCGAGCGCCGGAATGCGTACCGTTTGACGCCGGGTGCTGCGCAAATGCATTTCAATGCGCGAGTCTTTCGCATTGAAAACGGCCACATGGCGGAAGGTGGAGAGATCAAAGCCTGCGCCAAGCTCGCGGTTGAGCCGGCGCAGCAGATTCAGGTTGAAGGCCTCCGTCACGGAGTCACTGTCGCAGTAGGCGGCTTCCAGCAGCGTGGCTTCCTTTACCAGATCGGTCCCCAGCAGCAGTGAGTCGCCCGGCCGCAGCTGCCCGCGAACCTTGCGAAGAATCGCGGTGGCTTCTTCTGGAGCGAAGTTGCCGATGGAGGAGCCGATGTACAGCGCCAGCGTGGGACCGTCATGCGGCGGAATGTGCAGTGCGTCCGTCACGTAATTGGCAATCTGTGGATGCACATGGATGCCGGTGAGGGTGCGGGCGATGGATTCGCAGGCCTGGTCAATGGCCGTGGCGGAGACGTCAATCGGCAAGTAGTCCGTAGGTCCCTGCGCGCGCAGGGCCGCTGAGAGCAGGCTGCCGGTCTTGCTCGCAGCGGCGGCCCCGGGTTCAAGATTCCTGAGGGTTCCGCGGGCGGTTGTCTGGAGCGGCCTTTCGCTTCTTCCGTCAGGAACGACCAGAGAGTGCTCCCGCAGGGCGGCAGCCAGTATGCCGTCCGCATAACCGGTGAAGATGGAGCGTTCCGTGCGCGTCAGGTAATACTCGGGCACTTGGGTAATGCGTTCAAAAAGCCGAGAACCCTCCGCGTCGTAAAACAGCCAGGCGGGCAGCCACTTGGGTGTGGTGAGCAGGCCGGTGCGCACTGCATCGGCCAGCGCCGGATCGACCGTGGCGGGCGTGGTGCGCGCGGCCGACTGTGGCGGCTTATGCGCAGCCGGGTCGAGGGTGGACGGTTGGGGTCGACCGGTCCAGACGGGCTGCGTGCTCATGGGGGCGTTCTCCTGCCAGCTTTGGATGTGACGAAACTAGCGGTGTCGCAAGAAGTTTGCAAGGACGAAATGGAGCAGGTTCGGCTCTGGCCTGTTTCGGCGGAGGTCCTTGCCACAGGAAATCTATCAGGTCGATGAACCTAAACAGAGGCTTCCGCCAGGCGGATGCCGGAAAATTGCCAGCGCGTACCGGGTGTGAAGAAGTTGCGGTAGGTCGCGCGCAGGTGGCTGGCCGGCGTAATGCAAGAGCCGCCGCGCAGGATCACCTGGCTGGACATGAACTTGCCGTTGTACTCGCCGAGCGCGCCGGGCAGCGGCTTGTAGCCGGGATAGCCGGTGTAGGGCGACGCCGTCCACTCCCAGGTCCCCCCGTACATCTGCGTAAGCTCACGGGAGGCCGCCGGTGCCGGGTGCAGATGGCTTGTGCCGAGCAGATCTCCAGCCGCGATCTCAAGAGGGCTGGCCGCGGCGGCCACCTCCCACTCCGCTTCGGTGGGCAACCGGCAACCGCGCCAGCGCGCATAGGCGTCCGCCTCAAACAGGCTCACATGGCAGACCGCTGTTTCCAGCATATCGTCCAGATTGCGCCAGCCGCCCAGGGTGAAAATGCGCCAGCCATGCGGATCCTCCGGGGAGCGCTGCCAGTAGAGTGGCGCCTGCCATCCCTCACGCTCCACGGCATCCCAACCTTCAGAGAGCCAGAGCTCGGGCCGGCTGTAGCCGTTGTCATTCATGAAGAGCAGGTACTCCGCCGCCGTGACTGGACGGTTCGCCAGGCGATACGGCTGCAGGTATACGGTGTGCCGGGGTGTTTCATTGTCAAAGGCAAAGTCGAGCGGATCGGCGGTCTCTGGAGCACAGCCGATCTCGCACAGGCCGCCCGGCAAAGCACACCATTGCTGCGGTATGCCGACGCGCGAGAACGGAGTGCTGTCCGCACGATAAACAGGCTGCAGAGGATTGGTGAAGAACGCATGCTTGATGTCGGTCAACGCCAGTTCCAGGTGCTGTTGCTCGTGATGCAGCCCCAGCGTGATGCGGCGAAGCGTGTCTTCCGTTACCGGAGCGCCGCCGAGCAGTTGCGCCATGGCGGAGTCCACATGATTGCGATAACTCAGAATCTCCAGGAGCGAGGGTCGCGAAAACGAGGCACGCAGCTTCTTCTCCGGTATCTCCTCCCCCAGGGACTTGTAATAGCTGTTAAAGAGCCAGTGAAACTTGGGATGGAAGGGCCTGTAACCGTCAAGAAACGGTGAGAGCACAAATGTTTCAAAAAACCAGCTGGTATGCGCCTGATGCCACTTGGTCGGGCTGGCCTCCGCGCAGGACTGTACCATCTGGTCCTCTGCGGAGAGCGGTGCGCAGATGGAAGCCGTCTCTGCCCGCACCTGCTGATAACGTCGAAGCAGATGCGCCTGGATGGTGGAAGCGGAGGAACTGGCCGCGATCGCTGCGTTCTGGATGATGGGGGACGTGGCAGTGGCAGTGGCCATGCGGATCTCAATACCTCCCTGCACGTTCTTCTGTGCAGCTCCATTAAGATACCGCCGCAACATCAGCCGTTGCATGGGAGTAGCGCCTGCGAACAGGGCTGTCACGCTACACTTTGCGCTTCCTGACCGATTTCCAATCCACATGTCTCCCCGCTCAACGGTGAAATCGGGAGCAATCCGTAACCTGGCAGCGCTCCTTTCACCTCTTGGCACATCGGTGGCTTCGCGCTAGACTGCTCCTAACGAGCAGGTGCACGGTGCGCCGGGCCTGACGGCGAGTGAGGTGCGTCTTCCCAAAGGCGTATGACCGAAATCCCGGTTTCAATGGGGTGCCTGCCGCCCTTGTGCCTTCCTGCGTTCCACCTCCCCTTCCATCCGCGCGCTCCTCAAGGTGGGCCCGGCTCCGGCCACGTGCCCTCGCACCTCTGCATGCGGCGGCGGCTCTGCTGGCGCCTTCCGAGTGCCGCATCTGCGCGCTCCCACTCACGCGAGTGCAGGCAAGTCCCGTGTGTGACGGCTGCCTGAGCGGCATTCCCGGCCAGCCGTCTGCCGCGGTCTGCTTTTTATGTGGCGATGCCCTGGGCATGGAGCCTGGCTGGGGACTGGCGCGCGACGAAGACCTGCGCTGCGACGGATGCCATGGAGCCGCGCCGCAATTTCGCCGCGCTGTGTCGTTCGGACACTATGGCGGTGCGTTGCGGTCGCTCATTCACCTGCACAAATTCGAGCACATGACCGCTCTTGCGCGCCCGCTGGGGGAACGTCTGGCGGGCATCCTTGCCGCTTTTGCGCCAGAAACGCCGGCCGGACTTACGGTTGTGGCGGTGCCGCTCTTCCGGCGCAGGCGGCCATTCAACCAGAGCGCGGCGCTGGCGGACGTGGCCGTAGAGCGGCTGCGGCGTGAGTTGCCCCACTGGCCGCTGCGGATTGGACACGATCTGCTCAGGCGAACGCGGTCCACAGAGAGCCAGAGCCAACTCACACCCGCGCAGCGCCGGAGCAATGTCCATGGAGCTTTCGCCGTTACCGGTGACGTGCGTGGCCTCGACCTGCTGCTGGTGGATGATGTCTACACAACAGGGGCGACCGTGGCCGAGTGCACCCGCGTTCTGCTGCGGGCCGGTGCCGCCAGTGTGCGCGTGGCAACGCTGGCACGCGCAACACGGGAGATGGTCGCGGGATGGGAGCCGTTCACCGCACCGGCCAGCCCAGGCCGTTATGAGCTTGACGGGTCAGAATCGTCTATAAGGGGAGCGTAGAGAGATGATGTCCGCAAAGATCCGCAAACAGAAATCGCTTGTCCGCTGCCACACCATGGTTGCGCCTGGCAGCCCTGCAACCGGAGCGGAAGGCGGCTTGCGCGCGCGCGGAGCCACGCCGCTGCAAACACCTGTTCTTGTGCTGAATGCCTCTTATGAGCCGATCAACATCTGCGGAGCTCGCCGCGCGCTGGTTCTGGTGCTGAAAGGCGTGGCTCGCACCGAAGAGGAGCAGGGTGCCACGCTGCACGCCGCACGCCTGGAAATGAAGCTGCCTTCGGTAATCCGCCTGCTGGAGTACCGGCGGATCCCTCACCAGACGCGTGCGCTTTCCCGCAAAAACATTTTGCTGCGCGACCGCAACACTTGCCAGTACTGCGGAGACGTGCTGAATAGCAATGAGATGACGCTGGACCATGTGCTGCCACGTTCCCGCGGTGGCCTTTCCACCTGGGAGAATTTGGTGGCCTGTTGCCATGATTGCAATCGGCGCAAGGGGAACCAGCTACTGCATGAGTTGACAGACATGCAACTGGCGCGCGAGCCCCGGCCATTTTCATTGCATACATCGCGTCATATCATGCGAATGCTTGGCTCCGCGGACGCGAACTGGAGGAAGTACCTGTATTTTGAAGCATAAACATCGGCGCGAATTCGATCGCAGATGTCTGCGCAGAGTGGTTCCTGGTAGACCCTGTTTGCAATCTCACGAAAATTCCTGGTGAATTCCCTCCGGGTACTTATCAGTAGACGGTAATCCATTTGCATACCACGGTAATACTTCAGCAGCGCACGACTTACGAGTCAGCTTCTGCCTTTACCAAATTGCGTCGGCGCACCTAAGTTGGTTCTTGCCGGGCAGGACTTAAGCAAGTCCGCCGGGAGACCCGCCCCCTCAGGAGCCGCCACCAAGCACGAAACCATTCTCACGCCACCGTCCTCACTGCCGCCTTTCGGGCTTTACTGTATCCGTCGCGCTTCCAGTCTCACTGCAACACCGGGCTGAAATCCGTAGCGGCGGGCCCTACGACGGGCATAAGCCAAAATTTAGGTTGCAAGTGGACCGGCCCGAGCGGCAGCGGCGCCTTAAAGTAACCTGAACATCCGAGAATCGGTGCTCCATAAAGCCGGCATGAACGGGTATGCTTCCTGAATGGAGGTTGCCCGCTAGTGGCTGTCAACGACATCGTCTTCTGGTCGGACACAGTTGGCGCCCTTCTGGGCGTTGGCGTGGTCCTGCTGATGTTTCGGACAAGAAACCTCGCCTTGTATTGGCCCCTGCTTCCACTAAGCTGCTGGAGTCTCCCTTCTACCCTGCTTTTTTACTGGCTCGGCAGATACCGGTACTTCCCAGAGGTCACGTCACACCATATTTTTCTGGTCGCTTATTATGCCGGCTATTTCCTGGCGGCCGTCGCCTCGATTCTTATCACTTATAAGCTGCTTGGTGATGCTCTGAGTCCCTTCAAGGGAATTCAGAGCCTGGCCGTAATCATGTATCGCTGGGTCGCGGCCGTCGCCCTGATAGCGTCCTTCGGCATCGTCACAACGCCGGGATTTGACCCGGCCAATGGGACGGTCGTCGCGGTATGCCAACTTGTCCGGGTAAGCTCGTTACTCAACCTGAGCCTGGTTGCGTTCCTGATCTTCGCCATACGTCCCCTGGGTATCACTCGTGCAAGCCGCATCGTCGGCGTAAGTGCGGGGATCGCAATTACTTCATTGGCAAACCTGCTTCAGGTGAGCTTTGCCAGCAGCCATACCATGGCAACGCGAGCGAGCCTGATCGGCGATATCGGTCAATGCTTCGCCGAGCTGATCTGGCTTTATTACTTCGCCAGGCCAGAACCGCCACGGCGTTTCGTTTTGCTGGCGGTCTCTTCGCCGCTGCACGCCTGGAACCAGATTGCGGCGGTCCTTGGCAACAAGCCCAGCTACGCGGCCATCGGCGGTGTGCCACCGGAGGCATTCTCTCCCGCCGAACTGGGCATGATGGCCTCTGTGCCCGGAGGAGCCGTTGCCGCCGGTCCTGCTGCAAGCATCTCGCGCGAATACTTCGTCAACATGGATGCGCTCAATGCCGCCTCGTCCATCAAAATTCCGGAACCCGGCCCCGATCGTATTGCGAAGATGCGGCGGGAACGCAAAGAAGAAGAGTAGCGCGACCGCCCTGTCAACACTCACAGACTCCAAACAGACCTCGCCTGATGGAAGCGGCAGCGCAGGCCGTATGATTTAGCCCATATGACTTCGCGCAGGACCGTTCTCCCACCAGTTCTTCCTCCGTCTTCCGCCGTCTTCATCAGGTCAATCGGTGTCCGTCGTGTTGCGGCATCCCTTGCCGCGGCCGTACTCGCGCTGACCGCGGTTGCGCCGTCCTCCGCGCAAATTCAGGTGCAAAGCAAGACGCTGGACAACGGCATGAAGATCCTGGTGCAGGAGGATCCCTCGATCCCCAACATTGCCGTATACACCTTCTATAAAGTGGGTTCGCGCAACGAGCATGAGGGCATCACGGGACTGTCGCACTTTTTTGAGCACATGATGTTCAACGGTGCCAAGAAATATGGCAAGGGCGAGTTTGACGCCGCGCTGGACAATGCCGGCGGCACCAACAATGCCTACACCACCACTGACGATACGGTGTACCAGGACTGGACGCCGGCCTCCGCGCTGGAGCTTGTCATGGACGCTGAATCCGACCGCATGGAAAACCTGCAGTTCATTCCCGCCGTGGTGGAGAGCGAACGGCAGGTGGTTTACAGTGAGCGTCGCCTACGCACAGACAACAGCAATCCGGGCACGCTGCAGGAGGCGCTGGGCGCGACGGCCTATGAAAGCTCGCCGTACCACTGGCCCGTAATCGGCTGGCCGTCGGACATTGAGGGCTGGACGATTGATGACCTGAAGAGCTATCACGCGATGGGCTACTCCCCTAAAAACGCGACCATGGTGGTGGTGGGCAATGTAAAGGCCGACCAAGTGTTCACCCTGGCGCAAAAGTATTTCGGCCCGGTGCCCGCGCATGATCCGCCACCACCTGTGCGCACCAAGGAAGTGGCGCAGACAGGCGAGCGCCGTGTCTCCGTGCGCAAGCCTGCGCAACTGCCCCTGCAGATCATCGCGTTTCACACCGTGGATGCGAAGGACCCTGACCAGTACGCGCTGCAGGTGGTGGATGCGCTGCTGACCACTGGCCAGAGTTCGCGGCTATACCGCGCGCTGGTGGACGGCCAGCAGCTTGCGCTCAGCATCGGTTCCAACCAGGACGAGCTTACGGATCCCGGCCTGTTCACTATCCAGCAGCAGCCGCGGGCGGGCGTCGCTCCTGAAAAGGTGGAGCAGGCCATTTACGCCGAGCTCGACAAGCTGAAGAGCACGCCGGTGGATGACAAGGAGCTGACCAAGGCGAAGAACCTGATCATCTCCGGCAACTACCGCGAGCTAAGGACGATCGCCGGCCGGGCCCAGGCGATTGGCCAGGCTGAGCTTTTCCATGGTGGCTGGCAGCACGTGAATGAAGAAGAGAAGAAGATCAACGCCGTAACTGCCGCGGATGTGCAGCGTGTGGTGGTGAAGTATCTTGTCCCCACGAACCGAACCGTTGCGACGCTGCTGCCGGATGCGTCCGCAAAGAGCCCGGCAGCTACAGATAACGCGGGGGGCGCGGAATGAGATTGACGGCGAAGGGCAGCACTTCAGGAGTGAGCAGGATGTGGAAGATGTGGCGGCAAGGGATGACCATCGCCCCTGTGTCTCGGGCGAGATATGAGGGACCCCTCGCGTTGACCGCGGTTGCATTTGCGGTGCTGGTCTCGGGAGCGGCGGGCCAGGCGCCTGCCACGGCAGTTGCCCAGGGCGGTTCGGGCGGCAAGATCGTGCCCCCTCCGCCACAGCCCTATGTGCTGCCGGTGTATGAGCGCACGATTCTGCCCAACGGGCTGACCGTATTATTGCTGCCCAAGCATGAGGTGCCGCTGGTGAGCGCCACGCTGCTGCTGCGTTCCGGGTCGGTCACTGATCCGGCCGGCAAGGAGGGCACCGCCGCCCTGACCGCCGCGTTGTTGCGCAAGGGCACGGCCGCACGGTCCGCCGAGGCCTTTTCGCAGGACCTGGACTCCATCGGCATGCTGTACGCGTCGGGGGTTTCGCTGGACTCCACCAGCATCAGCATCGACTACCTGAAGAAGGATCAGATGCTGGCCATGTCCTTGCTATCGGATGTGGTGCTGCACCCGTCGTTCCCGGCGGACGAGGTCACCAAGCAGCTGGCGCAGCGGCTGGACGGTGTGCGCTCCAGCAAGGACAATCCGCAGGCCGTGCTGGGCCAGTACTACCGCAGCTTCCTCTTTGGTGCGCATCCCTACGGTCGGCCGACCGGCGGCGATGAGAAGTCGCTGAAGACAATCACTCGCGACGACGTTCTCGCCTTTTACAAGACAAGCTATACCCCCGGCAATACCATCCTGGCGGTCTCCGGCGACTTTGATCCGGCGGCCATGAAATCCGCTCTCCAGTCCAGCTTTGGTGGTTGGCAGGGTGCCGCGCCCACCCCGGTCAAGCTGCCCACGCTACCCGCGCAGAAAGGCCGCCGGCTCCTGCTGGTGGACAAGCCCGACGCAACGCAGACCTACTTTGCGGTGGGCAATGTCGGCATTAACGCGACCGACCCGGACCGCAGTTCGCTGGACGTGGTGAACGAGCTCTACGGCGGCCGATTCACCTCACTGTTGAACACGGAGCTGCGCATCAAGACCGGCTATACCTACGGTGCGAACTCGTCGTTTTCTGAGCTGCGGGCGCCGGGCCCGTTCACCATCGGCACCTTTACCAAGAACGCAACGACCGTTCCCGCCATCGACAAAACCCTGCAGACCCTCGACACCCTGCATGCGCATCCATTTGATGAGGCGGAGTTAAGCTCGGCCAAGAACACCATCGCAGGCACATTGCCTCCGGAGCTGGAGAGCTCGCAATCGATCGCCAGCACCATTGCCGGCCTGGAGCTCTATGGCCAAACACGTGACGACTTCAACCGCGACCTGGAGCGCACGCAGAAGACCACCGTGGCCGATGAAAAACGTGTGATCGGGAAAGACTACCCAGCCAGCGCGGACCTGGTGATGGTGGTGGTCGGCAAGGCTTCGGAAATTGGATCGCAGCTGAAAAAGTACGCGCCGACCGTGGAGACAAAGAAGATCAGCGACCCGGGGTTCTGAGAGTGATCTTCCGTCAGGAGCGTGCTCCTGACGGAAGATCCCCAGCCCATTGAACCCCCGGTCCCATTCCGCCACCTTGAGCCCGTTCCGAATGCATGCGCGGCAATTGCGCCGTCATTCCGTAGCGACTTGGCGAAAGGCGTCCAGTACCGCCGCGCCTGTGAGCAACGGCCCGGGCTTCCAAGAGAGGATGCGGTGCCTCACTGAACCGCCGAACCATTTCTGTTACAAAACAGGAGCAGGGAGACGACATCTGCCATGAACAGGCGCGACGCAATAAAGGGTGCAGCGGCGTTAACGGCCGCGAGCGGATTGCTGAATTTACCAGCTGCAGGGGCCACCATGCGGGAGGCTCCTGCACGGGAATCTGCCCCGCCCGCTTTCACCGGCCTCACCGGCCGGCCGCCAGCTTCCAGCCGCCGCTTCCGCTCTCCGGTAGTTGAGCGCACGATTGAGGAAATGCGCAAAGCCACAGGCAGCCCGGAGCTTGCGGCCATCTTCGCCAACTGTTTTCCCAATACGCTGGACACCACTGTCTTTCCGGGCACGGCTGCCGGCAAGCCCGACACTTTCGTCATTACTGGTGACATTGACGCGATGTGGCTGCGCGATTCCAGCGCGCAGATGTGGGTCTATCTTCCTTTCGCGAAGGAGGACGCCGCGCTGGGCACACTGATTGAGGGTGTCGTGCGCAGGCAAGCGCGGCTGGTACTTCTGGACTCCTACGCAAATGCCTTCAAGCGAGACCCTGCGGCGAAGGACCTGGAGTGGTCGACCAGGGACGCCACGGACCGCATCCCCGGCGTGGCCGAGCGCAAGTGGGAGATTGACTCGCTTTGTTACGTAGTCAGGCTGGCGCACGGCTTCTGGAAGACGACCGGCTCAATAACGCCTTTCGATCAGACCTGGCAGAACGCAGCACAGCGCATCGTCCGCACCTTTCGCGAGCAGCAGCGCAAGGACAACCTGGGCCCGTACCACTTTCAGCGAGCCGCGCAGAACCCAACGGATTCCCTGCCGCTGGGCGGCTATGGCAACCCCGTGCGGCCCAACGGCCTGATCTGCTCGGGCTTCCGGCCCTCTGATGATGCGTGCGTCTATCCCTTTTTCATCCCGGCAAACCTCTTCGCGGTGGCCGCGCTGCGCTGGCTGGCGGAGATGGCGACGCAGATCCACCACGACGCTGCATTTGCACAGGAGTGCGAACAATTTGCGGCGGAGGTGCAGGAGTCCATTCAGCGAGCGGGAATCCTGGCCCACCCCACCCATGGGGAGATTTACGCCTATGAGGTGGACGGCTACGGCAATACGCTGGCGATGGACGATGCGAACGCGCCGGGCCTGCTGAGCCTGGCTTACCTGGGCATTGTGCCGGAGGGTGCCGCCGCCCAGGCGCGCTATCGCCGCACCCGCGCCTACTCCCTGAGTGACGACAACCCGTACTTCTTTCAGGGCAAGGCGGGTGAGGGTGTCGGCGGACCGCACATCGGCCTGGGCTACATCTGGCCCATGTCTATCCTGATGCGGGCGCTCACCAGCAACGACGATGCGGAGATCAGCACCTGCCTGCAGACGCTGTGCTCCACCACTGCGGGCACGGATTTTATGCACGAGTCTTTCCAGAAGGATGACGCAGCGAAATACACGCGATCCTGGTTTGCGTGGGCCAACGGGCTGTTCGGAGAGCTTTTGCTCAAGCTGAAGCGGGAACGCCCGGCGCTGCTGCGTGATTTCCGCGTGAAGAACTGAAAAGGTCTCATGTGAAAGTCAAGTCACTTTTTCTGCGCCGCCTAAATCCTTTTGCCAGTTAGCCCATTTCGGGAAAACCTGGATGGAAGTTCCCGGCCGCTGTGCCTTGTTCGGTCTTTACCCAATCGTGGCATTGCTTTGCGGGCCGTCCGGACGCTAGTAATGGAAGCATCGTTCGTGCGGAGTGCGGTTGCGAGAGCAGGCTCCCACGCGCGGAACTCCTATCCCCAAGGATCCTTCCTATGCTGAAACAGATGAACACGCTTGTTCTTGCCACAGGCGCAATGAGCCTGCTGCCCGCACTTGCCTGTGCGCAAAAGCCACTGCCGTTTGGGCTTTCCGCGGTGCCCACCCCGCAAGTGACCGCCGTTGCACCCAGGCCAGCACTCAGAACCAGCGGCACCACCTTCACGGCCAACCAGCAGTACACCTTTGCCCTGCATGGCCCGGCCATCGCCAGTCCGGTCGCCTCTCGCCTTGGCGCGGAACTTGGCACGATCGTGGTCGACACGAACGGCAACATCATCGCCGGCGAAGTCGATATCGATTCCACCATCATCAATCTTGCCGCCTACCCGATCTCCGGCGGTTCGATCACCCTGAACCCTGACCTGACGGGTACGCTCACGATCCAATTGGGTGGCGTTACCCAGGTTTTCTCGCTGGCCGCGGCGGTGAACAACGGCACCATAACCTCAGCGGGATTGCTGGAGGATGACGGCATCGCGGGACTCTCCGGAACGCTGATCCCGCAACCAAAGATGGCTTCGGCACCGCAGGGACAGTTCAGCCTGAGCCTGAGCGGCGAAACCTTTGAGGCAGTGGGCGTGCCGGACGCGGTGGGCGTGAGTGGAACTCTTACCCTGAGCGGCCAGACTGCCAGCGGGCAGGCATCTGTGTATGTGGGTGATGCCGGCCACAACACCTTTTTCTTCAGCGGCTTTGTGCCATTTTCCGGCGGTTCCACCACCGGGGCCGATCCCCTGGGACGAACGACCATCAGCCTGACACTCCCAAACAATGCCGGCTCTGCTGTTTTTGCGGCTTACCCGGTGAGTGCCACCATGCTCAACCTGGTGGCCATCAACCCCGTTTCCGCCAGCTCACCCGTTGTGTTTGGAACGGCGCAGCAATAAACGTGGCCGCGGCTCGGCAAAGCTCGGGCCGGCATTGTGAAACACAAAGAAGCGAAGGATCTGCTCCTTCCGGCTGGCTCTCCGGCCACGGAAAAGCAGGTCCTTTCGTCTGTCCGCAGCTGTCATAAGAAGGGCGGCAGCTTCTTACGGCTAGCCGTGCAGGCTCGCCTGTGCCCTGCCGCAAGCCTGCTGGCGCACAGTGGCACGGCACCAGGCAAGCAACGGGGGACCGCCTACCGCTCACTTACTCGTGTGTAAGTCGCACTTGATATGGAGAGAAACAAATGACATCGCATTGGAAGAATGGTTTTGCTGCTTTGGCCATGGCAATGGCGCTGAGCACAGGCATGACGCACGCGCAGACTGCACAGGCCTCCAGCCAGGACAAGGATTTTCTGAAGGACACGGCAGAGGACTCGAACTACGAAATTAAAACCGCTCAGCTGGCATTGAAAAAGAGCCCCAGCGCCGATGTGAAGTTATACGCGCAAATGCTGATTCGGGATCACACGCAACTGAATCGCCAAGTCGCGCTGGCAGACAAAGCCGCCAGTGTGGAGCCAGTCTCAGCGGGGGACATGTCAATCAGCGACCGGGCGGAGTACACCAAGCTCGAGTTGCTCTCCGGTAAGACGTTTGACGAGTCCTATATCAAAACGCTTGCCAGAGGAAACGAAGAGGCGGTCAACAAAACCAAAGCTGAGGCGACCGGCAGCGGCATTCCCGCAGTCAAGCAGCTTGCCCTGAAACGTGCAGCTCTTGACACCAAGCACACAGACAAAGCCAGGCAATTGGCCCAGAAACACGGCGTCCAGACAAACTAGTACGACTCACGCGGAGATCGAAGCGGGCTCAGCCCACCTTCACGGCAGTTTCCATAGCCACCGGGGTGGGCTTGTCTCGTACTGAAACTCCGTATGACAACATCCCCCGATAAACTAGGGGGATGTCACCAGAGCTCTCCCGCCGTGGCGCGCCGTTACCCTTCCTTGGCGTCTGCTGCGGCGTTGGTGTTTCCACCATCTATCTCTGCCAGCCACTGCTGCCCGCCATGGCCGCCAGCTTTGGCGTGACTGCGTCAAAAGCCGGATGGGTGGCTGTGGGCACGCAGGTGGGCTATGCCTTTGGCTTGCTGTTTTTCGTGCCGCTGGGGGACATCGTCGAGCGCCGCTCGCTCATGACGCGGCTCTATGCAGCCGTGGCGGTTGCCCTGCTGCTGGTCAGCGCGGCACACACGCTCTGGCTCCTGGTGCTGGCAAGCGCGTTGGCCGGTGGTTTGGCTTGTGTTACGCACGTGGCGCTGCCCATTGCGCCGGATCTGGCCCCGCCCAAAGAGCGCGGCAAGGCAATCGGGATCGTGATGACCGGCCTGCTGCTGGGCGTGCTGCTGGCCCGCACCTTTGCCGGTTGGATCAATGACGCCGCTGTCCATCTCACCACCCGCATGGCCGGCTGGCGGGTGGTCTTTCTTGTGGCCGGAGTGATTTCGCTGGTCTTCTCCCTGGCAATCCCACGGGTAATGCCGGTTCTGCCGCCAGGGCAGCGCCTGCACTATGCCGATGCGATGCGTTCACTCTGGACCGTCTTCCGCGAGGAGCCGCTACTGCGTGAAAGCGCGTTGATGGGTGCACTCGCCTTTGGCTCGTTTTCCGTCTTCTGGAATACACTCGCTTTCCTGCTGGCCACGCATGGGCTGGGCGCGGGCGTAACGGGCAGCTTCGGCTTGGTGGGTGCCGCGGGAGCGCTGGTGGCCGGATTCGCCGGCAAGCTCAGCGATCGCCGTGGCCCGCGCTACATCATGACGCTTGCCCTTGGCGTGCTGGCCGCCTCTTATGCGCTCATCTATTTGTCAGAGAGCGTGTCACGGCGCGTGGAAGTTCACACCGGCCACTTCCCCATGCTGGGCTACCTGGCCGGCCTGGTGTTGGGTGTGGTGCTGATGGACATGGGCATGCAATCCGCGCAGATCGCCAACCAGACCCGCATCTTTGCCCTGCGCCCGGACGCACGCTCGCGCATCAACACAATATACATGGTGAGCTATTTTGCGGGGGCGGCCATATCATCGGCACTCTCCACCGTGGCCTGGCAGCACTTTGGCGCCAGCGGTACCAGTGTGCTGGAAGCCGTGATTGTGCTGCTGGCAGTGCTGCGCCACCTGACCGGCAACAGGCAGCCGTACCGCCGGCCGGCGACCCTGCCCGATTTCGATCCGACTGCCCTGGAAATCTAAGCAGCTCTCCACCCAGCGACCAACCCGGCAATGTGAAAGAGTCCCATCCCCCGGAAGCCGTGTCCAGCAGAAGGATCGCAGATTCCTCACTTGCCGATGCAAAAGGTGGAAAAATCCCAAAACATCAACCCACGGGTGTTATTTCATTTAGCTCAGGCCGGGGTGGACAAAGTTGTGGTCAAAGTGCACAAGCAGTGGGTGCTGAACGGGGTGTACCAGGCCTGCGAAGGTATGAAGGTCAGATCTGCACGGATAACCGCGCGGGCTGATCGTCAAAGGCTGTTGCCGAAGTGGAACAAATCTGCTATTTCTGGTGAATTTTGATGTCGTGAAGAAGGGGAAGCCAAGCACCATGGGTGGATCAGGATCAGGCGGGTATACCCCACCATCGAGTAGCCCTTGCGCTCGCCTTACTTTTCAAGCAACTGTAAATTCCCCCAATCCTGCGGTGATCAGCCAACTGTCCGTGGGAAACAACCTAGACATCTTAGTGAATTCGCAGGGGCTGGGTGTCGTTGTGGAGTTCAACGGCGAGGACGCCGGTGCGATCACCGCGACCCAGGTAGCACAACTCATCAACTGCATCAATTCTGGCTTCGACTATCGTGCCGTCGTCGTTCAGATCAATGGCGGTCAATGCGTGGTGCGGATCGAAGCAAAATGAGCACCGAGATCGCTGTGGTCGGCGGCTCTTACGCGGAAGAATGTTCTTTTCCGCGTTCGATTCTCTACAGAGGGAGTGGAATGCGCGGCCTGCGTTTTGGCTGGGCTGGGGAATACGATCAGCCTTTTCACGGTGACCGGTCCCGATCTTACGAACGACTTTGCGGAGATTGCTAAGCGTAAGGCGATCAAGCTCATCCCTACCACGGGCGCCGAAGACATCTGGTTTAGGTATCGACACCCCCTTTCCAAGCCGGATATCTACCCGGCCAGCTACACTTATGACATAAAGCGCGACGACGTGAAAGTTCAGCAAGCGCTCGTTTTCGGGATGATTGAAGGTCGCCCACAGGTCCATTGCTCACGCGCTGTCTACGACCCTCAAGACGGTTTTCGCGCTACCCAGTTTTCCGCGAATGGGTCTACCTGCGAAGAGCTCGTGATCGTCGCTTCAGCTTCAGAGGGGCGCGCGCTCACTGGCGAAATCGAGCTGAGGCTATTGCAGCGAAGCTCCTGATGGAGGGCGGCTGTGTCGGAGTGGTGATTAAATGCGGTCCGCAAGGCGCTCTGGTCGTAACTCCTTCCTTGAAGAAATGGATTCCCGCCTTCCCAAGTCAGCGGGTCTGGAAGATTGGTTCAGGAGATGTCTTTTCCGCCGTATTTACTCATGCGTGGATGCATGACGGGCTACCAATACTCGATGCGGCCTGCTTGGCTTCGCGAGTCGTGGCAGAGTACGTAGAGACCCGCTCAGAAACCTACTCAGTCGAGCGGATAGCAACCATACGACAAGAGGCGTTTGCGTCTGTGTCCAATGCTCGGGATACTCCCATGGATATTCCAGAGGGCACGATCTACCTTGCCGGTCCATTCTTCAATACCGCTGAACAGTGGCTTATAGATGAAGCTCGCGGAGCCCTACTTGATATGGGTTTCAATGTCTTCTCCCCTATTCACGACATCGGAGTGGGACCACCAAACACCGTCGCTCCGGCTGATCTCTTCGCCCTAGAGAACAGCAAATTAGTTTTGGCTATGTTGAATGGGTTCGATTCTGGAACGCTTTTTGAGGTGGGCTACGCGCGTGCGCGGGGAATTCCGGTGGTCGGAGTTGCGGAGGCAACTGAAGAGAGGCCGTTGACAATGCTCATAGGTTCTGGATGCACCGTGGTTGATGACTTCGCGTCCGGCATCTACTCGGCGTGTTGGCAGATGATGGGCAATGTCTGAGCTCCATTTGCTCTCTGGCGGAATCGACTCCATCGCAATCGCGGCGTGGAGACGGCCAGAGCTCTGCTTGACCGTTGACTATGGTCAAAGACCTGCGATAGCTGAGATTCGTGCTGCCACCGAGGTGTGTCGGCAACTTGGTTTGCTTCACGAAGTGATCCGCATACCGATAGGAGATTTAGGAAGCGGCGTCCTTGCTGGCCGAGAAGCATCGGCGTTTTCGAAACACGCAGAGTTCTGGCCGTTCAGAAATCAATTTCTGCTAACGATAGGGGCGATGTATGCGCTGCGTTCCTCAATACGTACGGTACTGATAGGAACGGTCTCCACCGATTGTCGACATGCTGACGGAAGCGAGAATTTCGTGAAGCAGATTGCGGCACTCACTTCTATGCAAGAGGGGCATGTCAACGTCCTTGCGCCGGCGCTACATCTCACTCCTCAAGCTCTATTAGCCGAGTCTAGAATTGAGTCTTCAGTCCTTGGTTGGGCGCACTCCTGCCATTCCGAGAACTTAGCCTGTGGGATCTGCCCCGGTTGTGCAAAGCATTCCGAAACTCTGCGTACCATGGGCTGGGACCGGTGAGGTGATCAGAGTGCCAGACTCAATTGCGTTCTTTTGGCATGGCGCGTGCAGGAGTGCTTTCCGCTGAGGCTTTCACCCGCTTCCGCTAGCATATCGATGGGCAGTGGACCGGCGGCGCGCATTTCATCCCAGATCAAGCAGTCCAGCTTAGCTGGACGCAATTGGAGCGCCCGTGCAAACGAGAGAAAACGCTCCTCCATAGGCAAATACTGCCGTTGGACATCATCCTCCGCAGAGAAGAGACCACACAGGCGTCCTGCGCGGATCAGATGTATATCGAGAATCGCAACGTCGTCACTGTCGAGAACGTTTCTAGCGACCCAACTTGCGGTTTTGTAACCGACACCGGGAATGACGAGGAGCTGATCGCGCAACGACTTCCCCGAATTAAGTTGCATTGGATTGCGCTCGACGTAGGACATAGCCGCCGACAAAAACCGGGCCTTTTGGTTTGGATAGCGATAACGCACTAATCTACCGCCAACGCTAAGTGGAGAGCTTAGTGCCTCGGTCCAGATTTCGGTTCGGGTTTCCAATCGACTGAAAAGGCCCGCCTCTTTACACCGCTCGAAAGCGCTCGTGGCAAGTTCGGCCGTTATGCCAAAACCGCCAAGCATGCAGAAGCCTAATTCATCCACGACACTATCTTTCGCACGATACTTGTTGTCGCTGGAGGGATCCGACTCCGTCATCCATGCCTGGGCAAGCCAATAGGCCGGTGTAAAGAGAACCCAGGGATCTCCCCAGTAAACACCCGGCAGAAGCTCTGAATCTGAACTCGGCATTTCCCGCTGAATCGGACAGCCGCCCACGATCAAACTGATAAGGCGTTTCATGCGCTATCTCCGAGTTGCAACTGAAGCCAATCGAGGATCCCGTACTGTTCAATAATTGGAAGAGATTCAATACGTGCTTGTAGGCGCGCCCGACGTCTCTTGATCACTTCACGCTCTCTGAACGTGCTCCCTAAGAGCTCGATGTCATGCAGGCGATCTGCCGGATCGAAGTTGATCCAGACTGATTCTTCGCGCAGGGATGTGTGGGTCTTGGATTGGAAAGTCACACGTTCCCAGTCACCGAGGAGGCTACTGTAAAGGTCACTTTCGTATCCAGAGAGCATCACCTTGCAAGGCGCGGCCGTCAGGAAGTCGATGAGCCTGGTATGGTCTTCGTCGGAATATTCGTGTTTGTAGATTCGGGAGCGCTTACGGGTGCTGCTGACGTATGGGGGGTCTGCGTAAATGAGTGTCTGCTGATCAAGATTCCGCGTGGCGAGGTAATCGACTGCGTCAGCGCAGACGAGTTCGCAGGGCAAGATCGGCAACTTGTTCCATGTGGCAATCAAAGAGGGATCAATATCTACTCCCACTTGCACAGGTGCGGGCCGCTTGTGCCTCATGACGGCCCCACCCCCCAGATGTGTCTCAATGTAGGTTTGGTGGGGCGGCATTAGGTTTATCAGTTGAGGATAAGACTTACCTTTGCCGCCCGGATAGCGCATACGTAATCATCGCCATCTCTGGCGATGATGTAAAGCTGTGTGACATGCAAGCACCTGTTCTCGACGTGCAACCTTCCAGGCCACCACAACTTTGGCAAGCGGAGCTGTATTGCGTGGTCCTTACGGCAGCGGTGGCAACTCCAGCTCCTTGAGGAAGGCATTGTGTTTCTCGGTTGCCGCCTTGATGGTCTGGTTCAAGGAAACCAGCTCGGCGTTTACCGCTGCAAGGTCGATCTCCTCTTCTGCGGCGGACGTGCCGATGTAGCGGGAGATATTCAGATTGAAGTCGTGTCCCACAATAACGTCATTTGGAACGCGTCGGGAGTAATGCGGCTTCTCGCTGCGTGATCGATAGGTGGAGACGATCTCCTCGATATGCTCGTCCAGCAGCCGGTTCTGTCGCTTGCCCTTTTCAAAGTGTGCTGCCGCGTTGATGAACAGCACATCATCCGGCTTCTTGCACCTCTTCAGGACCAGAATGCAGACCGGAATGCCGGTAGAATAGAAGAGATTGGGCGGCAGCCCAATTACTGTATCGATGTGCCCGTCTTCCAGCAGTTTCCGGCGTATGCGCCCCTCCGCCCCACCGCGAAAGAGGACGCCATGCGGCAGGATGATCGCCATCACGCCGTCTTGCTTCAGGAAGTGAAAGCCATGTAGCAGAAAGGCGAAGTCGGCGGCTGACTTCGGTGCCATGCCATGGTTCTTGAAGCGCACATCCTCGCCGGTCGCCTCGGCCGGTTCCCAGCGGTAGCTGAACGGAGGATTCGCCACTATTGCGTCAAACCGGGGTATCTTGGCGGGGTTCGTCTCGCGCAGCATCTCCCAATCGTTCGTGAGCGTGTCGCCGTGAAAGATCTCAAACTCCGAATCCTTCACGCCATGCAGCAGCATGTTCATCCGCGCAAGATTGTAGGTAGTGATGTTCTTTCCTGCCCGTAAATCTTGCCGATCCCGTGCGGTCCCATGCGGTGACGGACGTTCAGCAGCAGCGACCCCGAGCCGCAGGCGAAGTCCATCACGCTATCCAGACGCGAGCGCTGTCCTGTGGACGGTTCCTGCCCGTCCAGCGTCACAATCGCCGAGAGGATGCTCGAAATCGCTTGCGGCGTGTAGAACTCTCCCGCCTTCTTCCCCGACCCTGCCGCAAACTGGCCGATCAGGTACTCATAGGCATCGCCCAAGGTGTCATTGTCGGTGGAGAACTTCGCCAGTCCCTTGGCGATTTCCCCGATGATCTTGCATAACAGATCGTTGCGTTCCTTGAGCGTCTTTCCCAGCTTGTCGGATTGGAGGTTGATCTCCGAAAAGAGTCCGCGAAAAACACTGTTGAATGACTCGTTCTCAATGTATTTGAAGCCCTCCTGCAGCGTGTTGAGCAGCCCGGGGTCCTGGATGCGAGCCTGTTCCGCGATGCTGGTCCAGAAAAACTCCGGCCGAATCACGTAACGCACCTTGCGGCGCATCTGCTTTTCGAACTCGTCCGTGTCTCCTGGGTTCTTGGCGTACCAGACAGCAAGCGGCGCCCGGCGGTCGTCCGTCCCTAGTGCGGGGTACTCCGGTCCCAACTCTTTTTGCGCGGCCGCTTCGTAATTGTCCGATAGATAACGAAGAAACAGAAGCGCGAGCATGTAGTCGCGGAAGTCGTCCGCGCTCATGGACCCGCGTAGCTGGTCCGCGATTCCCCAGAGGGTCTTGCCGAGTTGTTGCCGTTCGTATGCTGTCATGTGGCTGGGTCCTGTTCGGGTTCTTGCGGGAACAATTGAGAATTGAACGGGTAAAACTCCAGGAAGTCAGCCAAGACCTTATCGAACTGATCCTTGGTGTCGGGCAGCATCTGTAAAGGATCGTGAAATGAGTAGTTTCCGTGGCTCAGGATGTTGATAAGCCGTGCATAATACGTTTCTCCGGGATCACCTTCGTCTTTCTTAATGCAGGCCGAAAACTTCTCGTAGCCATGGAAGATCGAGGCTTTTTCTAGCAAGCTCCGCAAGGCGTTGAAGTGATGGGTGTAGACCTCACCGGACTCCTTGGCTCTATGGAGCTCTTGCAGCAAAACGAGATGATGGAAGAACGGAGTGTCTCCTGTTCCATGGAGAGAAAAGTCGCCAGTCTTTTTATGCCGCGAGAGCAGGTAGGGGCTAAACTTCTTCTTGTCTCTGAGCTCATTCCAGAGCACGTTGAAGAACAAGGTGTGATGGGTCGATATAACGGACTTGATGGAATGATCAGACCGCTTAAGGAGGTTGGCCAGATGATTAGCCACCATGACCGCATTCTGTTCATCTAGAGAGGACACAGGGTCGTCGACGTACACGTACCTGACCCAGGTATAGGCCTCTGCTCCATCCATGGCCAGCTCGACGACAGCGAGAAAGAAGCACCAGATGAAGATGTTCTCCTCGCCACGGGAGACCTTGATGATCTCATCGGGTCTGTCTTTGGGCGAGAAGTGGACCGCCCACTCTTCCGTGTCGATGCGAAAGTCGAAGTCGGCGTATCGCTGTAGCAGCGGGCGGATGCGGTTGTCCATCTCCAAGTCTTGGAGGCCAGCAAAGAAACGGGAACGATCATTGATCTTCAGCTTCCGGTCCGTGTCGGTGTCGAGGTCGTTGTCCCAGGTGAACAAGTCTTCGGTAAAGGCGTTGAAGTAGAGCGTGTCCCGCGCGTCGCCTTGCTTGCCAACGTCTTTGAAGGCCATCGACAGCCGTGTCTTGCCCGTGCCGTTGTAGGCGTAGAGCAGGACGTACTTCTTCTCTCTCAGGTCTTGCCGCAAATGGGCGGCCAGCTCAGGTAGGCCGGGGAAGGTATGGCCTGCTTTCATGCCTGCGCCTCATCAAGCACGGGGAAGAGTTGTTGGATCAATCCCTTCTTATGCGTTTTGAGAGCGTGAACTTTATGGCTTTGCCCGGAGATCAACTCGTCTGCCGAGGAGAGACACCCCGCAAGCTCTTCTCTCTCGTCCTTGTCTTCTGGGTAGGGAATAGGAATGGTATCGAGCATGGCTCTGTTTAGCTTCGGCTGCGCCATCCCAGTAAGAAAGTCTTTGAGGGTTATCGAGTTCAGATAATCCTGAACGAGCTGCTGCACACCTCGGCTCTCAAACTTGAGAACATGGGCATGATTATTGACCCAGCTCTTTCCCCGGATAGTAAAGGCAATGGGCGACGTTCTTGCCACCAGATTAGCTCCGTCTTCGGAGATGCAGAGCAGGTCCTCATCGAAAAGAAAACCTTCGACAAAGCCAATGATCCCAGACGCCCCATAGTAAGGGACCTGGCCGCTGACTCTCTCGCTCGCCGTAATGGGAATCCTACGGTAGTCTAGATTTTTGCCAAGTTCGCCTAGAGGTTTGATACTCCACTCTGACCGTCCTGTGAACTCAGTAAAGCGGAGGCGGGGGATGGTTTTGCCTTCGGCGGGGAAGAGCTGTAGCAGCAGGCCCTTTTTGAGGGCCTTGAGATTTCTCAGCTTTTGGCCCTCAACAGCGATCAGCTCGTCAATGGAAGCGAGGCAACTACCAATCTTTTGCTGTTCCAGCCGAGAAGGAAAACTCGACTTCCAAGAACCAAGCGCACTTAGATATAACCTGGTTCTTGTTCCTCCCTTCTTATGCTGTTGAGCTAAGGATTCAGCATCCCGGGTATCGTTAAGCTTATGTAGGAGAAACTCAGGATCGAGGGCCCTCGTCGTAAAAACGGGATACTCTTTACTAACGGCTATTTTTTGCCCTGTTCTGTTGATGTTGAACTTAAACGTTCCATCATCGCTCATGTGGCGGTAGACAAAAAAGCCCTCAGGCACCGCCCTGTACTCGCCGCTGTTCGCTAGTTCGTTACCGTTGTAGTAATCACTTTGCAGCTTCAGCCCTGATCTCGTCGAACTGAAGATTGGCAGCGAGGTCGCAGAAGGCACTCTTTCGCTATGCTCCTCTAAGAACGGTGCCAAGGATTGGACGCGCCATGAGCCAGTAAACTCCGGAAATCGTAGCGCAGGCTCAATCCCGGTTTTCTGGTCCTGCTCACCGCCCCGAACGTCCGCTCGGTTACTCCTCATACGCACTTAACCCCGCAATCTCCCGCCCCGCGCCGAGCTCGCGCAGCAGCGGAGCCAGATCTTCCATAAGCGCGTGCTCTTTGTGAGTGCGGGCCTTCCATCCCAAACCTAGGGGAGCCATCAGGTCGCTCAGGCGTTCGCCGTCGAAGATGCGACGTTGGACCACTTGATCAATAAAGGCCTGGAGCGCGACTGCATCCAATCCGTGTTTACCGGCGATAGCGGCAGCTTCGCGCGTCTTCTTTTCGGCCTTGAAGCGTTCATAGCCAGAGCGGATCGCCCCCTCATCGAGCGCCTGGTCGACCGGCAAGCCCCGGATGTACTCGGCGATGTCCTCGCGCTCATCGAGGAACTTGCTGTCGGACTGAATGAGGCCGATCAACTGCTCGCGACTTAGTGTGAGCTTGCCCGGCGGTTGCTGGGTGGAGCGGGCAATCAGCGCCATGATGTAGTCGTAGTCGACGATGGCGGAGGCGAAAAGCACAAATTCGAAGTCGAGCTGCTGGACCTCTGGATCGTCCGGAGTGGACGGATCGCCCTGCCGGTCCTGCTTCTCTTTCAGGCGTTGTGCGGTCTCGATGTACATGCCCCGGAAACCCTGCAGCGTGTCCGGCGGGACGATCTCCGCGATCTGGGCCTTTTGCCCTTGGTGCAGGTCGGTGTACTGGTCAAGCTGCGTCTTCAGTCGTTGCACCTCTTTGAAGAGCGTGACGAACTGGCCGCGCGCGGTGTCACCCTTCAGGTTGGATACGTCTTCGGGCGCGTTTGAGAGGCCCTGTGACTGCATGAAGTCGCCAAGTGTCTGCATCGCGGTCTGGAGGCGGTCGATGACCTTGGGAGCTGGGTCGACAAGCCAAACCTCGCGGGCTTGGTCGATCTTCTCCCCTGAAAAGAGCGCGATAGCGGCGTCAACCGCCTCCTCCTGCTGCCGGAAGTCCAGGATGTTGCCGTAGGGCTTCGAGTCGTTGAGCACGCGATTCGTGCGGGAGAACGCCTGGATCAGCCCATGGTGCTTCAGCCTTTTGTCTACATAGAGGGTATTTAAGTATTTGGAGTCGAAGCCGGTGAGCAGCATATCGACCACTATGACGATGTCGATCTTCTGGGCGTGGGGTAGGTCGGCGTTGGGGAACTGCTGGTCCTTGATGCGCTTCTGCACGTCCTGGTAGTAGAGGTCGAACTCGCCGATGCGATGGTTGGTGCCATAGCGAGTGTTGTAATCGTCGATGATCCCTTTGAGCGCCGCCTTTTTCCCCTCGGGGTCCTGCTGGTTGTCGGCTTTCTCCTGGGGCAGGTCTTCCTGAATCTGCTGAACGTCCTTATCACCTTCGGCGGGAGGCGAGAAGACGCAAGCGATGTTTAGAGGGCGGAACTCAGGGTCTTCGGCCTGCTCCCGCTCCTGGGTTGCTTTGAACTGCTGAAAGTACTCGATGGCGTCGTTGATGGAGCTGGTCGCGAGGAGGCCATTGAACTTGCGTCCGGCGGTGGCGGCCTCGTGTTTGGCGAGGATGGTTTCGATCACCTTCTGATTGGCGATGGCCTCTCCCGGCTTTGGCCTCAGGTCCCCCTCGGGCTTGTAGTAGTCGATGTGGAAGCGGAGGACGTTGCGGTCTTCAATGGCATGGGTGATGGTGTACTTGTGTAAGGAACGCTGGAAGAGGTCATCGGTGGTCCGATGGCTTGCCTGCTGACCCTCGATCTGCTGGTAGCTGGCGTTCTGCTGGAAGATCGGCGTACCGGTAAACCCGAAGAGCTGGGCTTTGGGGAAGAACTCCCGGATAGCGTTGTGGTTATCGCCGAACTGGGAACGGTGGCATTCGTCGAAGATGAACACCATTCGCTCATTGCGTAGCGGCTCCAGACGCTCCTTATAGTTGCGGCGATTGGTGCCGTCGAGCGCAAGCCCAAGCTTCTGAATGGTGGTGACGATCACTTTATCTGCATAGTCGTCGGAAAGCAGCCGGCGCACCAACGTCTCCGTGTTGGTGTTTTCCTCGACGCAGCCTTCCTGAAAGCGGTTGAACTCTTCCCGCGTTCTGGCGGTCGAGATCTTTGCGATCAACCACGAAGAGGCACTTCTCAATCGCTGGCTTATCCTTGAGGAGGGTAGATGCCTTGAAGGATGTTAGGGTCTTGCCGCTCCCCGTCGTGTGCCAGACATATCCATTGCCGTTGTTCTGATCGATGCAGTCGACAATAGCTTTGACGGCATATATCTGGTAGGGCCGCATCACGAGCAGCTTCTGCTCGCTGGCTACGCGCACCATGTAGCGGTTGACCATTTCACCGAGAACGCACTTGGCGAAGAACTTATCGGCAAAGCTGTCCAGGTGGGTGACCTTGACGTTGTCGCCGGTGGCGAATTGGTAGACAGGCAGAAAGCGCTCTTCGGAATTAAAGCTGAAGTGGCGGGCGTTGTTGTTTGCGAAGTACCAGGTGTCGCTGCGATTGCTGACGACAAAGAGCTGAATGAAACAGAGCAGGGTCTTGCCGTAGCCATTGCCGGGGTCGTTCTTGTAATCGACAATCTGTTGCATGGCCCGGCGCGGGCTGACCGCCAGAGCCTTTAGCTCGACCTGCACTGAGGGCACACCGTTGATCAACAAAAGCACGTCGTAGCGATGATGGCTGTTGTCGGTGTTCATGCGAAGCTGGCTGACCACCTCGAAGGTGTTCTTGCACCAGTCCCGGATGTTGACCAGCGTGTAATTCAAGGGCGTGCCATCATCGCGCTCAAAGCCGTTGTACTCGCGCAGAACACGCGAGGCTACGAACACGTCTGGCGTAATAATTTCGTCTAAAAGACGCTGGAATTCGGCGTCGGTCAGGTGGACGCGGTTAAGGGCCTCGAACTTCTCGCGGAAGTTCGCCTCCAAAGCAGCGCGGTCGCGGATGTCAGGCCGGTGAACATACTTCAGGTCTTCCAACTTCGCGATCAGGTCTCGTTCGATAAGGCTTTCTGTTGTCGTCATTGACCCGATCCAAAACCCTCGCATACCAAAATGATCGTCTCGCTTCAACCTACAGCGAGCGAATGCGTCTTTTCAGTCGCTGAAACGGCTGTGCTTAGTATGAGGCAGTTGCCATCCCAGCAACTGAACCGCGCTTCGAGACACCTCGTAAACTGCCAGAACTCCAACGAGGGATGCAAAGATGCATTCCCGAAAGCTGCTCGACACCTAAAGCCTCCTGTGTAGCTGTGGGGTATGCCCAAAAGATACGTCACAGGTCCCAGTAAAAGTGCGTAACAAAAACCTATTTGATGAATTATGATACCCGTAATGGCGCGAGTGAAAGAGCCTACTGTTACAAAAAAGATCGTGAAAGAGTCAAAGGGCCAGCGGGTGGGATACATCCGTGTGAGCACGCTCGACCAGCGGGAGGACCGGCAGCTGGAGGGAATGGAGTTGGATCGGCGCTTTGTCGATCACGTCTCCGGCAAGGACCTCAAGCGGCCGCAACTTTCAGAAATGGTCTCCTTCGTTCGCGAGGGAGACACCGTCGTGTGCCATTCGATGGACCGCCTGGGCCGGAACCTTGACGATCTTAGGAAACTCGTCTTCAGTCTGACTGAGCGAGGGGTAAGGGTGGAGTTCACCAAAGAGAGTTTGATCTTCACGGGTGAGGATTCGCCGATGGCGAATCTGCTCCTAAGCGTGATGGGCGCAATCGCTGAGTTTGAGCGGCAGCTAATCCGTGAACGCCAGCGAGAGGGGATAACCCTTGCGAAGGCTCGCGGTGTCTATACAGGTAGGCCGGCGATGTTGAAAGGTGAGGTGCTGGCGTCGCTTTTGGGGAGACTTAAGGCTGGGGAGAAGCCCTCGGAACTGGCGCGGGAGTTCAAGATTACGCGAATGACGCTGCATCGCTACAGGACCAAGGCGGATAAGGCCGAAGCTGAACATTCAGCTAAGGGCGTTGGGGTTGTTCGTCGCACTCCTGGGAAGCGCCCCGGAAAGTGAACCCCCGGTTAATGAAACCCAAACAGACCGTGATGCATTGTCCATGCGGCCGCGCGAAGGTGTTGGCGAAAGGACTGTGCTCGACCTGCTACACGCTCAAGCGTCAGGATGAAGCCTACTACGGAGACCACCGGGAGGAAGTGCTGAAGCGGGATGACTACCGTTGTCGCGTGCCTGGATGCACGACTCTAAAAAGAGGTAAGCGATCGGTGGCGGTTCACCATCGTGAGCCGGGGAACAGTGACCCAGTGAAGATGCTTACGCTCTGCCTCTCTTGCCATGCGAAGGTGACACGGACCTTCCACCTGCAAGATGATTGGCCGGAGTTTCTGAGGGTCCTGTGGAGGGAACAGCACCCAGACGGGCATGAACAGGGAGCTTTGAACTTTGTGGTCTCAACCCCGCCAGCTATGAACGTGCCATTGTTTGAAGACTTGGCGCGTGTTGAACCCAGAGCGAGAGAACGACGAAGCAGATCCCTTGAGACGATCTCCATCCCGGCACCCAGGGGATGAAACGTACGTAGGGTAAAGCGAGGCGACGGGACAGCCTCAATTCCGAGAACGGCGTTTAGTAGGGCTAAATCATTCTTCTCCCGGATCTCGACCACTCAGTGACCTTGCGGCGTCCCGCCTTGATGCAAGTATGGTGTCAAGACTGCAGCGTACTCTGATGGTTCACGCATCAACAATCGTTCCAGTGTTGGATCGACGATGTCGAACTCCCCATCCTCGATAGCTTCGAACATTGAAACCAGCATACCTACCATAGGCTCCGGAAATCCGCGCTGGAGTGCCGCATGACGGTAGCTTTCTGCCGAGATCGTTTCAAAGACGATTTCCCGGTCGAGGATCTTGGAGGCTGATTGCGCTATAGCGGCAAAGGTTTGGGTTCGTGAGGCAGTGAGCGGGGCAGTAATTCCTTGAAGCAGGCTTGTGTCTGTCAAGGCAGCCACAGCGGCTTCGGCGAGATCGTTCCGGGCTGTCCACGACACCGGACCATCTCCGGGAACAACTAGTTTCCCAGTCGCTTGTAGGCCGCCAAGCTGGTACAAGGAGGATTCCGTGTAGAAGCCGTTGCGCAGCGAGACGAAGTCCAAACCGGAAGCTTTCAGTATCTGTTCCGTCTCTGCATGGTCACGCGCGAAGGCTACCTTGGACAGAGGATTTGCCGCCTAGTGGCTCGTGTACAGGATGCGCTTCACCCCTGCATCCTTTGCGGCCTGGATCGCATTACCGTGCAGCCGAATGGCTTCTTCGCCCAGAACGTTGGCAGAGACAAGCAATACCTGCTCTGCACCATCGAAGGCCGCTGCAAGGGTTGCTGGTTCAGCGAAGCTGGCTTTTTGGACACGAATGCCCTGTGCAGCAAAACCTGCCGCCTTCTCCGGATCCCGCACGCTGACTCCAAGATTCGAAGCAGGCATTTTGCTGCTCAATCCTTCAACGACCTTGCGTCCGTACTGCCCGGTTGCTCCTGTAATAACGATCATGAACCCTCCACAACTTAGGGATTCCAACGATAACATAATATTGTTTTCAGAGAAAACAAAGCAGTATGATTGCTGAATGGCGAAATCTACGGGCACCGAGGCACACCGGGCCAGAATCCTCAAAGTTGCCCTCACTCTGCTGACCAAAGAGGGCCGATATGCGGTTACGACTCGCAAGGTTGCCGAAGCCGCCCAGGTCCAACCACCTGTCCTGTACCGGTTATTCGGTGACAAGAACGGGTTGCTCGATGCGGTTGCAGCCTATGGCTTTAGCGCCTATATCGCCAGGAAACAGCCTATTGGCTCCAAAGACGATGTCGTAGAAGCTCTTCGCGACGGCTGGGATATTCATGTTAAATTCGGTCTTGCCAATCCGGAGCTATATCTGTTGATGTACGCCGATCCACGGCCTGGAAGCGAGAAGCCGGCAGTGGAAGAGGCCCTCAGCATGCTCGACCGACAGATGCAGCGCATAGCAGCCTCCGGGCAGCTCCGAGTGAGTGTGGCAAGGGCCTCTGCCCTCTATCATGCGGCGGCGGTCGGGATCGTGATGCTTCTGCTCTCGACGGTGCCCGAGCAGCGCGACCTTGAAGTATCTACTGTCGCGCGCGAACTGACGTTATCCGAGATCACAACAGGCACCCCGTCTGCCTCGGACTCCACAGTCTCAGTTCTAGCAAACCAGATGTGTGCTCTGCTGGCTGGCGATAGCGAAAAAGGGATATTCCTCTCTCACGCAGAAAGACTGCTCCTTGTGGAATGGCTGCAGCGGCTAGTGAGATCGCACGCCTAGTCCAGACAAGTCGTTGCGAGCTTATAGACTTTGCAATGGCTGGTCGCTTGTTATACCCACTCAGAGAGCTGCAAGGTTCAGCGCTGTTCGGCGTAATCGCCTAGAGCGTAACGCGAGATCGAGCCGTCAATCAGCTTACGCGGCTGTCCTTCCCCTCCCGCTCCTGCTTGTAGCCATTCGCGGCACAGACAAATGAGGAATGAACAAAGGACTGCGGGAAGTTGCCGAGCAGCGGCTGTTCAGGGTCCAAGCCGGCTTCCTCTGAAAAGAAGCCTAGGTCATTCTGGAATTGGCAGACTGCGTCCAGGATACGGCTTGAACGTGCGAGATCGCCCGCGACGGCGTAGTAGTGAGCCATCCAACACGAACCGGCGAGGAACGCGCCCTCCTTTGTGGAATCGAACTCTTCGAGCCGCCTCCAGTACAGATCGTTCTTTGACCACTTGCTTTCAATCTCTCTTACCGTGGCCAACATCTCGGGGCTGTCCGGATCACAGTAGGTCCAAAGCGGAAACATCGCCGACGTGACATCAACTTCCTGTGAACCCGCATACACGGCAAAAGCTCCGGTCTTCGTCATACACTTGTCCCGAATGAACGCTCGGATATTGGCTGCCGCAGCGGCCCAACGCTCGGCCTGGTGCGGCTCTTTGCTGTACTCAGCCATGAACTCCAGACCTCTTGCAACAAATACCTTGGAGGACGTGTAGGCCTTCTTGGCTTTTTCTTCCCAGATGCCGTTATCGTCTTTATCCCAGTTGGCGACGAGAAAGTCAGCCACCTTGCAAATCGTGTCCCATTCCACTCTCTCTCCGGACTGCTGATACACCAGCTTTGCTGCCAGGAGCACATGCCCGTCCGCATCCAGTTGCAACTGGTCGCTGGCAGTGTTCCCGACCTGGACCGGTGCGCTGTACCTGTAGCCATCCAGCTTGAGCTTGCGCATGTCACTCACGATCTGCTTGTCCACAGCATAGAAAGGTGCTAGCTGCCCTTTCCCACTCTCGGCCAATGCTTCGGCGAAGAAGGTCAGTACCCGCCTCGCACCCTTGTGGTCGATATCGAGCTGAACGAACGCGCTTACGATGAGGCTCACATCTCGGGTCCAGACGTACCGATAGTCGTAATTTCGTTTCCCGCCGATCACTTCCGGCAGGGAAGTCGAAGCCGCAGCTAAGACGACGCCAGTGGGCGCAAAGGTGAGTTGCTTCACGGCCCGCTTCGAACGATGGATCTCCTCTTCATAGGGACCGCTATATTTGGTCTCACCCATCAACGAGCGCCATCCTGCCAGCGTCTGATCCAAAGAAATCTGGAGAACTTCGGCTGAGAAAGAGCCAAAGGACACTTCGCTATTGGCAAGTACCGCCCAACCCTTTTCTTCTGCTGGAACGATAAAGAGGATGGTGTCTCCCGATTGCTGGATCGCGTGAGACGTCCGTAGCCAGAGTCCGAGAGAAGGGAAGCTGACTGTCGTTGGGTTCACGAGAGTATGGTCAAGGTCCTCCTGCCCATAGTCGCCTCGTAATCTGATCCTGTTGATCAAAGCAGTTGGGATGACTGAGAATAGGCGGCACAACCCCCTCAGATCACCCTCGAGCGGAAGCCAGTCGGTGATCGTGAAGTAACCGTCCCCCACTTTGAAACGTGTCTCTAGGACACTGCTCGCTTCGACGTAGGATCGACCGGCGTATGTCTTCTGTTCCGCCTCAACGGACCAAAAGCCGCCCTTCCGTTCGTCAAGCAGAGAAGACATCGCTGCACTCTTGTCGAATCGTTCTGGGCAGTACCAACAAATGGTTCCATGTTGGTCCAGCAGCGCACACGTATTCTGATCGCTCAGAAGGGCCAGTTCGTTGATTTTAGGTTGTTTCACAACTTCTCCGCTGACGGAGAGATGGGGGGGCCCACGGCGCCCAAAAGGCGG
>CAXTRR010000007.1:0-27426 GCA_964246795.1 uncultured Terriglobus sp. | reverse complement strand
GCTTTCGTCGCCCCCCCCCCGCCCCCCCCCCTCCCCCCCTCCAAACTAGTTCTTGGGAACCTTGTCCACTTCTTTGCCAGGGTTCGACGTATTGAGTAGATCCGGCGACTTCTTCGCAGAAAGGGTCTCCTCTTGCGACTCAGGATCGATACGTTTTGAGCGAGTGAAGGGTTTGAGTTCAACCGATTTTCCCGTCTTCAGAGCTTCCAAGATGCCTTCGAGGACGCGAACGTCTGCATACCCCTCCTCGCCATCCGGCTCCGGCTCTAGGTTGTTGAGGATACAGTCAGAGAAATACTTCATCTCCCCACCGAAGTGGTCTGTGTTCTTGAAGTTTTCAGTGCTCTTGTCCTGGCCAATGGTCACAGCCTGCTCAAGCGGCTTGCCATACATGAAGCCGGGATTCATCAGTATGTTTCCCTTTGTGCCGACTGCGTAGTACGAATCGATCGTGCTGCCGTAGTAGGTCAGGACGAACTGTGCCAAGCGGTTTCCGGGAAAGCTCAGAGTCACGGCAACTGTATCGTCGAAGTCGCCGAGGCCAGCTTCAGGATGCCGTGTTCCATGAGCCGAGAGGACAGCGGTTGGCTCGGCTCCAAAGACGTACCGCGCGGCATTGACAGGGTACGGCCCCATGTCGAAAATGGGTCCTGCAAAGTCCCCATTCTTCGCTCTGTGATTGTCGGGCGAGATGAGCTGCGAGAATGTCGATGCGAACAGATGTACATCACCCAGTTCGCCAGCGCTGATCTTTTTCACCATATCGAGAGTAGCCGGTTCGAAGTGAAGCCTGTATGCGACCATCAACTTCGCCGTGGAGGCCTTCTGCGCGTCAATAATCTCTTCGCATTTCGCTGTTGAGATCTCAAGCGGTTTTTCTACAAGGACGTGGATACCAGCCTTCAACGCAGGGATGGCGAACTCGGCGTGCCGCCAATTCGGTGTGGCGAGGTAAATGGCATCGATCGTCCCCGATTTCAGCAGATCGCCAAATTGCTCGTAGCTGTATGACGTGGTGACCTCATACTGATCTCCGACCTTCTCGGCCTTCTCTGAGTCAGAGGTTACGAACGCGACAAGCTCAGAGTTGCCGGTGTGTTTCACGCCTGGCAGCATTGCTTCCTGGGCGATATCCCCTAATCCAACGATGGCGTACCGGACCTTCTTGTCCGAACTCAGCCCTAGAATTTCCTTCACGTCCATAACGTTCCTCCATTCTTGCTCTGACCCTGCCCACCGTATGATGCGCTTACTGCTTACTTGTCCCAGGTGGGCGAGAAGTCGAAGCTGTTGAAGCGTCTGTCGCCCTGCAGGGTGTTGATCTTGGCCAGGTCGTCATCGGTGAGATTGAAGTCGAAAATCTCAAAGTTCAACCGGATGTTTTTCTCGCTCGACGCCTTAGGAATTGCAGCGACACTTGGCTGCTGCACAAGCCACCGGAGCGCAACTTGGGATGCGCTTTTCTCATACTTGGCCCCGATCTCTTCAAGAATCGGCTGCTCCTTCAAGCGTCCCTGAGCGAGAGGGCTGTACGCGGTGATGGCAATGTGATTTGGCACCGCGAAGCCAAGCACTGTTTTCTGCGAGAGCAGAACGTGATACTCGCCTGATTGGTGACGATGGGTGCTTCACTGAGCCGCGCTGCCTCTTCCATGAGTGCGACCGTGAAGTTGCTAACTCCGATCGCCTTTGCTTTACCTGCCTTTGCGACCCGATCGATTGCTTCGATCGATTCAGCTAAGGGCACCTTCGGATTAGGCCAGTGCAAGAGGAGCAATCGACATAGTCGGTTTGGAGCTTCACGAGTGATTCATCAACGGATTTCTCAAGGTCCCCTTTGCGGAACTTGTCGGTCCAGACTTTGGTTGTCAGAAAGATGTCATGTCGAGACACCTCCGATTCCGCGATGGCCGTTCCGACAGCCTCCTCATTGCCATAGATCTGGGCGGTATCGATATGGCGGTAGCCGACCTTCAAAGCCGTATGAGTTGCCTCGACGCCTGCTTCACCTTTGAGGAGGTAGGTCCCCATTCCAAGAGACGGCATCTTGCTTCCACTACTGAGATGTACATCGATCATGAGAGCCTCTATTTCCAAATGTTTCGGATGTGCTTGTCGTTCGTAACGTCCTATGCGAGGCGGCCGCCGCCGTCCACATGATGCACTGTGCCGGTCGTGAAGCCGTTCAGCAGAAGCATGATGGCCGCCTGGGCTAGATCCTCTGGCTTTCCGACGCGCTTCACGGGTAAAGAAGCGGCGATACCGGCGAAGGTCGAAGCACGGTCTTGTTCCGGGATAAAGTTCCACCCATTGGTGTCCGTGACACCAGGGGAGATTACATTTACACGGATCGGCGCTAGTTCTACGGCCAGAGCGCGACCCAACCCTTCCAGGCCAGCATTCACGGCTGCCACGACAGCCGTTCCCGTTTCAGGCTTCGACGCAGCAAGGCCCGAGAAGAAGAGAATGGAACCGGCAGGATCGAGGCTCGCCGCGCCATGCCGAGCAACAAGGATTGGACCAAGGAACTTGGAGGCGATCATGGAGTCTATTGCGCTACGAGGCAGCGTCGCAAGCGGCCCATACGTTAGGGCCGCGGCAGTCGTGACAATATGATTCAGCTTGCCGGTGGAATCGTGTTGATGCCGTCGTGGGCCCGGCAATGAGTCAGCTCATGAGCTAGGACTACCGCGAGATCCTCTGGAGTGTCAGCAGCGCGGTCGAGGACGTTGATGCTGGCGTTGGCGCTTCGGGTGCAGCCGAGAGAGGACTTGGGGCAGCCAGTGCGGGCCATCTGCGTGCGCGTCAGGACGTGGATGGGAATCCCACGTTCCCGAAGGTACTCAACCTTGGCCGGATCTGTGCGGGTCAGCGCGGTTAGCGCAGCCTCAATCTCCGCCGAGTAGAGGCGGTTGGGCTTCCACTCGGGGGAGGGAATCAGCCTCGCCTGGAAGTCTTCATGCCAGCTCGCATGAATCACAGTGACCACCTCGAAGCACAGCACGAGGCTGATGAACGCAATGGGCAAGAGGTAGAGTGGTGCGCTGATGCGCCGACGATTAGGCTTTGCTTGCAAGGCTATCTCGGCTCCGTTTGGGTCTGCCCTGGTGCACTGAAGGCACGACTACCTGGCTGGCTGGCTCAGCACGGAGGATACGGTGAATCGTGGTGTGGCTGATCCGAAACTGATGACAGATGTCCCGGATCGGTGTCTGTGCGTTGTAGGCGGTAATCACCATGGACCGCTGCGCGGGAGAGAGCTTGTGTTTGCGACCACCCTTCCGACCACGGGCGCGAGCGGCTGCAACACCGGCGTTGGTACGCTCCCGGATACCTTCGCGCTCGTACTCAGCGAATGCGGCAATGATGTGGAAGTACAGCTTGCCGGACGCCGTAGTCGTGTCGATTGCCTCCGTTAAGGAGGAGAACCGAACACCGCGCTTCTTGAACAAAGCAATCAGATCGTCCAGCTCTCGCATTTTGCGGCCGAGCCGGTCCAGCCGCCACACCACGAACGTGTCGCCCTCCCGGAGGACATCAAGCGCGGCCGCGAGCTGAGGACGCTTGCTCGATCCGCTGCTGATGTGTTCCTGGAAGACGCGCTGGCACTGAGCTTTCTTGAAAGCGTCGAGCTGCAGACCGAGATTCTGCTCGTGCGTCGAGACCTTAGCATATCCGATGACCATCTGGGGCGAACCTATAGAACAAAAGGGTTCAGTTGCGTTCCGTAGATTATGTTATTAATTCTGTTCGATTCTGCGGGTGCTTTCTCGCGCGAGCGAACCCTTCTCCGCCGCTGGAACGAAATTGATCGTTTGTGGGAGGGGAAGGAATACTGACGTGGAGTCGTCTCCTCGTGAAGTCTCTCTGAGAGAGCTTCGCGGGCCGAGGCTACGCATTGAGGCGCTGGGCGATCGCTTCGACTGCTTTGAGGCCTTGGCCGAATTTGCCCATAGCTTCGCTATGCTTCAACAACTCACCGTAAGGAACGTAGAAAAAGGCGAATTCTGTACTTGGCTGAATGCTGGCTGACGCAGCTGTGCTCGCACTTCCTCGGCGCGTTTGTCCGGAGCAACGAGAAACAAACCGATCTGTCGCCCGCTTCCTTAAAGCCCATCGCCAGATCGAGCATTCGTACAATACCTGCGTAGATGGATGTTGAGTGCTCCACCTCGAAGGCGGCCGCAGGTAAATCCGTTTCGCGCTCCAGCCAGAGGACATCAATAAGCCGTACGGCTTCGCCACCGGCGATCTCCTGAACGGGCGTAGGAAGCTGTGACAAACACCCCTTACCAAGACTGCCGTCTCGGTAGGGGCGAGACTGGTCGTTGCTTGCGATCCAGACTTCAAAGCCAAGAGCAAAGCCGAGGTCTCTTAGCAAGCCTTGGACGTCCCCATGAGACTGTTGATCCGCTTCACCGCTAGTCTGCTCCTCCTTCTTCTTGAGGGCAGCTTCACGGAATCTGGCCAGATCAGATCCGCTCTCCGATGTTTTGTCTCTGTTGAAGCTGAAGAGCTATATGGCACGAGGCCTAAATATCGGCGATCCCTTCTCGTATCACTTCCCGGCGTCGGATGGCATGAAGTGCTACGCCACCCTGAAGGGCAGCTGCTGGCTCGAGTCGGAGATGTACTTCAGGTCCGGTGTGAGGCCCCGTTCGATCATGCGTTCTCGCGCCCCCTTCCAGTCACCGAAAAGATGACTGCTCTCGCTGGCGCTTCTTTCTGGCGCATCCGGGCCACTAAGCTCCGTTTCGCCGCCACCCTGGTTGCATTGCGCCATGATGGGGACAGCGCTACACACAAGCAGGAGAAGCATGCGGCGAGCGGCTGAGAACAAAACACATTTCATTCGGGCATCGTGGCACAGTTGGTTGGCAGACACGGCATCTGTGAAAGTGCAAAGCGACTAAATATCGGACGGCAGTTCACTAAGGTGGTGAATGAAGGTCTGGATGTCAGCGTAGTAGAAGGGCCGGAAAGCCCCATAGATCGTCTCCCATGACGGAGAATATGTAAGTAGGTGTTCGCGAGCCTTGTTCACCCTCTCAGGCGCTAAACTTTTGCTCACTGCAAGAATGGCCGGTGGACAACCGTCCATTTGCCCAATGATCTTACAATTGTCTCCATTGCTCGGAGTCATCTTCCATACGTCTTCCAAAATCATGGTTGAACGAATTTTTTTAGCGGCCACTGCGTCGACTCGAGGCTGCCAGCCGGGTACCTCGACCAAGCTAAAGAAATCGCTCAATCTTTTCCCCATGTTGTTCAGAATAATTGCTGGAGGAAAGTAGCTCGACGAGCATGACTTGTTCATGTACCCGTAGGCTGAGCCCTGCAAGTCGTTGATGTTCGTAGCGGGGTCATCTTTTCGAACGACGAGGAGGGTGCGCTGGTTCGGCTCGCACGTGAATTTTGAGGTCGCAATTACCAACCCCTGATAGTGGCAGTTTCCGTGTAGAACCGACCTGCAGTAGTCTGCGCCGGGTACATAAACGATGTCAGGTCCGTCATCTTTAATCAGAGTGTCGATGTGAACCAGGTCGGTCGTGACCTCGGTATCGATGCCAGCAGCCTTCAGAATGCCGCTCCAGGGCTCCTTGTATATATGCAACTCAAGATTCTTGTCTAGGACGAATTGAAGTGGTTTCGACTTCTGCTCCATTGGCTTTGTGGCATCTGAACACATACGCGTTCTCCGTTGTGCGGCTAAGAGTGACTCGCCTCGTTATGATGTAAAGCCGGCGTGAAACGTGGGACTGCGGTGGCAACTGCTCCAGAAAACGGGAAAGAGAGATGAGTTACGACGGGGTTTCAGAGAGTACAAAGACCCATGATCAGTCACGTGTCTCAGGCCATATGGTCATGGCGAGATCCACGATTTGGGTAAGTTCTTCGCGCGAGGCCCTGTCCCGGGCCGACAGGGAAAGTCCATGAAGCACCATGGCAAAGTAGCCTGCCATCTTTGCGGCGGACAGGTCCTTGCTGAGCTCCCCCAGTTGTTGAGCCTTCTCAAGACGATTGGTGATCGATTTGATCGTCTCTTTCCGCAGACTGGCTAGGTGCTCCTGTACTGCTCCATTGCCAACAGCACAGTTGATTGCGCCAAGAACGATAAAACAACCTCCGGGAGCATCATGAACCGTAAAAGCATCAACGGCGTCCTGCAGCATGGCGTGGATCGCGTCCCTGGCTTTACCCGGACGGGATAGAGCGCGGACCGTGGTATTCCCGTCGGTACGCGCGTAAAGATCCACGGCCTCTCGGAAGAGTGCCTCTTTGTTTCCATATGCGGCATAGAGACTTGCCTGGGTTATGCCTAGATCTGTGCGCAAATCCGCCATTGAGGTGGCTTCATAGCCATGTGTCCAGAAGAGTCGCATCGCACGACGAAGCCCCTCTTCTCGATCAAACTCACGAGGTCTTCCACGCGGGCGCTTGCGCGCTTCTGCTTTTCTCGCTCCAGTGATCTTGCTTCGGGCAACCGTAATAAGCTCCATGTCATCATTATAGACTGATTGGTATAGATACAACATATCTCAACCGACGGTGATGCGCGACAGAGCGTGGCAAGACGAAAGGGAACAATGCCAACGGAGAATCCACTTTCTACCGAGAGGCCACGACTGGTCTTGGAGCGCTTCTACGAAGCCGAGCGAGACTATATGCATTCGGCGCAAAGCGGAGAAGCAAGCTTCGATGCCGTGCAAGCGACACTCGATCCAGAGGTGGTGCTGCATCAATCACCCGATCTACCCTGGGGCGGCGAGTTTCGCGGTCATGCTGGCTATCACGATTGGGCACAACAGATGAGCCGGGCCTTCGACCGGTTAGAGGTTAAGGACTCTCGTTTTCACACGACAGGCGATACTGTTGTGGTCACTTGTCGACTTGTGACCCGGTCTCGTGCGTCGGGCGAGATGCTCGATCTCCCCATGACACAGGTGGTGCGTGTACGTGACGAACGCATTGTAGAATTCCGGCCGTTTTACTGGAACGTTCCTGCCTACTGCAACACCGTCAGGAGCGCCGAATGAGCTATGAAAATGCGACCGGCAATGCTGTGCAGCGGCCGTTCTGGGCCGATGCTCCGGTACGCACAGTTCGACGCGGGCACTTCTGGGTGCCCGGCGAGCGCGTGCGGCGCGAAGGCAAGACCTTTCAGCGCGGGCCCATGTTTGTTGAGTGGGAAGCACCCGAGCAGGTAAGGCGGCCATACCCGATCGTGTTGGTTCATGGCGGCGGTTTCCAAGGCACCGAATGGCTGGATACACCGGACGGGCGTCCCGGCTGGGCGCAGCGCTTGGTCGAGGCAGGGTATGCCACCGCGGTTGTTGATCGTCCCGGGCACGGCCGTTCGCCGCTGCATATTGACATCGTTGGGCCGATGGGACCGCCGCTTTCCTACGAGGGCGGACGGCAAATTTACATTCCGCCCGACCCATCGGGCAAGCACACGCAGTGGCCCTTCTCCCCCGACGATGACGCCGCCATGGACCAGTTCATTGCGGGCTATGGCCCTTTACCCGCCGACCTCGCGCAATCGGAAGACATGGACGCGGACCGGCTCGCGCGGTTGCTCGACCGAATCGGACCCGCGATCTTGCTCACGCACTCGGCTTCCGGCCCAAGCGGTTGGCTGGCGGCAGACCGCCGACCGGGTTTGGTGAAGGCCATTGTCAGCGTCGAGCCAATGGGGCCGCCCTTTGCCGATATTCCCAACATTGGCCCCTTGCGCTGGGGTCTAACGGCTGCGCCTCTTCAGTTTGATCCGCCGCGCGACACACCCGAGGCGGTCCGCAACGCCGACCCAGCATCGTTGCGCCTTCCCAATCTGGCAGGGCTGCCGATCGCGGTGGTGACAGGCGACACCTCCTCGTTCGCTCCCGCGAGTCCGCCGATCGTCGCCGCGCTGAAGGCGGGCGGTGCGGCGGCGGAGCTGTTGCATCTGCCGGACCACGGCGTTACGGGCAACGGACATGGCCTCATCTACGAGAAGAACTCCGACGCGGCACTAGAACCGGTGCTGGCTTGGTTGCAGCGCAGCGCGGAACGCCAGTCCAAGGAGCGTGAGTGATGCACGTCGGTTTTATCGGTCTTGGTGCCATGGGTAGCGCCATGGCGCGCAATCTCGCGAAAGCGGGTCACCAGGTCCACGCATGGAATCGCTCCGGCGATCCGGGGATCGAAGGTGTGGCAATAGCGCCCGATTCGGCTGCTGCGTTTGACTCCGAAGTGGTGTTTACCATGCTTTCGGATGACCCGGCGATCCGCGAGGTGCTGCTGGAATCCGGTGTAACCGGCAAGGCGAAGCCGGGCTTGGTCCACGTCGTGACCTCAACCATCTCCGTCGCCTTCGCCGGTGAGCTGGCGAGAGCCCACGAGCTAGCCGGGATCGGCTACGTGTCGGCTCCCGTGCTTGGACGCCCGGATGTGGCTGCAAAGGGCGAGCTGAACATCCTCGCTGCCGCAAGCGAGAGGCAGTCGAGACTGTGCGGCCCTTACTGGACGTGCTCGGCAAGAAAGTTTGGGACATGGGCGAGGAGCCGCCGCGTGCGAACGCCGCGAAGATTGCCGCTAACATGATGATCACGATGGCGATCGAATCGATGGCCGAAGCGGTCGTGCTGACGGAGGCGAACGGACTGCCGCGCACTGCCTTTTTCGAATTGATTCTGGGCACGCTTTTCGGCGGCCGTGCCTTCGAGAGCTACAGCGCGAACATCGCGAGGGAGGCCTATGAGCCTGGCTTCAAGGCAAGGCTTGGTCTGAAAGACCTCAGGCTGGCAACCGAGGCAGCAAAGGGAGCCGGACACCATCTCCCCATGCTCAATGCTGTGCGAGAGCGCATGGCAGAGGCAGTGGACTCTGGTCTTGGCGAGAAGGATTGGTCGATCATGGCCGACTACACGCTCAGGCACGGTCAATGAAAGGACTGTATGGACGAGCGAGAGTGGACACGTCGCGATGTTATCTCGACCTCGCTCGCGATAGGTGCAGCGATGATCGTTGAGATCCCGGGAGTTCCTGCCCTGGGCGCGACGCGCCCATCGCATGAGGAGCCACGTGGTCAACTTGACGTTGTTCTGGCGGTGAACGGCCGCGAGCATCACCTGCCCGGTCTCGACGTGCACACAACCCTGCTCGACGCGCTACGCGATCATCTCCAGCTCACCGGAAGCAAGAAGGGTTGTGCGCTGGGCGCTTGTGGCGTCTGCACAGTTCTGGTTGACGGCCGACGCGTAAGCTCCTGCCTAACGCTCGCAGTGATGAATCAAGGAAAAGCCATCACCACTATCGAGGGGCTGGCAACGGATGGCCAGCTTCATCCGCTTCAGGCGGCGTTCATCGCACACGACGGCTACCAGTGTGGCTACTGCACGCCCGGGCAAATTCTCAGTGGGGTCGCCTGCATCGCCGAAGGCCACGCGCGCTCAGACGATGAAATTCGCGAGTGGATGAGCGGCAATATCTGCCGCTGCGGTGCCTACACCAACATCGTTGCCGCAATACGCGATACCGCCGGGCGGGAGGGCTAACAGTGATTCCGTTCGCTTATTCACGAGCCGGCAGCGTCGCCGCTGCAACCGCCAGCCTCGCACGCCACCGCTCGGACGGAGTGCATGAGAAGGGTACGGACTTCCTCGCCGGCGGCACGGACATGGTGCAGCTCATGACCGAGCACCTGCGCAATCCCGATCGTATTATCGACATCTCGACACTACCGGGGCTCGACAGCATCGAGGTTCATGCCAGAGGCCTTCGCCTCGGTGCCCTCGTGCGAATGAGCGACGCGGCTGCGCACCCTTCGGTGCAAAGCCAGTGTCCTGTGATCTCGGAGGCGTTGCTTGCAAGCGCATCGGCGCAGGTCCGTAATCTGGCGACGCTAGGCGGCAATCTGCTGCAGCGCACCCGCTGCGGCTATTTCCGCGATCCCGGCGCACCTTGCGAGAAACGCGAACCCGGGACCGGTTGTCCGGCCATCACCGGACAGAACCGCTTTCATGCGGTGCTCGGCGGTAGCGAAAGCTGCATCGCCACCTATGCGGGCGACTTTGCCAATGCATTGCTGGTGCTCGACGCGACCGTAAATATCGCTGGACCGAACGGGGAGCGGACAGTTCCTCTCGCGGACCTACATCGCATCCCCGGCGACACACCCGCGATCGAGACGCAACTGGCTCCGGGTGAGCTGATTCAGTCCATCGATGTGCAGACCGGTCCGGCTGCAAGGCGGTCGCACTACTTGAAAGTTCGTGACCGCGCGAGCTTCGAATGGTCGATCGCATCGGCTGCGGTGGCGCTCGATCTCGTCGAGGATGGAATGGTGCGTGATGCTCGAATCGCGATCGGCGGGGTCGCGACAAAACCCTGGCGACTTCCCCGGGTCGAGGCGGCCCTGCGCGGCAAACGTTTCAATCTCGCCCTTACGCAGATGGCAGCGGCACACGCTGCCGATGGCGCGGTTCCGCGTGGGCGCAACGCCTACAAGGTTGAGCTGATCCGGCGCACAGTTGCGCGAGCGCTGGCCGAGACGGGAGCGCTCGCATGAACGCGATCGGTGCACCGCTCACCCGTGTTGATGGACCGGCGAAGGTGACGGGCAGCGCACGCTATGCTGCCGAGTTTCACCCCGATGGCCTTGTCTACGCAGCGACGCACGACAGCACGGTACCTGCTGGGCACATCAGCGCCATCGATACTGCCAACGCAGAACGGGCACCCGGCGTGCTGCTTGTGCTCACCCATCTCAACTCCGATCGGCTGCCTTACCAGACCGCGGCCGAGCGGCCGGCGGTGGATCCCGTTGCGGGCGAGCAGTTACGCGTGTTGCAGGATTCTGAGGTTCTGTTCAGTGGTCAGCCAGTCGCGCTGGTGGTCGCAAGGACGCAGGCGCAGGCGCTCTACGCGGCTTCATTGGTTCGTGTGACCTACCGTCTCGCTCCGGATCGACGCATTCACTTTGATCCGGCGCTCTCCAAGCCGACCTCTGAGGCGGCAGCGAAGAAGGGACGTGGGCCTGAGACGAAGCAAGGCGACCCTGACGGCGCCTTCGCCGCCTCACCGGTTCAGGTTGAGGCGATCTACATCCAGGCACGCGAGCAACACAACGCTATGGAGCCACACGCTACGGTTGCGCAGTGGCAGGGTGAGCGGCTGACACTGTGGAGCAAGACGCAGTGGGTTGGCAACGAGCGCGATGAGATCGCCCGTCGTTTCGGCTTTGCGCCGGAAAAGGTTCGCGTCATCAACCCATTTGTTGGTGGTGCCTTCGGCTCCGCGCTGCGCACCTGGCCGCATGTCACGCTTGCCGCGATGGCTGCGCGTCGCGCTGGGTGTCCGGTACGTCTGGAACTGACCCGGCGTCAGCTGTCGACCGCCATCGGTTTTCGTCCCGAATCGCGACAGCGCGTGGCGCTGGGCGCGGACCGGGAAGGCCGTCTCACTGCCCTCATTCATGAAGTTACAGGCCAGACCTCGACCTATGAGGAGTTTGCTGAAGGCTCACTCGCTCCAGCCGCTACCACCTATGCCTGTCCGAACCGCCGAACCCGCTACGCCTTGGTGCCAATGAATGTCAGCACGCCCTGTCCAATGCGAGGGCCGGGTTGGGCAACCGGTCTGATCGGGCAGGAAATGGCGATGGACGAGCTGGCTGAAAAGCTTAAGCTCGATCCCATCGAGTTGCGGCTTCGCAACTATGCCGAGCGTGACCCGATGAAACATCTTCCCTGGTCCTCCAAGGCGCTACGCGAGTGTTACCGCCAAGGGGCGGAACGGTTCGGCTGGCATCGTCGCGCGTCCGCGCCGCGTGCCATGCGGGAAGGCCGCGAGCTGGTTGGGTTCGGCATGGCGACGGCGATCTACCACGTTTCGCGCTATCCCACTTCAGCGTCCGCCACCCTGCTCGCGGACGGGACCGTCACGGTACGCTGCGCCACCACCGATATGGGACCGGGCACTTACACTTCAGCAACGCAGGTCGCGGCGGACACGCTCGGTCTGCCGATGGAAAGGGTACGCTTCGAGCTTGGCGACTCCACCTATCCGCCAGCAAAGGAACATGGCGGCTCGACCACGATGGCCAGTGTAGGATCTGCGGTGCAGTCGGTCTGCCAAGCACTGAAGACAAAGCTCCTAGAACTTCCCCAAGCACGCGATTCGAATGACCTAGGCGAAGTGCTCCGCAGAGCCGGCTTGCAACAGCTCGAGGCGGAGGCCACTGCCGCGCCCGGCGATGAGGCGAAGACGTACAGCTCAGTGGGCTTTGGCGCGGTCTTCGCGGAAGTACGCGTCGATCCGGAGCTATGCAGCATCCGCGTGGCGCGGGTGATTGGCGCGTATGACGCGGGCCGCATCATCAATCCCCGCCTTGCCCATAGCCAGTGCATCGGCGGCATGGTCGGCGGCATCGGTATGGCGTTGCTCGAAGAGGCCGAGTGGGACGCCAGTCTCGGTCGCGTCGCGAACGCAACGATCGCCGAGTACCTTGTTCCGGTCTGCGCCGATATTCACGAACTCGACGCTTTTTTTGTCGAAAGTGCGGATCAGGTGATGAACCCGCTCGGCGTCAAGGGACTGGCTGAACTCGGTCTGTGCGGTGTCGCGCCGGCAATCGCCAATGCAGTCTGGCATGCGACCGGCAAGCGGGTACGAGAGCTGCCCATCACTCCAGACCGCTTGCTGATGGCTTAAGTCAAAGGAGATCCAAGATGCGTCTTCCAACCCTGCCGCCCGATCAGCTCACTCCCGAGCAGCGAGCTTTGTACGATCGCAACCGCCAACAGATTGCGCACGGCTTTACCGCCTTCACAACGACGCGAGAGGATGGCGCGCTGCTCGGTCCTTGGGGCGTATTCCTTCATGAGCCTGCTGTCGGTCAGGCGCATTACGCCTTTATCGGTGCGGTCACCGCGATAAAGCGGCTTGCGCCCTCCGCCAAGCAGGTCGCGATCCTCGTCGTGGGCGCTCGATTCAAAGCCGCGTACGAGCTCTATGCTCATGCAGCAACCGCAGCGGCCGAGGGCATGGACTCGGGCAAAATCGCCGTGCTCGCCGCTGGTGGGCGTCCGCTCAACCTGACGACCGAGGAGGCTTGCGCATTCGACGTGGCAACCGCGTTGCTCAATGGAGGCGTGCTGGCGGGAGCCATGTATCGGGCAGCGCGCGACTTGCTCGGCCAGGGCGCGCTCAACGAGCTGGTACTCTGGATCGGCACCTACGCCCAGGTGGCAATAACACTCAACGCGTTTGATGTTCCAAGCGAGGAGGTCTTCGATCGATGATCACGATGTATGTGACTTATGACGGCGATGCAGCTACACCTTTCGACCGTGAATACTACGTCCAGCATCACCTCCCGCTGGTTATGGAATGCTGGGGTCCGCTTGGGTTGGAAAGCTGCGCGGCTTTCTGGCCCGCTGTTGTGAGCGAGGGCACGATCTGTATCTGCGAATGCCGGTTCCGCGACGACGCGGCAATGCGGACCGCGCTCGCCTCGCCCGCAACACCGCGCGTGATGGCGGACGTTGTTCGCTTTACGGACGTCAGGCCTTCACAAAATCTTGCAGGACCGATATGACGTCAAGCATTGCGCACCTTCGTCGATTCAGAGGTGTTTGCTCTGCTGACATGAATGTTCTGGCTGACCACCGCTTGCCCAAGGGGCTTAGCGTACGATTTTAACGTTCGGTGTAGGAATCTTTATATCGTCAACTTCACGTCGCTTGGACGGTGAGCGGTCGTTAGCGTCACCTGCCCAGTCTCGAGACAGCCGCAAATGGAGCGATTAGAACGGATCGTTGGCGCGCTGGTCGGTGCAGGAGGCAACATCCGTGCTCAGCGTACCGGATCGATCACCTTGATGCCGGTCGGTGCATCCACCTTTTCGAGCCGGGGCATGTTGGCAGTCACGAAGACTTCCAGCGTAGGACGGACAAACGCTTCGAAGCAATGCCCGCCGGTGGTCGTGCCGTCCTCTTTGCCGACCGTGATGTGCGTGTGAACGACAGGCTTCCCATCAGCAAGAGCGATATCACCGATCATCGAGAGCACCTCGACCGTCTGATCAACGGGCAGCGCCTTGAACATCTTCTTGTCTCCGTCGTACCACGCGAGGGTCGCTTCCGAGAAGCCGCCGATGGCGGTGAAGTGGGCGTCGCCAATGTGGTTCTGCAGGGCGAAGTCGGTGAGGCCGCTGATGACTTCATCTCCGGGGCTGAAGATCAGGGCATACACCTTCTCCTCGGGAGTGTTCTTGACAATTTTGAAGTGCATACCCGGCGCTTTGCCCTTTGGCACCGCGCGAAGCGGTGAGATGTAGGGCACCTGAAGGTCTTGGGCACGGGTCTGCGCCCCGAGCGACGGAAGGACCACCATGGCGAGAGTGGCGACAAAAAGAGCGGCGGCGCGAAGCATGTTGTGTCCCTTGGAATGCATGTCTTTGCTGAAGATGGTGAGCGACGAGTTAGAACTTCACTTCGTTGGATCAAGGACAACCTTGATGTATCCATCGGAACGGTTGTCGAAGAGGTGGAACGCGTCAGGAGCCTGCGTGAGGGGAAGCCGGTGGGAAACGATCTTGCCGGGACGGATCTTTCCTTCAACAATCATGTTGCGCAGCATGATGTCGTATCGCTTGTCCTGGTCTCTTCCGAAGTTCACCGAGATGCCCTTGTTGAAGAACGTGGCCCACGGCACGTTGAGTTTGCCTTCGCGCTCATTCGGGTCTACCCCCTCGGGATCTTTCGGCGGGAAGACGCCCACGATGGCGATGCGACCAGTGGGATTGACCAGCTCGGCCAAGCAAGCGACGATCCAGTTGGGATCCTCCTTGGAGTAGTCCGCTCGGGAGCGAGCCTGAAATCCGACCGCATCGATGCCGCACATGAGCCCATCCATGACGTGCTCATCGCGAAAAGCCTTATCCATGCGCAGCTTCTTGCGCGCCTCCATAATCTGCTGCACCGGATCAGCCTTGTTGTAGTCAATAGCGATGCCGCCGAGATCCTCGACTTTCTTGAGCCGTTCCGAGATGCAGTCCACGACGTAAACCGTCGACGCGCCACGGACCAGCGCGGAAACGAGAGCCGAAAGTCCCACCGCGCCCGCGCCGAAAATCACAACCGAATCCCCTCGCCCTACCTGAGTCAACTCTGTGGCATGGTAGCCCGTCGGGAAGGCATCAGCCAGCATGACGAAATCATGTTCGTAGTCGTCGCCGGGCTCCCCGGGCAGCTTCATCGCATTTGCATCCGCAAACGGGATGCGCACGTACTCGGTGTCGGCGCCTGCATAGTTCCCCTGGTTGGGATACCCGTAGGCGGCCCCTGCATGGCCAGGGTTGGTGGTCAGGCAGGCTCCGCTATCTCCTCGCCAGCAGTTAACACAGAAGCCGCAGCAGATGTGCGTTGGAACTACGATGCGATCGCCCTTTCTTAAGGATTGGACCGCGCTGCCGACCTCGGCCACCACACCCACCGGTTCGTGCCCGATGAGATGGCCGTTGTACGGCATGCGTCCATCGTAAAAGTGAAGGTCCGTGCCACAAATGGCCGTGGAGGTGACACGCATTAGGACATCCGTGGTCTTCACCATGCTGGCATTCGGGATCTCCTTCACTTCGACCGTATGGAGTCCGGTGAGAATCACGCCCTTCATGCTTCCTCCTGCACACGAATAAGTGCGAGACCTGATTCAGGATCGATCTGCTTGCGCAGGTGTTTTGGATTTTCAGTAAGAAATACCTCACAGGTCGGCCGCACATGGGCCTCCAGCAGATGGCCCCCATGCGCTGTACCGTCTCGCTTCCCTACCACCACATGGGCATGGACTTGCGGTACTCCATCCTTTGTGGCCACATCCCCTATCAAGGAGAGCAGTTCCGTTTGCTCATCCAGAAGAACGGACGGATCATATGCCTTCGTCTCCCAATTGAACCAGGCCAGCTTGACGGAGGAAAGAGCGCCGACCGCTTTGAAGCTGCTATCCGTCAGCCCCAGTTCGACTGCCACTTGCTTGAGGCCGGCGGCCAGTTCGTCGCCCGTCTGGAAGATAACGACATACGTCTTCGGCGATTCCGAAACCAAGGTGTAGTGCATAGGCTGTCCTCACCTCCCCAGCTCTTGCTCACGCCGTACGCTGCGAACGAGCGTCAATTAATCAGAGAACGCCCGCCCCCAAATACCGGGCGAGGCAAACCCGACGCGGCTTGCAGGTAAGGATGCGAACAGCGAGTCTGGAGGACAGATGCCGCAGGTATAAAATTCTGAGCTTCGCCACGCACAGGAGCTTCGCCACGAACAGTAAATGTCGTTCCCGAACCGGGCAACCCTTTCTATTTCGTGCCACTCATAGGTTTTCGTCCCGTCGTTTCACCCTTTCGGTTTGTGCATTCATCTTGCATCAGTAGGGGGCAAGTCATGCCGATTTACAGCACCGGAAACCTTCCGGATCAGGTGAGTCGTACGACCTTGGAGCCCGAGATCGCCGCATGGCTGCCTACCGGTCCGGTGCTCGGCGCGCACAAACCCATTCATGTGCAGCGGCGTGAGCACGATGCCTTTATCGACAAGGTAAAGCCGTTGATCGGCCAGGTTGAGCATCTAGTGCTGGATGGACCACACGGTTCGCTTCCTGTGCGGGTCTATCATCCGTCCAAGCCCGGCCACGCAGAGGGTGGGGCGATGATCTATTTGCATGGCGGCGGCTTCGTGGTGGGCTCGCTGGACCAGTTCGAATCGGCCATGCGCCTATTCGCGGAAGCCAGTGGCGCCCAGGTGTACGCCGTTGATTACAAGCTGGCGCCCGAGTATCAGTGGCCTGTGCAGATCGAGGAAGGTGAGTTCGTTGTTCGTTGGCTGTTTGAGCACGCGGCCGAACGACATGTGGCCCCAAGCCGAATCGCGTTAAGCGGGGACTCCGCCGGAGGTAACCAGACCTGTACCATCTGCCTGAAACTCCGCGACAACGGCGGTCCGAAGCTGGCCTTACAGATGCCGCTGTACCCTGAGGCCGCTATGCCGTTCAATACGCGTGCCGGGGTAGAGAACGTTTCCGGGGGATACGTCGACACGGCCGGCGTGCTGCTCTTCGTCTGGAGCCTGCTGCCTCAAGGAACGGACTACTCGCAGCCCTACGTGACGCCGCTGAACGCACCGAGCCATGCCGATCTTCCCAAAGCAATCCTGGTGACCACCGGCTTTGACATGTTGAGGGACGTCGGTCACGCTTACGCCCAGAAGCTGGCAAAAGACGGTAACAACCTCACCTATGTGCATTATCCGGAGTTGCCGCACGGCTTCATTCAGATGACCGCTCATTCGAAACGATGTATGGAGGCTACGCTCGAGGTGGCCCGGCTGCTCGGCGAAGGTCTGAGGAAGCAATAAACCTTCATTCGGTATCGACGTATGCAATACGTCGATACCTTTCCGATTTTATGACTTCGTGATCTTGCTTTTACCAGGTGGAACATGAACTTCGCAGAGCTCTCATATTTCCAGGTGCATCTTTACGCGGGAGATGCAGGCCGAGCGAAGCTCGATTCGGGATGTGGGTGGCAACGCCACTCGGATTCTCAAGCGAGAATTTCTAGAACAATCAAGCATCTCTCGCGATCGACTGCGATTGCGCTGATACTCTCCTCTAGTTGGCTGCCTCTAGCTTCACAAACCGCAAAGCAACAGCCCTCCGCGCAAACGCAGACATCTTCCGGCGGTACGGATGCAAGTGCCGCAAACGACCCTACGGCCTCGATTCCGCAGGTACAGATCAAGGATGGATACCACACGTCCTATGATGGCGTGCGCGGTCAGGGCAACTCGCTCTTGATCCGCCCGATTATCCCGGTCGGTTCGGAGGGGATCATCCCCTCGGCGATCTACCGCATCGTCTTTCCGATCGAAAGCGAACCCAATGGCCGCAGCGGACTCGGGGACATCCAGCTTGATACCTTCTTTTTCCCGGGATTCCTGAGCAACAAGGGGGCGAAGCTAAAAATCGGTCTCGGCCCGCTCGTCACCGCCCCCACCGCTACAAGCAGGTACACAGGGCAAGGGCAATGGCAGGTTGGAACCTCCTCCGTGGTGCTCTACGCCGGCGTGAATAGACTTCTGCTTGGCATCATCGAGACGAACGCGATCACGGTGAGCGGCGTTCGCGCTCGTCCCAGCTCCAACGTGGTTACCATTCAACCCCTGATCGTTAAGACCTTCGCGGATAAGCTGTACCTGCGCTTTGATCCTTTCTGGGACTTCAACGTGAAGGAGCACGGCACGGCAACGATCCCGCTTAACCTTGGTTTTGGCCGTGTTTCTAAGCTGGGCGGTCAGGAATTTTCGGCGTATATCCAGCCTGAGTTCCTCGTACGAAGATCACCTTATGTCATCGATTCCGCACCGCCGCGGTTCACCTTCCGTTTCGCGGTCACCCTTTTGTATCCCAAGAAAAAGTCCTGAGCCTACCTGTGTAGAAAGCGCATCTCCGCCCCTAATCAGGGGCCTCACCGAATGTGTACGAGTATTGAAAGGAGTTCGCATGAATCGCCGAACGTTTACACTGTGTAGTCTTTCTGCGGCTGCCGCACTGGGGTATCCCGCAGCGGAAGCACAATACACCGCCTCTGAATTGGAGCGCGCTTTGCCCAGTCCACGCAAGGGACCTGCGCCGGCGGCGACGCTGCCGCAACTTCCGGAGGCGCCCTCCGCGGACGTGAGCGAACGCCTCTTTCCCGGATTCAAGTCGCAGTTCCTCACGACCAAGGGCGCCCGCATCCGTGTGCTGACGAAAGGAACAGGGCCTGCGCTGCTGCTGCTTCATGGCCATCCGGAGACACACGTCTGCTGGCACAAGATTGCACCCGCCCTCGCGCAAACCCACACTGTCGTGCTCACCGATCTGCGTGGCTATGGAGATTCCAGCAAACCGGAGGGTGGCGTCAACAGCACAGACTACTCCTTCCGCGCGATGGGCCAAGACCAATTTGAGGTCATGCAACAGCTCGGCCACAAGACCTTCATGCTTGCCGGGCACGATCGAGGGGGGCGCGTCGCTGCGCGTATGGGATTAGATTATCCAGACGCGATTACCAAAATCGCCCTGCTCGACATCGCACCGACGCTGACCATGTACAACGACACCAGCAAAGAGTTTGCCACCAAGTACGTTTGGTGGTTTCTGCAGATCCAGCCGGCGCCGATGCCGGAGCACATCATAGGCCTCGACTCCGCCTACTATCTTCGTGATCATCTCGCGGTACAGGGCAAGACGCCGGGCGCGGTCACACCCGAAGCCATGGCGGAGTACATCCGTTGCTACTGCTGCAAGGGAACCATTCACGCCGTGTGCGAAGACTATCGGGCCGCTGCCGGCATCGATCTCGAGATGGACAAAGCCGATGACGCCGCAGGCCACAAGATCAAAGCTCCGGTGCTGGCGCTGTGGGGAGCCAAAGGTACCGTCGGCCATCTTTGGAACGTTATTGACACCTGGAAGCCAAAGGCAAACACAGTCACCGGGAAAGCGTTGCCCTGTGGGCATTTAATCCCGGAGGAACAGCCCGAAGCACTCCTTTCCGAGTTCCAAACGTTCTTTCGCGCATGAGGGGTCTTCTTTTCAAGAACATATCCGGTCTCGCGCAGGGCGCTCTTCTGCTTGCTCTCGGCGGAGTGCTTGGCGTGTCGGCTCGGGCTCAGGCCCTTCAGACCAGTGGCGGCACGAACCAGAGCATCTGGCTCAGCTACTTCGCCGATCACCCTGTCACCCCGAGGCTCGCCATTCACATCGAAGGCAGCTATCGCCGAACCCTGGACTTCACGCAATTCGAGCAGTACGAGGTTCGCCCTGGGATCACCATCGTGGAAGGTCCGCACTGGCAGACTTTGCTGGCCTATACCTACTTCGTGTCCGAGCCGACTGCCGATGGTACGTTTGGCCCGGCCCCTATCCTCAGCAGATCCCCTGAGCATCGCGCCCTGGAGCAGGAGATCTTCGTACACCGCATCGCTCGCCAGGGCGCACGCACTATTACGCTGGCGCACCGGTTCCGCTTGGAACAACGCTGGAATGGTGTCGAAGAGAGTGGTCAAGGGGTTGTTAACTGGAACTTCAGCGAGCGCGCTCGTTACCGGCTGACGTTGCATTTACCCCTTGGGCGAAGCACAGACCCGAAGTACTACCTGGGCGCCTACAACGAGATCTATACGGGCTTCGGACCGCATGGTGGCAAGAGTCCTTTTTACGAGAACGTTGACTACGGCGCTCTCGGTATCAAGACGAGCCGCTTCTTCTCTGTGGAGTTGGGATATCAGGAACGCGTTCTGGCGCAGCCAAGCGGCACTACCGGCGTTCATGATCATTCCGTCCAGGTGTACCTGCTCTCGACGTTGCCCTTCCGGCACGGTCTTTCGCACTAAGATCGTCCCGTGGACACTCGACCGGCTAGCCGCGCTCTTCTGATCGCGGCTTTGATCTACTCCGCGGTAGGCGGCTACTTGGATGCCTACACCTACCTGGCGCAGGGACGCGTCTTCGCCAATGCGCAGTCAGGAAATATCGTTCTGTTCGGAGTGAACCTGGCGAGCGGAAACCTCTATGAGGCTATGCGACATCTGCCGCCGGTGGCGGCGTACTCCGCAGGCTACGCGACAATTGTCTTTCTACGAACAAGGGTCTTTCCCCATGCATCACGACTGAGAATGGTGGGAGGCGTGAGCGAGCTGATCTTGCTTTTCGCCTTAACCTTAGCCGGACACCAGCTCCCAAGTATCGTCGTGGTTACAGCGGTCTCGTTTGTGGCAGCGGTACAGCACAGCAGCTTCACGGCGGTGGGGGTATGGCAATTCAACTCCGCCATGACCACAGGCAATCTGCGGGAAGCGGTCTCCGGCCTGGTGCTTTGGAGGCTGCATCGCGACGAGCAAGCCAACCGCCGACAGTTCTTTGTCTTGGGAGCGATCTGTTTGATGTTTGCCCTTGGAGGTTTGATCGGAGGTCTCGTCACCCTTCATTACTCACGATATGCGCTTGGGCCCTGTCTGCCTGCAGTGGCAACGGCGGTGGTGTGCTCCCATCGGAACACGCGACAAATTTAGCTTTACGCTGATTACCGTAGAATAAAGAAGCTTTGAGGCTAGCGTCTGCACCTACATTCTGTATGCGTGTCTGGTCAGCCGATACGTGCGTTCACTCGTAACTTCACACGCGCAAAGCTCTCTGTGTCATTCCGCCCCTCAACAGAGTTTCCGTCAGCGGGCTTTGCCTCAGGCGGCGCGATCTGCTGCTAAAAGTGTTGAGCTGCACTTGCGCATTTCTAGAAAGTGGTAGCCGAGCGTTCCGACCAAAATACCAAAGCCAGAACCGCGCCTTAGCCGGACCGAGGCCGTACCCGTAACGCTTCACCAACTCCTCGTCGAAGTACTGGAAGCGCTGCCTGGCTTGGGTGAGGTCTGGCCCAACCGGTTTCGTCTGATCGCGAACGGCTTGGCGGGCATCGCGCAGCCGTTGCTGGAGCTTCGGATCGATGAAGACGACCAGGACGTTGTCCTGAAGGGCCGCTGCGATGAGCTGGTCCTGCCAGGCTGCAGTACCTTTCGCATCGATCAAACCGCCGTACTTGTGGATGGCCATCTGCAAGGCGACGCGAGTGGCGTTCGGTTCGGCGACGAGGACGATGATCTTCTTTCCCCGATCAATCAAAGCATTCACTCCATGGACGCCATAGAGAACATCCCCGGTCTTGCTGTCCGCCTTCCAGCGCAGTCCATCGACCGTCTCCCGGAACGCAGGCTGCTCCTTCAGCTGTTTCACATGCTCGTTCGCCAGCTCCTGCCAGTCGACGGTACTTTGCCGTATCGGTTCAGGCACCGGCCTCGCCTGGAGCTCACCAAACGGTTTTGCTGTCATCGGATCGATCTTCCGGAGGTTGCGGCTATCCTGATAACGCCAGCCCCGCATCTGGGCGGCGGCGCGCCGGTCGCCGGCTTCGGCCTTTCGCTCTACCCATTGCTGGTAGGTCAGCGTGGGGACGGCAGCCCGTTCTTCCGAAACCTCCTGATTGAGCTTTTGTTTGGCAACGACCAACTCCGCCACGGCCACACTGAGCATGATCTTCTTGTCCCGCCAAGTAATGTCCAGCGACCGGATCTCCAGCTTGTTTCGTCTGCAATCGGCAAAGAGCTTCGCGCGGCGCGCTGTGGCTGATGCTGTGTGCGTGTGAAGAGCTGCTTTCTGTTCCGACTTGACGGCTGCGAACTCCCGCTTCAGTTCCAGCCGTTCGCGCGCCCGCTCTTCGGTGCGCTGCTGACGGCGTTGCTGTCCAGCTTCGGCCTCTTTGTCGAGCCACTGTTGCCTGCGTTCTCCGGCCGTTTGTGCAGGACGAACCGTGACGGCGTTCTGACGAATTTCTGGCTGGTTGCCTCGTTTCAAAGTAAGGTGCACTCCGGAGCGAAACCCTGGCGTGCCGTGTGCGATTTCCTGGACCGACAACCGGTCGAGTTGGACCGATGGAACCGGTCGAAGGTCGCCCATCCGGGGCAGGTCGTCGATACTCCGGATGGCACCGGATAGCCGACCGGGACTCTGGGCCCATTCGTTGCGCCTTCCGGAGCCGTGGTTGGCCCAGAACGCCTTCGTATTGCGCCGCGCTTGTGCAGGCGTGATCTCGCGGCTGTAGTCGATGACCGGCGGATCAAATGCTTTGTCTAGCCGCAACGGCTCGAAGGCTCCCAGCGTTGCTTCCGTTCGGCTCCTAGCCTCTTTGCCTGAGAACGCAAAGCGGAAGACATCGGAGGCCTTCACGCGAACTTCAGCACCCTCTACGCCCACGGTGTAGCCGCCTCGCTCCGCCTTCTGGATCGTCAGACCGTGAAACGACAGCGCCAGGTGAACACGCTGCCAGTTCGCTTCACCCGCAAGTAATTTGCGCAAGGTTTCGGCTGGCTGTTTGGACGCAAAGGCCTTCAGGCTCGGCTCATCTCGGAAATGATCTTGCCGTGCCCCAGTGGCAGTTGTTCCCGTGCGGCTTTTCTCACTCTTTTCACGGATCGCATTCATCTCAATCCGTGTGTTGCGCACCGCTTGGTTGCGTTCCTTATCCCACCGGAAGAGCCCTTCAGTTTCTGGCCAGCCGAACTCGTGCTCAAGCTCCCGCGCGACTCTATGAAGTGTCAGTAATGACAACCTTGGGTTGTGCGCCTTCGCGCTCTCCGGATGCACCCGGTTCAGCATCACGTGAACATGGAAGTGGTCTTTGTCCTCATGCGGAACAATGAGGTACTGATGCTCACCGAAACCGAGCGCATCGATGGATCGTTTCGCCGAAGATAACCATTGACTTTCAGACGGCATTTCACCCGGCTTCCAGGACAACTGAAAGTGCATCAGCGGTTGCGAGACGCGAGGGTTTTCGAAGGCGAGATCCCTCATTTCCATCGCCGCAGTGTCTAGGCTAAGCAGATTTCCGGACAGGATCGCCTCACCTCGCATGATGGGCTCCTTTGAGCCGGGTTTGCGCTCGACCGTAAGGTACTTCTGTAGCGACGCAAAGCTGCTTCGCCCATCGCGGCGAAGTGCGGACACGGCCGGGATCATCCCATTCTCCGAAGCAGTGCGATAATCTCGCCGAGCACCTCGCCAAACATCTCCCGCTGCGCGGGGTACACAGTGGCCAGATGCTTTTGAAGTCCTCCCAACCGCCGAACTTCGCTCAAAGTCTGGCTGTCCAACCGCGAGATCAATCGCTTTCCTTTAGCCCGCCGCCGTGTGAACTCGCTCACCGTAAGGTTTGCCTCCTTTGCCTGTTCTTCGAAGAAGTGCCGCTCCTCGGGCGTGAGCCGGATTTCGATTCGGCAGGTTCGGTCTTTGCTGTAAATCGGCTTCGGCAATGCCATAGTTTCCTTTGGGGTCTCGGGGCGTTAGCCCTGAGCAAGTTGTCCAGAACGGAGACGAGGAGCCGAAGGCGGATTGGAACCCGTTCGGTGGACGGACGAATCAGCATAACTGATTTCTGTACGTACAGGACCCATCTTGCCCTGTAGTCTACTTAGGTTCTTCGGTATGTATATGGCGCAGTCAAAGCAAAGCCGGCCAGCATCCGCATGGTGGATGGAAAAGCATGTCGCTGAACCTGGTTGGGTGCTGTCGTTTTTGCAAACAAGGGTCGATGGAAGAGCAACTCAGGAGGAATCGCCGTCGCCGGGCGGTGGGCAATGTGGGAGTCGCCTCTTGCGACTTCCAAGCGCGGTAGCCTCGCGTGTCATTTCCACGGCCTGCCTGCTCTCGTCGGGACTGAATACGAGATGTCGAAGCGCATGTTCAGTGATGTTCTGTTAAAGAACGGAACGGGCACCTCAACGATGCGTAGTGGGACACGTCAAAGACACTCGACTCATTCCTGGCCAGAGCTTGCTGTCCTCAAATACTATCCTTCTGGAGTGTGCGGATGGTTCTGCCTTCGAACTCGTTGGAGACTGTGGCTGAACGTGCCGATGCTCTTAGGAGTACCCTGGGGTCGCTCTACCTCGAAGGCCTTGTTCTGGATGCCAGATTCTCTCCGCTTATGGCAGCGTTGGGTGCGCGGGTCGATCACGCTGGAGCAGCTCGGTTCTCTGTTTGACGATCTGATCTACTCGCACTGCCCCGGAGCCCGAATCGATCCGCCTGTAGCTTCGAACTAATTGCGGTGTTGCAAGCGCCTGACCTCAAACCGTGCTCGTTGAAGCCTAGGGAAGCGCATACCAGCTGCCCTTCCCTGTTCCGTGCCTGGCGAGGTGCCGCTTGTCGACCAACTGCGCGAGATGTTCCTTGAGAGTGTTGCGGCTCGTTCCTGTGAGCCGCATGATTTCGCCCATGGTTGCGCGGCCATGCTGCCGAACGTATTCGACGATCTCGACGGAGAGGTTGGGCAGCGCCGCAACCATCATCTTCTCGCGCTCGATCTTGGTGGCCAGCCGGCGCTTCTGCTGGTCCAGAGAACGCAAGAAGAAGATAAGCCAAGCTTGCCAGTTCGGAGCAGGTTTGCGGATGGTTGCTTGCGTCTGCCGGAGCGCAAGGTAGTAGGCTTCCTTGCTGTTCTCGATCACGCTTTCAAGCGAGCTATAGGGCACGTAGGCATACCCGGCCTGCAACAGGAGCAGCGTGGTCAGTACCCGGCTCAAGCGGCCGTTGCCATCCTGGAAGGGATGAATTTCGAGAAAGACAACCGTGAAGACAGCGATCAGCAGCAAGGGGTGGAGCTGCTCGGCGTCACGCGCTTGGTTGAACCAGTCAACCAACTCGGTCATCAACTGCGGCGTGTCAAATGGCGAGGCTGTCTCAAAGACGATGCCGATCTGCCGACCCTGCTCATCAACGGCCGCGACGCTGTTCGACAGCTTCTTGTACTCACCACGATGCCGGGCATCCTTCCCGCTATGGCGAAGGAGATCCCGATGGAACTGCTTGATGTAGTTCTCGGTGAACGGGAGGTCTTGCCACGCCCGGAAGACGGTCTCCATCACTTCGGCGTAGCCTGCCACCTCCTCTTCGTCGCGGCTCCCGAACGTTCCAATGTCGAGGTTGGACAGTAGGCGCTCGACTTCTCGATCCGACAGTTTGCTGCCTTCAATCCGGGTGGAGGAGCCGATGCTCTCGATGGTGGCCACGTGACGGAGAGCGCGGAGCCGCTCTGGGGCAAGCGTGCCCAAAGCTCTCCAGGCCCCCTTGAACTCGTCGATCCCCGCAATGAGGCTAAGGACCTCGGGCGTGATCTGGAGAGTGTCGAGTGAGAACATTTACCATATCTACACCCATAAACACCCAAAAGCCAGACGCAAGTAACAGTGCATACCATTCCGGACTTTGTGCCAGGAAAGCGATGGCTGCAACGCAGAAGGGCTGCTGATTCGTAAACATCAGCAGCCCAGAACTCGATGCGAATGTACAACGGTTCCAAGCGCTCCATGGTCACAGGAATCCTGTCGGCCTGTTGTATCTCATGCGGAAAGCGCTGATGCGGACGAAGCTCGTTCAGAATGCTCCCGGCTCTTCTCCGCGCACTGCACTTGGCCTTGGCCGCACACTCATGGCAATCTCCAGGTGAGAACCGGAATATGCGACAAGCTCACATCGGGCCACCCACGCTGATGCAGTTGAGAATGCGGGAACGTCTCTGGCACCAGGCCGGTAGCGGTGCCACTGGTTCGGCCATGAAACACTTCTTTGCCTTGAGCCGGTCTTCAATCAGGCGACGGTAGACCATGTCATTCCTCGTTGCCGTGGCGGTTCGTCCAGGCCAGACAACTGCGTCAGTTCCTGCTTCACGTGCAACGCGAAACGCAATCGTGAGGACCAGGCAAAGGCGGACCATCCAAGCAACAAGCCGTCTGAAAGCAGAGGCTGCGTCGAGCTCGCGACGAAGCCGTGAACCAGCTGCAAAAGCAGATCGAGATCAACGGGGAACTCTCCAGCAAACTGGCCGAGTACCAGACGATGAGTTTCTGGGCATTTCTGCGGCTGAGAATCGTCAACAGAGTCGACACAAAGTGAGTGAAGCCTTGGCTTCAACGAAATCTCGGAAGACACAAGCTCGTTGACAACAACCGCCTGCGATGGGCAACGGCTGGCATGCGAGGTTCTTTCGGGCTCCTGTTAAGCTTAGCTGCCCCAGTAGGCCGTAGAGCTCTCGCATAAGCGGATCGCAGCCATGGGTACCTTTCTGGCGCTTCCGACGCTCCTGGGTGGCATCCTGCTCGATTACGACGACTGTTTGGGATGGCTGTGATTCATGGAAACTGCCGGGCCGCTCGCCCGGCTGGACGGCCTTCGGCTTGTCCGAAGCTGTCCACGAGCGTAGCGGGGCGCTCTGCCTCCGTCCTGCATAGCTGTGTGACCTGCCCTGACTCTGGTGGACGGAGGATTCTTCGCACCGCTGACCCGACCCACATTCCACCTTCCGAGGCAGGGTGTACTCGATCCTTCACTCGGTTTCTTCTGCGAACATCTCAGGCTCCTGGTTTGCTACTCTTTCGCAAGCGCGAATCTCCCGCTCCAATTCTCCCCGTCGCTTAAGCGGCAGACCCTGGTTGGACAGGAGCACCGTTAGGCGCTTTGCCTCGCGAGCGTAGTAGTCTCGCCGGCTCTCCTCAAGCTTTCGCTCCTCCTCGATCTTCCGTTTTGCTGCTTCAGTCTCAGTTGCACGATGAAATCGATGACTCACAATCCCCTGACCGTCGAAAACTGGCGGAACGGTCGACAGCAGGTAACCGATCAGGTTGCGAACATCCCTCCGGCATCTCGCGGCGAAGGCTTTCTCCTGGACGGCTCGACTGCATACCTGAAGGCCTTCACCATGACGCCTTTGTCACACTCCTGCGCGCTATTCCCCAACTCACGGAAATCATTCACAATAGCGTTCTAGTCGTAGCGCAGTGCTATGACTGGATCAACCTT
>CAXTRR010000006.1:46510-113640 GCA_964246795.1 uncultured Terriglobus sp. | reverse complement strand
GCGATACGATATTCAACGCGCGGCTCGTCCAGTGCGAGGGCATCTGCCGGCCGCCGCTCGCCGTATCCGTTCCTGCACCCACCGCCTGCAGCAGTTGGTCCGTCACGGTATTCCCAAGTGCGAGGCAAAGCGCACGGTCGCGGTAGTACGGGAAAAACCAGTCATAGGCAGGCCGCATTGCCATGCCGGCCGCCACCAGCAGCGCCTCGTGGCCAGCGCAGGAAATCTGGAAAAAGATCTTCTGCTGCTTTTTCAACAGAAGCTCGCGGTCGTCCGTGCGCCGCGAAAGGTACATCAGGCGATAGAAGCGGATCAGCTCCTCGCGGGAAAGGCCGGCATCGCCGCGCAGCGAGCCCGCTTCCAAACTGACAGTTTTCGTCGCCATCGCCGCTGGCATCCCCCACAGGTCAAATGTTGCCCTGCTGATTGTAACGGGCCACGGCACCGGCGGGCAGGGTCCCTGGTTGCCCCTTCTTCTCATGCTCCGGGTGGAGGGGCCGATAGAAGGCGTGTCCCTGATTTCGTGTTCTGATTTCAGGCTCTGCAACAACATCACGAGGATTTCCTACATGTTGGCCATGCTTCACAAAACTGGAACGGCGCTGCTGCCGTCATTGCTTGGGCTCCTCACCTCACTGGCTCCCTTTCCCCTGGCCTGTGCCGCGCAGAGTTCCATGGTGAGCGCGGCAGTGCCGGGCAGGTACCTTGTTGTCTACCGCAACAGCCAGGTGCCGCGGGATGCCGAGCAGCGGGCTCACCGCCATGGCGCGAGTCTGCTACGGACGCATGCCAGCCTGGGCGTAGCGGTGATGGCAATGCAAAGCACCGCCGCACGCGCGCTCGAACAGGATGCGGAAGTGCAGGCCGTGGTGCAGGACCGTGTCGTCACCGCGCACCGTTTGCTTCGAGGTGTCGTTCTTCCAGCAACGGAGGCCACACCCTTACTCCAGCCCAGGCGTCCGATTGCAAAGCTGCCGCTCAGCGTGGTGCTGGACCCCCCGCAGGCCGCTCCGGGTGGGAACTCCGGCGTCCCTTCCACGCCCACTTCCGGCGGATCCGGTGCAAACCCGAATACAGGCACCCCGCTCCCGTCGGCCACTTTGGCTGACAGCTTCTACCAGGCAACGCCGCAGGGCTGGGCCGTGAAACAGGCCGGCGGCTACGGTGCCGGCTTCGCGGGCGAAACGAACCTCGGTCCCTGGAACACCACCCTTGGTGCAGGCGTTCGCATCGCCGTGCTCGACAGTGGCGTGGACGCGAGCCATCCCGATCTTGCACCCAATCTCGCCTTCAATCTTTCTGAGGTCGACCAGACGCAGCAGCCCAGTGCCTGCGACGACGGATCTCCGCAGGATCAGCAGGGCCACGGCACATGGGTCGCCTCTCTGGCTGCCGGGGCCATGGGCGCCAACACCGGACGTGTCATCGGTGTCGCACCCTCAGCCACCCTGCTCAACATAAAGGTGCTGCAGCGTCTGCCCGGCAGTGGCAGCGGAACGGCCGCGCAGTGTGCCGCCGGTGAAGCGTCCGGCCTAGTTTCCTGGCTTTTGAAAGGGATTGACGACGCAGTACGGCAGCATGCGGACGTGATCGTGCTTTCGCTCGGATCCATCGTGGATCTTTACAGCGGGGACGGCGCGGGACTGAAGACTGCCTTTGACCGCGCAACGCATGCCGCAGCTGCGGCGGGCGTCATCATCGTGGCTGCTGCCGGGAACGATGGCTTTGACCTGAGCAACACGCGCTACATGGAACTGCCGGCACAGGCCCGTGACGTGCTCGCCGTAACAGCACTGACCAACGCCGATTGCGCTGAGAACAACCGTGCCGGCGCAACCTGTGCCGCCGGACCGATAACACGGCCCTACTACGCCAACTTTGGTACGCCATTGAACGCGGTTGCCGCCCCAGGAGGCAATTACCCCGCCGGCGCAGATGAAGCCCTCTCCGGCTGGGTGCGCGGGGCCTGCTCTGCCGGTAAACTCGGCACACTGGAAGGCCTGCCGGTGGATGCCGGCCACTCACTCGGCTGCTTCAATCTGGGGCATCAGCAATATGTGCAGGCCATGGGCACCAGTGCCTCCGCGGCACTCGCGGCAGGAGCAGCAGCTCTGGTGAAAGCGGCACATCCTGGCTGGGGCGCGAGCACCGTGGTCGCTGCACTGCGGAGCTCGGCAAAAACCGGCGCCAGCCCATCGGCGATCTCACTCCCCGGTGCACTCTCTTTTCGGCCGTAGAGTCCGCCTGTCGGACTCCCCGGTCTTGCCGTCCAGGCTACCGCGAAGACTCCCGCATCTGATGAGCCAGCTTTTCCACCTGCTCCGCCTCTCGCACGACACTTACTGACAACACATCCTTGTTCGTCTTGCCAACGCTCGTGCGGAGCTGCTGAGCCAGCTGCACCAATCTCTCCGCATCCTCCACCAGCTTGCGCTGGCGCTCCTCCACACCCGGGCGCGGCACCTCACCTTCCACCCTGGGAGCTTTTCCACCCGTCGCGCTTCCTGCCTGCGCTGCGAGCGGCGAATTGCAGCCGAGCGCCGAAGTAAACAGAAACAAAGTGCCGATCAAGGTTCCGGAAAGTATCGCCCATCCATCGAAGACAATCCCTTTGCCCCCGCGACCAGGGCGAACACCTTTCCGCTCACACCACCTCAGCATGGAGATCATGGCTACATGCCCCGCATGCGGTCTTTCACTGACCTGGCAAGCCGTTCAACGTCCAGCAGTAATCGCGCATCCTCGGGCGTGGAAGCGCCGTGTTTCTGGACGGACTCACGGTACTGCTCCGTGAGCTTGACGAGGCGGCTGCTGTCTTCGACCATGCGCCGTTGCCTGTCCTTTTCGCGGGCCACCTCGCGGGAGTGCTCCACGCCCGGATAGGCTTCCGGCTCCGGCCGCCCGCCATATCCTCGATCACTTGAGGGTACGCCTGGAAAACCAGGTCCCTGTTGAACCTGCGGGACCTGTCGCACCTTTTGGGCGAGACTCTTTACAGCAGCCACTGAAGAACACAGCAGCGCACCCAAGGCGACGGTGCACACCCACTTCCGCGGCATGCCCGCTCCACTCCCCAGTGGCAGGTTTTTGCAATCGGGGCTACCTGTGCACTCCATTTTGTGCCTCCCTCAGTGATGGTCGCTTCTTCCTTGCTTCACGGCAAACTCTGCCCTGGGCAAGCGGGAACGGCTTGCCCAAGCACCTTCCTTTGCCCATACTACGGAAAGTCTTCTGCCCGGAGAACCATGTAGCCCGCCTATGACACCCATCACGCCTATCGTCCACCTCGCCGTCGCCGCAGCGCCAGCTGCCGCCGCGGGAAACGCTCCCACCCCGGCGCCGGCTACCTCCCTTCGCGAACTGCTGCATGACTGGCATGGGGACGCCCTGGACTTTGTCCGCCACGACGCGCCGCGTCTGCTGGCCATTCTATTGCTGGCGTTTGTACTGCAACGGTTGGTACGTGCCGCGGTGGAACGCATGCGGAAGCTGGCCGATCGGCAAATCGGCAATGCTCGCCGCGCCGCGCAGCTCCGAACGCTTGCCGCCATCCTGCGCGCCACCGCCTACGGCATCATCGGTTTTCTGGTCGTGCTGCAAATTTTGCCGCTCTTCAACATTGATCTGAAACCGTTGCTGGCCTCGGCCGGCGTGGTGGGCCTCGGCATCTCCTTCGGCGCGCAGTCACTCTTCAAGGACATGCTGAACGGCCTCTTCATCCTGATCGAAGACCAGTTCAACGTGGGCGATGTGGTCAAGCTCGCCGGACTCACCGGCACCGTTGAGGACCTTTCTCTCCGGGCCACCACCCTGCGTGATGGCGATGGCACCCTCTACTTCATCCCGAACTCGCAGATCGCCACAGTCTCCAACCTGTCCCGCGAGTTCTCCGTCGCCTCGCTCTCCGTCTCCGTCGACGCATCCGCCGATCCGGACAAAGTCATGGAACTGCTGCGAAGGCTGGCGCTGGAAGTTCGCCGCGATGCCGCCTTTGCCGAAGTCGCCATGGCCGACCCCGATGTTCCCGGTGTAGACCGCATCAACGGACGTGAAGTTGTTTACCCGGTCAGCATCCGTGTGAAAGCAAACCAGCGCGACGGCGTGCTGCGGGAATTGCGCAAGCGCCTCCTGCTCGCCTTTGAACGTGAAGGCATCACGCTCGGCATTCCCAGCAGCACGGTCGTCATTCTGCATCCCCTTCAGAGCGCGACGCCAGCTACTCACACATCGCAAATGCCTGCAGCCTAGGGCAACAGGCCGTCCGCCATGCACTGTGCTTACATCGTCGAACTCAAAGCCGTGCACCGGCTTACATCGTCGAGTTCAGAGTGCGTACCAGCTCGTCCGCTGTGTGCACCGGCGGCTGACAGCTTGTGCCGATACACACCAGTGCCATATGCGAAAGGCCTGCGAACAGATTCGGCAGTGTTTGAGCAAGCGCGGGTGGCAGATCGCCCAGCTGCTCACGGCTCAGGCGGATGATGGTTTTGTTGACGGCGTAGCCCGCCACTGCCGCCACCTCCAGCTCCGTGGCGGCGGCACCATCACCCACGATGACCACCTGCACCGGCGGCCGTACAAGCCGCCCAAGCGCCAGGCCAAAGGTCGCCGCATACAGGCCAAAGTGCTCCACAATGCCGGCAAAGCACTCCAGCGTGCCTCGGGCGCTTTCGCGGTAGCGCTCATCATCGGTCAAGGCGTGAAGTCTGAGCAGGAAGGTGGCGGCGGCGGGATTACCAGCCGGCGTCGGCGCGTCCTGCAGGGGCTTGCGCCGGGTCCTGAGTGCACCGATGGCCTCCTTGCCTGACTGCTCCGTGTCGAAAAACCCGCCCTTCTCCTTGTCGGCAAAGCGTGTCAGAAGCGCCGCTGCCACCTCTTCCGCAAGCCGGAAGTAGCCCATGCGGCCCGTGTTCTGCCAGGCATCCAGCAACGCCAGGCCAAAGAAAACGTAATCTTCCAGCATCCCGGCCACGAAAGAGGTTTGAGCGTCCGGACTACCGTACGCCACCACGTGCCCCAGCCTGCCATCGGACCAGGCACTCTCGATCACGCGGTCCAATGAAAAAACTGCAAAACTTGTCGCCTCCGGTTGCCGCAGCACGCGACCAGCTTCCAGATAGGCGGAGATGCACATCGCATTCCAGCCCGTGTACACGGTGCGGTCAATGAAGGGTGTGGGCCGTTGCAGCCGGGCGGCGTACAGCTTCTGCCGGGCCGTTGCAAGCAGCCGCTCCGCGCTGGACCGCTCCACTCCCGCCCGCATGGCGACCTCGTCCAGCGTATAAGGCGTGAAGAGAACATTGCGGCTCGGATCGTGATGCATGTCGCCCACCGCGCCGATGTCGAAGTACACCTCCGCAATCGTCAGTTCCTCCGGTGAGAGCACCGTTGCTGCTTCAGCGCGTGACCACGTGAAGTAATTGCCATCATCGTTGACCGACAAGTCTGCATCCTGCGAGCCGTAAAAGCCGCCACGTTCGCGGTCGCTAAGACACTCGTCCATCCAACGCATCGTCTCGCGCGCGGCTTCGGCGCACTCCGGATCGTTATAAGTCTGAAAGGCATGCACGTAACTCCGTAGCAGTTCGGAGTTGTCGTAGCTCATCTTTTCAAAGTGCGGTACGACCCATCGCTCGTCGACGGAGTAGCGGTGAAACCCGCCAGCCAGATGATCAAAGATGCCGCCACGATGCATCCTGTGCAGTGTCAACAGCGCTGCTTCCGCAGCCTTGGCTTTCTGCCCCCCCGCGCGTGAAGCCGCGTCAATGAGCATGTCAATTGCCGCGGGATGCGGAAACTTTGGCTGGGATCCGAAGCCGCCGTTCCTGGGATCAAAAGAACTCAGCGCAGAGGCGACCAGCTTGTCGATGAGCACGATCCCCGCGCTGCTGCTCTCCAGGTCCGTCTTGCCTCCGGAGAATGCCTCGTTGTACTCGATCGCCTGCAGCACGCTCTCGGCAGACTCATCCACTTCGCCACGTTTCTGGTGGAAGGCCGCGGCCATGGTCTGCAGCACGCGCGAAAAGCCCGGTCGGCCCATGCGCTCGTCCGGTGGAAAATAGGTGCCGCCGAAGTAGGGTTTGCCCTCAGGCGTCAGAAACGCGGTCAGCGGCCAGCCGCCCTGTCCGCTGATCGCCGAAACCGCCGCCTGGTAGCGCGTGTCCACATCCGGGCGCTCATCCCGATCGACCTTTACGGCGACGTACAGTTCGTTGATGAGCGCGGCTGTCTCCGCATTCTCGTAACTCTGGCGGTCCATCACATGGCACCAGTGACACCACACCGCGCCAATGTCCAGCAGGACCGGCTTGTCCTCTGCCGCAGCTTTGGCAAACGCGGCTTCTCCCCACTCCTGCCATTCGACAGGCTGGTGCATGGCCGAGCGCAGATAGGCCGAAGAGGCGTTGCTGAGGCGGTTGGACGGCGATTCTGGCATTCTTCCAGTCTAGTGCGGTAACTGGACAGGGAGGACATGACGTACGTCCGTCGGCGGAGAAAGAAGGGCCGCAACTTTGAAGTCGCGGCCCCTTCATTGCGATGCTGCAATCTACTGCCTTGGAGGCTGTGTCTGGGGTGCCGGAGTCCCTGACGGAGTTCCCGTGATAGGAGCCGCGCCACTGTTGTAGGGCGGCAGCGGGTCTGGGTTGCTGGTAAGCGGCTTGGGCGGTGCGGGTGCCTGCGGCGCGGTCAGGCCGGGGATGTTTGGTTGCGTGGTGATGGCTCCACTCGCGGCCTGCTCAAGGCTGATGCCGTAACGATCCAGGGTATTGCTCAGGAGTTGCAACAGAGTCGCCCGGTCCTTCGCATACGCTGCCGTTGCGGAGATCAGGTTGTTCTCTGCCGTAGCCAGATTGCGCTCCTGCTGCAGCACGTTCGCAGTCGTGGAGGCACCCAGCCGATACTTCTTTTGCTCGGCATCCAGCGCCTGCGCCTGATAGTCGCGAGCCGCTTGGGCGGCGACCACCGAAGCACGATCGTTGGTCAACGCATACTGCTGATTAATAACCTGAATGCGCGTTTGGGTGTAGAGCTGCTGCAGGCGCATCTCGGCCTGGCGATATTCCATCTGCGAGCGAGCCTGATCCGCCTGAGCAGGACGGTTCCGGATAGGAACGCTGAGCGTCACGCCCACACCCTTATCCGGCGCGGAATTGTTAAAGCTGTTCTGCAGAGTGGTTCCATAGCCTCCCACAGACAAACCGCAGTTTGGCAGAGTCGGATTGCTGCTACAGATGATCGATCCCGCATTTGCCTGTCCAGAGATGCCCGATCCCCCATAGAACGCATATGCATTCAGGATCGGCAGCAAGCCGTTCTTCTCTGCCTTGATCGTGAGCTTGTTATTAGCCATGTTCAGCACGGCCTGCTCAATGGCCGGGTTGTTCGTGTAAGCCTCTTTCACGAGTTCCTCGACGGGCCTGTCCTCCTCGGCAAGCCGCTCGATGCTGACTCGCTCCGTAGGAACAACCGGTGCCGCCGACAGCTGGGGATCGTTCAAGTCGCGGACAATCGCCTGCTTCATCACCAACTGCTGGAATTCCAGGTTTGATTCCGAAGTGGTCAGCGATTGACGGTCGGTCGAGACGGCCTGATCAGAATTGACGACGTCCAGCGGGGCAAGAGTGCCGATCTGCAATTGCTTGCGATTGTCATTCGCCAATTGCGTGGACTGCACCAGCGCACGCTGCTTGGACTGAACGTCCTCATATGCGCTCACCAGATTCCAGTAGATACTCTCCACCTGGGTGATGGTGTAAATCAGCTGCTGCCGGAAGGCGGAGTCCGCGATGCGGCGATCGTTTTTCGCCTGCACTACGAAACGGCCCTGGACTCCTGGGCCAAATCCCTGAAGCAGCTGCTGCGTCACCGTCGCGGTAAATGAAGATGACAAAGATGGACTAAATGAAGCCGTGGTCGAGTTTGATGTTGTTCGCGAGTTATTGAAGGCAACATTAAAGTACGTGCCTGTCACAAAACCCTGGTAGTAGTTGAAGTCGTACAGGGCGGTATTGGTGCTGGTGGGCGTACTGCTGAACAAGTTTCCCGAGCTGCCCGTGCCCGTGCCGGTTCCTGTGCCCGTGCCGGTTCCTGTTCCCGTACCTGTTCCGGTACCCGTCCCTGTACCGGTTCCGGTTCCCGTCCCGGTACCGGTTCCAGTGTTCGACCCACTGGTAGATCCGCCTATGCCAGATCCGCCCGGGCTGGTGCGCTGCTCATACTGCACCGTACCGGTCAGCAATCCATCGCGGTTGAGCGGCAACGGGCCGCTGCCATTCGTGCTCAGCACCAATCCCGAGGCACCGGTACCCGCACCGCCTGACGCCGTTGCCGTACCGCCCGGGCCGCCGCCGCCGGTGACCGTCGTGCTGCTGCCGCCGAGCGTGTTGGTGATCAGGCCCGTGCTCACACCGCGCAGGGTGCTGCCCGCCTTGGCACGCAGAAGGTCCGTGTCGGCGATGTCCAGGTTCACTCGTGCAATGGCGATGTCATAGTTATTTTCGAGCGCCAGCAGGATCGCATCTGACAGGCTGAGATAAATCTTGCCATCGCGCAGCAGGTCATTGATCCTGGGCGTGTTTGAGAGGCGGGGCGCGGCGTAGTCGGTGGAGGTATACGGCGCAAAGGGCCGAGGGAGATGGCCTTTCAAGCGGGTGTAGTCGGCGCTGGTCTGCCGCAGAAACAGCGGGCCCGGGTGCACCGGTTCCGGAGCCTGTGGCACGCCAGGACGTCCGGTCGTGTCCAGTTGCGTTGGTTGCGCCGCCGCCGGTGCGGTGGGGTTGGATTCCGTCCGGGTCTGCGTACCGGGTTGCGTGCCAGTGGCCGGCGGTGTGGTCTGCCCGCCCGACTGTGCGCCGCCCGTTTGCACTCCGGTCGCCTGCATTTCCGCTGCCTGCATCGTGGATGCGAATGAACTCGTCAGCAACAAAGCGACCGCCGCCGCTCCCTGCAACCTGCAAGCTTTCACGTGTACTCTCTCCAACCGTCGCCCTGCGGCCAACAGCTCTTCTCTGCTTTACTTACGTCTACGCGGCTGCGTGGGACTCAGTTCCCTTCCAGCCAACTTGCTCGATGTCACAAGCCATCCTGCTCTGAATACCATCTTGATGCGAACGGTCAGGGATGGATGCGAAATCCACGGGCACCCTCTCTGAACCTCCAGCCTGCCCACGACGCGCAATCCTGCGACCGTCCTTGCCAGTGTTCTCGGTAGATCGCCCAAGTATATCGTCAGAGGAATGCAGTGTTTGCGATAAAGCGGGGCGTGCAAGGCATTTACCGCAAACCAGGCCGCCACTCGTCTGGGTTTAATCCCGGCAAGCCCGTGCACTAGAAATGTACTGAGAACGATGCTAGACAGAACAAATCTTCCGAAGACGGCCGGCCACACCTCGTCGATGTGGAAGCTCGTGCTCGCCTATGACGGTACGGACTTCAGCGGCTGGCAGGTGCAACCCGGCAAGAAGACCGTGCAGGGAACGCTGGCGGATGTTCTGTGGGAGATCACGGGAGAAAGAGTGCTGCCCCAGGGTTCCGGACGCACGGACGCAGGGGTGCATGCCGAAGGCCAGGTCGCCTCCGTTGCGCTGGCGGCGCCCATTCCGCCCGGCAGGCTGCAGAGCGCGCTGAACCGGCGCTTGCCTGCGTCCATTCGCGTCCTCTCCGCAGAGCTGGCAGCGCAAGACTTTCATGCACGGGCGGATGTCGTGTTGAAAACGTATGAGTACCGCATCTTTCAGCGCCGCACACCCGCGCCCCTTGAGGAGCAGCCGTGCCCACCCTGGCAGGCGCGCTATGTATGGGATTGCCGCTGGCCACTCGACCTGGGCGTCCTGCAGCATGCGGCGGAACACGTCGTCGGCACGCATGACTTTACCTCCTTCGCCGCGCACGACCCGGACCGCGCCCGACGCCTTGCCGTGCACGACAAGGAACTTCCGGCAAATGGCTCGCACACGCAAGATTTACCAACCAATGTGCGCCGGATTTTTTCCTCCTCCTGGCATGCCGTGGAGGACATGTTGACCTACCGGGTAGCAGGAAGCGGATTTCTTCATCACATGGTGCGCAACCTCGTCGGCACCTTTGTCGAGATTGGGGCTGGTAAGCGCGATGACATGTCTGTGCCCGCAATCCTCCAGGCAAAGGACCGGCGCGTGGCGGGGATGACCGCACCGCCCCAGGGTCTGTTCCTGCTCCGCGTGGAGTACCGGCCGCACCAAACCGCCGATGCAGGCCGGCATAGTCGAAGCTTGATCATGGCCGGGCAATGACGCGTCCCCGTTCGTCGTCGGCGCTGGAAGCGCAGGGCCGCGTGCTTCAACTAGCGGCGTTGCCCTCGGTGCACCGCGCCTTTAGCTGGCTGCATTTGCAGGAGCTGCGCATCCGCCAGTGGCAGCGGGAGCTGGTCGAGATTCCCGCACCGCCCTTTGGCGAGGGGCCGAGGGCGGAGTGGTTTCTGGAGCGCTTTCGCGAAGCCGGACTGGCGCAGGTCGGTTTGGATGAGGTGGGCAACGCGCTAGGCTGGCTCCGCCAGCCGCAACCGGGCGAGCCGGTCGTGCTGCTTTCGGCCCATCTGGACACCGTCTTTCCCGCGGGTACGCCAATCCACCTCCGTGAGGACGGCCCGGTAGTACACGCGCCCGGAGCCTGCGACAACGGTGCCGGCCTGGCCGGACTTCTGGCCCTGATCGCGGCGATCCGGCATGGAGAACTCAGCCCGGCCACAAACATCCTCTTTGCCGCAAACGTTGGCGAAGAAGCCGAGGGCGACCTGAGAGGGATGCGGCAGCTCTTCCACCGCAGCCCCTTTCGTAACAACGTCATGGCAAGCGTCGCCCGGGAAGGTGCCGGCACCGGCACGGTTGTGACCCGTGGCCTAGGCTCACGTCGCTTTCAGGTGGAGATTCGCGGCCCGGGTGGCCACGCCTGGACAGACGCCGCCGTGCCCAATCCGGTGGTGGTACTGGCCCGTGCGCTAGCCGCGCTCACAAGCGAGCCGCTCCCCACCCATCCCCGCACCATCATCAACGTGGGACGCATGGAAGGGGGCAGTGCCATAACCAGCGTGCCCGAATCTGCATCGGCACTGGTGGACATTCGCAGCACCGATGCCTGCCAATTACTGCTGCGTGAGGTCCAGCTTTTCCGAGCGGTGGAGGACGCGGTGCTCTTCGCCAACCGTAGTGCCGCGGAGACGCAGACGCTGCGGTTGCTGATCACCACCGTGGGTGACCGGCCCGCCGGTGAACTCCCCCCGCATGCACCCATTCGCGCAACGGTGCGCGCCGTGGACCGTCACCTGCGCCTGCACACTGAGGAACGCATCGGATCCACCGATGCAAACATCCCCATTGCCCTGGGGCGCAACGGCATCGCCATGGGTGCAGGCGGCACCGGCGCCGGTATTCATACCACCAGCGAACGGTATGAGAGCACGGGTCGGGAGCTTGCCCTGCGAAGGGTCCTGCTGGTTCTGCTGGATCTCGCCGGTGAAGCCTTCCTGGAGCAGTGCGGCTGGAGTTCCTTGACGCCGGAGTACCGCTCCGTCACCAGCGCTGCCCAAGAGCGCGAATGACCCCTGGGCAGCGTAAGGTCACGGCTAATCTGCTGCTCCTCTTCGTGGTCGCGGTCTGGGGTTCCACCTTTGCTCTGGTGAAGAGCGCACTTGTAAGCTGCACGCCGCTGCTCTTCAATGAGCTCCGCATGCTGCTGGCCTTTGCCGTGCTGGCTGCTTTCCATTTGCGCTCGTTGCGCGGGCTCAAATGGCGGGCATGGCGCTCCGGTGCTGTCGCCGGCGTCCTGCTTGCGCTTGGTTATGAGTTGCAAACGGCCGGCCTGGCGCGGACAACGGCGGCGAAAAGCGCTTTTCTGACCGGCACCGTCGTCGTTCTGGTTCCGCTGTTCAGCGCTTTGCCCTGGGTCCGCCGCCCGGGCACACCGGCTCCGCGCTGGTTGGCGGTGGCTGGAGTCCTGCCCGCCTTTTCCGGCATCGTGCTGCTCACATCGCCAACCGGTACACGCCTTGCGGATTTGCTGGGCACCATCCGGCTGGGTGACGGCCTGAGTCTGCTCTGTGCGGTCGCCTTCGCCGGGCATCTGCTGTGGCTGGGACGGCAGGCCGGCAGCATGCCCGCAGCCCAGCTTGCCACCCTTCAGATTGGGCTCTGCGCGGCGGTGATGGTGATTGCGACTCCGTTGCTGGAGCACCCCCATTTACATTGGACCCTGCGTCTGCTGGGCATTCTGCTGTTCATGGCGGTGGTCGCCACGGCGGCAGCCTTCTCCATCCAGACATGGGCACAGCAGCACCTGCCGCCGGTGAATACGGCGCTCGTGCTTTCGCTTGAGCCGGCATTCGCGTGGCTGATCAGTGTCGCCTTTCTGCATGACCGCTTCGACCGCCGCGCGGTAACCGGCGCTTTACTGATCTTCGGCGGCCTGCTGCTTGCGGAAGTAATCCCGGGCAGACCAGTATCAGAACAGCCGGAAGGCAATCTTCCACTGAGTTGAGCCGGCAATACGGCGCATGCAAGTGCGCCAACTGGACGCATACAATCGCGCCGTCACCGCGTCTAAATTCCGACGCCCCAGAACGCACGGGGACACATGGCAGTACCTGAGGACACGACACTTCATGGATCTGAAGCAATCCACGCACACATCCTTTACCGACCGCATCCGCGACCATCGGCTGCTCGCCACATTTGCCCTGCTGGGCACGCTGTCCGCAGGCATCCTGACCGGTTCCCTCTTAACTGGCACCGTACACGGCGCGCAGCAACAGGTCGACAGCCGCGACGCCACGCCCCTGCGTGCGCCCACGGGCAACACCAGCAGCCCCAACGAGTTCAGCCGGATCGCCAAACAGGTCGGTCCGGCAGTGGTGCGCATTGACACAGAGCAGTTGCCAAAGCAGAGCACGGCACCCCACGCGAACCGCAAGCGGCGCAGCGGCGGCAGTGGCGGAGATGCGCCAGGTAACCAGGGAGACATGCAGGACTTCCTGAAGCGTTTCTTTGGCGGCCAGGGGGGCCCCGGGGGCCCCGGTGGCCAGGGCGAGGGAGATGACGAAGAAGGCATGGGCGGCATGGGAGGCGGCAAGCGTGAGGCACTCGGCTCCGGCTTTATCGTGGATCCGCGCGGCTATATCGTCACCAACAATCATGTTGTAGATAAGGCCGACAAAATCACCGTCAAGCTAACGACGGACGCTGACAATGACCCGGGCCGGCCCGCCAAGGTGATCGGCACGGACAAGGAAACTGACTTGGCGGTCATCAAGATCGACGCGACCGGCAGCTTGCCGACGGTGAAGATCGGCAATTCAGACGCCGAGCAGGTGGGTGATTGGGTCCTGGCAATCGGCAGCCCCTTCACTCTTTCTCAAACGGTTACGGCCGGCATCGTTTCCGCCAAGAACCGCAGCATCAACGAGGGTGGTGCCGCCACTCAGTTTCAGAAGTTCATCCAGACCGACGCCGCCATCAACCCCGGCAACTCTGGTGGGCCGCTGCTGAATATGAATGCTGAAGTGGTGGGCGTAAACTCCGCCATTTTCACGCAAGGCTCGGGTTCGGTGGGTGTCGGCTTTGCCGTACCCTCTAACACCATGATCGCCGTTTACAACGACCTGATCTCTCCGGAGCACAAGGTGGTTCGCGGGTCGATCGGCATTCAGTTCCAGAATGGTGCCTCGTCTGCGGTTGGCCGAGTCTATGGTTTCGCCAAGGGTGGTGTGCTGATTTCATCCGTCACACCGGGTCAACCCGCCGCGAAGGCCGGCCTGCAGTCACAGGACGTGATTACGTCGATCGACGGCCGTTCCATCAAGGATGGCGATGATCTAGTCTCGGACATTTCGGCACGCAGGCCGGGTTCGACGGTTCGAGTTGGATACCTGCGCGGGCAGAAGCAGGAAAACGCCACCATCACTGTCGCAGACCGTCGCGACACCGTGAAGGCGGTTGGCGGGCAGAACGATCAGGAGCAGGACAACCCACCCCAGGAAGATCAATCGGCCAACTTTGGCAAGCTCGGCATTACCGTACAGGCTGTACCCGCCAACGTGCTTTCTCAGAAGGGTCTGCAGGGCGGTGTGCTGGTCACCAGCGTACAGCCCGGCTCTTTCGCTGATGACCTGAGTCCATTCGGCCTGCAGAAGGGCGACATCATCGTCGAAGTAAACCGAAAGGCCATCACTAACGCGGAGAACTTTCGCGGAATCATCAACGCTCTGAAATCCGGTGAGGACGTGGTCTTTGTTGTCAAGAAGGCGCAGGCTCGCGACAAAATAAGCGAGTTTCTCGGCGGCACACTCCCATAGACCAACAGCACTAGCGGAGAGGGCTGGCCCACAGCGGGCCGGCCCTTCTCTGTTTCTTTCTGAATGTCAACCGTTGCTGGCGATATGCAAGGCGTGTACTCTTGGACGTGCAATCCAGCCGGCTTCCATAACGACCGAAGAAGACCGGCCTCACGGCATACCGCGAGCGACAATTTGCCGGCATCCCATCTTTAAGGAAACTCCCGCATGCGCATTGCCTCTCTCCGGTTTGCCGCACTGTTTACAGGTGCGCTGCTCACCCTGCCGCTCCCTGCCAAACAGCATCGTACTGCCACCGCCAAATCACACAGGAGAGCCGTGGCGGTCTCAACACGGCCTCGCGCCATGGACGATGCACGAGCGATCGAAATTCAAGGCGCGCTGGTCAAAGCTGGATACCTGCCCAGCGCCTCCGGACACTGGGACGTGGCCAGCGCCGACGCGATGCGGAAGCTGCAAGGTGACAACGGCTGGCAGACCAAGCTGATTCCGGATTCCCGCGCGCTCATCAAACTTGGGCTCGGTCCGGGGGGCGATGCAGCGGGGTCTTCTTCTTCGTCTGGTTCTTCCGCAGCTACCGCGAACCTCATCGGCAATGCCGCTTCGCTCAATTCCAAGTAGAAGCCGGCCGGTGATGGACCTTGCGCAGTTTCTTCCGATCGCAATCGCACTCCGCGTTTGTGCGGGTGTTGTGCTGCTCTTTGCGTCTTCCAGCGCGCATGCCATTGAGCTGAAGCTGACGGCTCAATCCATCGAACGGACGCTGAGGCAGGAACTTTTCAACGGCCCTGGCGGCCGTGTCTACCTTCGTGGAGATGCAAATGCCGCATGCTATCTCTACGTAGACCAGCCCTCCGTCCGTTTTCTGAATGAGCGCATCGTTGTGCATGTGTACACCCATTCCCGCCTGGGCGCAGGCGTCTTTGGCAAGTGCGTCGGCGTGGGCTTCAACACAGAGGCAGACGTTTCCGTGGTGCCGGATGCGGAGGGTGAGACCATCGGTTTCCGCGACGCGCGCATTGACCGCCTCACCGGGAACAAGGAATTGGATCTGCTGCTTATTCCATTCCTGAGCCGCCGGTTGCCGCCAAAGATGAAGATCAACGCGGCCGACCTCCTGCGCACGGCCATGGCGAAGTCCCGCGAGAGTACCGGGTATCAACTCACCCTCGACCGGCTCAAAATCCACTCCATGCTGGTGGAGAAGGACAATGTCACGCTGGATATGGACGGCAGTCTGCGCGTGAACTGACGCGCTCATAGGGGTCCTGCAAAGAAGCACACAAAGCTTCCGGATTCATAGAATTCTGGGTTACACTGAGAAACGAATTCAAGTAAGGGAAAGTGTGTCATGTCCATTCACCCCATCATGCAGAAGCTCGCTGCAAAGCTCGAGCGCACAGACCTGCCCGAGTTCGCCCCCGGCGACACGGTGCGGGTTCAGGTCAAGATCAAAGAAGGCGACAAGGAACGTCTGCAGGCGTTTGAGGGTATGGTCATCGCCCGCAAGAACGGCCCGCAGGGCACCTTTACCGTACGCAAAATGAGTTTCGGCCAGGGTGTCGAGCGCATCTTCCCGTTTAACAGCAAGGTCATCGATAAAATTGAGAAAGTGCGGTCGTACGAAATCCGCCGCGCGAAACTCTTCTATCTCCGTGGCCTGCGTGGCAAGGCTGCACGTCTGCGGGAAGTCGGCCGCACCGCCTAATGATTTTGATTCTTGAGTTACAAGACGCCAGCTTCGTGCTGGCGTTTTGTTTTTGCGGCGCAGCCGCCGCTCAATTCTTCGCCGGCACCTCCGCCACGCCCGTGCTTGCAGCCCCTGAACCATCCGGCGGGCGCGTCCCCGCTGCAAACGCTCCAGGTGTGGCAGACGCGGGCGGACAGGCCAGCGGCAGCATGGACATGCCATTGATCTTCACCGCCTTCGGCTGCTCTCCGGGCGCAACTTTCTGGCAAGGAAGGTTCATCTGCGCGGCTTCCATGCCCTGCGGCAGCGGTGGTGCCTTGCTGATGACTTTCTGCTGTTGCTCGGTCGGCGGCCGCACTCCGGGCCAGTTATACGGAGAGCGCGCCGTTGAGCCATACCCAAAGGTGGGATAGCGGCCGCCTTGTGTATACCCTGCGTCGATCGCAACATAAGCGGAGTGCGCCTTCTTATCGATCAGGTCGTGCTCTCCGGCAATCTGGAGCGTGTGGCCGTCCGGCGTGGTGAGCGTCAACTGCTTGCCATCCAGCGCGTTCTTTTGCTCAACGGAATTGGGAAAGTGTTCCAGCGAAGCGATCACCGTACCGATGGTGGGGGCGGAAACATAGAGGAATTTCACCTCACTGATGTCGAAGTTCAGCCGCGCCTTGCCCGTCCAGCCATCCACGGTGAGTGTGGCATTTTCAATCTTCATGCCGGTCTTCTTGCGGTGCAACAAGGCCTTTCGCTTCTTGATGCACTCCTTGTCCTTCTTCGAGCAGGGCTTCAGTTCGATGGGCTTTCCATCCGCGTCCAGCGTGGGCGCGACAATGTCATCGCCCTGCAGCTTTAAATAGTTGGCTTCCTCGGCGGCTTCCTTCTGCTTCCTGGCTTCCTCCTTCTCGCGCTTGCGCTGGTCTTTCAGGTCCAATTTGGACGGCGGTGCTTTCGGTGCAGCGGCTTGCGCGGCGGACAGCGTGGGCGCAGGTTCAGGTACAGTCGCCGTGAAAGTATCAGGAGCAGTTGCCGCCTGAGTAGGCACTGCGGACTTTTCGGCGGTGGCTTGTTGCGCCTGCAAACTCAGCGAGAACAGGCACACAAACAGGCATGCGCGGATCAGGAGCGAGGACATGGGGCACCTTCCAGGGCAACGGCAAGAGTTGACGCACGAAACGAGCCTTAGCCTACAGTGCCACAAACGTTTTGCCGATTACACTGATGGGTGAGTGACCCGCCGCGCCAGCCAATCCCCGAGTCCATCGCTGAAGCGGTCAAAGACCGCACCTGTGCCGGGTGAATTTCGCCGGAAACGGCCCATGATTCCGCCTGGCAAAACGAAGGAGCAAATGCTGCGGGAGGCTATCTGCTCGGACGCTCCGGAGCAGGCATTGCGCTATCACGGCTTTCGAAGCATTGCCGGCGTGGATGAGGTTGGCCGCGGTGCTCTCTTTGGCCCGGTCGTCGCCGCTGCGGTGATCCTACCGTCACGCACAATGCGGCTGCAGCGGCTGGGCTTGCGAGACTCCAAGCAACTCACCCGCGAAGAACGCGAAGTGCTGGACCGTGAAGTTCGTCAAGCGGCGATAGCCTTCGCGATTGGCGAAGTTGACGCTGCGGGCATCGACACGATCAATATCTATCAGGCATCGCGTCTCGCCATGAAAATGGCCGTGGAGGGACTAAGAGAGTCACCGGACCACCTGCTGATCGACGCGTTGCACATCGATCACGGCTGCGCGCAAACAAAGCTCATCTACGGCGATTCCCTTTCGGTCTCCATCGCCGCCGCCTCGGTAGTGGCCAAGGTTTACCGCGACGGCATGATGCGCGAACTGGACCGTGTGCATCCACAGTATGGGCTCGCCTCACACAAGGGGTATGCCACGCCGGAACATCGCGCGGCGCTGCAGAAGCATGGGCCCTGTGAGCTGCATCGTAAGTCCTTTGCCCCAGTGGCCAGGTTCTACGGAGCCAATGCCCTGAAATACGCTCTGCTGCTGGAACAGCGCAGCCATGAGCAGGAAATCCGTCATGAGCAGGAAATCCGCCATGAGCAGGAAGTGCGTGATGAGGAGCTGCGTGAAGACGCGCTGCTGGAGGAATTTGAAGCTTGCCTGGAGGAGTAATGGATCGTGAACGCCTGTTGTGTGTCGTCGCCCACCCGGATGACGAATGCTTTGCCTTTGGCGGCGCCCTGATTCTGGCGGCGCAGCGTGGCCTGGAGACCCGCGTGATCTGCCTGACGGACGGACAGGCAGCCACCAATCGCGGAGACGCCGCCGGCAATGAGGACCTGGGGCGCATGCGCCGGGAGGAGTTCGCGCGAAGCTGCGGCCGCATGGGTGTGAGTGAGTACGAGTTGCTGGACTACAGCGACGGCCTGCTGGAATACGTTGATACCAGCGCCGTTGTCCGCAAGCTGGTGGAGCTCATGCGCCGCTTCCGGCCCAGTATTGTGCTCACTTTTGGTCCGGATGGCGGTCTGAACGCTCACCCCGACCATGCAATGGTGTCCGCTTTCACCAGCCTCGCCTTTCATTGGTCGGGCCGCCCCAAGCGCTTCCCCGATCTGGAACTGGAGCCACACGTTCCGCAGCGGCTCTATTACGCCAGCACCACTTTCACGATGCCGGATCGCGAGGTGCTGCTGCCCGCTCCGTGGAGCGTCGAACTGGACATCTCCAGCGTGAAGCACATAAAGCAGGACGCCTTTCTGGAGCACAGTTCACAAAGGCCGGTCTTTGAGAAGTTCCGAGCCTTTTGGGAAACTTACGGCGACTTTGAACACTACACGCTGGCAGCTGCAGCGAAGCCGGAGCCGGTGCGGTCGTCAAAGGAGATGTTCTAAGCCGTGGCGACTGGCTGCACACTCCGGCCAGGCCTGGCACGCCGGCGCTGGTAAGCGCTCCACGCCGGCCGTGCGCCGAGCAACGCAAGCAGAATCAGCGTGTCGGCCAGCGGCTCCAAATCGCCCCGCTTCACCAGCCACCAGTAATGGACGACGGCAAGCGCCGCAGCGCCGTACACGATACGGTGCAGCGTCTGCCATGCGCGCCCGCCCATTCTCTGCATCACCCATTGTGGTGAGGTCGCGGCGAGCGTCAGGAGCAGCGTCCATGCGAGCAGGCCGACCTGGATGAAGCGTCGCTTCTGCACGTCAGCCACCATGGTGGGCCAAACATCCAGCCACTTTTGTCGCACACCGGGCCAATCGTGTGCTCTCAGGTTCACCAGGGCTCCGGGCAGGTCGAAGCCGGAAAAGAGAAAGACATATGTGAGCAGGTGCAGCGTTGCGTAAAAGGAGGCGAAAAGACCGATCATCCGGCGAAAACGAACCAGCCAGCCCAGCCTGGCGGAAAGGCGCCGCACGGGGGAGATCGCCAGTCCGGTGAGCAGGAGATAGACCGCCCAGTCGCCGGTAAAGTGCGTCAGGTAAGCAACGGGGTCGCTGCCAAGATTGTCCGCACGGAATCTTTGCACCAGGAGCAGTGCCGGCCAAAGGCAAAGAAGGAAAATGACCGGCTTGAGTCTCCGGATCCATCGCGTACTCATGCGGGCATCCTCATCGGTTCAAAACTCCCTGTTCAGATCCATTCCTTGATAGAGCCCGGCCACTTGATCGGCATAGCCATTGAACGGCAGGGTTGGCACCGCATGCGGAAAGGCCGCTGTATCAATGCGCCGCTCGTGTGCCTGGCTCCATCGCGGATGGTCATGCGACGGATTCACGTTGGAGTAGAAGCCGTACTCCTCCGGACTGAGCAAATTCCAGGTCGTCTGCGGCTGTTGCTCTACAAATCTTATTTTCACGAGCGACTTGGCGGACTTAAAGCCATACTTCCACGGCACAATCACCCGCACCGGAGCACCTTCCTGATTCTCCAGTGTTTCTCCATAGGAGCCAAAGGTCAGCAGCGTGAGCGGGTTCATCGCCTCGTCCATACGCAGTCCCTCGCGATAGGGAAAGGAGATGGAATACGGGGCCTCCGGCATCTGACCGCGATCGAACAGCGAGATGAACTCGACATATTTCGCCTTCGGAGACGGGTTCGCGAACTTGATAATCTCCGCCAACGGATAGCCCACCCACGGCACGATCATGCTCCATGCCTCGACACAGCGGAAACGGTAAGTTCGATCCTCCAGAGGCCGATAGCGCATAAGCGTGTCGATATCGACCGTCTTTGCATTGGCACACAGCCCTTCCAGCGCCACCGTCCAGGGCCGCGTGTGCAGGCTGTGCGCGTTGTTCGAGGGGTCACGCTTATCTGTACCAAATTCGTAGAAATTGTTGTATGTGATGGCCTTTTGCTTCGGTGTCACCGTCTCGCCAGAGAGCGAGAAGCCGCCTGGTTTGGTGGGCAGTTTCGAGGATGCATATGCCACACCTGGGGTACCGATAGGCGGCAGGCGCTTGTAAGCCTCATAGGCGAGTCCTGCGGCGGCCAGCCCACCGAAAATCAGATTCCGCCGGTTTAAGAATTTTTCCTTTGGCGTAATCTCAGCTGCTGAGAACTCCGGTGCTTTGCCGATCAACATATCTTCTACCCTCGATCTGTTCAGTATTTAGACGTCGTTCTTTGGGCAGGCGGATTCCGGGAACTCGCATCCAAAAGGTGCCGCTATAAACATGGCACACATATCGCACTGAAAATTTACCATTCGGGGAGGCTTGCCCATATGCCGACGTTGTCTGCCGCTCGTGAAAGCGTTCTTTACGACACAGCAAATTACCTGCTCAACGCCCGCCGCACCGGCGTACCTGTGAACGATCTGCCGGTCGACCTGATGCCCGCATCGGATGAAGAGGCTTTCGTTGTGCAGGACTTCATCATGCAGGCCTACGGTGAGATTGGCGGCTGGAAGATCGGCGCGCGCGGCGCGGATGCAACGCCTTCCTTTGGTCCCATGCCGTTGCTCTACATGGGCGAGAACGGAGCGCTCTTCCGCGGACCGCTGCACCGCCTGCACGGCGTGGAAGCGGAGATCGCCTTCCGCATCGGCAAGGACCTCCCAGTGCGAACCGCCCCGTACACGCGTGAGGAAGTGATCGCAGCCATCGAGTCCTGCCATCCCGCCATTGAGGTTTTGGAGTCTGCCTTCACCGACCCGAAAGCGGTACCGCGTGAAGCAATGCTGGCCGACCTTCAGATGAACGGCGGATTTGTTGCCGGCCCTGCGGTACCGCAGTGGCAGACGATTAACTGGGCCGTGGAGCACGTCACTCTGGCGATCGACGGAAGCATCCGGGTCGAAAATATCGGTTCGAACCCTGGCGGTTCCGATCTTCTGCGACTGCTGATGTTCCTCGCCAATGAAGGTCAGCCACGCACGCACGGGCTAAAAGCGGGAGCATGGGTGACGACGGGTAGCTGGACCGGCGCGACCTGGGCAACAGCGCATTCCGGCGTGACTGCGACCTTCGTGCACGCGGGCCAGGTCGGCCTTCAGTTCGCCTGAAAGACCCCTGGAGAAGGGTGCTCCCTGGAAAAAGCGCCATCCGAGTGCAGCAAGGCACTCGGATGAGGAAGCTGCATCATAGTTTGACTCATAGCCTCTAGATTTCCGGTCCGTCGACTATGTTCAAGAGGTCGATTTGATTGGTGGACGCGGTAGGAATCGAACCTACAACCTGTCGATTAAGAGTCGAATGCTCTGCCAGTTGAGCTACGCGTCCGTTGGAGGTGCAGGCGGCTGCGGTTGAACTCACGCGACTGCCCGTGCATCCCTGCGCACTCTTGAAAGATACCACAAACTTACCGTGGACTACATCGCCGGCCAGGCTAAAACGTGAAGGCGAGACCCGCCTGCAGCACACGCGGTGCCTGCGCTAGGAAGAGCGTGTGGCCATCTTGAGAAATGAACGGACGATACCCCTCCGCCAGGAGGTTTTGCACATCCACAATGGCTTCCAAGCCTTCTGGCAATAAGTGGGCAGTGTGCAGCGATTGCCTCAACTTGAAGTTCAGGTACGCACTTTCATCGGCAGAGTGAAAGCCGTCTACCGCGGTGAGAGTGTTCGCCGGTTGCCACCGGTACCCGGCATGCAGGCGGGTTCCCGTCCGTGCAGACCGCCCGTCCAGAGCCACCGTAGCTGTTGTGCTATTTTGCGCTTCCAGATGCTCTACTTCGTCGGCAAGCGTGCGAGCAGGGCCGGTGCTGCTCACCAATGCGCGGCCATTTGCAAAGACCGTAGTTACGGAAACAGCATCGCTGATGGGCTGCTGCCACAGCACACGCGCTCCCGAGGCATCAAAGTCGTGAACACCGACCAGAAAGGACGCCGTCGTCGGATCTACCAGTGACGCCACACTTTGGGCATCAATCGTGGCCAAAATTCCAGACCCGGACACGGTTGGGTTATGCATAGCATCGCGATAAACGGTGACCTGCACAGATCCATTCCGCACTGTACGGTGCGCTAACGACAAAGCCTGATGTCGACCGTGTTCCAGATGCAGGTGCCCGTCGTGCGTGGTCGCAACCGGCATGGCAGGCTGAACGCGATCCAGATCCTCCAATGACTCGGTCCCGCGGGAGTTGGTCAATGTGTACGCAATCACCGCGCCATCACTGGGCCGGACCGCAACCCTGAGGAATGGCTCCAGTGCCATGGTGTTGCCTGCCAGGTTCACCTCGCGCAGCACCGATCCAGCGTCGACACGTACAGAGTCACCCAGTTCCATGCGCTCCGCATTGCGCAGCACGGCAGTCTGCAAGCCCGTAGCTGAATGGAAGCCCTGCACTTCAGGATGTGAGCTGTAGGTGAGCGTCGAGCGCGACTCGGCGCCAATTGGCAGATGGCGCTCCCACCCAGCACTCAGATCCGATGACGGCGCAACCGGGAAGGGCGACCGTGATCCGGAAAAATCCGTCCGCAGGAACGAGGTTCCCTGGTTCCCATTCCGCCGTTCCAGAGACAGCACCTGATGCACACCGCCTCGGGCAAACTCCCCGTTGTTCTGGTGCATGGCGAGCCTGCCTTGCGTGCGCAAGTCACGTGCCTCCACCGCGCTGGTAGATATGCTGATTGCCGTAGTCTGGTCATCCTCCGCCAGGCGCAAAAGTGGTCGCATCGTAGAACTGCGCAGCGTCCACATCCAGTCATCTTCCGGATCAGCCGCCGTTCGTCGAATTGCCGGAAGCCACTGCGAGGTGGCCAGAACCGTCGACAATGTCAGGTTGAGAACCGTACGCGATCCGTTGGAGATAAGCAGCTTTTGCCGGACAGCCGGCAGAAAAAGCGCAGCACTGACGCGTACACGGTAGCTGCCCGGGTGTAAATCACCGAGCTGGTAGCGGCCATGGGCATCGGTCAGCGCCGACGCAGCCAGGGAAGCGTCCGGCATCAACAACTGAACCAGCGCGCCCATCTGCGGCACGCCTTCGCTATCCATCACCGTTCCACTAATGGTGCCACCAGGAAAGAAGCCGGCAGAGCCGTGGCTCGTCTGCGCACCTGCCATACAGAAAGAACCGCAGAATGCTGCCAGAAGACCCGCTGTCACACCTGCACCGAATTGGTCGCAAAACCGTTTCACTGTTCGCTGTGTTCCTTTGGTGCGCCTCCACTGCTGGCCAGAAGTTCCGCGTTCGAACCTGGAAAATCATCTTGTAACCGGTCGCCGCCATACAATCCAGCGCGGCCTGGCCCACATCCCTTGCTGCTTCCATGCCGTTGGACGGCAAGACTACGTTTACGTTACTCCACTGTGAACGGTGCGGACTGTGAAATCTGCTGCTTGGAAATGCCGTCATCTATCTTGATGACCACCTGATACTTTCCCGGTTGCAGGCTGGCCAGCGGCATGCTTTTTTCCAAGGTAATCTGGTCAGCGTTCGGACTCAGCTTTACAGTGGATTCGGTCGCCTGCAGGACCGATTTGTTGCTCTGCAAATCCATCACGCTGTACTCGATGCTGGCATTGTTCTGCTTGCTCTTGTCGTCAATGCCCAGGTTGTACACCTGCATCCAGAAATTCAGGTTCTGGTTGCGTTTGAAGTCCACCGGCACCTGCGGACCCGTGGAAACTCGCGGCCGCAACTTCGTATTGCCGATGACGAAATTACCAGCCCCGATCTCCTTGGTTGGCACCCGCTCCATTTTGTCAGCCAGAATCAGAGAAGAGGCGGACAAGCGGTCATCGTCATACTTGGGAACATTGACGGAACGGCGCCAGGTCCCAATATGCTCCTGGTTGTTGACGTCCTTGATCACGATGTCGACCTTGTAAATTCCTGGCCTTAGCGGCAGCGCTTTCCAGTACAGGTTCATATTTGCCTGTTCCTTGCCCAGCAGCTCAGACGCAACCTGTACTGTCACCGTGTCTTCAAAAGTCTGCACGACGCGGTGATTGATATTTGATACCTGTCCCAGGATGTTCACCACGCCGGTGGACACGCCGTCCTTGGTGTTAAAGGTGATATCACGGTTGCGAATTTGCAAGGTCACCGGCATCAGAACCGTATCGTTGGTGACCTTGATGTAATCCGTCCTGACATCAAAGAGGAAAGGCGGTCCTTTCAGGATGGTGGCCTTGCCGATGTATTGCTCCAGATCCTTGAACTTGATCGGCGGCGGAGCCAGAATCTTAGCGTACAGGTTGATACGGTCGAACTGCTTGCTCTGCTGCGAGGCCGCCATAGGCCCGTTGCCAAGCTGCTCCAGGCCACCGTTGAAGCGGTCTTTCTTTTGCGACTGGCCATTCTGCTCGTAAAGCGTTAAACCGGCACCGGGCGTGTGTTTCAGCGCATCCTTTTCAGATCGGTCTATCGTCAGGTGGTAGTCGCCGCACTGGCAGCTGTCCACAAATTCCAGGTCGATATTATCGCCGATTCCCTCGAGATACCGATAATGCCAGCTTTCAAAAGGAAACGTAGAGGTACTACCGCCGCCTTCCTCGATCGGCCGCTCATAGGTGCCGCCGCTGGGGTGCGAATCGATTGAGTCCGGCTTGCCGAAAGCAATATAGATGTGCCCTCGGTCGCTCCTCCAACCCGGCTTGCCCGCGGCAAAGTGCTCATTGGCATACTCGATGCGGGCATAGTGCTGGTCGCGAAATTCATTGTCCGGCGACTCAGGGTTGGGATTGCGCCGGAGCCAGAAGTTCTCAACAAACTGCTCGCGCTCCTCGTCGTTCTTCAGCGACTTGAAAGCCTGCACTTCCTGATCGCTAATGATCCAGACAACGTCCTGATCCAGCCACTTCTTCCAGGGGCTGTCACCCTTCAACTCGCTCTTGAGGTACTTCTGCTGTTGACTACGCTCCCGGTCAGAGAGCCGGCGCTTCAGCGGATCTGGCTTCTCCTCGGCCGGTTCGGTCTTGGTGACTTTGCCATTTGGGTCCTGTGTGGCTAGCGGTGCTGTGGCCGGAGCCGTACCGCTCTGCGCGGAAAGCAGCCTGGCACCGCAGAGTACGCCTGATGCGAACACCAACAAAGAACACATCCGAAGCGCCGCGATCGCGCACCTTTTTTCCCGCAGCTGCAACATGTATCCCCAAATCCCCGCCGGCAAACTTCCGGCTGCCATGACAGTTTAGTAACAAACCCACCAGCCAGCAAGTGATTCCGCATCAGAGTCTGCCACTGGTAACCAAAAGAAACTGTACCGGTGCGACGTAACCAGGAAGAAAAGGCGAGCACCCCGAAGATTATTCCCGAATGCATTGCTTCCGGAGCGACTCCTTGCGACAATGAGGCTCAAACGGAACCAAAGTAGGGACAGGTCCGTATCTGCCTGCACTGCCGGACGCGGTTGGAGTACCTCCGCCGTCGCATTGGAGAACATGAAGACGAAACGGGTCATCCTTATCATCGTGGCCGTCCTGGTTCTGGCCGGGATTGTGGTCGGAAGCATCGTGAAAAGCCGTGCCGGCGTCACGCCGGTGACCACCGCGAAAGTGAGCCGTGAGGATCTTATTTCCGTTGTCAGCGGCACGGGCCAGATCAAGCCAAAAACCTATGTGAACATCGGCGCCACCGCGTTTGGACGCATCACGCACCTTTACGCGAAGGAAGGCGATCACGTAAAGGCGAATCAGGTTCTGGCAACGCTGGAAAATGTGCAGCCGAACGCGACCGTCGCGGCACAGAATGCTTCCATTTCTGCCAGCAAGACAGACATCAGCAGCTTTATTGCCGCGGAAAAGACAGCCGAAGCTAACCTTGAGCAGTCCAGAGCGGACCTAGTCCAAAAGAAACTGGATTTTGAGCGCTACCAGCAGCTCTACCAGCAAAAACTTGTGTCCAAGCAGGACTTCGATCAGCGTAAGGCCGCCTACGATGTGGACGTCGCGACCGTGCAGCAGCGCGCTGCCGCTGTTCTGCAGGCCAAGGCGCAGACAGATTCGTCCCGCGGGCACATGCAGCAGGCTGTCGCGTCACAGCGCGCCAACTTCGATGCGTTGGACAAGACCATCTCCCGCGCACCATTTGATGGGCTGGTGACAAACGTGCCAGTGCGTGAAGGCGAAACGATGGTGACCGGCATTCAGAACGCGCAGGGTTCCACGCTGATGACGCTGGCCGATATGAGCGTGATTACGGCAGAGGTCAAGGTGGACGAAACCGATGTGGTCAACGTGAAGATGAATCAGCCGGTAGACGTGACGGTAGATGCCCTTCCCGGAAAAATCTTTAAGGGTCGCGTCACTGAGGTGGGCGACCAGGCACTGCTGCGCACCACGGGCATCGCAACCTCACAGTCCACCACCGGAACCGAAGAGGCAAAGGATTTCAAGATCGTCGTCACGCTGGACAATGTGTCCGGGCAAAATAACGATCAGTTGCGCCCCGGTCTCTCTGCCACGGCCAAGATCCGCACAGCCTCCGTTACGGACGCAATCGTTCTTCCCTTGCAGGCACTCATCACGCGCGATCCCGCGGCGGAGGCGACCTTTGCGAAGAACAACGGCAAGCCGCCGGAGCACACCGCTGAAGCTGCAACCAACACAAAGGCTGTCTCGCAACAGGGCGTTTACGTCATCCGGAAGGAGAAAAGCAAATTACGCGTCTTCTTCAAACCGGTAGATACCGGCATTACGGGTGCCACGGAGATTCAGGTGACCGGCGGCCTGACGCCTGGCGATGAGATCGTTACAGGGCGGTTCAAGACGCTACGCACGCTGAAGAGTGGAACCGCGGTGAAACGCGATACGGAGGCAGAGACCACCGGTGCCGAGGCGAGCTCCTAACCGGCGGACTTCTTCTGCTTCCGCAATAACAGCACCATGGAATGGACTGGAAGGAAAAATGGCCACCGCAACCGCAATCGATCACACCGGGGTGCACTGCACTCCTGGCGAAGTGATCGTGACGGAAAATCTCTGGAAGACCTATGTAATGGGCGACCAGGAGGTCCACGCGTTGCGCGGTGTAAACCTGCGCATCAAACATAACGAGTACGTCGCGATCATGGGTCCGTCCGGCTCGGGCAAGAGCACACTGATGAACCTGATCGGCTGTCTCGACTCACCTTCGCAGGGCAGCTATTGCCTCAATGGGCATGATGTTTCCCGCCTCAACGATGACGAACTTGCCCGCATTCGCAATAAAGAGATCGGCTTTGTTTTCCAGACCTTCAACCTGCTTGCCCGCGCCACGGCGCTGCATAATGTTGAACTCCCACTGATCTATAACGGCACCGGCGCGGTCGCCCGTATTGAACGTGCCAAGTCAGTCCTGGAGTCGGTCGGCCTGGGCACTCGCATGAACCACAAGCCGAATGAGATGTCCGGCGGTCAGCGTCAGCGTGTCGCCATTGCGCGCGCCCTGGTGAACTCGCCCTCCATCATCCTGGCGGACGAGCCGACCGGCAACCTGGACTCCAAGACCGGCATTGAAATCATGGCTCTCTTTGAGGAGCTGCACCGGAAGGGCAACACCATTGTCCTGGTGACGCACGAACCGGACATCGCAGATCATGCCAACCGTGTTGTCACGATTCGCGACGGCGTCATCGCCAGCGATAGCCCGTCCTCTAAATTAAGCAAGGACGAATTGCTGGCCGCGGTATCGCAATCCCCCATTTAGCTGGAGGTGCGTTCCCAGATGGGTCATTTAGGAAAACTTGGCAAAGGCCGATACTGAAGCAATGCGACGCACGGAGAGATGCTGTCGTCTAAACAGAGAGATGCCGTCCCAGGGTCGCAAAGCGTTTTACAGAAGGTTCACTCTCGCCCTGCTCGGCTTGACCTGGCTGGGTACGGTTGTGCCTCTGGCGGCGGAAAATGGGCGCTTCGACCTGCTTGGCCCGCCGATCGACATCCACGTCACGCGCGGCGCTCAGTCATTGCCGATCGCTTCTGTCCCAAACCTGTTGCCTGGCGATAGGCTGCTGGTTCACGCGGACCTGCCCTCCACTCAGTCGGTTCACCTGCTCCTGGTGGTCGCCTTTCTTCGTGGCAGCACAAATCCTCCACCGGATGGCTGGTTCACACGCATTGAAACCTGGAACCGTCATGTCCGTGACGAGGGCATCACGGTCACGGTGCCGAATGAGGCACAACAGGCGCTGATCTTCATCGCTCCAGAGACTGGTGGAGATTTCTCGACGCTCAAATCTGCCGTACGCGGCCGCCCGGGCATCTTCGTCCGCGCCTCCCAGGATTTGAACGAGGCATCATTTGAACAGTCCCGCATTGAGCGTTACGCTCAGGCGCTGCAACATGCGCCCACCAATTCACCGGAAGAGCTGCTGGACCACTCGCGAAAGCTCGCCGCCACGCTGAATCTAAAGCCGAACGATGATTGCTTCAAGCGGCCGCCCGATACACAATTGGCCTGCCTCAGGCAATCCGGCATGCAACTCCTGCTCGACGATGGGCACGGACAGAATCTTGCTCAAATGCTTTCCTCGGGGCCGAGTTCCGACCTGATCGGCGCCGTGGCGGGTACACCCGTGGCGACCCAGGGTGGAGCGGCTTCGTACTCTGCGTATGTGGGGACGGTACTGGACGTTGTGCGGCTGCTGACCGGGCTGCACACGGCAAAGTTTCAATATATTCCGGCCATCGCCTTCCCAGATGCGGATGCTCTGAATCTCCGTCTGAATACGGCGCCATCGTTCCATGACCCCAAGTCCGTCATTGTGATTGCGCTGCCTGCAATTCAGGAGGCTGTGCCTCCTCCTCTTCAACTGCAGGATGCTCACCACGTTTCTTGCCTGCTGCAACCCCGGATGGTGCTGCCGTTGAACGGTGCGCCACTTGTTTTTGCGACGGGTTTTGCACATGATCTTTCTCTGCATCTGGACATGCCCGGGCCAGATGGCCGCACCGAGCTGCCGCTGATCCCAAGTGCCTATGATGGCGGGCTGATCGTCAGCACCGAGCCCGCTCGAAAACCGCTCGCCGCATCCGCGCCGCCGGTGCGTGACGCCAAGTCCATCGCACCCGGGACGGAAGCGGTGCCGGCGGAAACTGTCATGAAGCCGGCTCCGCTGGTCACGGTGGCATCCACCGGACCTGTCGAAATTACGGGAAAGGTGCACGGCTTCTGGGGTTTCGACCCATTTGATGGACCTGCACTGCCGCTGCAGCGCATCCCCGGCAAGGGCTGGGTCGCGGCCACCCACAGTGAGATGTTTGTGGGCAGGGTCAACACCTTGCTGCTTCGCTCGGATGGAACGGCTTGTACCCGCGAGGTCGAATTGGACAGCCAGGCCGCCGCTAAGAAATTGGAGTGGAAGCTGGACGATAGCCAGGGTCCAGGTGAGATCGCCGTCAAGCTGCCGCTCGAGAAGAACGTCTCTGGAGGTCTGACACTGGCGGTATACCAGTTTGGATCAGCTGCCCCGCAGAAGGTCCCCTTCACGGCTTACTCCGACGAAACCCGCGTTCAGGAATTCCGTATGCACGCAGGCGATAGCTACGCCACGCTTGCCGGGAGCGGGTTGATCAACGTAAAAAGCGTAGATTTGAACGGCATAATATACCAGCCATTTCCGGAGGGAGCACAGGAGGACAAGAGCCTTCGCCTGAGTCCCGCCATGGCCGGCGATCCGGACAAGGACACCTCCAAAAAAACGGGCAATCTAGTCTACAAAGCCGGGGACCATGCCTCCGCAACCGTCACACTGCAGGATGGCCGGACGTTACCGGTAAGCTTCACCGTTGACGCATCGAGGCCAGCCTTTACGCTGCTGAGTCAATCCGTACAGCCGGCCGCGCACGCGGGACTTCTTCTCACCCTTGGGGACAAGGCGGACCTGCCCCTGTCCGCAAAACTCACACTGGCGCTCCGGTCGGACTCACCCGTGAAGTTCCCGCGGACGCAAAAGGTGGAGATCGCGACAACGGACGGCACACTCGATACCAAGCTCTCCCTTGCAGACCGCACCCTCGTCCTGCAGGACAGCCGCACAGCACTCGCATTTGTAACGCCGGCAACCGTCTTCGGCCCATCTGCTTTTGGCCCCATCCAGATGCGTCTGGTTGCCGAGGATGGCAATGCTTCTGACTGGCAGCCGCTCGGCACGCTGGTCCGCACACCGACGCTTACGGCCATGACCTGCGCCTCAGGGCCACGTGCCGCCGGCAGCGGGCCGGCACATCCCTACCTGAGTGGTTCGCGCCTGGTGCTTACCAGCATGGCTGCAAAGGGCACGCAGCAGCAGCCAGAGAGTGCCAAGCGGCCAGAGTTACCCTGCCAGCTGACCGGAACCGACCTTTTCCTGATCGACTCAGTCTCCGGCAGTGGAGATTTTGAAAACGCCGTCATGGTTCCCGCAGGGTACGCGGAAGGCGCGTTGGCCGTGCCCCGTCCAGCCGATGGCAAGACGATTTTTCTCAAGTTGCGGGACGACGTGGAGCACATCGCGCAAGTAACGCTTGAGGTCCGCTCCTCAAAAAGCAGCGCACCCTGACCAGAGCCGGGCGCGCTGGATAGTTCGGCGGCGATCAGTCGGCGGCGACAGTAGCCTGAATGCTCTGCTGGACACGGCTGTGGCGGCGTCCATAGCTGAAGTAAACGACCAGGCCGATGACAAGCCAGAGCACCAGCCGGGCCCAATTCAACCATCCCAGCTTGATCATCATGTAGCCGTTAAAGAGAACGCCCAAAATCGGGATGAGCGGCACCAGCGGCGTACGAAATGGCCTTGTCCGGTCCGGTTCTGTACGGCGCAGGATCACGATCGCGATGCAGACAATCACAAACGCCAGCAGGGTTCCGATGTTGACCATCTTGCCGATGTCATCGATCGGGGTCAGCGCACCCACAATACCGGCGAGCGTTCCTACCAGAAAGGTGTTCTTGAAAGGCGTGCGGAAGCGCGGGTGGATCTCTGCAAAGAACTTCTTGGGCAACAGGCCGTCATTGGCCATGGCATAGAGCACCCGCGTCTGGCCAAGCAGCATCACCAGCATCACGGAAGTCAGTCCGGCAAGTGCGCCCAGCGTGATGATGTCGCTAGCCCATACAAGCTTACGGTCCAGAAAGGCGCGCGCAATCGGAGCCTCAATGTTGACTTGTGCCCAGGGCACCATGCCGGTCAGCACCGCCGCCACGCCGATGTACAGCACCGTGCACACAATGAGCGAGGCGATGATGCCGATGGGAAGGTCCCGCTGCGGGTTCTTGGCTTCCTGCGCCGTCGTCGATACCGCGTCAAAGCCGATGTAGGCGAAGAAAATGTACGCGGCGCCTGCACCAATGCCGCCGAATCCATGCGGTGCAAAGCTTGCCCAGTCATGTCCCCAATTTGCCGTGTTGACGTAATGCGCGCCCAGGCCCAGGACGAAGAGCACCACCGCGACCTTAACCACAACGATCGTCGCGTTGAACTTGGCGGATTCCTTGATGCCGATTGCAAGAATGGTCGTCACCACCAGCGCGATCAGGAACGCGGGCAGGTTCAGACCGATCTCATGACCGAAGACGACTGGCGCGCTGAGTACCTGGTGTGCGCTGGCCAGCATCTGCGGCGTGGGTGATGCCTTCATGTCCCCCAACGCGGCAATGTAGCCCTGTGAGCCGGCGGCAAGTTCCGGATGCACCTTCGCCATCAAATCACGCGCAACAGTGTCCACCGCCACACCCAGCCCCGTCCAATGATCGTAAGCGAGCCAGAGTGGGAACTTGATGTGGAAGATTTCCATCAGTTCGATGAAGTGGTTAGACCAGCCGGAACTTACCGTGCTCGCTCCCATCGCATACTCAAGCGTCAGGTCCCAGCCGATGATCCAGGCAATCAGCTCACCCAGGGTGGCGTAGGCATAGGTGTACGCGGAGCCGGCGAGTGGAATCATCGCGGCAAACTCGGCATAGCAGAGCCCGGCGAAAGCGCAGCCCAGACCGCTCAGTACAAAAGACAGCATAAGTCCGGGACCTGCGTAATGCGCGCCCAGACCGGCAAGCACAAAGATGCCCGCGCCGATCACGGCGCCAATGCCCAATGCCGTGAGTGAGAAAGGGCCGAGCGTGCGCTCCAGTGTGTGGGAGCCTTCTTCGCCGGCCTCCGCGAGCAGAGCAGTCATCGATTTTCGGGCAAAGAGGTTGGCCATCAGTGTCCTTCTGAAATAAAGTTAGCGCCTGTGCCGCGGCGCCAGGCGAAATAAACCGGGAGTCCAAGCAGAACGATCAAGAGGCCCGGCCAGGTGTACTGGGGTTTGTAGCGTAAGAGTACAACACTGATGAAGGCCGCCATTGCAATGTAGAGCGCCGGCAGCACGGGATAGCCGATTGCGCGATAGGGCCGCTCCGCATCCGGACGGGTACGCCGAAGTACGAACAGCGCCACGATCGTGAGTATGTAGAAGAGCAGTACCGCGAAGATTACGTAATCCAGCAGCTGGCCGTAGCTGCCGCTCAGGCAGAGCAGACACGTCCACGCCCACTGCACCCACAGGCTCACCACTGGAGTCTTGCTCCTGGCGGAGAGCCGTCCGGCAGCCTTGAAGAACAGCCCGTCCTGGCTCATCGCGTAGTACACACGCGCACCGGCCATCAGCATGCCGTTGGCGCAGCCAAAGGTTGAGATCAGGATTGCCATCGCCATGATCCGCGCTCCGTAGCCGGAGAAAGCCTGCTCCATCACCGCGGTGGCGACGCGATCCTCCCGCGCAAACTGGATCCCGCGACCCAGAATCGTCCCGGCACCTTCTGCCCCATGCAGCGGCAGCACAGCGAGATAGATGAAGTTGCACGCGACATACAGCAGCAGGACCACGCCCGTGCCAACAGCCAGTGAGAGCGGAAGGTTCCGCCGGGGATTCTGAATCTCACCGGCGGTGAAGGTGACGTTGTTCCAGGCATCGGCGGAGAACAGCGAGCCGACCTGCACCACGGCGACCACGGTCAGCAATCCCACCAACACCGTCGGGCCGCCCACGCCCACCTGCACCGGGTGGGGCGTGGCCCAGCCCGCGCCGTGCCAGAAAGCACCGTTGCTGAAGTTGGCGGCAATGGCCGTTGCATTCTTCGCGAGCAGGCCAAAAAGCACGATGAGCGCCAGCGCCAGGATCTTTGCCGAGGTGAACACATTCTGAATCACAGCGCCCAGCTTGACGCCCAGGCTGTTCAGCAGCGTGAGTAGCGTGATAATCACGATGGCTGCCAGATTCGCCGTGTTCAGCCCGATATCCATGTTGCCCAGCACCATGGGCCCAACATGAAAGGCCGGCACATGCCCCGCATGCCACAGCCAATGGCTTTGCGAGACCACCGGTAGGAAAACGCCCAGGAACTTTCCAAAGGCCACACCCACCGCGGCGATGGTTCCAGACTGGATCACCAGAAAAAGGGTCCATCCATACAGGAAGCCCCATAGCGGCCCAAGCCCCTCGCGCAGGTAAACGTACTGGCCGCCGGCTTTGGGCATCATGGCGGCCAGTTCGCCGTAGCTCAGCGCGCCGATGATAGTCATGGCGGCCGTCACCAGCCAGGCAAGGATCAGCAACGCCGGCGAGCCCACGCCACGAGACATATCCGCCGGAACAATGAAGATGCCCGAACCGATCATGGAACCCATGACGATCGCCGTCGCCGAAAACAGCCCCAGGCCCTTCACAAATTCGGGCGTGGCAGCGGTTTCCAATGTGAACTCAGGATGAATGGGCACGTAAGGCGGTTCTACCTGAAATTGCGAAGGCTGTCACGCCGCGGCCTGCTACGCTACATCTGAAACCACAAGCTAAAGGGAGATGGAATGGAGCAGCAGTTCGCCGAGCGGTTCGAAGTGTACGCACCCCCAAATTTTGCCGATCAGCCGCGCAAAGTCCTCTACATCGGGAAAGCTACCGCGGGCGACCTGAAGCCAAAAGACGTCGAGTGGGTGTTCTACAACAAACACTCCCCTTTTTGGGACTTCGCGACAGAGATTAGCAAAGTGACCGGGGGAGATGGTCGCTCGAACCTGGCCTGGAGCAACGTGTTCAAACAAGGAGTCCTGAACGGGAACCCGCGTGGCTCTACAGCGCACGATCGGCGCGATGAGTCCATCGAAGAGCTTCGGCAGGACCTGCAGAAGACGAAAGCAGACCTCATCGTCCTGGTAACAGCCGATTACTGGGAAGAGATACCAAAGCAGGCGTTTGATGTCCTCGACGGCGAATCCCTGGAGGACGGCGATAAAAAACTGAAAACCACTGAAGTCCCTGGGCAGAAGTATGCAATCTGGTCGCGAGGCGCGACCGGGATCTATCCCCCAATCGTCTGGACCAATCATCCGCAAGGCAAGCTGAACGAGTACAGGGACGCGGCTGTGCAGGTGATTCGCGAAGTTACCGGGTGGTCTCCTGCTTAGTGGGATCCTCATCACGGTGCTGCATCCATGCAGCTCTGCCTGCACTGTACCCGAGACATCCTGAGGTCGGCTTTCAGCCGTGAACATTGCGGTGCTCAAGCGATTTACGGGCGTCGGAACAACTCGCGGATCTCTCGCGTTGTTCGGTGCGGGTCGTCGCTCAGCAGCGCAGAGATCAGCGCAACGGCATCGGCGCCTGACTGTAGCACGTCCCTGCACTGTGACGCGGCGATGCCGCCAATGGCGATAAGAGGTCCGCGCACAACGGCGCGTGCGGCTTGCACACCCGAAAGTCCCACCGGCGATTCCGCATCAGCCTTGCTTGCCGTGGCGAAGACTGGACCGATGGCCACGTAGTCGACATCCTGCTGTGAGGCGGCGACTATCTGGTCCATTGTGTGGGTGCTGAGCCCCAGGATGCGGTCAGGCCCGAGCCGGGCGCGAGCGTCGTCTACTGACGCATCGCTCTGACCGACGTGGGCACCGTCAAAGCCGCACTCGGCTGCGACTTGCGGATGATCGTTGAGGACGAGAAAACACTCGCCTGGAGGGAAAAGCGCCCGAAGGGCGACAGCGTTGGCGCGAAGAACAGCGAGAACGGCAGTCTTGTCGCGGTACTGCAGAAGCTGCACGCCAGCCGCGCGAAACGCTCGCGCGACATCAAGCAGGGGCAGTTGCCGGAGAGCGCACGCCTCGGCATCAAGAATCGCATACAGACGCAGCGCCGTCTCATGCCCAGCCATGCGCCGTGCGAACTCAATGCGCGGTGTCATTCCAATCTTGATTCTACGTTTAGGGCGTCCGCGAACAGGACAATGTACTGCAGTAAGCCATGCCTCTTGCCAAATCAGGCACTGCGGTTGCTGGACGATGCAGCCTATCGCTGGACTCACTCCGTCGTTTCTACTGAGCAGCCGCTTAGTCCGTAGTGCCAGACTTCATGGTGACTTTCGCGATTGATTGAAACTCGTTCAGGCAGTTGAAATCCGCCAACGCTGTGATACGTGTAGGTAAGAATAATGCGATTGCCTGGCCGAAATTCCCCATCCTCACCCAGCTTATACGAGGTTAGAAGAAAGCCCTGCGGGCCAGGATGGAAGTCCATTTCGCGACGATCGGACATCGATGCCTTTTCGCCCTCGCTCTGGAGGCTCATGTCGCGCGCGAATACCATTTCAACATCGAACGTCCGCACCTTGAATGCAAGTTTGTAGCCAGATGTGGTTGGTTCGACGTGAACGGGCGTATTTTCCGATGGCAGCATAGCGTTATCACCGGCGACCAACCAGTTGTTCAGGCTGAACTGTACAGCATGCTCCAGCAGGCCCTCCGCCATGCCTCCATAGGGCAGCTTGCGTTCTTCATCTTGGCTCATTCCCGTTGACACGGCAGCACTCTGTCGGGTGACTTTGACACGAGTTCGAATGGGCTGAATGACTTTCGCAATCTCGTCGTCGGTTCCTTCATCGCCGACGCGTATGGCCTCTTTGAAGTGCTCTTTCCAAGAGAACTCCACAGCGCAATCGAATGCGCGGAGATTTCTTTCGAATGGAGCGTCATATCTCGCCCGGGCCTGCTTCAGAAATGTCGCATCGTTCACGGCTGTCTGCGCACAACAAACGACGGAGCAAAAGCTAACTGTCAGCGCTGAGTAGAAAAGTCGCATGGCACATTTTCCTGACTCAATGACTGATAGGTGGCATTGTGGAAAGGCTTGCTGACTCGGACCGATCTCAGAGGAACGCGCCAGCAGTATCCGGGTTTACGCGCTTTGTTTGTTCTCAGCTTGCCGTTCAAAGAATCGCTCCATGAATTTGGTGTCGAAGTCGCCTCGGCGGAAATCCGGGTCGGCAAAAATCTTCTGGTGCAGCGGAAGGGTGGTGTGAATGCCCTCTACCACGAACTGGCTCAGCGCCCGCTGCATCCGGTTCATCGCCTCCTCGCGGTTCTGGCCGTGGCAGATGACCTTGGCAATCATGGAATCGTAATAGGGCGGCACCACGCCCTCACTGTACTGCGCGGTATCGACGCGCACGCCGTTACCGCCGGGCAGGTTAAAGGCCGTAATCTTGCCTGCGCTGGGAGTGAACTTTTCCGGGTGCTCCGCGTTGATGCGGCATTCAATGGCATGCCCGCGAATCGCTGGGCGCTCCGGCACGATGCTCGCCAGCTTTTCGCCGCTCGCAATCCGCAACTGCGCTTTCACCAGATCGATGCCGGTCACCGCCTCCGTCACCGGATGCTCCACCTGAATGCGCGTATTCATCTCGATAAAGTAAATCTCGCTGTCCTCGTCCATCAGGAACTCAATGGTGCCGGCATTCCAATAGCCGATCTCCTTGAGAGAGCGTTCGATCGTATCGCCCAGCTTGGCGCGCAGCTTCGGCGTGATCTGGAGTGATGGCGCTTCTTCGATCAGCTTCTGATGTCGCCGCTGAATGGAGCATTCGCGCTCTCCTAACGACATCACGTGGCCGTGCTCATCCGCCAGCACCTGGAACTCAATGTGGCGTGGGCGCTCAATAAACTTCTCCATGTACAGGTCGCCGTTGCCGAAGGCATTCAGCGCTTCCTGCGAAGCCTGATTGAACAGCCCAGGGAGTTCCTCGGCCGAGCGGCAGATGCGCATGCCCCGCCCGCCGCCGCCGGCAACCGCCTTCAGGATCACGGGATATCCCACCGACTTGGCCCAGGTGAGCGCCTCCTCGACGCTCGCGATCACACCGTCGGAGCCGGGCAGGATCGGCACCTTGGCCGCTTTCATCGTCTGGCGCGCCGTGGACTTTTCGCCCATCATGCGAGTCACTTCAGGCCGCGGCCCGATGAACTTGATGTTCGACGCGCGGCAGACTTCCGCGAAATTCGCATTCTCACTCAGCAGGCCGTAACCGGGGTGAATTGCGTCCACATCCGCGATTTCCGCCGCGGAGATCACCGCCGGCACGTTCAGATAGCTCTCTGAAGAACGTGGCGGCCCAATGCAGATCGCCTCGTCCGCAAAGCGCACATGCAGACTGTTCCGGTCAGCTTCGGAGTAGACGGCCACCGTGCGGATCCCGAGCTCCTTACAGGCGGAGATGACGCGCAGAGCAATCTCGCCGCGGTTGGCGATCAGCACTTTTTTAAATAACGCCATGCCGCCTACCGCGCCCGCACCGCGAAGAGTGGCTGGCCATACTCCACTGCCTGCCCGTTCTTTGCGATAAGTTTCACGACCTCGCCGGCCACATCGCTTTCGATCTCGTTCATGAGCTTCATCGCTTCCACGATGCACAGCACCTGTCCCACCTCGACAACATCGCCGACCTTGATGAAAGCCGCGGAACCGGGGGCGGAGCTCTCATAAAACGTACCAACGATGGGCGACTTTACCTCATGCAGTACCTCTGCCGGAGTCATTGCCTCAATCGCATTTGCCGATGCCGTAACTGAAGCCGTAGGAGCCGGGGGCGTAGCTGCGCCCGCAGCTGCCAGCGCTTGCAGCTGCGCCATGTCAAAGGCAGGGGCTGTCGCCGAGGCCTGCTGCACAAAGGCACTCTCAAACTTCAGCTTCACCTGTTGCTCGCCGCGGTTCAGTTCAAACTCGGCAACACCGTTCTTCTTGAGGAACTCAACCAGTTCTCGAAGTTCCTGCAGATCCATCCGTTCCATGTCTTCCTTCAGTGTCTTACTCTGCTGAGCCGGATGCTCCGGCTCAGCACGTCTACAACTCGATCCAACCCTTGTGCACCGGTGTCAGCACCTCGCATCCGGTGTCTGTCACCAGTACAGTATCTTCGATTCGCACACCAAAAGCGCCCGGCAAGTACACGCCTGGCTCAATGGTCACCACCATCCCGGCCTTCATCACTGCCTCCTGCTTTGCAGCGATGCGCGGTCCCTCATGAATCTCCAAACCCAAACCGTGCCCGGTGGAGTGGGTAAAGCACTTCGCCCAGCCCGCCTGCTTCAACACGCGGCGAGCGGCCAGATCCACCGCCCCCGTTTTCACACCGGCCCGCACCGCCCTCACAGCAGCTTGCTGTGCCGCAAGTACAGCCTCAAACACATCCCGCTGCTCCGCCTCCGCCTTCTTCGCTTTAGGTGACGCAACGGCACCGCCCAGAAAGATCGTGCGAGTCATGTCAGAGCAGTACCCACCGAGCATGATACCGAAATCAAGCGTGAGGGGCGTGCCTGCTTCCAGTTTTGCTTCGGTTGCACGTGCGTGCGGCATGCACGAACGCACTCCGGAGGCTGCAATCGTCTCAAAGCTCATTGCCTCCGCGCCCGCCAGCCGCGCCCGGTGTTCCAACTCCGCGGCTACATCGATCTCTCGCATGCCAACCTCAATAAAGCCAAGCATGCCTTCGTACAGATCGCATCCCACACTTGCTGCACGGCGCAAAGCCGCGATCTCGTCCTCATCCTTCACCTGCCGCAGACCGGCAACCATTCCCTCCGTGCCGTACAGAAAGGACGGACTCCGCCTGGTACGTACGTGCTCGCCGGCGAGGTGTTTGCGAAGCACTTGCAGCGTGGCGACGGTGGTCGTGACAGTGTCGTAACCGCAACGTGCAGCCGCGGACTTCGCGGCATACGCGATTGCTTCAGCCTGCGCGCTCTTCTTCGCAATGCGCACGTCGGCACCCTGTACTTCCGCCCACGCCTGCGCTGTGTAGCGGCCGTCCGTAAACAGGCGACACACGGACCGCGACCCCGGCGCATGAACCACAAGGGCCGCGTTCGATCCGGTAAAGCCGCAGAGCCATTGCACATCCGGCGGATGCGTGACCAGCAACGCAGGCAAGCGCTTTTGCCGCATCACATCGGCCAGCCGGCCCACTCTCGCAGAGAAGTTCACCGCCTGATTCTACCGTCCCTGGTTCAGCTCCTGCCGACGATGCTGCCCGTGGAGGCGCCCGGACGATATGCTAGGGGGGATGCCCAAATTACCTGGTTTTGCGGCTCACATCACCCGGCGCGATGTACTCAAGATGGCCAGCCTGGCCGCGGCGGGCGCGCTGCTGCTGGACGTTACGGAACTGGACCGGCATCACCTGACCGTACTGGAAGAGACGATCCGCATCCCACAACTGCCGGCTGGCTTCGACGGTTTTCGTATCGTGCAGATCTCGGACTTCCACTATCACGAATACGACGAAGACAGCTTTCTACGCCAGGCAGTCGCGCGTGTGAACTCGCTGCGGCCGGATATGGTGGCGCTCACGGGCGACTTCATCACCGCGCATGGCATTGCCAATCCCGCCAATCGCCGGCACGCCTTCGGGTGCGCCTCCATCTTGAAGGAGATCGCCTGTCCCCTGCGCTTCTGCTCGCTCGGCAACCACGACAGCATTGACAACCCGGCGGTCATCCAGGCTCTGCAAAGCGCAGGCCTTACGGTTCTGCATAACCGTTTCGAATCCATTGACCTTCATGGCGACCGGCTCTGGATCAGCGGCATCGCCGACGCTTACTTCGACGCGCCGGACCTGAGCCGCGCCTTGCCGCGTGACCGCAACGGCAGCCCCGTCATCCTGCTGGGGCACGAGCCGGACATTGCTCCGCGCATCGCCGAGTACGGCGGCGTCGACCTGATGCTGGCCGGCCATACCCACGGCGGTCAGGTGCGCCTCCCCATCCTTCCGCCCATGTTTCTGCCGGACATGGGACGTCATTACATTCACGGACTCTTTCAGGTAAACGGTCTCCAGTTGTACGTCAACCGGGGGCTCGGCACGGTGCACCTGCCGATCCGCTTCCGCTGCCCGCCGGAGATCACCGTTCTTACACTGCAGGCCGGCTAGATCTCCATCGCCTCCGAGTTTACGCAGCGCGAGCACCTTTCCACTCTGGCTCCCCCGCATCAGCTCCCGCACACTACTTCGAATCCTTCTTGATCGCCTCCAGCACTGCGGACCGGGTGAGTAGCTCCGGCAGCACATCCGGTGCCGCGCCCGGCTTTCCGGGATAGATGACGTAAGTGGGGACACCACTCCGGCCCACAGCGGCCAGCGCCGCCGTGATCGCCGGGTCAGATTGCGTCCAGTCCGCCCGCATGAGCACAAAATTGCCCTGCTTCAGCGCAGCCTGGATCACGTCGGTATTCAACACTGCCTTCTCATTCACCTGGCAGCTCAGGCACCATGCCGCCGTAAAGTCCACGAAAACGGAACGCCCACCACCGCGCGCGTTGTCGAGCGCCGCCTGGCTGAACGGCTGCCATCCCTTGGCTGCGGCAGCCGGCCCGCTGCCCCCACCGGCAGCATTCAGCGCGGCTGCCTCCGCCGTGCCTGGACGCGCCGCAAACGGGATGGCCACAGCCGTTGCGACGAGCAATACAGCCACGAGCGTTCCGACCCGCATGGCGGGCCACTTGCCCAGCACCCATGCGGCGATCGCCACGACCAGCATCGCGAGCAGCAGCATCGCCATCTGGAAGTTGCTCTGGCCCACCGGTCCGCCGCTATAGAGCAGCCCATAGATGTACGTCAGCCAGATCACCGTCGCAAGCAGCGGCAGCGCGGTGACCTGCTTCAGGACTTCCATCCATGCGCCCGGTTTGGGCAGCCAGCGCATGAGTGCCGGGAAGAAGCTGATGGCCAGATACGGCAGCGCCAGACCAAGGCCAAGCGCAGTGAAGACGGCGAAGGTGACAATCGCCGGCTGCGCCAGCGCAAAGCCAATCGCCACGCCCATGAACGGCCCAACACACGGCGTCGCCACCACGGTGGCAAGCACACCCGTAAAGAAGCTGCCGGTGAAGCCCTGCTTGCGCGTAAGCGAGTCACCCGCGCTGGTCATGCTCAGACCAAACTCAAACATGCCCGCCAGCGAGAGCGCAAAGAAGAAGAGCAACAGCGCTAACACCGCAACAAAGCCCGGCGACTGCAGCTGGAAGCCCCACCCAAATCGGCTGCCACCACTGCGCAGCACCAGCAGCACCGCCACGATCGCCCAGAACGACACCAGAATGCCCAGCGTATAAAACAGCCCGTGCAGGCGCAGCCGTTGCCGTTCTTCTCCGGAAGACTGCACCAGCGAGAGTGCCTTCAAAAACAGCACCGGAAAGACACACGGCATCAGGTTCAGGATTACGCCGCCCAGCAGTGCCAACAGCACGGCCGAGATCACCGTTACCTTCTCTGCTCCGTTGTTGCCGCTCTTCGCCGACTCGCTCGCCTGCACCGCAGAGGCCGGACCCGGCACCACATCCGCCGTGATCTCATAGGCCTCGTCTCCGCTCAACTCCACCACGCCATGCAGTGTTTTGGGCGCGGCGACCTTGGGTGCCAGCGAAAGGTGAATGCGCGCACCATTGGGAATTGGATCCACTGGCTGCTCCGCACTGTCGTTCAGCAGATTTTCGTCCAGCGGATAGAAGTCGGCGTCTGTCTCATTCGTTCCCGTGAGGAAGGTCAACGCCACATTGCTGCCGTTGGAAACAGCATGAGCACTGAAGCCCTCACGCGGTGCGCTGGGAACATGCTTCAGGGCCGCCGCCAGCGGACCCACCTTGGTTCCTTCAGACGCAACGACTGTTCCAGCGGGCACCAGCTTCAGATCAAGCGACAGGTCGGCAGTGCCAGGCACGCAGACCTCACGGCATACCAGCCAATGCACGCTCGCCTGCAGGTGCACATTGCCGGCCTTGTCCGCTTTCGCCGTTGGTCCGGCCTCAATCACGGTGGGATACGTCGCGTTGTCTTCATAGCCGTAGTCGGTCAATCCCTGAAACGGTAGGCGCGAGGGTGCCGCAAACAGAAGCTCCCCTGCCTTTACCTCCTTCGGCAGCTTCCACTTCACGCTCGGCGGAAATCCCGCAAAGCCCGCATTCTTCCAATAGATGTGCCACTTGTCTTCCAACGTGAAGACAAAGCCCAAAGTCTGTGTGCCGCCGGCGGCAATCTCCGGGCCGGCGCTGATCATCTCCACCGTGACGTGCTGACCCTTTACCGGGCCCGGGCCGATGTTTGCCGAGGCAGTCTGCGCCCGCACGCCGGCACACTTCCCGGCCAGCAACACGAACAGCAGCAAGCTCATCACCACGCGGCAGAGGGGCCGCACCCGACCTGATGGCCAAAAAGCTTTCATTGCGTTTCCTGTCGTGTGCCGTCTTCGCGGCGAGCAAATCTCAGTATCTGTGCAGCTCTCATTCGATGCTCCACAATCAGGCACCGGTCCATCACCACCCTTATCCCATTTACCTCGGCTGCCCGCGCTGCCTCCAGGTGAATGATTCCCTGCTGCACCCAGATCTGCTCTAATCCAAGCTCAATCATCTCGTCGACAATCGCCGGGATCGCGCGTGGCAGCCGGAAGACGTTCACCAGCTCCGGCTTTTCCGACAGCTCCGCCAGCGAGCCATAGCTGCGCTCGCCCAGCACCTGCTCCACTGTCGGGTTCACCGGCAATAGCCGTGCGCCCGCCTTCTGCATGTATGCGGAAACATAGTGACTGGGCTTCGCTGCATCGGGAGACAAGCCCACGACCGCGATGGAGGGCGCGCATAGCATCCGGGCGATCACCTCAGGCTCGTTCATGCCTGCGGCTTCCAGGCGCCCATGAGCCGCAGCAGCACTACCAGCTCGGCCGTGTGATAGGCCGCATGGTCTGCAATCAGCAGGGCTTCGCGCAAGAGGTTCTGGCCCTCGCCCCACACGAATGGCTCGATCAGGTCTCCCTCGGCAAGCAGCTCTTCAAAGCCCTGCCGGTCCTCCGCAATCTGCCGCACCGTTCGCTCCCAGGCACCGGGGTCCGGGGGCGCGGCTTCAGCCGGCCAGTACGCCTTGGGCCATTCCATCGGCTTGTAAGAACCATCCGCGTTCCGGCTGAAATCTAGTATGTCGCGCTGTGCAATCCGCAGATGTTCCACCAGCTGCCACGCTGAATACGGTAAGCCCGATGGCACAACGCCACGCTTGTCCCGCGGAACCGCATCGATCACATCATCAAGCTTCACGTGCGCCTGCCCGCCATCCAGCAGCGCCGTGATCCGCTTCAAAAGCTCCGCACGCAAATCGCCCATGCCCATCTCTTTCCGGAATCGCTACATGCCCGAAGTGAACCTCAATCGTCCACATCCACCACCGGCGCGGGCACACCACCCTCGCGCCGCAGCTTCAAATAGCCCCGGATGAACGGTTGCAGGCCGCCATCCAGCACCCGGTCCACATCGCCCATTTCCACCCGCGTGCGCAGGTCCTTTGCCATGCGATACGGCTGCAACACATAGGACCGGATTTGCGACCCAAAAGTATTGTCGAGCTTGGAATCCTCCAGCTTCTTGGAGACAGCCCGCTTCTTTTCAAGTTCATACTCGTACAGCCGTGAGCGCAGCATCTTCATCGCCTTCTCGCGATTCTTGTGCTGCGACCGCTCATTCTGGCAACCCGCCACGATCCCTGTCGGCAGGTGCGTAATGCGGACCGCCGAATCTGTCGTGTTCACGTGCTGGCCGCCCTTGCCGCCTGAGCGATAGGTATCCGTCCGGATCTCGTCCGGCTTGATGTCGATCACGATCGAATCGTCAATCTCCGGCGACACATACACCGACGAAAACGAGGTATGCCGCCGCTTTGCAGAATCAAACGGCGAGATGCGCACCAGCCGGTGCACACCCGTCTCCCCGCTCAGCAGACCAAAAGCATTCTCACCCGTGATGGTGAAGGTGGCCGACTTGATACCGGCTTCATCGCCATCCTGGATTTCGTTGATCTCCGTCTTGAAGCCCTCGCGCTCGGCCCAGCGCAGATACATGCGCATCAGCATCTCTGCCCAGTCCTGGCTTTCCGTGCCGCCCGCACCCGGATGCACGGTCACGATTGCATTCAGCGCATCGCTCTCGCCACTCAGCAACGTTTTGGTTTCGAGCTGGTCGATGAACTCCTCGGTGCGCCGTATCTCCGCCTGCAACTCCGGCTCGACGCTTTCACCTTCGCGCGCAAGATCGAAGTAAGCCTCGACATCGCTGGCGCGGCGTTTTAGTTCACTGTCATCCGCCAGCAGTGTTTCCAGCCGCTTGCGTTCACGCATCAGCGGCTGTGACCGGGCTGAATCGGCCCATACGGCGGGGTCGGAAATTTCCAATTCCACCACACCCAGCTCCCGCTTCAATCGGGCAGCGTCAAAGATACTCCCGCAGTTCGCGCACACGATCGCGAACCGGGGAGTAGGCATACTCCAAATCTGTCAACATCTTGTCGGTCTCACTATCTCGAAGGGTGAACTGAGGGCCCACGCATCCGCTTGCTCCTAGTCTAGCGTCTCCAGCACGGCCCGCCGCGCCACGGCATAGAGCAGCAGCGCAAGCGCGATTGCAGTGCACACATAGGCGAAGATGTCTCCGTGCCGTGTGTAGAAGGTAGTGTCCCTGCGATACGCGAAGTGCACCAGGATAGACGTCCGCACGTGTCGTGGGGCTTGCTCCCGCACCGCGCCGTAGGGATCGATGGAAGCGGTGATGCCTGTGTTCGTGTCGCGTAGCAGCCACCGCCGATTTTCTATGGCGCGCATGCGGGCCATGTTCATATGTTGAAACGGTGCGCTTGTGTCTCCGTACCACCCGTCGTCGGAGATGTTGACCAGCACATCCGCACCTTGCTTGGCGAACTGCCTGATCTCATCCGCAAAGATCGATTCGTAGCAGATGAACGTTCCAAAACGATGCCCTCCACCTGCCAAAGGCACACGGTGCTGGCCGCGGTCGGTACGGCCTACCTGCTCTGTTAAACCGCTGGCGAAAGAAAAGAGCCATTCATAGGGGACGAACTCCCCGAACGGAACAAGATGGATCTTGTCGTAGCGCGCTGTGTAGCCATTCCCTGGCGTAAATAAGGCGGCTGAGTTGTACACCCGGTACCGCCGCGCGGAGGATACATCCGCTTCCACCGCCGTCGCACCGGAGATCACACTTGTCCCTGTTCGCCGCGAAAGCTCTGTAAGTGCGTGGCTGAACTGTGACTCCCGCACCTGAAAAGGGGAAGGTGCCTCCGGCCACGCAATGAGAGAGGGCTGCTTTGAGGCCGCAGCCTCTCCGATTGCCGGCGTCAAGCTTCGCAGTATCAGGTCCTGCAGCAGCGGAGCTTCCGGCGTACTGGCCTCGGTGCCCGGCTGCAGGTTGGGCTGCACCAGCACCGCGCTCTCCGGTGCGGCGGGTCGTGCGGGCTTGATCGTAAGTCCCAGAATTACTAGCACGATCACGGCTACGGCTGCAGCCACGCCACCATGGCGGTATTTTTTCCCCTTCCTTTCAAGGGCGAGCGCAAATCCGGTGTTTGCCGCCACGATCAAAAACGCAATCGCGTAAGTCCCGGTATACGGAGCAAGTTGCATCAACACCGCATGGTCCACCTGCGAATAGCCCAGCAGGTCCCACGGCACACTCGTTATGTGCGCTCGCCCCATCTCCAGCGCTATCCAGATTGCGGGGAAAATCCATACAAAGTTCACTTCGCTCAGCCCGGGCCATCGCCGCAGGACCGCAACCGCCGCCCCAAACATCGCGTGGTAAAGACCCAGATAAAGGCAATACAGCAGCAGGATAAGTGCCGCGATCCAGCGGCTCATGCCGCCATAGTCGGCCATCGTGTTGTACACCCAATAACAGTGGCCCAGGTTCCAGAGTGCACCGCACAGGTATGACCAGCCGATGAGTTTCCGGAACAGGCGGGGATCCTGTGCGGGACATCGGAGCAGCAGCCAGAACCACGGAACCAGTGCCACCCAGGCCAGCGCCGCGCGCCATTGCGGCAGCGGGCCCGCCATGGGAAAGATGGCCGTCTGTAACACACTGGAAAGCGACACCGCTAACAAAGATACGAACAGAAAGCGCCGAGGCAGGAGCGGCATCGCGTGAAGTCTAACATCTGAGAAGCGGGCTGATAGCGCATGCTGTGCGGCCGCCGATAGCACGCGTACACTCAAACCATGTTGAGCGGACTCATGCGCGTGCTCTCCTTTGGTCTGGTCCCCATGTTTGCGGTGGGGATGATTGGATCGACGGTAGTTGTTGCGATCACCTTCTTCCACGACATCGTCGAGTTTTTTCAGGAAGACGATCTCGTGCCCTCCACGACGGATCCTCTCCGCGGCAAGCAGTAAGCTGCCCTTCCGGAGAGTCGCCGTTCCCCGAGTAGCAGGTGGCCCGTGCCGGTAGCCGTACAGCGAAGGCTCCTTCAGCGTTGACCAGCTCTGCTGCTTGCCGGTAGACTCGGCGATGGGCGTATTTGGTTTTAGCTGCTTTCTTACAGGTTCTATGCTAGCCACGACGCAAATTTTCTAATGGCGTTTAAACGCAACTCCGCTCCACCCGCTCCTGCCAAAGCTCAATCCAACCGGGTCCGGTTGGTGGTCGCATCTTCCGTGATGCTGACCTTCATCTCCTTTTGGCGGGCGGCAGCCATTGTCCTGAACGATCTCGGATCCTCCGCTTTTTACGCGGGCGGCATCGCGGAAGCCGCCGTCGGCAAATCGGCCCCATGGTTCATTCTCGGGGTCATGCTTTTTGCCTACTCCGTGCGCGCGGTTTATGTGGAGAGCTGCTCCATGTTTACGCGGGGCGGTGTCTACCGCATCGTGAAAGAGGCTCTGGGCGGCACCTTCGCCAAACTCAGTGTCTCCGCGCTGATGTTCGACTATGTGCTTACAGGCCCTATCTCTGGTGTCTCCGCGGGCCAATATATTGTCGGCCTGATCAATGGCGTCCTTGCGCAGGCCGCGGCCCTGCCACGCTTTCATCATCTGGTGATAAATGCGGCCGGTCAACCCCGCCAACTTGGTGTGGATAGCACCTCCGCGGTCATTGCCCTCCTCATCACCGGGTATTTCTGGTGGCAGAACATCAAGGGCATTGAGGAATCGAGCGACAAAGCACTCACCATCATGAAGGTAACAACCGTGATGGTGGTGATCCTGCTGCTGTGGGGCGGCTACACCGTGCTGCACATCGGTGCCCATCTGCCCCCCTTTCCCACACCGGGAAACCTGCACTTTTCTGAAGAATCATTAGGCTTCCTGAAGCACACCAGCTTCGCCCGCAATCTCGGCCTCTTCGGCATCCTGATGGCCTTTGGACACTCCGTGCTGGCAATGAGCGGCGAAGAATCGCTCGCACAAGTCAACCGCGAAATCGAGCATCCGAAGCTGCATAACCTGAAGCGCGCAGCGTTCATTATCGCGGTTTATAGCACCATCTTTACCGGCCTTGGCTCGCTGCTGGCAGTCATGATCATCCCGGACAGTGTGCGTGTAAGTCAGTACGGCGACAACCTGATCGCTGGCATGGCGATGTTCATGGCCGGACCGCTAGCCCTGCGGCTTGCCTTCCGGGTGTTCGTTGTTATTGTGGGATTTCTGATCCTGGGCGGCGCGGTAAACACAGCCATCGTCGGGTCCACAGGCGTGCTCATGCGCGTCGCAGAAGATGGCGTGCTGACCGACTGGTTCCGGAAACCGCAAAAGCGCTTCGGTACCAGTTACCGCATCGTGAACCTTGTGGTTCTCATGCAGCTGTTTGTGATCGTCATCACGCGCGGCAATATCATCGTCATCGGTGAAGCGTATGCCTTCGGCGTGATCTGGAGCTTCACCTTCAATGCTTTGGCGATGCTCGTCCTGCGCTGGAAATACAAGGGCGAGCGTGGTTTTAAAGTGCCAATGAATCTGAAGATCGGTAACCAGGAATTGCCGATTGGCCTGTTCTCGGTGTTTCTGGTCCTGCTCACCACGGCGATTGTCAATCTCTTCACCAAATCCGTGGCAACGGTGAGCGGCATCATCTTCGCGGCAATTTTCTTTGCGGTGTTTTCCTTCTCCGAAAGGCACAACAAACGCCGTCATCAAATGACCGAGCACCAGATGAAAGAACACTTTCAGCTCGGCCATTCCGAAGAAGTCGGTCGCTCCGACCTGCAAATCCGGGCGGGTGGCGTTCTGGTGACCATGCGCGACGCCAACGCTCCCCATGCGTTGAAGTGGGCACTGGCCCGCACCGACACGGATGAACAGGACCTGGTCGTGTTGGCCGCCCGCATGATGGGTGCCGGAGGCCCCGAATATGTTGACGCTTCCGAACAGCTTTTCAGCGAACACGAACAGATGCTCTTCACCAAGGCTGTATCCGTGGCAGAGAGCTTCGGCAAGCATATTTCCCTTTTAGTGGTGCCGGCAGGCGATATCTTCGCGGCAATTGTCCGCACGGCAAACCAGCTGGATGTTGCCGCTGTCGTATCGGGCCTTTCCACCAAGCTTACCGCCCAGGAGCAGGCCTTTCACGTGGGCCAGGCCTGGGAGTCTCTGCCGGAACCCAAGCGCCAATTTACCTTTTACGTGGTGCCGCCCGGAGGCGACACGGAAAGCTTCCATATCGGTCCACACGCGCCTTCCATCCCGGCAAGTGATGTGCAACTTGTCCATCGCCTGTGGCTCAACATCCGGCGCGATTCCAGCATAGAGCAACTCCATCACTCCGACATCGTTACCTTTGCACTTACGCGCCTGGCGAGTGAATTTGCAGAAGATCGTCAAGGAACCCTGCAGGAGCTGCAGCGAAGCATTGAAGTAGGCAGCCAGCAGCGTGGCCTCGGGGCGACTTCGCGCTTCAATGAGGAGTCGGAAGAAGCTCCAGGGTACTCACTTACCGAACCGTAAGTGGATCATTTCTGACAAAAGGGTAACCAAACTCACCGACAACACGGAATAATTTCCTTTTGCCGGATGCATTTGGTTACAATCACGTCTATGTCTGGAGGTCCACTTTGGAAGTAAGTCGAATCATTGCGGAGATAGACGCACAGATCTCTAAGCTTCAACAAGCGCGCGAGCTATTGCTTGGCGGCAGCGGCGAAGCGAAACCCGGCCGCGGACGGCCGCGCAAGAACGCCGCAGCCACTCCCACGGCCGCAAAAGCCGCAATCCCGGGCAAGCGCAAGAAGCGCAATTTAAGTGCCGAAGCCCGCAAGCGAATCGCCGACGCACAGAAGCGCCGCTGGGCGGAGAAGCGTAGCGGAAACGCATAGTCGCTAACCTCAAGTCAGGACTCCGCTGAGGTAAAACCCTCGTGGAGTCCGTGCTTTATGAAGTTCCAAGCCACTCTGCGCGGACCTTGCCGGCCAGCTTCTAACGGTTCACAACGATCTCTCGAAGATTGTCTTTCGCTAGAAAAAACTTGTAGCTGCTGAAACTGCCAAAAAGATTCTCAATCTGGCGGTTCGTGTAAACGGTGCGTACACTCAGATCGCCAATTTGCTGCACATCCAGCTGGTCATCTGTCCGCAGGTGATACCGCGAGTAATTCCCTTCCGGCTTGATGTGAGAAAACGCCAGGAGCTTTCCTCCCTCGTCCATAAACTCATGAATGCGGCGAATAAGTGGGACCAGCAGATCGGCGACCACATAATCCGCGGCATCCCAAAAAAGCACCACATCAAAGTGCCGTTCTCCGAAGGACAGCGTATCTTCCAGGAAATCCTGTGTGCGGAAGAGTGCTGTTCCGTCCTCGTTCGTGGCGGTCCACTGCGGCAGGCGTGAATCCGTGACGATGTCCGCCATATAAATGCTGTGCCCCATGGACGTGAGCAGGTTCACATTCGTGGAAGAAGTCGGCCCAAGATCCAGGACGCGCAGTGAGTCCTGCTCCTGCAGGTACTTCTGAAGGGCATTCCATCCGCTGGAATGCCTCGGGATCCGGGCCTTGGCTTTCGCTGCACTGTCCGGGTCACCGCCAAAAAACCGCACATCGCCTCCTGCATCGCTCCGCGGCCTCGCCAGAAATGGCGGACCGCATGGGAAGAGTGTAAGTCACCCGGAGTGCCGGACAAAGAGAGCGCCTAGCCTTCTCTCCCCGTCAGGATAACTTTACCCTTGAAGCTCGCGCTCTCTTCAATCGATAGCCTCGCCGCGGAAACATCGCCCAGCACTCTTGCATTCTGCCGCAATTCCACGCGGCCCGTCGCGGAGATCGTGCCCTCCTGCTGTCCGAAGACCACCAGATCGTGCACGTGTAACTCGGCATGCACCTCGGCATCCGGGCCTATCGTCAAACGGCTCTCTGACAGCGTGATGACCCCGTCAATCTTTCCGTCCACATACAGTTCCTCGGAACCTGTGACTTCACCACGCACCACCACAGACTTCCCGATCACTGTTGCGCCCTCTGCTGGTTTCATCTTTCACTCCCCTGAATATTCGCCGTTGCGCTTGCAGCCGATTCCACCCGGAAGCTTCGTTTGGCACTTGGGCGAGTGTACCAAGGCAAATCATTTGCACAATTTCGGAATGACCGCCACCATCGCCTTTGCCGTACCCTGAATCCAGGTCGTTACGGTGCAAAAGTTTCTTTACTGCGGACTTATCTGGATCATGTCGGGCTTCAGCCTGGCTCAGCAGCCTGCGCCGCTGTCGCAATCCCCCATGCCTGATCAGATCAAGCCAATCGTGCAGCAGGTAGTGCAGTCGCAACTCGACTATCTTTCCCACAAGAGCATTCATTACACCTACCGCGTGCATCGGGTGGACCGGAAAGAAGACACGACGAGGCAACTGGTCGAAAGCACAGACGGCACCGTGGCTCGTCTGGTGCTGCACAACGGGCAACTCTTAACCACTGAGGAAAACGATGGGGAGCGGCGCCGCCTGGAAGCTCTGCTGAGCGGTGGGGCGATGCAACGCGAAAGCAAGGAGCAGAGGCGGTCGCGAGGCTACGGGGTCGAACTTATCCAGGCAATGCCCAGTGCGATGAATTTCTCACTCACACCGGGTCAGCCACAACTGCCGGAGCTCACACGCCGGCAAGTTGTTTTGGACTATGCACCAAACCCGGAGTTCCGTCCAAAGTCACTGACAGAAGAGATTTTGCTGGGACTAGCCGGCCGCGTCTGGGTCGATCAGGAAGATCACCGGCTCGTCCGCATCGAGATCCACGTGGTGCATGATGTAAATGTGGCGGCCGGCATCCTGGCAAAGGTCTATAGCGGCGGCACGGTGGACTACGACCAACGCCGCATTGCCGACGGCCAGTATGCCTACACCCACATCAGCATGCACCTGCGCCTGCGCGAACTGATGGTGCACACAGCACCCTTTGACTCTGATATGACCGCCACGGAAATCCAGCCGCTTGCGCCCGCACCCACTGGTCCGGATGCCGTTCGGTTCCTGTTGGCACTGCCCGTCAAGACGCGGTAAACCGCCGTTTCCGCACACTCAAGCCATCCACCAGGTCGCGGCGAACTTCAAACCCCCGGCCCACTGTGGTGGGTACGGTTATCTCGCCAGCCCGGCTCACCGTGACCTCCGGCTCGATGATGTCTTCACTCCAGTAGCGTTTCGAGGCGGAAACATCGCCCGGCAACTTGAAGTTCGGCAGGCTGGACAGGGCGATATTGTGGGATCTGCCGATGCCGCTTTCCAGCATGCCACCGCACCAAACGGGTACGCCGTACCGCTGCGCAACGTCATGAATGGCAACTGCCTCACTGAAGCCGCCCACGCGGCCGACTTTGATGTTCAGAATGCGGCCGCTCTTCATCTCCAGCGCTGCCTCCGCATCGCGCCGGTTGCGAATACTTTCATCCAGGCAGATGGCGGTCTTCAATCGCCGCTGTAACTCCGCATGAAAGTAAAAGTCGTCATGCCACAGCGGCTGCTCGATCATAAGTAAGTTGAAGTCATCCCAGCCTGCAATGTGGTCGGCATCACGTGGCCGGTAGGCGGAGTTTGCATCACAACTTAGCAGGATTTCAGGCCAGCGCTCCCGTACCGCGGCAAACATCGCCGTATCCCACCCCGGCTTGCACTTCAGCTTGATACGTTGATAGCCGGCTGCTACCTCGATTTCCACCTTCGCCAGCTGCTCCTTCATCGTCGGCTGCATACCGATGGAGACGCCACACGCAATACTTTCACGCGTCCCGCCCAGCAGCTTTCCCAGCGCCATACCGCGCACCTGCGCCTCCAAATCCCAGATCGCGTTCTCTAATGCAGCTTTGGCCATGCGGTGCCCTCGCACCTGCTCCAGCAGCGCCGGAACCTCGCTTCCCTGCGCAACGCGTCGCCCCAGCAGCCGCGGCACAAGTTCGCTCTCGGTCACCAGCCAGGCTGTGTCGATGCTCTCCTCAGAGAAGTAGGGATGCTCCCCCGCGACGCACTCACTCCAGGCACGCAAGCCTTCGGCCTCTATCTCAATCAGCAGAATGCGCCTCGCCGTCGTAGTACCAAAGCTGGTCACAAAGGGATGAATCAGCGGCATCCGCAGTTCACGTAGCACAATCGCATCAATTTTCATGGGCATCGCTCCGTGTCACTGAATCTGTCAGCAGATAACAACCGCTGCCATCCGCCTCGCGCTGGTAACCCGTCGCAACCAGCTCCGAAGCAAATGCCGCCTCCAGCGCGGTCCTCAGCTCGATCTGCGCCAAGGCAGCACGCGGGTCGCCGGCACCCTTCCACGCATAGATCTCAGCCGGCACCTGCACCCTCCGCACCGTCTGCGGCTCAACAAGCTCACCTGCCAACAGCCGCGATACACGCTCGCTCCCAACCCACCAATCCGCATACAACCGGTCAGTGGGCAGGCCACCCTGCAGTGGTGACGACGATGGCCCATAAAAGTCGCGGACATACGTACGGCTCTCGGCGCCCAGCCGCACGATGTTGAAGAACGCGTTCTTGATCTCGAGCGGATCATAAGTCCACCGGATCAACTCAATGCCTTGCTGCAATACAAGCTCCCGCTGCGCCAGCTTCAGCGCACGGCCCACACCGCGGTTCCGGTACGCCGGCTGCACCGCCAGCATCTGTGAATGCAGGTAAGGCGCGCTGCCCCGCAGGCCCGGGTACCCCAGCAGGAAAGCCACAATTTCGTCACCGTCCAGAGCACCCAGGACATGCCCGCCGATGCGATCCGCCAGCAAAAAAGCTCGCCGCGGAAAGCGCTCGCCTTCCATGTAGTTCCACGTCTGCATCTGCAGATCGACGCAGCGATCAAACTCCGCCAGCGCCGTGAGCCGCCGGATGCATATCGCGTTCAACTTTGCTTCTCCGTCACCTTCACCGCACTCCACAGTTCTTCCATCTCGGCCGTCGTTCGCGCGCGCAGCCCGTCGGTGCCACCCGCCATCTCTTCCATACCGGCAAACCGCCGGCGAAACTTGGCATTCGCTTTCTTCAGCGCCTGCTCCGCATCCACGTGCAGATGGCGCGCCAGATTGCTCATCACTAAAAGCAGGTCCCCAAACTCCTCTTCCACCCGCGCAGCATCCGGCGCCGGCACCTGTATCTCCGCGCGCACTTCCGTGATCTCCTCCTGAATCTTTTCGAACAGGCCATCTGCGTCCAGCCAGTCAAAGCCGATGCGTGCGGCGCGGCTGCCCAGCTTGCGCGCCTCCAGCAGCCCGGGCATGCTTCGCGGCACACTGTCCAGCAGTCCCCCGGTGTGATTTGCGGAGCCCGCGCGTTCCTGCTGCTTCACGAGCTCCCACGTGGAGACCACCGCGTCCGCCGTCTCCGCCACTGCATCTCCGAAGACATGCGGATGACGGCGCAGCAGCTTGGCGCTCAGCCCACGCGCAATGTCTTCCATGTGGAAGTGGCCTTCGTCCTGCGCAATCTGCGCATAGAAGATCACTTGCAGCAGCAGATCTCCCAGCTCATCCCGCAGCTCGTCCCAGGCGCGCCGGTCGATCGCGTCGAAGACCTCATACACCTCTTCGAGCGTGTGTGGCTTGATGCTGTCCAGCGTCTGCTCGCGATCCCACGGGCAACCGCCCGGCGCACGCAGCCGCGCCAGAATCGCCACCGCTTCCGCGAACGCCGCCGCCGCGCCGCCCTGCGCGGATCGCTGTTCTGTCGTAAGAAACTCTTCAGGCATGTCTTCGATGGTAGCAACGGCCACGCCCGCGAAAACCTGGACCTTGCACGAAAGCAATTGGGGGCCTCATGTCTTGCTCTTGAGACATGGGTTTCGTACCAGCCACTAACTCTGCTCCGCCGCCCGCAACCCAATCACCACCTTGGCCGCCGTCACCGTCTGGCCCACATGGCGTTGCGTGTGCTCCGCGCCATGCACCAGCAGCCCCGCCAGAGTGGTGGGCAAATGAGCCCGTCCGACCGCTCTGGGCTCCTCAAGCTGACTTGCTGAAAAGCTCAAGACCCGCTGGATCGATCCATCCACCGCGGCCTGAAACTCCTCCCGCAATAGCTGCAATGACACCGGCCCATCCTCCTCCGACCGCAACAACCGCATCTGCTCTTCTGACAGCGAACCGCCCTCCGCGTACGTCAGTAACCGATCCAGACTTCGGCTGATATGCCGCACCTGAAACGCCACAGACGCCAAAGCATAGGGCCGCAACAACAACTCCTCCTCACTCAACTGTTGGAGCGGCAACCGGCCACCAGAAGGCCACACCCACCGCGCAACATCCTCCCGCGCCAGCTCCAGTGCATGCACCACCGCCCGCTGCACCGCCGGCACCTCCCGCAGCGTCCCTCGCAGCCACGGCTCCACTGACGACTCCAAAACTCGTTCCACAAAAAACCTCACTGCTAAACTTGGGTGCGACCCCATATGTTTGAAAATCTGCAGGAAAAGCTACAGCGCGCCTTCAAAAACCTCCGCGGCCAGGGCACCATCACTGAGGAAAACATCGGCGAAGCCCTCCGTGAGATCCGCGTCGCGCTCCTCGAATCCGACGTGAACCTCACCGTCGTCAAGAGCCTCATCGACCACGTCCGCGAAAAAGCCCTCGGCTCCAGCGTCGCCACCGCGCTCTCGCCCACCGAGCAGGTCGTGAAGATTGTCCACGACGAACTCGTCGAAATCCTCGGCAAAGACACCGCCCGCTTCAAATTTGCCTCCCAGCCGCCCACTGTCATCCTCATGGCCGGCCTCCAGGGCTCCGGCAAAACCACCACCAGCGGCAAGCTCGCGGCCTGGCTTAAAAAAGGCGGCCACCGGCCCCTGCTCGTCTCGGTCGACGTCTACCGCCCCGCCGCCCGCGAGCAGCTCAGCATCGTCGCAAAGTCCGTCGGCGCGCAGATCTACACCGGCAAACTCAACGACGAGCCCGCCGGAACGCCCCTCGTCGAGCGCCTCGCCAAAGAGGCCCACCGTGAAGCCCGCAACTTCGGCAACGACGTCCTCATCGTCGACACCGCTGGCCGCCTTGGCATCGACACCGCCCTCATGGACGAAATGAGCCGGCTCAAAACCCTGCTCAACCCCTCCGAAATCCTCTTCGTCGCCGACGCCATGACCGGCCAGGACGCCGTCAACTCCGCCGACGCCTTCCACAAACAGCTCGGCATCACCGGCGTCGTCCTCACCAAAATGGACGGCGACGCCCGCGGCGGCGCGGCCCTCTCCATCCGCGACGTCACCGGCGCCCCGGTCAAGTTCCTCGGCACCGGCGAAAAGCCAGACGCCTTCGAGCCCTTCCACCCCGACCGCATCGTCAGCCGCATCATGGGCATGGGCGACATCGCCACCCTGCTCGAGCGCGCCGAAGAAAAACTCGACCGCGGCAAGGCCGAAGACTTTGCCAAAAAAGCCCTCTCCGGCGACGGCTTCACCCTGGAAGACTTCCGCGATCAGCTCCGCCAAATCAAAAAGCTCGGCTCCATGCAGTCCATCCTCAAAATGCTGCCCAGCGTCGGCCCCTTCCAGGGCATCCAGCAGGCCGCCGAACACGTCGACGAGTCCCAGCTCACCCGCGTGGAATCCATGATCAACTCCATGACGCAAAAAGAGCGCCTCGACCACGAACTCATCAACGGCAGCCGCCGCCGCCGCATCGCCGCCGGCAGCGGCACCACCGTGCAAGACGTCAACGCGCTGCTGAAGCAATACAGCCAGATGCGCAAAATGTTCAAAGGCCTGGGCCAGGGCGGAGGCAAAATGCAACGCCGCATGATGGCCCAAATGGGCAACATGGGCGGCAACCGCTTCGGACGATAGCCCGAACGAACTCAACCTCGGATGCACGTCTTATAGGAAAACTTCTGGGTCGTCCCGTCAAGACGATTTATCCAGAAGCATCTCGATCCAAAATCGGCGCTTCGAACGCTGAAGTGCGTTACACCACACCCGATCTTCTCGTCCGCCTTTGGATGAAACGCAAGCGCGGCGCGGAGCACGTCCTGATCGGTGGCATTTACCTTGTCTCCGAGATCGTAGCGGTAAAGCGTTTCATGGAGAAAGGCGAGGGCCTCGCCGCGTTTGGCAAAGTGCAGCGCACCAATGGTGATCGGCTTAGCGGGCATCCTTTTGTCCTCGGTCGTTCATCTTGCGGGAGCGTGGAAGTCAGCTCCCGTTGGCAGGAGTTTCGCACGAATCTCACGCTGGATGATTATAGGTATTCCCATGCCTTCAAACTGTGTGTCCCGCTCGACCACCCAATCGATGCAGGCCTGCTGCGTGAGATCATCCGCGGCGATCCTCTCGTAAAGGGCGACAGCGCTCGTGCGGGAGAGCCCCAGCTCCATTAGCGAGAGCAAGGTGCGAGACGAGACACCGAACTCGAGTTGAGTGCCGATGTCAAGTCCATCTTGGATGAGATCGGACCGCCCAATTGAACGCAAATGCATTTGTAGTACATCCACGTATGCCGAGAAGTACTTAGGTGCGCGGAACCTGGCGACCTGCTCTACCAGGTCCATAGTGTTTCGAATTAAGACCGGCAGCTTATAAGTCAACTTGCGCTCTTCGTGCTGCTCAATGTTTCTTCGAATTATCCGCGCTAACGAGAAACCCTTGAGCCATTGCACGACTACCAATGCAAAGAGTTTTGTCCGGCTTTCGGGAACGAACGCTGGAAACAGATGCTTATTGATCCGCGTCATGATCGTGACAAAGCGGTCATACACTGTCTTGACTATCGGCTGGAGCTGGTAAAAGATTTTCAAGGTCACGATCGTAGCTGCGGAAGTAGACGAGCAGATTCTGAAGGCCAAGGGCGCTTACGCCAGGGTGTCGCCCAACAAGGTCAGGCTGTACCTCGATACGTGAAGCAATCACGGAGAGGCTCTTGTCAAGACGCGCGATGATCGTTGGCTCGTGACGCTTCGCGAGGCTTCCTCCCTCGATTGACCCACTACGTAGATAGGTGGAAAGGAGGTAGGCACCGACCTGCTCCAATCTCTCAAGACCTTCAATGCTTGCGACATCGGTGTCCACTCGGCGATCCAGATAGTCGACTAGGTCGTTCCCCAAATCTATGACAGCGTCACTCTCGCGCTTTATCGGATAGCGTGCCCGTGCGGGCACCCCACTCGGCCAAGCGTTCGTGTCATCAGGATCAATGCAGATGATATTTCCTTGGAACTCGTCGCCCCAGCGGCCCGCGCGTCCCGCGAGATTCCAGAAGTCATGCGCCTCCATAGGATGGCCCATGCCCTTACGCGGGCCCCGCACTACGATTGTGCGGCACGAGAGATTGACTCCCTCAATGAGAGTCGAGGTGCAAACGAGAAACCGGATTTTGCCGATACGGAAGAGCCGCTCAACTTCAAGTCGGATCAACGAAGGCATATTGCCGTAGTGAAAGGCTACTCCGCGCTCTACAAGCGATACCAACCTGAACTTCGGGTGCACGCCGTCGCGCGCAAGGTCAGCCAATGCGGCAAGTTCTGGGTCCGACTCAACCGGCGGAATCAGCTGACTAATGAGCTCTGCAATGTCTTCGGACTCGGCAGCACCATTCGCGTAGACCAAGGTTCCGCCCCGCCTGCCTGCAGCCGCAGCAATGAACGCTAGACGCTTCTTTATGCCTGCTGGCGAGTGCGCTAACTCAAGCACACCGATGGGAATGGAAGAGTCGCGGCGTCGCACTGATAACTTCCATCGCTTTGGCTGGAGCGCCACATGCTCCGCAACAATGAGATTCTGTAGCACCGTTGGCTTGTCGCTCTCGATCGCTAAGGTCTGAACACCGTCAGGTGCGTCAACGAGCAATTCCCCGGGATTTTGTGTTGCTGGGCTAATGAATACCAGCTTAAGGGCACGGTTCGAGCGGCTCGTTCGCTCGATCGCATCTTGGAGTATGACGCCGCGCTGGCCATCGCCGATTTTGTGCGCCTCGTCTACGATCAGAAGATTAATCCCTACCGCGTCGCCGAGGATGTTAAGAAGCAGGTGAAGGCGCTCCTGTGTGAACACCAGAATAAGTTTTGCGGCACCTCTAAACGCTTCGTCATACTTTGCGCGCAGCGGCAAGGACGATACCTCGAGACCTGAGTTCTTGCCAATCAGGAGCTGAAGGTTAGTTTCGATCTCGGAGACTAGCGCACGCGTCGGTGCGAGATAGACCGCGACCCTGGCGGTAGTTGAGCGCATCTGCTCGATAAGCCACTGCAAGACGACGAATGTCTTGCCTGAGGCGGTAGGTGCCGATGCCGAAAGCCAGTCATTCTCGGTGGCTCGCTCCCAGAAACGTTGCTGAAACTCGTTAACGGGCAGCCAACGTCCGCTTGACTCAACCAGGACAGCCTGATCAATCTGCCTTCTTTGCGCTTCAAGTCGCAGCGTCACGCCGAGGCGCTCTTCGAAGTTTGGCTTGAGTAGCTCGCGATGGGTGGCGAGAGTTATTGCACGGAAGTTTGAGAGCTTGCCGAACAGCACTGCGGCGGCATCTCTGACTGAATTGCTAGAAGGAAGTGTGACTGCGGCTGTTGCTATCCTGAGCGCCGCCTCCTGATGATCCCGCTCGTCTGATTTAGCGACTATGCTGCCAGCAAATAGCAAGCGAGACCAGTCAGGGGCTGGCCCCATCTCACTGTCTTCTGGGACAGCCGCGAGGTTGTCAAGTTCTGTCCTCACTGTCCGGCGCGTGAGCCCGTCGAGCTCTTCTCGAAGACTTTGCTGGTATAACCAAGTCTGCAACTCAGGTAGGTTCATTCAGCAAGACCCATCGCCCTGGAGAAACGCTGCGCGGAAGCCATCTGCGGACGGTAGCGGGATGCAGAATAGATCGATTTCCACCTGTTCGAGCTTCTCAGTCGTTAGCCGGTCGCCGATCGTAGCGCGCCACGTCTCTAGCTCCGCGCGCGCCGCACACGCGATCTCGTCGGTGACTGCCTTTACCTGTTCTCCGGGATAGAAAGCTGCGTCGAAGCCGACCAGCGCAGCCCCGCAATACTGAACGCGTTTCGATTGGGGAGAGTCCTTGTCAAAGAAGCTCTTGATCGCCTCGGTCAGCTCTGAATTACTGAGGTCTGCCTTGTCAGATAGCAGGATGAGGTCACGTTCGCGTTCCGCGCCTTCGTGCTCGGGCTCGATAAGGAACGGCGCAAGCGAACTGAGGCATTCCCTAATGGCCCTAGCCGCATCACCGTAAACTTTAGACTCACCCCAGTAGAGCTTCAGGATTCCTTCATCTGTGACGCCAGCGTAGACGCCATCGGCTCCATGGTAGTGCATCTGTGAATCGGTTTTCAGATCCATCTTGCAGATGATCTGCGGAAGTTTCAAGAAACGCTCGGCTAGGAGGAACAGGAGCATCTCGCCACCCTCACCAGTCTTAGCTAGGTCAGTGAAGGAGTGTTTTGCCTGCTCGACCAGTGCCGCAACGGCCTCGGTGCTGTTAAACCTAGCATCGCGCTCTTTGGCTTTTGCGAGCTTGGCGCGCGGGATTGCGTAGTCCGCGACCGCATTGCGCATGAACTCCGCTAATCTGCTCGGTTGAACCCGGCCGTTCCCGTCGACTGCCAAACAGTGGCAGTGAACCTTCACCGCGTAGCCGTCAATCAAGACGTCCCGATCGACTAAGGCCAGGTGAACCTCCAGCGCTTCAGGATCTCCTTTGAGCGCGGCCGTCAACTCCGTCGGGGTGATGCTCGGCAGGGGCCCCTCCATCTCGGACTCGATGGGATGCTGGTGAATTTTGTCTCTCGATGGTACACCGCCATGCAGTGTTAGCTCATCCGGTGCTGGAGCCAGAGGTCCTTCACCTAGGTTGCATTGTAAAAAATATAAGTAGGATTGGGGCTACTCTGCCCTGATTGAGTTTGAAGGCAAGCGCATCCTCTTCGACACCGGCGACAAGATCGCCGTCTTCGAGAAAAACGTCACAGAGCTGCACATCTACCTCACCCGCCTCGACATGGCCATCCTCACCCACGCCCACGGCGACCACACCTCCGGTCTGCGCTACGTCCTCTCGAAGAATCCACACGTTCCGCTGTATGTTCCAGACGATCCGTACTTCACCGGAAGCACTCTCCCACCGGCATTTCTCAGCACGGATGCCCGTCCGGAACTGCCCACCAAGATGCGTTACTTCGGCGGTGGTCCCCGGCCGGAACCGAAAGGCTGGGAGGCCTGGACCGACACAAAGATGACAACGGTGACGGAGGCGGTCACCATCGGCCCACACATACGCCTCGTGTCGCTCGTGTCGGAAAAGCCCGCGTTCAAGGGCCTGCGCGAAATCTCCCTCGTGCTCGACACACCCAAGGGCATGGTCGTCTTCGCCGGTTGCTCGCACCCCGGGATTGAGCGCATCCTGGCAGCCGCCACCGGCGGCACTCCCACGCAGCCCGTCGCCATAGTCGTTGGCGGCCTGCACCTGTTGCAAGACTCACCCGAACAGATCGACGCCACGCTTGCCGTCCTCGCCGACAGCTACCACGTGCACAGCATGGCCATTGGCCACTGCTCCGGCGAACTCGCCTTCTTCAAAGTCCAGCAAAAGTGGCGCGACCATAGCCTCTACGCAGGACTGGGTGAGACCATCACCTTCTGACAGCCACGTTCATGTGCAGGACGACAGAGTGCTCGCTCTTAATCGGTTTGCCCAATGCCGGCCAGCATGGGCCACAACAGCAAGCCAGATTTGCTCACGTGCCAGCTGGCTGAGTTCCGGGACAGCGGCGCTATCCCGTATCACCATTCGCCACTAATCCAAAAGAGGGATACCCACTCCCCTCACCTCTGCGGAACAATTGTCACTGAAGGAGACTGCTTCGCCAGCCGATACATCCCTCATGCGACCGCTGAACTGGTTCCGAGTTCTCCTCCCGCTGCACATTCCGCAGAGGACCGCGCCTGGCCTGTTGCAGATGCGGCGAGACGGACAACCCCGCGCGAGTGCCCTGTGCAGGGCGCTTTTCACGGCATTGCTTTTGTTCACAGGCCTGCTGGTTGCCGCACCTTCCCAGGCCGCCATCCTGCCCACCGTACTCACCTCCGCCCGCCAGGTGCACGATCTCCCCAAAGAGCAGGCCCTGCAAGCCATCCCGGTCCACTTTGTCGCCACCGTCACCTACTACCAGCCGGAAGAGGAAAACCTCTTCGTCGCGGACAGCACCGGCGGCGTCTTTCTCTGGGGCGAGCCCAGGTCCAACCTCCACCCCGGCGATGTCATCGAGATCACCGGCGTCTCGCGCCCCAGCCTCCGCACCGTCGTCCTGGTCACCGCTCCCCTTCGCGTCCTCAGCTCCGGCCGCCAGGTCGAGCCCGTGTCCGTGGATTACCGGACCTTTCTTGCCGGCGACGTCGATTGCCAGTTCGTTTCGATCCGCGCCACGGTGCGCTCCGCCAGCCTGGAGCGCCACGGCACGGATACCGTCGCGCAGCTGCAGCTGCTCATGCCCGGCGGCCTGGTGCAAGCTTACGTGCAGGACTACTCCGGCCTTGATCTGAACTCCCTCATCGACGCGGAAATTCAGGTCTCCGGCGTCGCCGGGGCGGCCTACAACGCCGTCGGCGAGATCATGCGGCCACGCCTGCTCACCAACTCCGCCAGCGGCGTGCACGTCTTGAGCAGGCCCAGCGTCAGCGCATGGCAGCTCCCCATGACACCCATCAGCGACATCGAAAAGTCCCGGCATGTCCTGAACCTGTCGCATCGTGTGCGTGTGCAGGGCGTCGTCACCGCTTATGATCCCGGCTATTCCATAGTCATTCAGCACGGCAACCGCAGTTTATCTGTCGTCACTCGCCAGGTCAGCGATATCCACCCAGGCTCCGTCGTCGATGTGACTGGCTTTCCGGACGACCACGCCTACGCAGCGGTACTGGAAGATGCGCAGTTTCTTATTCTGGGAGGCAAAGAACAAATCCAGCCGAGGCCAGTAAGCTACACCGAGGCCATTAGCGGTGCCAACAGCGACGACCTGGTGGAGATGCGCGGGACAGTTCTCTCCCAACTGCACAGTGAGCTTACCGATACGGTCATGATCAGCGTGGATCAGCATCCGGTCGATCTCGTCCTGCGACGCACCGGAAACAAGCCCCTGCCCAGCCTGCCCGTCGGAGCTGTGGTGACAGCGCGCGGTATCTGCCGCGTGACGCCGAGCATTGAATGGAAGAAACCGCTCCTTTTCCGCGTGGATCTGCGCGACAGCTCCGACCTGACCGTGGTCACGCGGCCTTCCTGGTGGACGGTTCGCCACCTCTTTATCGTCCTGGGCGGAGTAACGGTGGCCTCGCTCATCTTTCTTTCCTGGGGCGTGCTTCTGCAACGCCGCGTCCGTAAACAGACCCAGCAAATCTGTCATACCGTCCTTGTGGAACGCGAGCGCAGCCATCTGCTGGAACTCATCAACTCCGAAACCCCGCTCAACAACCTGCTCACTGAAATCTGTACGTCGATCAATGCTCTGGTCACAACCGCCCGCTGCTCGGTGCGTGTTCTTGGTCCCGCCGGCATGGTCGCTTATGAAATCACTCCGGAGTTCTCTATCGCTGACGCCTACCCCGTCTTTCGCAAGGATCTGCTGGACAATCGCGGTCAGCGCATCGCCCTCTTTTGCGCCTTCGGTCCAGAGGACGCACGTTTGGATGAGGAGAGCCGTGCCACGCTGGAGGCCGCGGCCGACCTCGTCAACGTGGCGTTGAATCAGAGGCGGCTCTTTGAGGAGCTGAACCATTCCTCCACGCACGACCAGCTCACAAATCTGCCCAATCGCCGCCGCTGCAACGCTCACATGGAAGCAGTCATGCAGCAAGCCATGCGCGCAAACAGCCGCATGGGCGTCGCGTACATTGACATCGACCGATTTAAAAGCGTGAATGACCGCTTTGGACATAAGATCGGTGACTTGTATCTGCAGGTTATTGCGGAGCGCCTCGGCAACAACATCAAAAAGTCCGATCTGCTTGCGCGCGTGGGTGGGGATGAGTTCCTGCTCGTCGCCTCCGACCTACGTTCCGTTGCCGATGCAGCCACGTACAAAGCACGACTGCAAAGCTGCTTTGATGACCTCTTCCACCTGGATGGTGTTGATTTACGTGGCGCTGCCAGCATCGGCGTCGCCGTCTTTCCCGATCATGGGCAGACCATGGAAGATCTGAAGCGCTATGCCGACGCCGACATGTACAAGGTAAAACGCAGTCATCATGGCAGGGCAACCGACGCGAACGTGCCCAGATACTCCTCTGAATACAGCACAGCGCTCATTAGCTGAATCGGCCACCACTCACATCCCCGTTTTGTTGCTGCCGAGCGATCGCGCATCGTCTCTGACACAATAAAGGGCGATGCTCCCCCTGCAGTCACGCCTGGACGACATTACGCAGAACACCCGGAAACTGGTACAGCCGGAGCGGCTCGCCATCTCGGAGAGCCTCATCGCCGACCTGTTCGCCTCAGGTGTTGAAGACACAGTTCTCCCCGTGGGAAGTATCGCCCCTGGTTTTCGCCTGCCGGACGCCATCTCCGGCAGGCCGATCGGCTCCGCCGACCTGCTCGCGCTGGGTCCACTCATCGTGAACTTCTTTCGCGGCCGATGGGATCCCTACTGTGTGACCGAACTGGAAACGTGGCGCGATCTCTACCCTGCCGTTCGAGAACGGGGTGCACTGCTCGTCGGCATCTCTCCACAAACGCTCCGGCAGAGCGATTTTGCCGTGCAGCAGCATGGCATTCCCTTCCCCCTTTTACGGGATGAGGATTGCCGTCTCGCGGGCGAGTTCGGGATCGCCTATACCGTCTCCCCTACCATGGAGCAGTACTATCGCTCCATCCTGGTAAACCTCTCGTTCATTAACGGCGGTCGAAACGTAATGACCTCGACCAGCTTGGCAGACGGCGCAGACACTGCTGGGGCGGTCGCCGCGGGGCCATGCCACCTGCCTCTGCCGGCAACCTTCGTGATCAACCGGAACGGCGAAGTCCTCTTCAGTGAAGGTCATGCCGATTTCCGTGTTCGTCCGGAACCATCTGAGGTGCTTTCCGTTCTATCCCACAAATAACTCTGTCCAATAAGGCGACCCTCCCGGCTTCGCTTGACCGCCGCCGCATCCTAAAATGAAGGTGCGGTAATCGAGACAGATGCGCGATAGTCGCACTCGAGCCGCAGGGCGCAGAAGCATTGACCTGACCGCAACTGCGCAGGAGAGAGATATGTCTGCCTTAATGACCACCGTCCCCAACATCCAGATTCCCCCGCCAGTGATCGAGCCGGCAAAGACCGCTGCCCATCTCGAACAATACGCCGGCGACCCTAACTTCATGACCTCTCTGGCTCGTGGCCTCTCAGTCCTTGAGGCCTTCGCGGACGAAGTGCCGCAGATGACCATCTCTCAATTAAGCCAGAAAACTGGCCTGAGCCGCGCTGCCGTGCGCCGCTGCCTCTACACACTCAGCAAGCTCGGCTATGCGGGAGCGGAAGATGGTCAGCGCTATTCCCTCCGTCCCAAGATGCTTACGCTCAGCCATACATACACCGTCAGCAACACGCTCGCCAGCGCTGCGCAGCCAATCCTTGAGCGCATGAGCGAAAAGCTGCATGAGAGCTTTTCCGTCGCCACGCTCGACGGCGATGAGATTGTGTACATCGCACGCACACAGGTGCATCGGGTGATGAGTGTTGACCTGCATGTGGGCAGCCGCCTCCCGGCCTTCTGCACCTCTATGGGTCGTGTGCTCATCGCCTCTCAGCCCCCAGACGTTGTCGAGAAGTATCTATCGCGCGTCGAGCTGAAGGCGTACACGCCCAAGACGGTCAACACCGTTGAAAAGCTTCGTCTCATGCTCCGTAACGTCCGCCGCAACGGCTTTGCCATGTGCGATCAGGAGTACGAGGTTGGCCTGCGCTCCATCGCCGTTCCCGTCTATGCTCCCAGCGGCAAGGTCATCGCCACGGTGAACCTCAGCGGCAATGCGCAACGCATGCCTTTGCTTGATATGCAAACGCAGTTCCTGCCTTCCTTGCGCGCAGCGGCCAACGAACTAAGCGGGTTTCTGCGCTAGCGCGCCCGCTGAGTGCACCCCGCGAGCGGGGGGTGCGGGGGTTCCCGGCCACGCAAACCTGACACCAACGTCGTTGAAACTGACACAAAAGGGTAGGTGACTTCCGTAGACTATGGCCTGGTTCATCCGTCTCATCCCCTAGCGTTCGTTGTGCAGGAGTGTCCAGATTTCGACCGTATTGCTCCCGCTCACTCCGCCCCTCCAGCAAGTTGAAGTTGAAGCAGGCGCGGTTCGGCAGACCGTGCGCAGGCTCTTTCCCATCCTGCTCTGCGCTTTTGTGTTGCGCTTCGTTTTCGTTTTGATCAACTTTCGCAGCCTGCCCACCTCTGACAAGTTTGAGCGCTTCGGTTGGGAAATGGGATGGACAGCCCGCAGCATCGCCGAAGGTCACGGCTTCAGTTCTCCATTCTTTCCGCACACCGGCCCAACCGCGCTGGTGTGTCCTCTCTACCCTGAGCTGCTCGCGGCGGTCTTTCGTGTGTTCGGGGTCTACTCCGTTTCCTCAGCCTTCATCGCCCTGACGCTGAATGCCCTGTTCTCAACGGCGACGACCGCTGTCATTTTCTTTGGCGTCCGCGCTTTGTTCGGCGCGCGCATAGCAAAGGGCACGGCCTGGCTCTGGGCAGTGTACCCCTTCGCCGTCTACTACTCCGCCGTTTACCTTTGGGATTGCGCACTCACCTCCCTGCTCTTTGCGTGCTGCTTTTTTCTCGCACTCACAAAGCTGCCGCGCGCAGGCACTTGGCTATGGGCGGGCTTCGGAGCACTCTATGGTCTGACCGTGCTGTCCAACCCCTCCGTGCTCACCATCTTTCCCGTTCTGCTCGCTTTTGCTGTTTGGAAGTCAGGCCGGTCTACTCGTGCCGCTCTGGGCCGCGCTGCTTTGGCGACAATCATGCTGCTCGCCACCGTCGCCCCATGGAGCCTCCGGAACCTTCGCGTTCTCCGTCAACCAGTGCTCCTGCGTGATGGCTTCTGGCTGGAATTCTGGGCCGGCAATACAGACGACACCACGCATTCCAATCCAGCTTGGGCCCACCCCGCCAGTAATCCACTTGAAATGTCGGAATACCAATCGCTTGGGGAAACGGCATACATGGAGAAGAAGCGCAGACTCGCACTCGATCACCTTCACCATCATCCTGCCGGCTTCGCAACTCAGACCGTGCGCCGCGCCGTCCGCTTCTGGACGGGCTATTGGAG
>CAXTRR010000006.1:19462-46500 GCA_964246795.1 uncultured Terriglobus sp. | reverse complement strand
CTATTGGAGCTTCTCCCACGCCTACCTGGAGCAGGAGTCACTGGACTTGCCAAATGTGCCGTTCTGCTGTGTGCTGACCGCCTTTATGCTGACAGGCGTCATCGCGCTGGGCCGTCGGCATCGGCAGATCGCCCTGCTCTTTACGGCTCTTTTTGTTCTTTTCCCACTGCCGTACTACTTCACACATGCTTCCACCGATTACAGGCAGCCCATTGAACCTGAAATCGTAGCGACGATCGGCTATGGCTTGGCGATGGTTCGTGCAAGAAAAAAGACAAGCCTGGCTTTCCACCCATCTTCCCCAACCTGGAACAAGCACAGCCTGGCCAGCATGTCTTGCGGAGACCAGGATCTCCAAAGCATGAAGCACCTTTGAGAGGTGTGGTCACAAGCGACTGACAGCATCCTACCGTTTCTGCGTAAGCGTCAGTGGGACCGAGGCGCCCCGAAGCCAGAAGCCAGAGAGCGATCCACTTTTATCCAGCTTGCCCCGGAAGCTGCCGCCAACGTCCTTGCCATGAAGATGACGTTGTCTCCCTTCACCCGGAAAGCATCCACGGGGATGGCTCTGCCGCTCTGATTCACGGATGTAAAGGTGGCTTTCCAATCGGACGTACCCGAAGCCTCAACATGGAGCACCAGGTGCAGCTCCTGGTTGGTGTGCGGTGTGCCGGTCCAATTGCCTGCCCAGTTCTGTGCAACGGCTGGACCCGCCAAGACCGTTGCAAGTATCACCGTTTTTCGAGTATGCCTTATCTTTCGTCACCTCGCGCGCGCTTACGGTGACTGGGTGAACCTTGCAATCTACTCCCACTCAATGGTTCCCGGCGGCTTCGAAGTAATGTCATACACCACACGGTTAATGCCGCGCACTTCATTCACAATACGGCTGGAAACGGTTCGCAGCACCTCATACGGCAGCGGTGCCCAATCGGCGGTCATGCCATCTTCGGAGTGCACGGCGCGGATGGCACAGGTGTACGCATAAGTGCGCTGGTCGCCCATCACGCCCACGGACTTGACTGGCAGCAGCACGGCAAAGCTTTGCCAGATGCTGCGGTACAGGCCGGCCTTCTTTATCTCTGAAACAACAATGTCATCCGCGTTCTGCAGGATGGCTACGCGCTCCGGCGTGACTTCCCCGAGGATGCGCACGGCCAGCCCCGGTCCGGGAAACGGCTGACGCTCCAGCACCTCCTCCGGCATGCCAAGATCGCGGCCAACGCGGCGCACTTCATCCTTGAACAGATCGCGCAGCGGCTCAATGAGCTTGAGCTTCATGTTCTCCGGCAGGCCGCCCACGTTGTGGTGGCTCTTGATCGTTTGCGATGGGCCCTTCACGCTGCTGGACTCAATCACGTCAGGGTACAACGTACCCTGCACCAGCCAGGCCACCTCATGACCCTTTGCATCGTGCGCCACCTCACCCGCAATCTCCTGAGCACGCAGGATTTTCGCGGCCTCATCATCGAAGACGGAAATGAACTCGCGGCCGATGATTTTGCGCTTGGTCTCCGGATCGGTGATGCCGCCCAGCTGTGAAAGAAAGCGCTTCGACGCATCCACTGCAACCACGTTGAGTTGCAGCTTCTCGCGCATGTTCTTCTGCACCTGCGCAAACTCGTCCTTGCGCAAAACGCCGTTGTTCACAAAGATGCACGTGAGCCTGTCCCCAATGGCGCGCTGCACCAGCACTGCTGCCACGGCGGAATCCACACCGCCGCTCAGACCGCAGATGGCATGACCCTCGCCCACCTGCTCGCGGATGCGTTCGACCGTGCTGTGAAGAAAGCTTTCAGGCGTCCAATCTGCCTTTGCGCCGCAGATCCCAAGGACGAAATTACGCAGCAGCTCAGTCCCCTGCTTGGAGTGCGCAACCTCCGGATGCCACTGCACCGCATACATGCTGCGTGCCTCGTCGGCGATGCTGGCAATTGCGTTGTGCGAAGTCGCAGCGACGCTGAAGCCGCTGGGCAGGTCGATGACACTGTCCCCGTGCGACATCCACACCTGCAATGCTTCAGGGAGACCGTGAAAAAGCCTGTTCGCGGCGGTGACAGATACTTCAGCGTCGCCATATTCCCGCTTGGCCGCAGGCTCCACGCGGCCGCCCAGATGATGTGCCATGAACTGCATGCCGTAGCAGATGCCCAGCGTCGGCACGCCCATCCGCAGCACGGCCGGATCGGCTTTCGGCGCGTCCGCGTCATACACAGAGGACGGGCCGCCCGAGAGCACGATGCCCACCGGGTTCAGCTCGCGCACCTTGTCCAGCGGTGCAGTGCACGGCAGCACCACGGAGAACACATTGAATTCACGGATGCGGCGCGCTATCAATTGCGTGTACTGCGCGCCGAAGTCCAGGATCACCACGGTCGAACTACTCACGCTTTAAAGTGTAAGCGACTGCCATTGCCAAGGTACGAATTGCCCGCAAAGCAAGTCGGTTTAAGACGACCGGTCCTTGGTGCGGGTGTTCATCACCCCGGTCAGAATGCCGGCACCCAGCAGTACAAGCGCGACCGCCACAATCCAATGAGAAGGAATGTGGGCCAGGTTCATGGCGTACACGGCGCCAACGATCACGATGATGTAGCCAACGAGGTAAATGCCAAAGTTCATGCAGAGCTCCGAGCCGCAGCGGCGGCTTGCGTCTACTCGGATGCGGCAGGGGCCGCTTGCGTCAACTCGCGCCGTTGCAACAAATGCAGATATCCCGTGAGCCGCGCAACATGGAAGAAATCGGAGGAAACGAAGTACCAAACGCTCACAATCGCCGTCCACAGCAGGATCATGTCGTCGGTCATCACCGACGCGAACGGTAACGGAAATGCCGAGAAAGCCATGGCCAACACCAGCAGCATGATCTTCACCACGCTGAGCACCAGGTTGATCTCCATCAGACTCCCGCGCACGTACCGCAGCTGCACTGCCTCGCGCATGCTTGCCAGCACGCCGGAGTTGTCTCGCATGGCCAGGATGGGCGCAATGCTGAAAATCCAGCTCACCGCCGCGGCCAGCACAAAGAGCGTGAGCGAAAGCACGATCGCTCCGCCCACATAGCCCATCATGCTCGGCTCGCCGCCGCTCTCAATAGGCCGCAGAACCTCATGCCGGGCCAACCCCTGCAGTCCAAACCACCATGCCCCGGCAAAGAGCACTAATGGCAGCAAACGGACAAGCTGCAAAGTCAGCAGCGTAAACGGACCGCCCCGCAGTGAGCTGTCCATACGGCGCAGCAGCAGCGTGCGTCCCATCGTGGAGACAATGACCCAGTAAGCAAGCAGCAGTGGAGCCAGCCACACCGCCAGATGCAACAACCCCGGCAGGATCATCGAAGCAAAAGCGTCCAGCGTGACGGACGCCGTCAAGGGGTCGATCAGCAGCTGGTTCACGGAAACATTTGCCACGCCCGTTGTGCGCCACGGCACGGAATCCAGCAGACGCGCACCCTCGCGATAGCAAAGCCACAGCGCGGGCGCGCCAAAGAGCCAACGCCAGGCAATCTCAATCAGCGTTAGGGAAGGCCGCCGCCACGCCCAGGTCACCGTGCCCACAAAGCCCTGCGTGGCGCGTTGCGGAGCCGCGGCAGGGCTATCACCGGGGCCGCTCCGTGGTCCGCGTTGTGTCGCGAGGGCCATGGCTACTTCACAACCAGATTCACCAGCTTGCCCGGCACCACGATCACCTTGACGACGGTCCTGGCCACAATGCGCGCAGCCACCTTCTCGTCGGCATGCGCGGCGGTCTTGATGGCGTCATTGTCCGCATCGGCCAGCACACGGATTACGTTCACCAGCTTGCCGTTCACCTGGACGGGAATCTCGATCTCGTCCTCACGAGCGAGCTCAGCGTCAGCCACCGGCCACGGTTGGCGAAAAACGATGCCCTCATACCCCAGCTCGCCCCACAGCTCCTGTGCCAGAAACGGAGCAAATGGAGCCAGCAACAGGACCAGCGCGAGGAAAATCTCACGCTGCGTTGCCGGCGTCACCTCGCCGCTGTCCATCATGGCTTCGCTGGCAATCACGTCGTTCACCAGCATCATGATGCTTGCAATGCAGGTGTTGAAGTGCCATCGTCCGCTAAAATCCAGCGTCACCTTGGCAATGGTCTGGTGCAGCTTGCGCAGCAGCGCCTGGCCGGCGGTACCCATCTGGCCCGCGGTGCCCAGCTCCTCCTGATCGCGCACGTGATCAGCCTGCCGCAGAGCCGGTGCGTATTTCATCACCACGCGATACACGCGCGCAAGAAAGCGTGCAATCCCGGCGCAGCCCTCCTCCTGCCAATCCATGTCGCGGTCGGGCGGCGCGGCAAACAGCGCGTACATGCGCGTCGCGTCCACGCCAAAGCGCTCAATCATCTCGTCCGGCGAGACGACGTTGCCCTTGGACTTGGACATCTTTGCGCCGTTCTTGATCACCATGCCCTGCGAAAACTGGCGTACAGCCGGCTCGCTGTTCCGGATCATGCCGATGTCGCGCATGACCTTGGTCCAGAAACGCGAGTAGATCAGGTGAAGGATCGCGTGCTCCACACCGCCAATGTACTGGTCGATGGGAAACCAGTAATTCGCCTCCTCGCTGCTGAAGGGCGCGCTGCTGTTGTGCGGATCGGTGTAGCGGTAAAAGTACCAGGACGAGTCGACAAAGGTGTCCATGGTGTCCGTCTCGCGCTTGGCCGGCCCACCGCAACCAGGGCAGGTGGTGTTCACAAACTCCGGCACGCGGCCCAGCGGCGATCCATTCACATCGGCAATGTCCACATGCTCCGGCAAGAGCACAGGCAGCTGATCCTGCGGAACGGGCTGCATGCCGCAAGCTTCGCAGTAGACAATCGGGATCGGCGTGCCCCAGTACCGCTGGCGGCTCACGCCCCAGTCCTTCAGGCGATAGGTGGTCTTCGCCCGGCCAAAGCCCTTTGCCTCGGCAAAGCTCGTCATCTTCTCCAGCGCCTGCAGCACGGGCTCGCCGGTCCACTCGCCACTGTCCAGCAGCACACCTTCCGCCTTGCCGGTGTAGGGCAACGTGAGTTCGTTCGTGTCCAGGTTTGAAGCGACGACACGCTTGATCGGCAGGCCGTACTTCGTCGCAAACTCAAAGTCCCGCTCATCATGCGCGGGCACGCTCATCACCGCGCCCGTGCCGTAGCCCGCCAGAACGTAATTGGCGACCCAGATGGGAATCTTCTCGCCATTGAACGGGTTCACGGCAAAGCGTCCTGTGGGCACGCCATGCTTGGGCAGCTCACCCAGGGCGTCGGTGTCGCGCGCGGTTTTTTGCTCGGCCACCATCTCTTCCACCGCCGGTGCAAGTGCCTCATCCATGCCGGCCCAGTGCTGAATGATGGGGTGATCGGGCGCCAGCTGCAATGAGGTCGCGCCGAAGATCGTATCGATGCGCGTGGTGAAGACCGTGATCGTCAGCCCATCCGTGCAGCCATCCACCGCAAACGTGACCTCCGCGCCCTGGCTGCGGCCAATCCAGTTGCGCTGCATGGTGCGCACCTTCTCCGGCCAGCCCTCCATCGTGTCCAGGCCGTCCAGCAGCTCATCGGCATATTTCGTGATGCGGAAGAACCACTGCGTCAGATCGCGCGTTTCCACAAGGGTGTCCTCGTGCCGCCAGCAGTGGCCGTTCACCACCTGCTCATTGGCCAGCACGGTATTGCACTGCGGGCACCAGTTCACCTTGCTCTTCTTGCGGAAGGCGAGATCGCGCTGGAACATCTCCAGAAACAGCCACTGGTTCCACCGGTAGTACTCCGGCAGGCAGGTGGTGATCTCGCGCGACCAGTCGAATGAAAAACCAAGCCGCTTGAACTGCCGCTTCATCTCGGCGATGTTATTGAGCGTCCACTCGCGCGGCGCCACGTTGTTCTTGATGGCGGCGTTCTCCGCCGGCAGGCCAAAGGCGTCCCAGCCCATGGGGTGCAGCACATTCCTGCCGCGCATCCACTCATACCGTGCCAGCGCGTCACCAATGGCGTAGTTCCGCACATGGCCAATGTGCAGCTTGCCGCTGGGATACGGCAGCATCTCCAGCACATAGTATTTCGGCTTGCCGCTCCCATGCGGCTCTGCGGCATACATGGCCGGGTCGGCATCCCACTGCGCCTGGAGGCGCGGCTCAATCTCGGCAGGGTTGTAACGGATTTCCGTGGTTTCAGGCATTCCCTTTCATTCTAAGCCGCTGGCTTTGCGAGCCGCCGTGAAGAGGGACTGATGGGCCAGGAACGATGGGTCAAGAAGTCTCACGTGAAGGCAGTGCCTTTCGCAGTATGAATGTTTCCGAACGGCTTACTTTCAAAATTGGAACTGTGCTTCCCAGCACTGGCAAGCTTGCGTCAGCGCGTGCAACCAGGGGGAAGTATGCCAGTTGGATACTTACCGGCTTCAAAGTCTCTAAGATTGACGTCTTGTTGGGCGCGAGTCGGAACGCAGAAATCCAGTCTTAAGGTGTCGGGCATCACTTGATCGTTGTAGGGCTGCAAAGACATGCCAGGCTCGTGCTTATGAGCTTTGATGGCGTCTGGATCGTCCCTGTGCTTCACGATAAAGGCGAAATCACGATCCGAGTATTGCGTTCCAAAAACCTGAGCTTGCCCGATTGCCTGGAGATAACGATCAAGAGTCGCAGCTGAAATCCACTTCGACGGATCGTCTCCTTTGACGACAGCTTCTACAGCGAGAATATGCGCCAAAAGGTAGTCTTCCGCTTTTTGCCCGTGCTGGAAGATGTAAGCAGCATCGTGAAAGTCCTGAGCGGTTGTGACTTTTCCCGCACTGAGGAGTTCCCGTACACGTTCCCGGCGCTCCGCGTCGTGCTTCTGAAGCGTTGCTTGATCAAGATTGTCGGATCCGTTTGCGGCTGGCCTTGGGGAGATTGCCTCACCATTGTTTGCAAGTGACACCCCGCGGTCGCGCTGGTCCTGAACATAAAGCTGCCGCAAGGGCCGAACTACTTCCTCGACGTGGGAGCTCACCTGTCCCAATAGGAGACTCAATGGAAAAGCGCTAATCGTGACAAGAAATATATTTCTGAGGCGCACGGACAGACTCCTAATCCCAAGTTTTTGGGATTACAAGACAACAGTAGGTTACCCACAAGGACTGAAGGCTGCCGGAGCTTCAGGCCCGTCAACCCCTCACGCCCGCAAACGGAAGCGAAGCTCTTCTCGCCATGTCGTCCAGCCGGATGCTGCTTGAATGTATATTGCCCGGTCCGTAGCCGAGATGGCTACACTGTTTCTGGAGAGTCCTATGCGTCAGGTTTCGCTGCGTGAGTTCAGAACTCGGGGTTCCAAGGCTTTGGAGACGGTGCCAAACGGTGAGACCGTGTTGCTAGCGGGTCAGAAAGGGCCAGCTTACTTTTTGGTGCCCGTCGTTGGGGATGTCGTGCTGGAAGATCGGGAGCTGCGGCGCGCCATAGCTAAGGCAAGCCTGCGCAGAAACTGGAAGTTAGCGGAGAGTGCTGGGGAGGTGGTGAGCGATGACGGGATCGATCAGGAAATCCAGCAGGTACGAGCCATGCGCAAACGTCGAAACCCTGCATGAGATTGGCGGTGCTGGACACCAACGTCATTGTTTCCGCAGGCATTAAGCCGGAAGGCGCTCCCGCTACACTCGTCATGGACTGGATCCTTGAAGGACAGGTGCAGCTCGTCACCAGTCCTTGGGTTGTCAGGGAATATCAGCAGGTCGTCCGACGGCTCAAATTCCGCCGCTATGGCTTCCCTCCGCAATGGTTGGAGTTTCTGATTGACGAAAGTCTACGCGTCCCAGATCCAGTCGCATCCGGCGAAAGAGGACCCGATCCGAAAGACCTTGTCTTTCTCGCGCTGGCCAGAAAAACGGGAGCTTGGCTTGTGACTGGGAACCTAAAGCATTTTCCAGAGTCTTCTAGGCAAGGCGTTACAGTCATCTCCCCAGCGGAGTATCTCGCGCATCTCGGTGACTCCCAGAACAGGCATTAGGGACGTTTAAGGAGCGCCAGAGACCAGTCCCTCCAACACTCGCCGCAAGTCCTCAGAAATCGTCTTGCGTTGGCTTGGGATTCGTCGCCGGCTGTGACACACGGTCGCGCGAGAGCATTGAATCCAGGCTCCGCTAAAACGAAAACTTGGCAAACTACCTCGCCGGTGGAGGCGGTGCGTCCTGCTCGCCATTCACGCCGCTCGGCAGGTGCGGGCCGTGCCGCATCCCGTTGTGCGGAACCGCCTGCGTAACCGTGTATCCGTCCGGCACCTTGAACAGAGGCGCGTCCGCTCACTTCCGTGAAGCGCGCTTTGATTACTCGCAAGATGTCACAGCGATTCACTTCGAGTCACTTTGCCTCGTCCGGCTCACCATTACGCTTGCGCTTCGCGCGTTTGTCCGCGCGGGCCTGAACTTCGTGCGCCTTGGCAATGGCTCCGAGCAGACCGGGATAGTAGCGGTCCACCTCGGCGCAACGAGTGGTGTTAAACATCTCCACGCCTCTGCGTTCGCTGTAGATGAGTCCAGCTTCGCGCAATATCTTGAAATGTTGTGACAGTGTAGATTTCGGAATCTGCCGGTCGCCCACCGTGAGGAAGGTGGAACAGTTCTCTTCGCAGCCTTTCGCAAGGTCGGCGTAGATGGCCACGCGCACCGGGTCCGAGAGCGCGTGGAGGACTGCAGCGACCGGAACCTCCTCAATGGCAGGGTGAATCAGCGGCCTCATGCCCCAACTCTAACGCATGCATCTTTATTGTTCAATAGATTAGAACTAATGAATCATAAATGCATCTGCGTTTGTCAGATGATCAGAGCGCGGCAGGGTCCACTCACCAATGCGCAGAAAGAGGATCTCAGAATGGGAAAATTAAGCGGAAAAGTAGCAGTCATCACGGCAGCCACCTCCGGCATGGCTCTCGCCACGGCGAAGCGGTATGTTGAAGAAGGCGCCTATGTCTTCATCACAGGACGCAACAAGGAGCGTCTGGACAAAGCCGTGCGCGAGATCGGCAGCAATGTCACCGGCGTGCAAGCGGACTCTTCAAAGCTCGCCGATCTGGACAGGCTGTACGAGACGGTGAAGAAGGAGAAGGGCAAGATCGACATTCTCTTCGCGAGCGCCGGTGAGGGCACCTTCGCCTCAATCGAGGAAGTGACCGAAGAACATTTCGACTCAACCTTCAATACCAACGTGCGGGGCACGCTGTTCACTGTACAAAAAGCTCTTCCGCTGTTCAGCACGAACGGCTCCATTATCCTGAACGGGTCGGTCGCCAGCGTGAAAGGCACACCCCGCTTCGGCGTTTATGCGGCAAGCAAGGCGTCGCTGCGTTCCTTCGTACGCACATGGCTCGTCGAGCTGAAGGACCGGGGCATCCGGGTCAATCTGCTGAGTCCTGGAGCGGTCGACACACCAGCGCTCGATAGCCTTGGCTTCAACGACGAAGTGAAGACATATATGGCGAGCCAAATCCCCCGCGGTTCCATGGGCCGATCGGAAGAGATCGCGGGAGTGGCTTCCTTTCTGGCATCGGACGACTCCAGCTATGTCAACGGCATCGAGCTATCTGTCGACGGTGGCCAAACGCAGATTTGATGCGTCTGCAATCGCGACTTCACAGGCCGAGTAGTCCTGTGAAGTCGCATTTCGTTGATTTGGGCCCATCGCCGGCTGTGACATAGTGACACGCGAGGTTTGAATCCAGAATCGCCAAAAAAGAAAAGCGCGGCAGGATATGCCGCGCTTTTCACGAATTGAGAACTGATAGGAAAAGTTACATGGACGGCGGAGGCGTGTCCTGCTCGCCATTTGCTCCTTGCGGCATGTGCGGGCCGTGCCGCATATCGTTGTGCGGGGCCGCCTGAGTCAGCGTGTAACCCTCCGGCACCTTGAACAACGACGCATCCGGCTCCACCTTGGAGATGCTGGTGGCGGTTTCGCTGCGGGTACCGTGGTCGCCGGTTTCCGTGCTGCTGACTTCCAGCTTCAGGTCGGGCGAGAACCATACCTCCCGCGTGATGGTCTGAGTTGTGCCGCCGGGCTCCCGCGCAGGCATGGTGCGCGTGATCGTTTCGCCATTAGCCACCACGCCGGCAATGGTCTTTGAGCCGAGTGAGGCGACCTGGGCGTTCCTGCCGCCAGCCTGGCCGCTCTGCTCCATCTGCTCACGCTTCTGGCTGCGCTGAAAGAATTGTGCAGGCACCGTCTCGACCACCGCCGTCCTGCGGCCCGTATTCAGGCGCGTAACGGTGCCCGCCACCGGATCCACAATGACGGTCATGTTCATCGGCCCGTGCGCGCGAGGCGTTCCGTTTTCGGCTGTGCTTGCCAGCGGAGCAGCGGCCGTTGGTGCGAACATAACGTCTTCACGGGTACGGCCCAGGGAGTCGCGGTAGACAGTCCGCGTTCCGCTAAGGGTGTGCTGCTGTCCATCGCGGCCGGTCATCTGGCCAGAAGTGGTGTACTGCGCGGTCACCGGCGCATTCGCGATGGCGGCAGGCATCCCCTGCATTCCGCCGCGCATGCCAGGCCCACCCATGTGGCCGCGATGCTGCCCACCGGGCGAAGCGGGCGGCGTACCGTCCGGTGTGGCGGCTGTCTGCGCCAGCAGCGGCGCGGCACAACCGAGCAAAACAACGGCTGCAAAACGAAACATAGTCTTTCCCCCAAGGCACGCTCGAAATCTTCAGTGCTGCAGGCGTAGACGCGCTTTTACAACAGAAGTTCCGAAACGACTCGGAGCGTCCACTTCCAATGCTGGTCATCCCTCGCAATCAGAACCACTCACATCGCGGCAAGCGTTCGCAAAACACTCACATCCCGCAGCACATCACCAGGCTCATCCACCGGGGTTTCCGCAATAAAGGCGCAGTGCGAAAAACGCTCATCCCGCAGCAAACGCCGGAACGCATCGGGACCCAGCGTGCCGTCGCCAATACGCTCATGCCGGTCCAACTTGCTGCCACGCGCAGCCTTCGCGTCATTGCAGTGCCAGACCTTCACCCGGCGCAGGCCGAAGCCGTCCTCAATCATCTTGAGCGTCTCTTCATAGCCCTCGGCACTCACCAGGTCATACCCGGCCACATGGGTGTGGCACGTGTCCAGGCAAACATCCACCGGCGCACAGCGGTCCAGCAAATGAATCAGGTCGGCGATCTGGTCGATCGTGCCGCCCATGCTGAACTCGCTTCCCGCCGAGTTCTCGATCAGGATGCGCAGCGCCTGCTCGTTACAACCAAGACCGTCGATGGCGCGCTCGATATTTTCTGCCGCATACTGCAGAGCTTCGGCCCGCGTCAGCCCCTTCCATGAACCCGGGTGCAGCACCAGGAACTCCGCTCCCAACGCCAGCGCGCGTTCCACTTCCCCGCGAAATGACACCGTCGAATTCTTCCGCACCTCCGGCGATTGCGAGCAGAGATTGATCAGATACGAGGCGTGAATCGTGAGCGGTGAGATCTCGTGCTGCGCCCGAAGCGTGCGCATCTTTTCCGCATCCCCGGCAGACACCGGAGCGGCACGCCAGTTCCGCGGCGATGATGAAAAAATCTGAAAGCAATTCGCACCGCAATCCACCGCCCGCTGCACCGCCGTCCAGGTGCCGCCAGAGGTGGAAAGGTGAATGCCGATACGCTTGACGGGATGGGCCATGGCTCCATGGTAGAGGAGCAGATTGGCCCACGACTCAGCACCGAGCCGGACCGTGCGAGACTGGTGACGCCACGGAGACCCAGGAAACTGGGCGTATCACTCGCAACAGCAAGTTACGATCCACCCAGGAAAAGGACGCCAGCCCCATGCCCACGCCCCAAACCTACGCGAACCACGCCCGCCGCGATCTCCCCTACATGGCACTCATGATCCTGGGTATCACGATCTTTCTCGCGTCCTATGTGCAGCTCCTGCGCCACCCTGACACGCTGCACTGGATCGTGCTGGGCATCGCGCTTGCGGCCTGGTCTGCCGGGCTTGCCGCGCGCCGGTATGGCATCAAAAACCAGAATCGCCTCATTCGGCTGGAAGAAAACGTGCGGCTGCACTGGATGGGCATCGACCCGAATGGACTTACCCTGCGCCAAATGATTGCGCTGCGCTTCGTTCCGGACACGGAACTCGCCGCGCTTGTGGCTCGTGCAAAAGCCGAGAACCTCACTCCCAAACAGATCAAGACGGCGATCACAAACTGGCGCGGCGATTACGACCGGCTATAGAGGAACCATCTGTTCGCAAGGTTGTCGATGCGGAATGGCGGAGTGCCGAAAATAAATATCGAGCGTTTCTCGTCATGAAAGTCCGTGGCGCTCATCCCCGCCAGCGGCGCTCCAAAACGGGCTAGCCCTTGAAAGACAGCGGATGCATTTTCCGCGCTGGTTGCTATCAGGATATCCAGATGCCTTTTCGCTCGCACGTGGCCATGAGCGCCCACAGCGCACCCGCCGACGATAAAACATTTAGCCCCTTCGCGGTCCAGAGCTTCCGGGAGTTCGCGAAAGTTCTCGTCCATCTTCAAGACGAATTCCCTTCCACATGGCGTACCGCGGCAGACTCAGAAGCCGAGTCAGCAGTAGCCGTTCTCCCGGCGCCATCGCTTCAGTTTCCACGATATCTGCCTGCTCGGCTTCCTCATAAGAAGAAACCCGCTTCGCGGTCCAACCCTCACACACCATCTCTCAAGCTTAATAAACGTCCAGCTGATACCGCTTGGTTTTTTTCATCTCGCCCAGATACTCCTGCGCCTGCTCAGCCGTGCACTGTTTGCCATCGGCAATAGTGTCCAGCAGGGTCTGTTCCACGTCCTTGGCCATGCGGCTTGCATCGCCACAAACGTAAAAGTAGGCACCACGTTCCAGCCATTGGAAGAGCTCGGCCTTGTTCTCGCGCATGCGGTCCTGCACATAGATTTTTTTGGCCTGGTCGCGGGAGAAAGCTGTATCCAGCCGGCTCAGCGTGCCGTCGGCCAGCATCTGCTGCCACTCCTCGCGATACAGAAAGTCGGAGGACTGGCGCTGTTCTCCGAAAAACAGCCAGTTCTGGCCGGTATGGCCGTGCGCCTGCCGGTGCTGCAAGTAGGCACGAAACGGCGCGATCCCGGTGCCCGGGCCAACCATGATGACGGGTGCAGCCGTGTCCTCCGGCAGCCGGAAATTCTGATTTGCGTGCAGAAAGATCGGCAGGCTGGCACCCACGTCCGCACGCTCGCCCAGGTGACCGGAGCACAACCCCTGACGGTCGCGATTGTGCGTATGGTAGCGCACCACACGTACCGTTGTGTGCACCGTCTCCGGCGTCTTTGCCTGCGAGCTGGCGATGGAGTACATCCTCGGTGTGAGCCGGCCCAGCACGCTGAACAGCTGCTGCGGATCGGTGATGCCGCCCGGGTGCTCCGTCAGCAGGTCGATGAACTCGCGGCCCCACACATACTCTTCGGCACGCGATTTGTTGTCCTGGCCGGCCAGCGACTTCAAAAAATCAAGTCCAGGGACTGCCGCCGGCGCCAGCTTGGCATAGCTGTTCACCGAGCCGCGCGTGAGCTTGCCGATGTGCAGCTTGGTGCGCAACGCGTCGTCCAGCGTGGTTTCCTTCTTGAAGAAATCCAGCACCTTTGTGTCGCCCGGAAATCCAAGCGCCTTCAGCACAGTGTCCGCCTCGGCATCCCGGTTCGTCGGAATTATGCCAACGGAATCGCCAGGGGTGTACTCCATCTCCTCGTCAAGCGAAAGCTCAATGTGGCGCGTCTCCTTTTCTGAGTCGCTGTCCGTCATCACGTAATTGACGAGCATGGTGGAGGCAAAAGGGCTATTGCGTGTGTACTTCTGCGTTTCGGCATTCATGATCGGTCTTTTAGCTTACCAGCGCCGTGCTCCCATTTCTATTCCACAGGAAGCTAACGTCACAGTCATGCAGATCGGCTCCTCCCATGGGACGATAGAAGCAGACCACCGGAGGTCATGTGGCAAACGAACAGCGCGACCGGCAGCAGGCTGCTGCCAGCATTCAGGACAACCGCTCCGCCGAGGGCATCCGTTCCGCCTTCCTTCGTCACATCCGGCGCACCGTCGGCAAGCCGATCGAATTTGCTAGCGATCTGGATCACTATCGAGCCATGTCGCACGTGGTGCGCGACCGCGTCATGGACGACTGGATCGAATCCGTCGAAGACTACAAAGAGCATGATGTTCGCGTGGTCTGCTACCTTTCCGCCGAATTCCTGCTCGGCCCGCACATGATGAACGGCATGCTCAACCTGAACATCACGCGGGCTGCCGACGTCGCCGCCCAGGGTCTGGGCATCAGCCTGTCAACGCTTGCGGATGAGGAGCCCGAGCCCGGCCTGGGCAACGGTGGCCTCGGCCGGCTTGCCGCCTGTTACATGGACTCCATGACCACCCTGGGCGTGCCCGCCATCGGCTACGGTCTCCGTTATGAGTTCGGCATCTTTCGCCAGGAAATTATCGATGGCTGGCAGGTAGAGCATTCCGACAAATGGCTCCAGTACGGCAACCCGTGGGAAATTCCCGCGTCAGATGCCTCCCAGCACGTCGAGTTCGGCGGGCACACCGAGATGATGCAGGGCGAAGACGGCGAAGTCCATTGGAAGTGGATCCCGGACTTCACCGTCAAGGGCATCGCCTACGACACGCCCATCCCCGGTTACCGCAAGCGCCAGGTCAACCGCCTCCGCCTTTGGAAGGCCGAGGCCGAAGACAGCTTCGATCTGGAGATCTTCAATCGCGGCGACTACATGGGCGCGGTCCGGCAAAAGATGGAATCTGAAACCATCTCCAAGGTGCTCTATCCGCCCGACGAAACAGAACAGGGCAAGCGCCTCCGCCTCATGCAGCAATACTTCTTCACCAGCTGCAGCCTGCAGGACATGGTCCGCCTGCACAAGCTGCAGGGCCGCTCCATGCTTGACTTTGATAAGAAATGGACCGTGCAGCTGAACGACACACATCCCTCCATCGGTATTCCGGAACTGATGCGCTTGCTCACGGACAATGAGGGTCTGGAATGGGATGATGCCTGGCGAATTACCCAGGCGACCTTCGGTTACACCAATCACACCCTGCTGCCGGAAGCGCTTGAGAAATGGCCTCTGCCCATCTTCCGCAGCCTGCTGCCGCGGCATCTCGAAATCATCTACGAAATCAATCGCCGCTTCCTGAAGGACATGCAGGAGAAATTTCCCAACGATCCCGAGCGCTGGGCACGCATGTCGCTGATCGGGGAAGAGGGCCAAAAGCAGGTCCGCATGGCCAACCTGGCCGTCGTCGGCAGCAAGGCCGTAAATGGAGTGGCAGAACTGCACACAAAGCTGCTCAAGCAGGACACGCTGAAGGACTTCTATGAGGCCTTCCCGGAGCGCTTCTCCAATAAGACCAACGGCGTCACGCAGCGCCGTTGGATGATGCTCAGTGATCCCGCCCTGACCTCACTGCTCAATGAAACAATCGGCACCGGCTGGCACACTGACCTGACTGAACTGCGCGGCCTGGAAAAGTTCATTGATGATGCAGGCTTTCAGCAAAAGTGGCGTCAGCGCCAGGAGATTTCCAAGGGCCGGCTCGGTGACTATCTCAAGCGCACCATGGACATCACCGTCGATCCGGCCAGCATGTTCGACGTGCAGGTCAAGCGCATTCACGAGTACAAACGTCAGCACCTCAATGCCCTGCACATCCTGAGCCTGTATTGCCGCATCAAGAGTGGCGACTTGAAGGACCTCTCGCCCCGTACCTTCCTCTTCGGTGGCAAGGCCGCACCCAGTTACACCATGGCCAAACTCATCATCAAGCTGGTCTGCACGGTAGGCGAGCTGGTGGGCAAGGACCCGCAAACTAAAGATCTGCTGCGGGTTATCTTTGTGCCCGATTACAGCGTCTCCGTCGGCCAGCGTATTTATCCAGCCGCCGACCTGAGCGAGCAAATCTCTACCGCCGGCAAGGAGGCTTCCGGCACCGGCTGCATGAAGTTCATGATGAACGGCGCGGTCGCCATCGGTACGCTGGACGGTGCCAATATTGAAATCCGTGAAGAGGTGGGCGAGGAAAACTTCTTCCTCTTCGGCCTGACCGCCGACCAAATTGAGCTGGAGCAGAAAAAGGGCTACAAACCACGCGATTTCTACGACAAGAGTCCCGCTCTCAAGGAAGTGATGGACGGCTTGCGCGATGGTGCTTTCAGCGGTGGCGACAAGGACCTGTTTGCACCGATCGTGAAAGATCTGTTGGAGGTAGACCGCTTCTTTGTCCTAGCCGATTTCGACGATTATGCCCGCGCCCAGGCCGAAGCCGGCAAGGCCTTCTCCGACATCAAAGCCTGGAGCCGCATGAGCGCGCTGAACACTGCCCGTTCCGGAAAGTTCAGCTCTGACCGCGCCATTCGAGAGTACTGCCGCGACATCTGGAAGGTACCGGTCGCGCGATAATCGCGGCATCTGCGCAAGTCTGAAGAGCAATTGAAACCTGCGCGAAAGGTCTCCGTCTTCGTTGGACGAGCTCCATGTTGGGTGAAGCCGCCAAGTCAGAAGCCGTCGGCAAGGAATCATTGCCTTCCGGCTCGTGTAAACGGCGTCTTCTGAGTAGGGAAGTCGCCGGATTTGGTCGGAACATTACACTTCAGGAGGCAAGATCCTAAATGCGCTCCTTCTTCGCCGCACATGCCGGCATCTCTGGACTCCATCCCTCACGACTTGGCGAATGTAAGCGCGAGATCGCGTGGATATACTGAGGTCCCGATCCGAGCCCAGACTAAGGTTCTGATCAGCGCGACACGCCTGCCAGTGGCGAACTCGCGCTGGCATAGAGCCGCCTCGGCATGCGCCCCGCCAGAAAGGCCTGCCGCCCCGCCAGCACCGCATTTCCCATCGCCTCCGCCATCAGCACAGGCCTCTGCGCCTCGGCGATCGCGGTGTTCATCAGCACGGCGTCAAAGCCCATTTCCATCGCCACGGATGCATCGCTGGCCGTCCCTACGCCCGCGTCTACGATCAGCGGCACCTCTGTAATCATCTCCCGCAGAATCTGCAGATTTGCAGTGTTCTGCAAACCAAGGCCGGAGCCGATCGGGGCCCCTAACGGCATAACCGCAGCCGCACCGGCGTCAATCAGTCGCTTCGCGAACACAATGTCGTCTGAGGTATAGGGCAGCACCGTAAAGCCCTCCTTCACCAGAACTTCCGTCGCGTATAACGTGCCCGCCACGTCCGGATACAGCGTCCGTTGATCGCCGATAACCTCAATCTTCACCCAATCGGAAAGCCCTACCTCGCGCGCCAGCCTCGCCGCCCGAATTGCTTCGTCACCGGTGTAGCAGCCGGCCGTGTTCGGCAGCAGAAAGTAGCGTCGAGGATCAAGGAAGTCCAGCAGCGACTCCTTCGATCGGTCCAGGTTCACCCGCCGAACCGCCACCGTCACCATCTCCGCGCCGGAAGCCTCCACGGCCGCCTGTGTCTCGGCGCCGTCCTTGTACTTGCCTGTACCGACAATCAGCCGCGACTGAAAAGCTTTTCCTGCAATCACCAACGGTTCCATAGCATCATGTTACGACTACAAGCGGCTGCACTGATCCCGGTGCAAACTACGCCAACTCGCATGTTCGCAGGAACTTAGCTTCACAGTGCAGCAGAATGAGGAATTTAGCTCCCGCGCATGAAGCACGAAATCCTAAGTTCCTCATCACCGGGACTTTCAGATCGGCAAGGGGGGAGGGGGCCAGACCGAAGCCCCCGCAAAAAGCAAAGGCCCACATCAGGAGATGTGGGCCCTTGCCGGTGAACTGTTGAGATTGACCTGAGGCGTCCACTCTTTTGGAGGGCCTCGGCGGGGAGCCGATGATCGTGCTTTCGGCGAAATGCCAGGTCTAGAGCGGACGCTCTAAGCCTCAGTCACCTCACGTACTGTTGAACCACATAAACTACAATCAGATTTCATAGGCTGGATCATCCTCCTTTCCCGTGTATTCACAACATATCGCAGAATCGCTGCCCTTTTCAAGAGCACCCGTAGCGCCGCTTTATGCCACAAAAAAGAGGCAGCTATTGTTCAATAACGCCCGCCGGAGCACTTTGATCGCCACCGTGGAGCGATCCGGTGAAAAGTTAAAACTCGCCATGAATTTTGAAACTGTAGACGTTGACTGGACCCCGGTCCGCGTTAAAGGCCGGATTCAGAATCCGCTGGTAATCCCCCGCGAGCCAGAACACCTTCCCGACGTTATAGCTGTAGAAAGCATCGATCGCCTCTTCCGCCGCCGGCCTGATCTTTCCATCTCCCACAAACCCGTCAACTCCGCCCATTCCCAGGTATTTGGCGTGCGAGTCGGAAATCCAGCCAGCGTTGAACGCCAGACCAGTCACATCTCGTGAACGTTTCCACAGACTTCCCTTTGCAAGCAAGCCCACCGTCGCCGAGCGGTCGGTCGACGTATATGCATCCACCTCGGATTTCCCGTCGGAATACATTGCCCTGCTGAAGATGCCAACGCCCTTCGCGACATATTGCTGCACAAATCCGCCAATGCCGTTCTTTGCCGTCGAGTGCCGCACCCAGCAAAGATCAGGCGCGGTGCTGTTTGTGGAGCCATAGTTAAAGCTCGTGCAGGCAGCCGCATTCTTGGTGGGATCTGCCTGGTATGCGGCGATCGCATCGCTGAAGCGCCCAATATTTTCACGATTACGGTAGGCAAGCACGCGGACTGAACCGTCTTGCCCGAAAAGCTTGTGTTTGTGCTCAATCTCGACCTGATCGCCGTGATATTTGAACAACCGCCACTCAATGGCCAGTTGATTGGGCTCGCGCGGCGGCGTGATGCGCCCATAGCGAATCGCCCAGTCATCGTGGTAGTACTCCGCCACGCCACCCCACGAATACCCGCGCGCGTCAGAACCAAAGTCGTACGCGGCATAGGTCAGCAAAGAGAGATTGAACAATCCCTGACGGGGATCGATGTCGAAGGCGTTCTTGTCAAAGAAGTCCAGGATGCTGAAATTTCCCGCGACAAGAACCAGCCGGCGGCTCTTATAGGTAGTTCCAAGCTGCTGCGGCCCCGATTCCACTTTCACATCGCTACCGCCAAGCTCAACGGTCTGACGCAAATAAGCGCGTGAGCGATAAAGTGTCGGCAGGACGTCACCGCCCTTTTGTAATTCGAAATCCTGAATGGCCCCGCCCAGACCTCTCAAGTTGGAGAGCGGCTGCTCGGAAATGATTTCCGGCACAAAGTACAGCTCGCCGCCCTTCCATGTTCGAAGCGCAAGATAAAACGTAAGCGTGCCGGTGAAACTGCGCTCATACCCGGGCAGGAGTGAATTCGGGCTGCCATTCAGGTTGGTATACGGCGCATCGAAGCCGGGCTTCCAGGCTGAGATGTAGGTGACCTGGCCATAGGTGTTCCAGCGCTCGTTGTCCTTTTCATGCAGGCCGCGCTTCTGCAAATACTTCATTAATGTCGGTTGCTCATCGGGTACGGGCGCGGGCGTGCCACCTTGGGGAAATCCAGCCGAAGCTCCCAGCAAAAAGATTGTTATAAGCAGCAGCAGGCCGCGAACACGCGTTGTCACAAGCAAATCCTTGGCTTCAGTCCAGCCGGCGCTGACTGATACACCCTTTCCGGCCCAGTTCATTCACCGGGAGATGTCGACGCAAAAGATGCTCAAGCGGTGCTCGTCCTCGCTGGAGTCGTCTTCTGGCTCTTCACCATTCTCCCATGTGACCGCTGCATCGATACAAGGACGTCTTATCTCACGGCATGTTTCCTATAGATCCTCTCTGAGAATTTGGAAACGTATACTCCGGAAGTGCCAACTCCTTCCATGGTCCTGCTCTTTGCAACTGCATTGGGTGCGGTGTTTGGAAGTTTCCTGAATGTGTGTATCGTGCGGCTTCCATCTGGCCGGTCTGTGATTTCACCGCGATCGCACTGCGGGAATTGCCGCGCGATGCTTCGCTGGTACGACAATCTGCCGGTCGTCAGCTTCTTTGCGCTACGCCGCCGGTGCCGCGGTTGCGGCGCACGAATTGCTTGGCAATATCCACTGGTGGAGGCAGCGACCGCGGCATGGTTTTATTGGTCATTCCTGGAGCTCTCTCGAACGATGGACAGCCCACCAGCTTCTGCCCTGCTGGTATGGCTGCCCGCAATCGCGAATGCAGGCACGGCGATTTTGGGATTTCTGCTGCTGGGCCTGATGGTGATGGACTGGCAGACGCAATTGCTGCCGGACCTGTTTACCCTTGGCGGCCTTTTGCTTGGTTTGGCTTTGGCGACCATCGAGGCGCTGCTGCTGCACGCCGGTGGCCTGAGCACGGTATCAGCGTGGCATGCGTGCCGGGAGCGTATTTTCGGCGCGGCTGCGGGTTTTCTTCTGCCTTGGAGCATCGGCGTGCTTTACCACCAGATCCGGCGCCGGCGCGGCATCGGCCTGGGTGACAGCAAGATGCTCGCCATGATCGGCGCGTTCCTGGGACTGGGGCCTATGCTATTCGCGTTGCTTTTGGGAGTGCTGCTGGCGGCAACCTTCGGGGTCGGGCTGCTGTTGCGCGGGCGAGCCAGCGCAACTACCAGGCTTCCGTTCGGCAGCTTTCTGGCGGTTGGCGGCTTCGTTTCCGCAGTCATCGGCGAGACTGCCGTGGACTGGTATCTGTCGTTGTTCGCACGTTAAACCCTGGTCATACCGGAAGCTGCCGTGACACGTCGCGCCGTCCCGGCCTAGAATCCAGAAAGGAGTCTCCGTGAACACGGCACACCCGTACATCTGGAATTACATCCCGCTCGCCTTTCAGCTGCTGGTTGCCATTGGCATGGCCTGCGGCATGGTCGCCGCCTCTTATTTTATTGGGAAGAAGCGGCAGAGCCGGGTTAAAGCCGGAGCTTACGAGTGCGGCATGGAACCCATTGGCGACGCTCGTGGACGCTTTTCCGTTCGCTTCTACATGGTGGCGATGCTGTTCATCCTGTTCGATGTGGAAGCTGTCTTTATGCTGCCGTGGGCAGTGATCTTCCGGCAGTTGCCTGCGATTACAGGCTCTCGGTTCTTTGGCTTTTGGGAGATGTTTGTCTATCTCGGGTTCGTCGCAGTCGGGCTTTTTTATGTCTGGAAAAAGGGCATTCTGGACTGGTCGAATGACAAGGCTGACCTGTAAGTTTTAGTTGTTTGCCTGCGGCACTGAACGCAAAGGGCGGAGAGGCTCCGCAAAGATCGCAGAAAGGGTGAGGGATGTCCGAAGCACTTTTAACGATGGAAGCGGTGAGTGAGGCGCTGCCCGGAAACGCGGCGATCACGGCCCTTAAAGGTTTGGCCACGCGCGTCAAGTATGACCGCAAGGAACTCACTGTGACAGTTGCACCCGAGAACATAGTTGCGGCAGCGGAGGCCGTGAAGCAGGCTGGCTACAACTTCTTTGAAGATGCGACGGCAGCCGATTGGTATCCGAGCGAGCCGCGCTTTCAGGTCAGCTACCATATCGTTTCCCACACACACAAGCAGCGCGTACGGCTGGCAGTGATGCTTTCAAGTGATGATCCTTCGGTGGAGACGATCACCTCGGTCTGGCCCTCCGCAAATTTCTATGAACGCGAGATCTTTGACCTCTTCGGCATACGCTTCGCTGGCCATCCAAACCTGACCCGCATCATGATGCCAACGGACTGGGTCGGTCATCCGCTGCGGAAGGATTACCCAGTAGAGGGGTACCGGTGAAGGCTTTCAGCTTTGATCGGAAAGTAAGATCACTTCCGATGTTATGACCGGTACGCACTATTAGGGTTCGCGTAGAGCGGGTCTCTACCGAGGCCATCCTATGTTTTAGCAACAGCAGCTAGCGCCTTGGAAGCTAGCGGCTAACAGTTCCCAAGTGAGGTTTCTATGTCGTCTGCCGCATCCCCTGAACTCTTGATTCCCGGTATCGACGATGTCATCCACGACGCGCAGAAGCATGCGCAGGATCCTGGTGGCGAGCAAACAATGGTGCTCAACATGGGGCCGCAGCACCCGTCGACGCACGGGGTTCTGCGCCTGGTGCTGGAGATTGATGGCGAGACCGTCGTCTCGCTGGCACCGGACATCGGCTATCTGCACACTGGCATTGAGAAGACCGCAGAGGCCAAGTTTTACCAGCAGGTGGTGCCGCTCACCGACCGCATCGACTATCTCTCCCCGATGACCAATAACCTTTGCTACTGCCTTGCGGTGGAGAAGCTGCTGGAACTGGAAATTCCAGAGCGCGCGCAGACGATCCGCGTTCTGATGAATGAAATCACCCGCATCCAAAGCCACCTTGTCTGGCTAGGCACGCACGCCATGGACATCGGCGCGCTCACCGTCTTTCTCTACTGCTTTCGTGAACGTGAAGAGATCCTGCGCATCTTCGAGATGCTTGCCGGCCAGCGCATGATGACGAGCTACTTCCGCATTGGCGGCGTGAGCCTCGAGCCACCCTTAGATTTCTGGGGCCGTGTGCGCAAATTTCTCAAGATCATGCCGGAGAAGATTGCCGAGTATGAAGCTCTGCTCTCGGGCAATCCCATCTGGGTCTCGCGACTTAAAGGTGTGGGCCATCTTTCGGCGGCGGATGCCATTCAGCTCGGCGTAACCGGACCGCCTTTGCGCGCCAGCGGTGTGGACTGGGACCTGCGCCGGGATATGCCCTACTCCGGCTATGAAAAATACGACTTCAAGGTCCCGACCAGCACAGTGGGCGATGTCTGGGCGCGGTATGTCGTCCGGCTTGAGGAAATGTATGAGTCGGTCAAGATCGCGCAGCAGGCGATCGACCGCATGCCAGAGGGCCGCATCCACGCGGACGCGCCGAAGATCGTGCTGCCTGAGCGTGAGCAGATGAAGACCCAGATGGAATCGCTCATTCACCACTTCAAGATAGTGACTGAGGGCTTTGCGGTGCCGGCGGGCGAAGTCTTCCAGACGGTCGAGTCGCCACGCGGCGTGATGGGCTACTACGTGGTGAGTGACGGCACGGCCAAGCCGCTGCGCGTTCACATGCGAAATCCAAGCTTTGCGACTCTGCAGTCGCTCGAAACAATGTGCAAAGGCAAGCTCCTGGGCGATGTAGTCGCGGTGATTGGATCGATCGACATCGTATTGGGAGAAATTGACCGGTAATGAAGTAGCTCAGGCCGGGTATACATCGACGTTATGAACGTTGCCGATTGAGTATGTGCTCAATCCAATTGCTCCAGAGAGCGTTGTAGAACTAATCTCCTGGCCATACAACCTCTCGAGCGAAGCTTTCAGACGTCGCTTCCGCATCGCATATTAGTCCCGCGGTGACATTCTAATTGTGTGTGGATGGTGAACGCCGAAGGTGAGTACGAGCAGACTACTAATCAAGCTTCGATACGTCAGCATTTCCGCGTTGTTCACCTCTCGTTCCAAACTGATCGCTATGGGGATAGCTGCGAACGTACGCCTACCTTAGTTGATCGATCCTCCTCGACCTTTACTCATCTCAAGCGCATCTCATCTGTGAACGTGGAGGCAGCATGGCGGGTGAAATCGGGAAACAGGCGGCGGAAGAGCTCAAGGGCAAGATTGAAGTCGATGAGCAGCGGAAGATGGCGGCGGAGAGTGACGAGACCTTTGACGCTCAGTTGCAGACACACCTGTTGGAGAAGCTGCAGCCAGAAGTAGAGGCCTTTAATGAGCAGGCGGAGTTTGCTGACGCGCTGAAAGTGCAGAAAGGCAGTGGCATGCTGCAGTTCTACCGCGATAACAACCCGGCTTATGCGCTGCTCATCCACAAGCGCAAGCTGCTCTTCATGGCCCCGGACAGCAAGGTGCCCGTTCGTACCCTGGCGGCGGCGGGTGGCCCGGACGAGTACGCATTTCAGGGCGGCGATAATTCCGCAACGGCGATGAGTGAGGAAGACCTGCTGAAAGGGCTGATCCGAGTAGCAGTGGGCGGACGATTCGAGGCGAGCTAGCCGTGCCCACACCGACCAACATCCAGGCGGAGCTAGACCGCCATCGTGCGGAAAACAGCCGGCGGCTGGAAGAGCTGGTGAATGAGCAGTACAACACGGAGATCACGCGAGCCTTTCTGCTGCGGTTTAAAGCTGTTGACGAAGGCGACGCGGCAGGTCTTGGTCGACTTCTTTTCGCCAAAGGACTTCGGCTGATGACGATGGTGCCCGAGCGGCAGACCGACGGCACTTTCGAAGTGCGCGCGGGTGTAAAGCACAATTTGCGAGAGATTACGCTGGAGCCATTTATCTGCGATCTGATCACACTCGCCAGCGGCGTTCGGGCAATTTACGAGGGGTGGGACTTTCTTACAGAACTACCCGCGGAAGAGAGCCAGCCGCATAACGATGCGTCGGACATTCAGCTTTGAACCTGCCCGCGACAGAGTCGGCTCTGCTGCAGCGGGAGTTATGGAGCTCTTGGGCAGGTGTGCTTCGTTCGTACGCGGCGGTTCACTCGCTGGGGCAACCACAGCACGCCGTGGTGGAGGTCTCGGCAGACACAATTCTGCTGAGATACGGCGCGCGGTCGCTGCGCTTCTGGCACGACCGTATACAGCATGCGGATGGTCGAACATCGCCCTTTGGCCTGACGGTAAACGGCGATGCACACGTGGACGGCACGGAAGAGCCAATGGACCTTGCCGCAGAACGGCTTACTCGCGAGATAATCGTGCTGTGAGCACAGTGACCAGCAGCATCTTTTCCACTGAGACCGCCGATCGTTTTAACAAGCTCGTGACCATCTACCCTGTAAAGCGCTCAGCGCTTGTACCGATGCTGCTCTACGCGCAGGACGAGCTGGGCTATGTTTCCGACGCGGCGGTTGCGGAGATTGCGGCCCGGCTGGACTTGCTGGAACTCGATGTCCGCAGTGTGTTGAGCTACTACTCCATGCTGCGAACGAAGCCGGCCGGCAAGTTCAACATCCAGGTCTGCACGAACATTTCCTGCATGGTGGTGGGCGGGTACGACATCCTGGAGCACTGCAAGAAACGACTGGGCATTGACCACAAGGGCGTGACCCGCGACGGCCAGTTCTCGCTCGAAGAGGTGGAATGCATCGGAGCCTGCTGCTGGGCGCCTGCGATGCAGGTGAATTACGACTTTCATGACGACCTGACGCCCGCAAAGGTGGACGCGATCCTGGACGACTATGCCGCCGGACGCGGAAAGGACGAAAAGTAATGCCGACTCTTGTGTCTCATCCCGATGAAGTGAAGGTGCTCTCCCGGCGTTTCGGCCAGGGCGCGGCCGATCTCGAAAAGTATCTGGAACTGGACGGCTACAAGGCTGCTCAGAAGGCCATTGAGCATGGTCCCGAATGGGTTATTACTGAAATGAAGGCCAGTGGTCTGCGTGGCCGCGGCGGTGCAGGCTTTCCCACCGGCATGAAGTGGTCGTTTGTGCCGAAGCAGAGTGAGAAGCCCAAGTATGTGCTGGTGAATGGCGATGAGTCCGAGCCCGGCACTTGCAAGGACCACATGATCTTCCTGCACGATCCGCATGCGGTGATTGAGGGGACGATGATCGCGGGCCTCGCGATCGGCGCAAAGATGGGCTTCATCTACCTGCGCGGCGAGTACCGCTACTTGCTGAAGATCGTCGAGAAGGCTGTGGCGGATTGCTACGCAAAGGGCATCCTCGGCAAGAACATCTTTGGCAAAGATGGCGTGGACTTTGACATCATCACGCAGACCGGTGCAGGTGCGTATGAGGTTGGCGAGGAGTCCGCATTGATGGAGTCGCTGGAGGGCAAGCGCGGCATTCCACGCATCAAGCCGCCTTTTCCCGCGGTTGTGGGCCTATACGGCGGGCCGACCGTCATCAACAACGCCGAGACGATTGCCGCCGCGCCGCACATTCTGCTGATGGGCGGTGAGGCCTACGCAAAGCTGGGTTCGGAGCGCAACGGCGGCACACGGCTCTTCGGCATCAGCGGCATGGTGGAGCGGCCGGGTGTCTACGAGCTGCCTATGGGCTATTCGCTGCGCAAGGCAATTTACGACGTGGCCGGTGGCGTGAAAGGCGGGCGCAAGCTCAAGGCCGTGGTGCCCGGTGGATCGTCCTGCCCGGTGCTGACTGCGGATGAGATCGATGTTGGCCTGGACTTCGACCAAATGGCAAAGGCCGGAAGCATGCTGGGCTCGGGCGGTATCGTGGTGCTGGACGAGACAGTGAGCATTGTCGAGTTTGCGCTGCGGACGATCAAGTTCTACCAGCACGAAAGCTGCGGCTGGTGCATCCCCTGCCGTGAAGGAACGGACTGGCTGAAGAAGACGCTGAGCCGCTTCTACGAGGGCGCGGGCACGGCCAAGGACATCAACAACATTCAGTACCTGGCCGAAAACATGATGGGCCGCACCTTCTGCCCGCTGGGTGACGCCGCGGCGATGCCGACGATCGCCTTTGTGAAGAAGTTCCGGGGCGAGTTTGAGGAGTACCTGCAGGGAAAGCGGACTGAGAAGCAATTTATTACGACAGAGGAGCTGGTCGGGGCGCACTGAGACCGCAGGAATTCATTCGCCTGATCACAGCCATCGGTTACGTGCGCATAGGGCAGAAAGGCAGTCACATCCGCTTCCGCCATCCTGAGCGGTCCGAAGATCTTTATGTTCCGTATCATGCAGGCAGAGACCTGAAACCGGGACTGCTGCACAAGCTTATGAAGGAGGCCGGCCTAAAATGACACGATCGACCTTGGCAGTGTTTGAGGGAGGCGGGGATGGCTGGAGTGCCTTTGCGCTCGACTTTCCTGGTACCGGTGGTCTGGGAGACACGCTCGACGAAACACGGCAGAATTTACTCGAAGGAATCGGCTACGTGCTCGAGGAGAGCGATGTCTGTGCTCGGTTCCTCGCCAATCCACCATGTACAAACATTGACTTTTCAGAATTTGATCCCGACCATACTGGCCACTATGTAATTGAGTGGCTCATGGTCGAAGCGCCGGCATTTGAGAAAGCCATTGCAGCATGAGCCGATATAGGCTACTCAAGACGCAAACGATTTTGGTTCTGATCGTCTTTATTTTGCTGTGCGCGTCTTCCGCCTCTGCGCAGAAAGCGATTCCTCATAACGGTT
>CAXTRR010000006.1:8991-19452 GCA_964246795.1 uncultured Terriglobus sp. | reverse complement strand
TGGCGTTGCTGTTTTTCCGCGTCTTCTAATAATGCTTTTTCTATTTTGGTTTTGTGGTTTAAATAGTAAAGCGACTCTATGAAGCTCGCTTATGTAATAGGCTTCGTAGAAGGTTCTTCTCAGATCGCCTTTTATTGGGACGTTTTAAGTGAAGACGACTCTAAGAAGCCCTCTATCAGTCGTGTGACCAAGCTGATGGTTGACTTTACTGAAGTACGCTACGGTCACTTTAAAGACGGACTTGATAATTTTTACAAAGATTATCGGAATACTTCGATTCATGTGGAAGACGCTATCTTTCACATCAGAGATGAAATTAAAGGCAACAAGAAGAGATATTTAGAGTGTGACTTAGCACGGCTTCGTAAACAAGCTACAGATCCTGCATACGACGAATAGGACCCGCAATGCCAGATGTAACCTTTACCGTTGATGGACGCCAGCTGACCGCACCCGCGGGCACGCTGCTGATTGATGCCTGCAAGAGCAACGGCATCTCGATCCCTGCTTTTTGCTACTACCCCGGCCTAAGTTTGCAGGCGGCCTGCCGCATGTGTGTCGTGCGCGTTGAAAAGATGCCGAAGCTGCAGACAGCGTGCACCACACCCGTCGCCGAAGGCATGATCGTCGCGACGGAGACGCCGGAGATCGCGCAGGCCCGCAAGGCCACACTTCAGCTGCTGCTGGGCAATCACCCGCTCGACTGCCCAGTGTGCGATGCCGGCGGCCAGTGCGAGCTGCAGGACATGACCTTCAAGTACGGCGCGGCGGACAGCTTTTACGCCGAGCCGAAGAACCACCGGGAAGAGCAGAAATGGTCGCCAACGGTTTACTTTGACAGGCCGCGCTGCATCCTCTGTTATCGCTGTGTGCGCATGTGCGGCGAAGGCATGGATGTGTACGCGCTGGGCATTCAGAACCGCGGCTCCTCCGCCGTCATTGCACCGAACATTCCCGCGACGCAGAGCGAAGACGGCTTGCAGCACCTGGACTGCGAAGAATGCGGCATGTGCATCGACGTGTGCCCGGTGGGCGCGCTGACCAGTGACACCTATCGCTACAAAACTCGGCCGTGGGAGATGAACCACGTGGCGACCGTCTGTACGCACTGCGGTGATGGCTGTAAAACGACGCTAGGCGTCCGCGCGACTACCGACGGCACCGAAATTATGCGTGGCGACAACCGTGACAAGAGCGGCATCAACGGCGACTTCCTTTGTAACAAGGGACGATATGGCTTCGACTTCGCCAACCGCGAAGACCGCATCACGACACCCCTGCTCAAGCAGCCCGATGGCAGCTTCAAGTCCGTCACATGGGAACAGGCCCTGAACTTTGCAGGCACACGCCTGCGCGAGATTCGCGACAACCGCGGCGGCCGCAGCATCGGCGTGATTGGCGGCAACCGGATCACGAATGAAGAGGCTTATCTACTGCAGAAGTTCGCGCGCCAGGTGCTGGGTACCAACAATATCGATCACCACCGCACGGCCGATTACGTGACCTTTACCGCGGCACTGGCGGGTCACCGCGACCGCTTCGCCAGCCAGCATGACAATGAGAAAGCACCGGCGGTCCTGCTGGTGGGCGGCAATCCGACAGACGAGAATCCTCTAACGGCGTGGAACCTGCGCACGAATGTGCGGTTGAACCGCGCACGCCTCTACATTGCCAACCATGCGCCCATCAAACTGCGGCGGCAGGCAAAAGCGTTCCTGCAGATGGAGCCATATGCATACGGCGCGCTGGCGGCCTATCTGGGCGGCGATGGCTCGGCTGAGGGCATTACGGCAGACGCGGCGACACTCGAAACCTTCCGTGAGGCCCTGCGCGGCGAGCAGGAACTGCTGATCCTGATTGGCTCTGAGTTGCGCGGGAATGATCTGAAGGCGTTGATCGCATTCGGCCTTTCACTTCCCAACACGAAGTTCGCCCTGCTGGCCGACTATGCCAACAGTCACGGTGTGGCCGATATGGGCCTGCTTCCTGACGTTTTGCCGGGGTATGTGCCACTTACCGCCGAGCATGGCTACGCTGCCGAGTACGGGGAGCACTTCCCTGCTGAGCCCGGTTTGAATATGGTTCAGATCTTCGAAGCGGCGGAGCGCGGCGAGCTCGCAGCTCTGTATGTGGTCAACGCAAATCCAGTCGCGCGCTACTCGGTCGATCCTGCCATCCTGGCAAACACCTTTATCGTGACGCACGAGATGTTTCTGACCGAGACCGCGAAGCTGGCGGACGTCATCCTGCCGGCCGCGAACCTCTACGAAAAGTCGGGTTCAGTGGTGAACAGCTACGGCGACCTGCAGCTTGTTAAAAAAGCGGCTGACAAGGCCGGCGTGCGCACCGATCTGGAGCTGATTGTGCGCGTGGCCGACCGAATGGGGGCGAACATCCGCGAGCTGGTGCCCTTTGGCAAACGTCCGCAGGTAAACGGCATCCGTGCCGACCTGGGCCAGACGCGCGGCGTGCAGTCCGGTGAGGCCGATCGCCACGCAGTCTTCCTTTCCGCCAACAACCTGGAACCGAAGCTTTCACCGTTCGATCCGTTCGCTGTCCTTGACGAGATCCAGCGCCTGGTGCCCGGCTATGACCTGCTACGGCTGCAGCTCTTGAGCGGCAACGACCAGCATCTGTCTCCAGCAGCGTCACCCGAGCTGGTGCAGATCGACGCACGCCGGCCGGACCTGGTGCTGCCCGCGGATGACACGCTGTTCACCAGCGGAACGCTTGGCCGTTTCAGCCCCAAACTGGTGGAATTGCAGCAGAAGTACACCCACGAGCCGGTCGGGATTCCCGCGGACTGAAATCGCAACGTAGACTAGGCCTACAGACTCAGAAAGCAAGGGACCCGCCGGCGCGATGCACCTGACCGACACCTCCATCTTTATTCTGCTCACGCTGCTGAAAATCGCGGTGGTGCTGGTCATCACGCTCACCGCCGTCGCTTATACGGTGCTGTTGGAGCGCAAGGTCCTTGGCCGCATCCAGAACCGCTGGGGGCCCAGCCGGACCGGCCCATTCGGCCTGCTGCAGCCTTTGGCAGATGGAGCCAAGCTCTTCCTCAAGGAAGATCTTATGCCGCTGGCCATCGAGCGTCCCCTCTTCGTCATCTCGCCTATGATCGCGCTCGCCTGTGCGCTGGTCTCCATTGCGGTCGTTCCCTTTGGCTCCATGACCACCTATCACGGCGTGGACCTTTTTCAGATTTCCGACGTGAATATCGGCCTTCTGGTGATCCTCGGCATTACCAGCATCGGCGTGTATGGCATCGCGCTTTCCGGCTGGTCCTCAAACAACAAGTACTCCCTGCTTGGCTCACTGCGTGCCTCGGCGCAGGTGATCTCTTATGAACTCGCGCTCGGCCTCTCACTTGTTGGTGTCGTAATGCGGGCGCAATCTCTGCGCTTGCGCGATATTGTCAACTCGCAATCGGCACATGGCGCCCTGTCGTGGAATATCTTTGGCGGCCCTGTTCGGGAACACGCCGCCAATGGCTCTGCCTTCTGGACGATCGCCGGTGGATTTCAGATCCTGGGCTTCTTCATTTACCTGATGGCCGCCTACGCCGAGACGAATCGCGCTCCGTTCGACCTGCCAGAAGCTGAATCGGAGCTCGTGGCCGGCTATCTCACCGAGTATTCCTCGATGAAGTTCGCCATGTTTTTCATGGCTGAGTACGCGAATATGATCACTGTTGCCTGCGTGGCGACACTGCTCTTTTTCGGTGGTGCCAGCAGCCCATTCGGCAATACCTTCCACTATGTTGGCGGTGACCTATCGCAACTGATTGAGGCTGCGGTTCTTCCGATATTCTGGTTTGTGCTCAAGGTCTTTCTTTTCCTGTTTCTCTATATCTGGGTGCGCTCCACGCTGCCCCGCTTCCGCTATGACCAGTTGATGAGCTTTGGCTGGAAGTTCCTTTTGCCGCTGGCCATGGTAAATATCCTGGTTACCAGCCTGGTCCTGGCCTTTCATGGTTAGCTGTGTGCACGGGCCAACTTCTCGCACGGCCCACTCACCCTTGCTCGCCTTCATAGACCGGCAAAATAGGCAGCCGGCGCGTTACAATCGGGCTTAGCCCAAATCTCTGCTGCAATGCTTTGTAAGGACTGGCCGGATCGATGCAACTTGTGCTTTTCTTCGTCTTCGCTTTGATCTGCGTAACCGGAGCGCTGAATTTGCTGTTTCAGCGGCACCCTATCAACTCTGCGTTGTCGCTGGTAGTGGTGATGATGTCGCTCGCCGTCATCTATTGGACACTTGGCGCCGAGTTTCTCGCCGCCGCTCAAGTCATTGTGTACTCCGGCGCAATCATGGTGCTGTTTACTTTCGTCATCATGCTGCTGAATGCGGGTGAGGAAGTCCGGACGCGAGGATCAAAAGCTGCTTATCTCGTGGGCATCCCTGGCGTTGCGGGAGTTGTCGCCCTGCTTTCGTATATCTTTCTGCATGAGAAGCAGGCGCTGGGTTACGCCAACATCGGTGGCACGCTGAACAGCGCGACATCGAATATCTCGGAAATCAGCCGTGTTCTTTTTACTGACCTGCTGCTGCCGTTCGAGGTCACATCGATTCTGATCCTGGTTGCAATCCTGGGCGCGGTGGTTCTCGCGAAGAAGGAGAGCTAAGTATGGTGCCCATTGCTTATTATCTGGTTCTCGCCGCGATCCTCTTCTCCATCGGAATCGGCGCCTTTCTGATCAAGCGCAACATCATCACCGTCTTTATGTCGATTGAGTTGATGCTGAATGCGGTGAACCTGACCTTTGTTGCTTTCTCTCACATGCGACACGCGGTGCAGGGTCAAATTTTCGTCTTCTTTGTCATGGTGGTGGCCGCAGCGGAAGCTGCCGTGGGGCTTGCCATCATCATCGCCATTTTCCGCTCACGCCAGACGCTCGACGTCGACCAGATCAACTTGATGAAGAATTAACCGGAGCGAAGGACTGAACGCCTAGGACTGACGAACGACATGCCCGAACACCTGCTCTGGTTCATCCCGCTGCTTCCCTTTACCGGCTTTGTGCTGAACGGCCTAGTCGGCCGCCGCTTGCCGCGCGTGGCCGTTGCGGCCATCGCATTGCTCTTCACTCTTTTGCCGGCGGCGCTTGTCGCCTGGCTCTGGGAATACATGCTCAGCACCGGCACGCTGGCGGTCACCGCCGCCTCCGCACCCTGGATTGCGGTCACCGGCTTTACCGTTCGCTTCGCATTTACGGTGGACCACCTGACGCTCATCATGCTGGGCGTGGTGACTGGCGTTGGCTTTCTGATTCATCTCTACTCTGTTGGCTACATGGAGCACGAGGATGGCTACTGGCGCTTTTTCAGCTACTTGAACCTGTTCATGTTCTTCATGCTGGTGCTGGTGCTGGCGCAAAACTTCCTGCTGCTCTTCGTCGGGTGGGAGGGTGTAGGTCTCGCGTCCTACCTTCTCATCGGTTTTTACTGGCAGAAGCCATCGGCCAACAATGCCGGACGCAAGGCGTTCGTGGTTAATCGTGTTGGTGATTTCGGCTTTCTGTTGGCAATGTTTCTGCTGATCCGTCAGTTTGGCACTCTGGACTTTACTCAGGTCTTTGCGCAGATTCAACTCCATCCAGAGATGCACGGTGGCATGCTGACAGCGATCGCAATGCTTCTGGTGCTCGGTGCCGCCGGCAAGTCCGCGCAGATTCCGCTTTATGTCTGGCTGCCAGACGCCATGGAAGGTCCCACACCCGTTTCTGCTCTGATTCACGATGCAACCATGGGGACAGCGGGGGTCTACCTGTTCGCGCGATCTCATGTGCTGTTTGACCGGTCTCCCTTCACGCTGGGCGTGATTGCCATTATCGGCGCCACAACAGCTCTCTTTGCCGCGACAATCGGCGTGGTGCAGCACGATATCAAGCGCGTGCTCGCTTACTCGACGATCTCGCAGCTCGGCTACATGTTCCTCGGCTGCGGCGTGGCGGCGTACTCGGCTGCGGTTTTTCACCTGGTCACGCATGCCTTCTTTAAAGCGCTGCTCTTTCTCGCGGCCGGCTCCGTAATTCACGCACTCTCCGGCGAGCAAGACATGCGAGTCATGGGTGGCCTCCGCCGGCGCATCCCGGTGACCTTTTGGACAATGACTGCAGGTGTGGTCGCGATCGCGGGCATTCCACCGCTTGCCGGCTTTTTCTCGAAAGACGAAATCCTGTACCGCACCTTTGCCTCACCGAACCATCTCGGCATTCTGTTGTGGGCGGTTGGGCTGCTCACGGCCGGGCTGACCTCGTTTTACATGTTCCGGCTCTGGTTCAAGACTTTCTTCGGTGCGGAGCGGTTTAGCGAGCACAACCTGGGCCAGGCGCATACCGGTGAGGACGAGCACGACGAAGGCCAGGCCCGTGCGCATGGTGTGCACGAGTCACCTTGGGTCATGCTCTTCCCGCTCGTGGTGCTTGCCGTTCTTTCCGTGGTCGGCGGTTGGATCGGCATTCCCGCGGCGCTGGGCGGTGGAAATCACTTCGAGCATTTTCTCGACCCCGTCTTTGCGCTCTCCGCTGAGCCGCACAACGCAATCAACGCCGACCAGGTGTCACACACACTGGAGCTTGGACTTGCGGCGGTCAGCGTACTTGTCGCGCTGCTTGGCTTTGGGGCCGCTTACGTTTGCTACTATCGCAAGCCTGGCAGCCTCGGCCAACGGGTTGCGGGTAACCCCGTCTACAACCTGATTGCTCACAAATACTACGTGGACGAGATCTATCACGGCGCCATTATCACGCCGGTGCTGGTGCTTACCCGCGGCATACTGAATGGTTTAGTTGAGTCCGGCCTGGTGAATGGCTCAGGTTCATTGGCTGCCTTCCTGACACGCGCAGCCAGTTCCGGCACGCGCCGGATGCAGTCGGGCAACATCCGTTCCTACGCAGGTTGGCTTGCAGCCGGCGCCGCGGTTGTCATCCTGGTTATGACCTGGTCGGTTCTCACTGCGCACCCGGTTTCACGGTAAAGGAGCGATTATGAACCTGGATCACGGCATTCTGTCGCTCATCACATTCACACCTCTGGTGGGAGCGGCGCTGCTTGCACTGCTGCCGGACCGCGGCAGACTGCAGCAATGGGTTGCGCTGGTGGTCACGCTCGTGACCTTCGGCATGACACTGCATCTGCCTTTCTACTTCAGCGGCACCGACATCAGCTCGAGCTTCGGCTCGCTGCAAAGCTTTCGGTTTGTACAGGACCAGCCCTGGATCGGGCAGCCCGCGATTCGTTACCACGTCGGCGTGGATGGGCTTTCCATGTGGCTCGTAGTGCTTTCGGGCTTCCTGGCGCCGCTGGGTGTATTGGCATCGTGGAATGCTATCGCAAACCGCCGCAAGCTCTTCTATACCCTCTTCCTGCTGCAGCAGGTAGCGATGCTGGGTGTCTTTGTCTCGCTCGATCTCTTCCTTTATTACGCCTTCTGGGAGCTCTCTCTGGTGCCGATGGCGATCCTGATCGCGACCTTTGGCCGGACTGAGAATCGGCGCCGGGCAGCTATCAAGTTCTTTTTGTATGCCTTCGTCCCCTCAGCCTTGCTGCTGGTGGGAATGCTTTGGCTTTACACGGCGACTGGCACTTTCCAACTGCCGACGCTTGCCGCGCTGGCAGCCACAAACGCGATTCCCGGAACGCCGCATGCGCTCTGGCTGTGCTCGCTCGCGTTCCTGGTTGCTTTCGCGGTCAAAGTTCCGATTTTTCCGCTACATGGCTGGCTGATCGATGCCATTGCAGAAGGCCCGACTGCCGCCATTATGGTGCTTGCCGGCAAGCTTGGACTGTACTCCATCCTGCGCTTCTCCTTCGCAATTTTTCCGCAGCAATCGCGGCACATCGCTCCCCTGTTCATTGCCCTGGGGGCGATTGGAATCGTCTACGGCGCGTGTCTCGCACTGATGCAGAATGATATGAAGCGGCTTGCCGGCTTCTCCACCCTGGGTCATTTGTCTTTCTGCGTTCTGGGCATCTTCACCTTCACCGTCAATGGCCTGGACGGCGGCATGTACCAGATCCTGAATCATGGCATCTCCGGCGGCGCGCTCTTTCTGCTGATGGGCATGCTGTATGAGCGCTACGGCACCTATGACATGCGCGACCTGGGAGGTCTCTCCGGCAAGCTGCCGTGGATGGTTACGCTCTTCGTGATCACGGCCCTATCCAACGTCGGCCTGCCGATGCTGAACAGCTTTGTCGGCGAATTCCTGATCCTAAGCGGTTCCGCACAGACTGCGTTGTCACACCATCCGATGCTGTGGACGGTGATGGCCACCAGTGGAGTGATCTTCTCGGCCGCCTACCTGCTCACCATGATCCAACGCGTCTTTTATGCCGATCTCGGCAACATCTCGGCGGAGCGCCATGGCTGGGACCTGACCACCCGAGAGCACTTAGCGCTGTGGCCCATGGTGGTGCTCTTCCTGATCATGGGCGTTGCGTCGCCCTATTTCACGAAAACACTTGACCTGCTCGGCGCACCTTATGCCGGACGTACCCCCGCCATGGAAGGTCGCGGCGTGAAAAAAAACGATACGGAAACAGATTCAGCCATAGCGCACAACGCAGTTGTAAGTGAAACAGGAGTGGCGCGCTGATGCTGACCTCACCCAACGTTGTGGCATTATTGCCCGAGTACATCCTGACGCTCGCCGGTATCGCCATCATGATGATCGAACCGGTGCTCCCCGCTGGCAGATCGCGCAAGCCTTTGGGCTGGCTGGCAATTCTGGGCACGGTAGCGGCAGGCGCTGCCAGTGTCTATCAACTTTCGGTCGGTACGGTCACGGCATTCGCCAGTTCCATCCAAGTGGACCGCTTCTCCATCTTCTTTCAAATTCTGATTGCCGCAATTGTTGTCGTCACGCTGCTTTCATCCCTGGACTTCTTCGAAGGCCTGCATACCCATGCCGGAGAATACTTTGCGCTGACCTGCTTTGCCGCTGTCGGCATGATGCTGATGAGTTGTTCGACCGAGCTGCTGATGATTTTCATCGGTCTTGAGATTTCTTCCATCTCGACGTACATCATGTCCGGCTACCGTAAGGGCCAGGCGGCCGGCAGCGAGAGCTCACTCAAGTACTTTCTTCTCGGCTCGTTTGCCACGGCGTTTTTCCTGTACGGCATCGCATTGAGCTTCGGCGCGACCGGCTCGACCAACGTCGGTGCCATTGCCGTCGGACTTCGCACCACAGACACACCCCTGCTTGCGATTCTTGCCATTGCCATGATCGTGATCGGCATCGGCTTTAAGGTCTCCGCCGCTCCGTTTCACGTGTGGACACCTGACGTTTACCAGGGCGCACCGCCGCCAGTGGTTGGCATGATGTCGACAGCTCCCAAGGCCGCCGCGTTCGCTGTTCTGCTGCGTATTCTTTACGGGGGCTTCCCGCTGTATGAGGCCAAATGGTCGCTGCTGCTCTGGGGTATCGCCGCACTCTCCATGACGATTGGCAACCTGGGCGCTTTGTTGCAGCGCGACGTGAAGCGCATGCTCGCCTATTCGTCGATCGCGCACGCAGGCTACCTGCTTGTCGCCTTCACCGCGCTTCCGCAGGATGGCATTGCCGCTGCTGCCTTTTACACTGCGGCATATGCGGCTATGAACGTGGGTGCCTTCGTGGTGATTACGCTGGTCTCCGGCTACCGTGAACGGCTGCGCACTAGCGAGGATTACACCGGGCTTGGCATTCAGCATCCTGTTCTTGCCGCCGCCTTCAGCTTCTTTCTGCTGTCTATGATCGGCATCCCCTTCACTGGGGGGTTTTTCGGAAAGCTCTATGTGTTTGCCGGGGCGTTGCACGCTGGCCATGTCTGGCTCGCGGTCGTGGGCCTGTTGAACTCCGGCATCGCCTGCTTCTACTATCTAAGACTCATCGCGCGCATCTATTCTTCCCCTGCAGGTTACTCAGCGGCTCCAGCCATCGACTTTGATCCGGCTGGTTCGACGGATCCCTTGTTGAATCCGATGACTCTCACCTCTACCTCCCTGGAGGGAGCTTCGTCCAGGTCTGCGGCATGGCCTGCCTACGCTGGTCTTGCAATTTGCGTGACAGCAACTCTGTTACTTGGTGTCCTGCCCGGCCGTTTACTCGGCAGCTTGCAACAGCTAAGCCTGACTCAGCAGCAACTGCCCTCTGTCACAGCGAAATACCCGGACGCTTTAACGAGGGCGCAGGAAAGGCGGTCAGCAAATCAGGCGGGAGCAGGGACTGCTGGCCAATCGCCAAAACTTTAAGGCAGGCCAGGAACGCCACACCCGCCCGGTAGCTCTGCTGTTTACCTTCCGGAAAAGAAGCCATATCTAGACCAGAGCCAGCCTACAGGCTGGAGTCGAGTGATGAAAGATAGCGCCGCCCCATACATCTTAAAAGCCCACTGCACTAGAAAAGGGGCCCCGCAACCCCCCGGGGCCCTTAGCGTTTTTATGTGGTGACCGAAGAAAGCGTGGTT
>CAXTRR010000006.1:0-8981 GCA_964246795.1 uncultured Terriglobus sp. | reverse complement strand
AAAAAACCAAATGAAAAAAAAACCGCCCCCGCCCCTGGGGGGGGGCCCCTTTCGCTTTTCTAGGTCGTGACCTACGTAAGCTTGATAAAGATGATCACGAATGTGAACAAAGCTAGCGACTCGATAAAGGCAAGGCCAAGAATCAGAAAGGTGAAGATGCCTGGGCGGGCACCGGGATTGCGCGCGAGCGCCTCAGCGGCGGAGGCAGTGGCGCGGCCCTGAGCCAAACCGCACAGACCGGCGGCAAGCGCCATGCCGATACCGGCGCCGATGTAGAGGTAACCCTTGGAAGCGTTGCCAGCAGCTGCATCCTGCGCGAACGCCGGGGTTGCAATCAGCAACGCCGCCAGCGTCATAAACATGTACTTCAGCATCTTCATCGTCTTACTCCAGCCTTGAAAGTTCCGCGCCAGTGGGTGGTTGAGGTTCACCGTGCTGACCCCCTCACGCTTACGCGGTTACTGCTCCAGGCGCGGGCAAGGCAAACACCGCGTCAGTCAAACTCAACTGTGTAGACCGGGCCGGTCGCAAACGGCGCTGATGCTTTTGGCATCAGTGATCATGCGAAACTGCCAGGCTCAGGTAGATGGTCGCCAGCAGCATAAACACGTATGCCTGAACCAGGGAGACGACAAGGTGCAATCCCAGGAAAATAAGCGGAACTCCGATGGGCACCAGCGAGAAAAAAGCCCAGGTGACCAAGTCGCCGGCAAACATGTTGGCGTACAAACGCACGGTGAGCGAAAGCACGCGTGCCAAATGGGAGATCACCTCAATGACGAAGAGCAGAGGTGACAGCCACCACACCGGCCCCAAAAACTGCTTGATGTAACTGCCGCCATTCTCACGGATGCCATGGTAGTGGTAGTAAACGAAAGTCACAATGGCCATACCGAGCGGAACGACAGGATTGGATGTAGGTGACTCCAGCCCCGGCACCAGACCCATCAGGTTCATCGCGAGAATGAATAGGACAAGTACGGACAGGTAGCCGACAAAGCGCTCGTAGCCGTGGCCGATAATGCTTTCGCCCTGCTCGGAGACGAACTCGTGCACCAGTTCCGCCGTGTGCTGTATCGCGCCGGGCTTCTCCACACTGAGCGTGAAACGCACCGCTACGAAGTAGACAAGCAGCAGGGCTGTAACGATCAGTTCCATCGCAAAGGCGTTGGAGATGGGAGCCGCGGGACTCGTCACATGTATGTGCAGAGCACCCAACAGGGCGTCCGTGGGCGTGGCAAAGAGATGATTCAGGATTCGTGTAAAGACAAGCTGTTCCGGCATGATTCGATCTTGGCTCTGCAACGCACTCAGATGGTACCGCTACGCAGGAGCCGGAGACCTTCCACCGTGAGCGAAACAACGCCCATGGCCAGTCCCGCCGCGAGTGCGAGCACACTGCCGTGCAGATAGCTAAGGCTAACATAAAGGACCGCCACAACCACGAGCATGCGAATGATGAAGCCGCTGATCGCGAACCCGATGGACGGCCGTTGAGCCTCGTCCGCGGCGACTGCTTCGGCATAGTCCATGCGCGCCATCAGTGCCGCCATGAGCCGCCGCCACTCCCGCAAGCCGGTGGCAGAAATGGCCGCGCCCACCACAAGCAGCGCTGCCGAGCGCCAACCGCCACGCCAAAGCGCAATTGGAAGGCCTGCCGCGGCGAAGATCAGCACCAGGCGTTCCGCGCGCGCCAAGCTTCCTGCCGCATCGGCCTGCGTATAGGGCGAGAGGGGGGCTGCTGCGTCGCTCGGCTCAGGTGAGGCGTTCACTCCGGATCCTTCATATACTTGGTGGCTGTCCGGTAAATCTGGATAAAGCCGCCAACGGCGCCCAGCAGGATACCGACCACACCGATCCAGTTCTGGTGCAGCTTGCCATCCATCCAATGGCCCAGAAACCAGCCAAGCACGCAGCCGACTGGCAGCGCGACGGCCAGTTGAATGAACGACTCCGCCTTGACCAGGTCGCCAAGTGTGCCTTGCGGCTTGCCGGGGGTGCGCTGCTCATCCATCACCTCCATTACACCACTGCGCGGACCGGCACGCCTTCTATACTTCGGAGACATGTTCACGTCAGACTTCGAAGAAAATCATTATCGCGAACGCCAGGAAAAGCTGGAGAAGATTGCCGCGCTCGGCGTACAGAACGGACTGGGCAAGCTGGCCGCCACCTACCCGAACAGCTTCCCGCTTCGGCCCGAAGACGGCGTTCCCGCGATTCGTGCGCAATATGACGACGTTGCCGCCGAGGCTCTCGAAGCGGAAAAGCCGGAGATCTCTGTGCCTGGCCGCGTGATGGCTCACCGCCGCCAGGGCAAGGCCGGCTTTGCGGTGCTGCAGAACAATGGAAAGAGATTGCAAATCTATGTGCGGCAGGACGCGGTGGGCGAGACTGCCTTTGAGCTCTACAAGCTGCTCGATCTTGGCGACCACATCGGGGTCACGGGCTATCTGTTCCGCACACGCACCGGCGAGCTCACCATACATGTCACCACGCTCGCCTTCCTATCCAAGTCCATGCTTCCGCTGCCTGACAAGTATCACGGACTGCAGGACATTGAGCTTCGCTATCGGCAGCGCTACCTTGACCTGTTCACCGATGAAGGCGAGGAGGCCATCACACCTTCTGCGAAGACGACCGAAGTCAGTGGCGATGACCCGGAGGCCATCGCTGCCGCAACCGCCTCGTACCGGCGGCTGCCTTCGCGTGACGTCTTTGTAAAACGAGCACAGGTACTGAAAGCGCTGCGCAGGTTCTTCGATGAGCGCGGCTATCTGGAAGTGGAAACTCCCATGATGCAGCCCATTGCGGGCGGCGCGGCGGCGCGGCCCTTCATGACGCACCACAACACTATGGACATGGATCTCTACCTGCGCATTGCGCCGGAGCTCTACTTGAAGCGGCTGGTTGTTGGCGGGCTCGACCGCGTCTACGAGATCAACCGCAACTTCCGCAATGAGGGCATCAGCACGCAGCACAACCCCGAGTTCACCATGCTGGAGTTCTACCAGGCCTATGCGAACTACTGGGACCTGATGGATCTGACGGAAGAATTGATCAAGTTCGTCGCGATGGAGGTGAATGGGACGACGCTGACGAATTTTCCTATCCCGAAGGGGCCACAGGCGGGTGAGGTGGTGCAGATTGACCTTGGGAAGTGGCAGCGGATGAGCATGAAAGATGCGATCGTTAGCTGTTGGAATTCGCAAAACGGGCCTCATCCTAGAAACGACGACTTTACTACTGTGAAAAGCTTTATCTCATGGATAATCGGGGCCTTGTCTTCCGATAAGAGTGGAGCCTACTACCTTGCGCAGCTCCATACTGGAGCTGTTCCGAATGCTCTTCCACGTGATCTGAAACCTATTCACTATATCTTTGGGAATTACCTGCTTGGCTTGAGAAGTGGAGCGCCACTTGGACGTTATGTCAATGAGCTTTTCGAATTGATCGCAGAACCTCACCTGATCCAGCCCACCATCATCTACGACTTCCCTCTCGCCGTCTCACCCCTTAGCAAAGTCAAGCCCGACGAACCCGACTGGGTCGAGCGCTTCGAGTTCTATATCGGCGGCTTTGAAGTGGGCAACGCCTTCAGTGAATTGAACGACCCGGAAGACCAGCGCCGCCGCTTCGAAGCACAGCTTGGTGAACGTGAGCGTGGCGACGACGAAGCGCACCAGATGGACGCCGACTACGTCCGCGCGCTTGCCTATGGACTGCCGCCCACCGGAGGTGAAGGCATCGGCATTGACCGGCTCGTGATGCTGCTCACCGGCTCGCGCTCCATCCGAGATGTGATTCTCTTCCCTCTGCTTCGTCCGGCAAAACAGCCGATTCTCGAAAAGGAAAGTTCGGAAGAGGAAGCCTAGAGCATTCTCTCGTGGGCATAGCGATGAAGATAAAAGGTCATCCTGAACGAAGGGAAGGATCTGCTGTTTGCTTCGGAGTTGTAGCCACCGAAAGGAAAGCAGATCCTTCGCAGGCTCAGGATGACACTCCGGAAAGAGCTACACCTTCAAGAAGGAACGCTCCAGCTTCCGCCCCCAGAGATTCAGGCTCCCCGTGCCTAAGAGGAATCAAAAGGCGATGGAACCATGGCAGATCCTTTTACCGAGTCAATTTTCCCGGTCGTCTACAACCTTCGTGCCATGCGCATGGCACAATCTGTTCATAAAGATTTCCCAATTTCCAGAGATGATGTAGGCATTGGCCGCGTCACTTGCGATCCCTGGGAAACTTCTGCAATACGTATCTGCCGCGCTGTGACATGGGTCAGACTTCGGGCAAGATCCATGCGCTTGCCTCTGCAACTCGACGCCTCATCCCTCTTCAACGGAGACCTGAAATGAAAAAGTCCTTCCAAGTTCTGTGCCTTGCGGCATCCGCCTTCCTCGCAACCGCCGGCCTCTCGGCTCAGACCTACAACGTTACGTATGGCCGCACGACTGTCACGGTTGATCCCAACCTGCTCGCGTCCTTCAAGAACTACTTCACATTGACAGACCTGCAGGGACGTTCCCTTAGCAGCCCTCTGATCTTGAAAGTACTGGCGGGAACACTTACGACCTCAGACGGTACAGCGGAAATCATTCACACTGGCGGTCTGCTCGGCGTCGCAAATGGAACGAGCGTGCAAATTCAGGACCTCATTCTTGACACCACAAATGCAAACTCTCCTGTGGTTACGGCGATGATCGTTGCAAATGGAGGCCGAATCGGCCGCACGCCCGTCTTCAACGTTTCCGTTCCCTCTTCCGGTGCGGCGACCGTGCAGAACAGCGCGGTTTTACAGACTGGTTACGCCTTCCGGCTCACGCCCCAGATCGTGAGCCTAGTCAACCAGCTCACCGGTGTGCCCCTCGTGGCGAACGATGAGTACTTCGGCTCGGTGACACTGTACTCCACACTCTCTTCGACACCTTCCGCCAGCAACTAAGACAGCCGAACGCAGGAGCCGAAGCGGGAAGACGTAAGTCAGTCTGAACTGCTTCGGCTTTGCTCTTCGTCGGTGGACACCGGATCCTAGCTAAGCAAGACGCCTTACCGGCAGCTCTCGGCATGCGAATCGGCGACTTTGTGCATCAACTCCGCCAGGAAGATGGCGGACTTGAGGCGTTCCCGGCGGGGTGCGTCCTTGTCGAGACTGGCATGCTTCATGGCGCTGGTAATGAGTGTCTGGCCAGCATTGCTGGCCGGCAGCTCGTGAGCTGTCCACATAGCTTCACCTTCCGGAACAGACCAATCCCGCAGCCCGTGCAACTGGTACACCGGGCACTGCAGCTCGCCGAGCTTGCCGTACGGCGATAGTGCCGTGAACTCCGCATCATGTTCTGCCATGAGCCGGTGGTGCGCTTGAATAATGGCGGGAGATTCCGCCGCCCGCAGTTCCTTGTAAAAGCTCTGCTCTGCCGGGGTTAAAGCGGCAAACGCCTGCTGCCCTTCAGGCGTGTCCTTTTGGAATGTGAGGTCGTGATATGCCGCAGCCTGGATGTGCTGATACTCACCCGGGGGCGTAATTTCTTTAAGGTATTGGTACGCCATCAGCAAAGCACCTCCACCATACGGAACAGTGTCATAAGGCTTGCCGTCCGGCTGCAAAGGCTTCTCATGGAGGTAGAAGCTGCCGATACGTTCGAGGCTATTAAAGCCGGAGGCTGATAACACGAGCTTTACATCGTGCCCAAATTCAGGCATCTCCGCCATCGCCAGCGCAAGCCCTCCCCCAAAGCTGAAACCAAAGACGGCGACAGGCCTGCCCGACTGTTGAGCCGCCCAGTGCACGGCATCTCCGATCTCATAAACCGCGTCCTTGCGCATCAGCAACTTGGTTTCAATGTTGACGTTGGGCAGCACCACACGAAATCCGTCTTCGGCAAGCACCTTCGCAAGTTCATTTATGGAGGGCAGTTGGACGCCATCTGGAGACAGGCCATGAATCAGGACGATAGTCTCGGCACGCGGCAAATCCTTTGGCTCATAGACACGGATCAGGAGCGGCTCTCCGCGCGCGGTGATGGTGGTGTCGTGAGGACTGATTCGTTGCCGGAAGAATCGGCGATATGCCCGAACTGGGAAAGGGATGTGCCCGCCGGAGAGCTGATACTCCAGAGAAGCCGTTCGCAAGGCCGTAAAGCTCACCTGTATGGTGAATGCTGAGACGAGAACGATAAGAACGAGCCAGAGCAACCAACGCCAGCCCACCCCTCGGAGTCGCGAAGTCAATGATCCTCCCTCCATTGCACCTTGCAGAGAGGACATCCTGCACGTGTCAGTCGCGTTTTCTCAACTTACAGGAACGCGGTTTCCCAGCGTACATCAGTAGAGACCACCGTCATCCGGTTTCCCCTGAGTCTCTGCTATTGCAGTCTACTCGTACTCGCGAAAGTGATTCCATACCGAAATGCCTTTTATCCTGAATGCACCACGCTGCCAGGGTGAGAGAGGGACCTGCTGCCAGCCCTCGATTTCCTTCTGCTAACCTCGGCAAGTGAACATACTTTTCGTAGGCGACGTCTTTGGTTCGGCGGGGCGGCGCATTGTTTCAGAACATATCGGCCATGTTCTCGAAACGAATGAAGTCGATTTATGTGTGATGAATGGCGAAAACGCAGCAGGCGGCTTCGGTATTACACCAGCTATCGCGGACGATCTCTTCGATATGGGCGCGGATGTGCTGACGACCGGCAATCATTTTTGGGATAAGAAGGAGCTGCTCGAGTACCTCAAAGTTCCCGCCGAATCTACTGGCAGGGCTCGGCGCATCTTGCGGCCAGCAAACTTCGCCCCAACCACGCCGGGCTTCGGGACCTATGAGGGAACATTACCCAACGGCCAGGAGTATGCGGTGCTCAACCTTCAAGGCAGGGTTTTCATGCAGCAGAACGACGATCCCTTCCGGAAAGCCGAAGAGCTTCTTGCGGGCTTGCGAAGCAAGGTCGTCCTGGTCGACTTTCACGCGGAAGCCACGAGCGAAAAGTCCGCGCTCGGCTGGTATTTGGATGGACGCGTGACGGCTGTGCTCGGGACACATACTCACATTCCTACGGCAGACGAGCGAATCCTGCCCGGCGGAACTGCCTTCCAAACAGATGTCGGGATGAGCGGGCCGTATGACTCCGTGATCGGCGTCGAGCATGAAGCGGTGGTGCAGAAGTTCTTGACCGGGCAGCCAGTAAAACTGGAGGCGGCCAAAGGTAATCCAAAGATGTGCGCGACGCTCATCGGCTGCGACGGAGCCTCCGGCAAAGCACATTCCATCCGCCGCGTCATGCTTGGTGAGTGACTCCAGAGCAACTTGGCGAGTGACTGCAGAGCAAAAAAGAGCGGGGACGGCTAGGCCGCCCCCGCCCCGGTTTGATCCAACAGCTTAACGCCTGCGGGGAGTCGCACGGCGAGCAGGGGCAGTCGCCTTTGTAGCGGATTTCGCCGCCGTCCTCGCCTGAACCTCCCCAGCCGTCATCTTAATCATGAGAGGCTTCTGGGTATAGCTGTCGATCGTTCCCAAAACATCCACTGCGGAGTCGACGGCTGGTACCTTGCTGGGCTCTGCCTTGAGCGTCACGTCAAAATCGGCGACCTTCGGGTTAGCGGCCTTGGAGTCGTCGGAAACTGCCAGTTGCAAGTCTGTACCACTGATCGCAACTACCACGCCTGAGATCTTGATCTCTTTGCCTTTGATCGGTGTAAATTCGCTCTCGGCCTGATCGGCTGTGCCATTCTGAATGACGAACTCACGATCCTGGATGTTCGTTTTTACCAGCGCGGCATCTTCCTTCTTGTCCGCATCCAGCACGGCGGTCGCCTGATCTGCCGGTGTGGGAGCAGGCTTCACGCTGGTCTTGAATGAATCAGCTGGAAAGAGAGAAGCCGCAGCGGCGGTTTTTACCGCGTCGTAGCCGTCGTCTCCGCCATGAAACTTCTTGTAGCAATAAGTAGCAACGGGCTGGAACTGTGCCTTGAACTGGTCCGGAGCAAGCACCGCCGCACGCGTGGCGAAATATGTGCAGCTCAGGTAATCCGGCGTTGTCGACTGGTAATACGCGGTGCCCAGGTAGTAGGTATCCTGTAGAAGAACGCCCGGCTGCTTGGTCTGATCCTCCGGCACTGACTTCAACTCAGAAGTGTAGGCCGAGATCGCACCTGCCGAATCTTTCTTTTGCAGCGCGTCAAAACCGATGACACTGTACAAAGTTGGTTTCGTCTTTGTCTGAATCTGATCCCATTGAGCCTGGTCGACCGCGGCCGGCTTGGTAGCGGCCAGCGCGCGGGTCGCCAGCGTGGCGGCTTTCGAATAGCCGGTCTGGCGGGTGCTCGCATCCGCAGACTGATCCGCCTGGCTCTTCAGCAAATACACCTCGGTGAAGAGGGCAGTGTAGTTATTGGGATCCGTCTGGAGAATCTTATCGCCGGTATCCAGCGCCTTCTGCACGTTGTTCTGCTGGGCGTACGCGTTCATCACCTGCTCCAGCACGGCTGACTTTACCGTGCTTTGGGGGTATTGCTGCAGGAACGCTTCGCCGGCGGTGGCCTTGGCGGCGGGGTCAGTCGCCGTGGTTACATTTTGATAAGCGCTGTACTCGGCCGGAGAGAGCTGAACCTGGCCAGCCGCAGCCTGGCCGCTGGCCGGTTGATCCGTGGTCTGACTGCCTGCCGCTGCCGCAGGCGCCTGTGCTACGCAAAACGGTGAAGTCACCGCGGAAACCGCCAGCATCGAGGCGAGAACAACCTTCTTCATCGAATACTCCCTATCTTTGGTGCGAATCTCGTCAGTCGATTAGCCGAGCCGCATGCCGGGCTCAATCAAGCACTACGATGCAAGCAATGTAACAGGTGTCGCTTGAAAAGCAATATGCCCGTTCCTGTAACACGGGGACTCGAGGTCGGTGGACCCAAGCCTCCCACCATTCCCGATGAACAACACACCTGCCGGGCAGACTGCCAGGTTGGCGCCAACTTTGAACGGCAGACCAGAGATC
>CAXTRR010000005.1:46355-117432 GCA_964246795.1 uncultured Terriglobus sp. | reverse complement strand
GGCCGCCGCCAGCATGGACAACGGCCAGCTCATGCGTGTGAGCCACAACGTGATTCTGGCGCATGAGGACAAAACGTATTCGGGAGCGTTCATCGCCTCAGCCTCCATCCCATGGGGCAATGCGAAAAGTGATGACGACCTGGGCGGCTACCATCTGGTGTGGACGCGCGACATGATCCAGTCCGCGACGGCGCTGCTGGCCTGCGGACGCACCGACACGGCACGCCGCGCACTGGTCTATCTCGCCTGCACACAACGACCGGACGGATCCTTTGCACAAAACTTCTGGATCGACGGAACGCCCTACTGGACAGGCATTCAGCTGGACGAGGTCGCCTTTCCAATCATGCTGGCCTGGCGGTTGTGGAAAGCAGACGGCCTGGGCCAGTTTGACCTCTTCCCGTTTGTGCAGCAGGCCGCCGGCTTTCTCATCCGTTACGCGCCGGTCACGCAGCAGGAGCGGTGGGAAGAAGCCGCCGGCTACTCCCCGTCCACTTTGGCCGCGGTCATCTGCGGCCTGGTCTGCGCCGCCGACATTGCGCGCGCGCACCAGGCTCCCGAGCTCGGCCAATTCCTGGAAAGCTATGCCGACTGGATAGAAGACCACCTGGACGAGTGGACCACCACGAACGAAGGAGTGCTGCTGCCGGAGGTGAAGCGCCACTATGTCCGAATCAACCCTCCCATGCCGGACGATCCCTTCTTTTATCCGGGCGCGGAGCCAGGCCGTTACAACATTGCAAATCGCGCACCGGGGGAGCGCTTCAACTTCGCCGCGAATGAGGTGATCGATGGCGGCTTTCTGGAGCTGGTGCGTTACGGGATCCGGCGTGCCGATGACCCACTCATCGTGGACTCCTTAAAAGTGGTTGACCATGTACTGAAGATCAACACCCCCTACGGCCCGTGCTGGCGGCGCTACAACCATGACGGATACGGCCAGCAGAAAGACGGCGATCCCTTCATCAAATACGGGCAGGGACGCGCGTGGCCGATTCTGACGGGAGAACGTGCGCATTACGAGCTGGCCGCCGGCGGCGATCATAAACCGCTCATCGGGGCCATGGAACGCTTTGCCTCCTTTGGCGGGATGCTGCCGGAGCAGGTGTGGGATTATGCCGACATGCCGCAGAAGGGCCTGTTCTTCGGCCGTTCCGCCGGTTCCGCGCAACCTCTGGTTTGGGCGCATGCTGAGTACATCAAGCTGCTTCGCTCGACTGTGGACGGCAACGTCTTCGATTGCATCCCGGTGGTCGCGCAACGGTACGCCACACGTCTCGACGAGCGTACATTTCGCAGCGACACGGAGTTCTTCCAGGTCACCCGCCCGCTCAGCCGGATTGCGCAGGGCCAGCGGTTGCAGGTGCTCGACAAAGACTGGTTCTCAGTCCACTGGACCATCGACGCCTGGAAAACGGTCAACGATACCCGTGCCGATTCGTTGGGATATCCGGGATTCGCGGCGGAGCTGCCGCTTCCGCCAGGTGCCACCGGTACGCTTGAAATGACATTGGAATATGCGGACGGACGATGGCTCGGGCGCAACTACCAGCTCAGTATCGGATAGCCATCTGAGTCAGAGGGACCGGGTGTCCACCCGCCTGTGAATATGCCGCCAACCTGCTCCGCGAGTACACTGGTTAGGTTTTGCAGCATCAAAAGAGTCAAGTGCAGGGAACGAACGGAGCGTAAGAAGAAATCATGAGCGATCTCGACAAGCTGTCCATTGACACACTTCGTTTTCTGGCCGTGGATGCCATTGAGCGGGCAAAGAACGGCCACCCCGGTGCCCCAATGGCGCTTGCCCCGCTGGCCTACTTGCTGTACGCGAAAAACATGATTCACGATCCAGTGGACTTCAAGTGGACCAATCGCGATCGCTTTGTACTGTCGAATGGCCACGCGTCCATGTTGCAGTATGGATCGCTTTTCCTCTCCGGATATGACCTGTCGTTGGATGACCTGAAGCTTTTCCGCGAGTGGCATTCCAAGGCGCCCGGCCACCCGGAGTATGGCTTTACGCCGGGTGTTGAAGTCACTACCGGTCCACTCGGCCAGGGTTTCGGCATGGCGGTTGGTCTCGCCATTGCAGAGAAGCATCTGGCGGCCGTCTACAACAAGCCACAGATGGAGATCGTTCACCACCACACGTACTGCATCGTGGGCGATGGCTGCCTGATGGAGGGCATCTCGCATGAGGCGGCATCGCTCGCCGGCACGCTCAAGCTTGGCAAGCTCATCGTCTTCTACGATGACAATCTCATCTCGCTCGACGGGCCCACGGAACTGAGCTTTACGGAAAATACCACCGCCCGCTTCGAGGCCTACGGCTGGCACGTGCAGTACGTGGATGACGGCGAGAACCTCGAGAAGCTGCAACAGGCCATCAACATCGCCAAGGAAGAGAAGCAGAAGCCCTCCTTCATTCGTGTGCGTACCATCATCGGCATCGGCTCGCCAAAAGCCGGCACCAAGCATGTCCACGGCGAAATGCTGGGCAAGGAAGCCACCCGCAAGACCAAGGAGTTCTTCGGTTGGGACCCAGACAAGGACTTCGTCGTTCCCGAAGAGGCCAAGAAAAGCTGGGAACAGGCCAAAGTCACTGGAGCTGATGCGCACGGCAAGTGGAATGAGCTCTTTGCCAAGTACAAGGCCGCACACCCGGAACTCGCGGCCGAGTTCGATCGTGTCATCAAGCAGGAACTGCCGAAGGATTGGAATAAGGACATCAAGCCCTTCCCGACGGAGAAGCCCATCGCAACCCGCACTGCTGGCAATGTGGTACTTGAGGCTATCGGCAAAAACCTGCCGGAGTTGATGGGCGGCGCAGCCGACCTCACCTCCTCCACAAAGACAATCTTCAAGGACTCAGCCAGCTTTCATGACGATCCGGCCGGCAAGAACATCTTCTTTGGCGTGCGTGAGTTCGGTATGTGCGCGGCGGTGAACGGCATGGCAGCCCACGGCGGAATCATCCCGTTCGGCTCAACGTTCTTCGTCTTTTCCGACTACGCGCGCTCTGCAATCCGCATGGCCGCGCTCATGAGTACGCATTCGCTCTTCATCTTCACGCATGACTCCATCGGCCTGGGTGCCGATGGACCGACGCACCAGCCGGTCGAGCACCTGATGGCCCTGCGCGCAATTCCGCAGCTCACTGACTTCCGCCCCGCCGACGCGAACGAAACAGCTGCCTGCTGGCAGCTCGCGGTAGAGCGTCACAGTGCTTCGTTCATGGCACTCTCGCGGCAGGATCTGCCGGTACTGGACTCGTCAAAATACAAAGTGCTGGATGGGCCTCGCAAGGGTGCCTACATCCTTGTAGATCAGGAGAAGCCCGACGTCATCATTGTGGCCACCGGTTCTGAAGTTTCGTTTGTCATGGCCAACCTGCCGAAGCTTGAAGAGGCCGGCATCAAGGCGCGCGTCATCTCCATGCCGTCCTTCGCTATCTTCGAGGAGCAGGACGGTGCCTACAAAGACAGCATCTTCCCCCACGGCGTTCCCAAAGTCTCCGTAGAGGCAGGCGCAACCATGGGCTGGTGGAAATACATCGGCCGTGATGGTGTGGCCATTGGCGTGGACAAGTTCGGCGCATCTGCGCCCGGGCCGGAAGTGCTGGAAAGATATGGCTTCAACACTGACAATCTGATCAAGTCTGTGCAAACCGCCATGGGCAAGTAACCGGAAGGGACTCAGCATGAAGATCGCCATCGCTTCCGACCACGCCGGCTTTCCCCTGAAAGAACTCGTCCGCGCACACGTGGCCGGTCTTGGACACGATGTTCAGGACCTGGGGGCATACAACACAGAGCCGTCCGACTACCCGGACTTTGCGGAGAAGGTGGGCAAGGTGCTGATGGCCGGGCAAGCCGACCGTGGCATCTTGATCTGTGGCTCGGGCGTGGGCGTCTGCGTCGCGGCCAACAAGATGCCAGGGATCCGCGCCGGCATGTGCCATGACACCTACTCCGCGCATCAGGGCGTGGAGCACGACCAGATGAACGTCATCGTGCTGGGCGCCCGCATCATTGCGGATGCGCTCGCCTACGAATGCGTCGACGCCTATCTAAAAGCCAGATTCATCGGTACGGAAGAGCGATTTGTCCGGCGGCTGAACAAGGTCTTCGCCATCGAAAAGCTCTACATGCCAAATGCTCCGGAGGTGCACGTGGAGGTCTCCGCCAAGCCAGTCGCAATCCCGCCCAGCACCGCTTCCGCGGAAAAGGTTTAAGCATGCCGCAACAGGAAAACAGCCGCGTCTGGTTTATCACTGGCGCATCCACGGGCTTCGGCCGTCTGCTCGCTGAGGAAGTATTGCGCCGAGGCGAGCGTTGCGTCGCCACCGCGCGGGATGATAGTAAAGTCGTCGATCTGGCGGACAAGTATCCCGAACAGGCGCTCGCCCTCACTCTCGACGTGACTGACCGGGATACCATTGTCGCCGCCGTACAGGACGCGATCGACTCCTTCGGCCAAATTGATGTTCTGGTGAACAATGCCGGCTACGGGCTGGCCGGTGCCGTGGAAGAGGCCAGTGACGACGAGATCGAGAAGGTTATCGCCACCAACGTCTTCGGCCTGGTAGACACCACGCGGATTGTGCTGCCACACATGCGGGCCCGCCGCTCCGGTCATATCCTCAATCTTTCCTCAGTCGCTGGCGTGGTTGGTGGCCCGGGCCTTGCCTATTACAACCTGACCAAGTTTGCCGTGGAGGGCTTCAGCGAAGGTTTGGCAGCGGAGGTCAAGCCGCTCGGCATCAAGGTTACCCTTATTGAGCCCGGCCCTTTTCGTACAGACTTTCTGGGCCGCTCCGGCCAGGTGGCAAAGCATGAGATCGCCGACTACAAAGAGTCTGCCGGCAAATCGCGTGAGTACTTCAACACACAGGCTGGAACGCAAAAGGGTGATCCGCAAAAGGCAGTGGAAGCCATGATCGCGATGGCCGACTCAGAAGATCCACCGCTCCGCCTGCTGCTGGGCCGCAACGCGCATGACCGTACCTTGGCCAAATTAGACCAGTGGCGGCAAAGCATTGAGAGCTGGCGCGAGACCACGCTTGCGGCCGACTATCCTGACGCCGGCTGAACCGCGCGTATCGGTGATTGCGACCTTCCAGCAAGGAAAGAAATGCCTTTGAAAGGGAACTGTTACACATGGAAATAGGACTGATTGGCCTGGGTAAGATGGGCGGCAACATGGCGGAACGCCTCCGCCGCGGTGGCCACAAGGTTGTTGGCTTCGATTTCAACAAAGAAGCCACCGCCAAGCTCACTGCGGCCGGTTCAGTGGGCGTGGATTCACTTGAGGACATGGTCAAAAATCTTCAGGCGCCCCGCGCGATCTGGATCATGGTGCCGGCCGGCGATCCCGTTGACCAAACCATTCAGAAGCTGAAGCCCAGCATGCAGCCCGGCGACATCTTCATCGATGGAGGCAACTCCAATTACAAAGGCCGAGGGCTACAGCATGATGATCGGTGGTGACGAGCCGGTCGTGGAGCATCTCCGGCCGATCTTTGAGACACTCGCTCCCGCCGCTGACAAAGGCTGGGGCCGAACCGGTCCCGCAGGTGCTGGCCACTTCGTCAAGATGGTGCACAACGGTATCGAGTACGGCATGATGCAGGCCTTTGCCGAGGGCTTCGCCATCATGGACGCCAAAAAAGAACTCGCGCTGGACAACGCGCAGATTTCAGAGATCTGGCGGCATGGTTCGGTGGTGCGGTCCTGGCTGCTGGACCTGACGGCCGACGCATTGAAGAAGAATCCGGAGCTCCAGGGCATCGCTCCCTATGTGCCGGACTCCGGCGAGGGCCGTTGGACCGTTTTCGAAGCGATCGACCTGAATATCTCGGCACCGGTCATCACGGAATCGCTCATCCGCCGTTTGCGCTCGCGTGAAGAAAACAACATGACCGACCGTATGCTGTCCGTGATGCGCAATGCGTTCGGCGGACACGCCATCAAGAAAGAGTAGAGACGTTACCCGAAAGGCGAGAGACGTAGCAGCAAAGAGTGGAGACGTCGCAGCGCTGGGCAGCATCTGTTGTGCAGGAACGAATCAGGCGAGTAGCTCGGTTCGCCAATACCCATGGATTGCGGATCGCTCTGTGCCTTCCCTGGTTCGCAAAATCACCTGAGTGCCGCGCCTACGCGGGCTCCGCCATCAGCAAGGACGAAAACACACATGCCCACATCCGGTATCAACGTGTCGCAGGAGCAGGTTCAAGCGAACAAGGGGACTGAGAAGGTTCCCGAGCCCTGCATTGTCGTGATCTTCGGTGCATCCGGTGATCTCACCAAACGCAAGCTGCTGCCCGCACTCTATCACCTGGAGCAGCAGAATCTGCTGCCGGATCACTTCGCAGTGGTTGGTGTCGCTCGCCGTGATCTCTCGAAGACCTTCTCGCCTGACATGAAAGACGGCATCATCAAGGGCGGCGGTGTCGATGAGAACGAAGAGAAGCTCGGCAAATTTATCGATCGCGTCCAGTATTTTCAAACAGAGTTCGACAACGATGAAGGCTTTGACAAGCTGAAGGCGTTCCTCGCCGAGCTGGACGGGAAGTTCGGTACAAAGGGCAATCGCCTGTTTTATCTCGCCGTCGCGCCGGAGTTCTTCGCGGACATCACCGAGCGCCTGGGCAAACACGGCATGACCCAGGGAGAAGAGGGCAAAAGCTGGGTCCGCGTCATCATTGAGAAGCCCTTTGGCACCGACCTGAAGAGTGCGCAGGAACTGAACTCCTCAATCAACGCCGTTCTGAAGGAAGATCAGATCTTCCGCATCGACCACTATCTCGGCAAGGAGACGGTGCAGAACATTCTCGTCTTCCGCTTCGGCAATGGCATCTTTGAGCCAGTCTGGAATCGCAACTACATTGATAGCGTGCAGATTACGGCGGCGGAATCCATCGGCATTGAAGGCCGCGGCCCGTTTTATGAGGCTGCCGGCGCGCTGCGGGATGTGCTGCAGAATCACGTCATGGAAGTCCTCTCGTTTGTTGCCATGGAACCGCCAGACAGCTTTGAATCGGCGGCAGTCCGCATTGAGAAGCTGAAAGTCTGGAAGGCCATCGACGCGATTCCGGTAACGGACACAGCGCGTGGCCAGTACGGCCCGGGGCAGGTCGATGGCAAGGACGTGATTGGCTATCGCGAAGAGGACCGCGTCTCCAAGGAGTCGCAATCAGAGACCTTCGCCGCCATGAAGCTTTCCATCGAAAACTGGCGGTGGGCAGGTGTGCCGTTCTATATCCGCGCCGCAAAGCGTCTGCAGCGCCGCGTTACGGAGGTGGTCATCACCTTCAAGCAGCCGCCACTTCATCTTTTTAAGAGCTCTGACGCTGCCTCTGAACCATTGCAGCCGAATGTGCTCACCCTGCGTATCCAGCCGGACGACGGCATCAAGCTGCAGTTCGGCGCAAAAATACCCGGGCCCACCACCAACATTGCAGAGGTGCAGATGGACTTCTCCTACGCGGAAAGCTTCGGCAAGTCTTCCGCCAACGGCTATGAGCGCCTGCTTCTGGATGCCATGCTGGGCGATGGCACACTCTTTGCCGAGCGCGCCGGAGTCGAAACGACCTGGGCACTCATGACGCCTGTGCTGCAAGCCTGGAAAGAGCAGAAGAAGGACTTCCCGAACTACGCTGCTGGGTCTTGGGGACCGGAAGAAGCCGATGAATTGCTCGCGCGTGACGGCCGTGCGTGGCGCGTTAGCAACTAGCCAACCGACAACAGTTGAAGCACGCCGTGAGTCTACGGCGTGCTTCTCTTCTTTTGAGACAAGCGCATGTCTGCGCGTAGACAGTTCTGGCAGCGTACCTGTACTCTTGCCGAACGCACCACTTCTGTAGGAATCCTTGATGGCACGCACACTGATCGCCGATTTTCTCGTCTATGACACACCTGAACGCGTGGCGCAGGCTGCCGCCGAGGTGTTCACAAAGTATGCTGCGGAAGCCGCCACTCAACGAGGAGTCGCACGCATTGCCATCTCCGGCGGCACAACGCCCAAACGGATGTTTGCGCTGCTCGCCGATCCCGCGCAGCCGTTTTTAAAAGCCGCGCCGTGGGACCGGCTTGAGCTCTACTGGGTCGACGAGCGCTGCGTTGGGCCGGACGACGCCGAATCGAATTACCGCATGACACGCGAGCAGATGCTAAGCAAGGTGCCGCTGCATGCCGAGAAGGTCTTTCGCATGGAGGGCGAGCTCCCGCCGGAGGAAGCCGCCTCAAAATACGAAGCCACCTTACGAAACAACTTCAAGTTGGAAGGTGCACAGGCCCCAGGCTTCGACCTCGTTTTCCTCGGTATGGGCGACGACGGCCACACCGCTTCTCTGTTTCCCCATACGGAGGCGCTGAACGAAATGGGCCGCCTGGTGGTGGCAAACCATGTGCCGCAAAAAGACACTTGGCGCGTCACACTCACTTGGCCCGTCATCAACCAGGGCAAGCGCGTGATCTTTCTGATTGAGGGCGCGGCAAAAGCCGACTGTCTGCATGAGGTGCTGCTGGGCGATTACGATCCGGAGTCGCTGCCCTCGCAACTGATTCTGCCGGAAAGTGGGCACCTGCACCTGTTGCTGGATGCGGAAGCCGCCCGGCGGCTGCCCAAAGTCGGCATGCAGGGTGAAGCGGAGACCGGCACACTGGAGCTCGTTCGATGATTCTGGCGGGAGACGTAGGCGGCACCAAGGTCGACTTGGCACTGTATAGCTTTGAGAACGGCAAGCTCAGCATGGTGCGCAGCCATAAGTATCCAGCCAACGAGTATCCCTCGCTACAGGAAGTCGTAAAAGCCTTTCTCGCCACGGAAGACACTGGAGAAAAGGTAGAGCACGAAGTGGTGGCTGCCTGCTTCGGCTGCCCTGGCCCGGTCAAAGATGGTCACCTGAAGCTTACAAATCTGCCGTGGGAGCTGGACTCCCGCGACTTGTCGCACATCCTCGACATTGAACATATCTTTCTGTTGAACGACTTGGAAGCGAATGGCTACGGTATTGCCGAACTGCGGCCCGATCAAATCTTCGAGTTGGAACAGGGCGACAAGTCAGCCCTGGGCCACCGTGCGCTTGTCTCCGCCGGCACGGGTCTGGGTGAGGCTCTGTTGATCTGGGATCGCATGGCGCGCCGTCACTTGCCACTTGCCTCTGAAGGTGGTCACGCAGACTTTGCTCCGCGCAATTCTCTCGAAATCGAATTGCTGCAGTATCTCGAAACCAGGCTGGAGGGGCACGTCTCCTGGGAGCGCGTCGTCAGTGGCATCGGCCTGAAGAATATCTACGAGTTCCTGCGCGACGCCAAAAAGATGGAGGAGCCCGACTGGCTCCGCGAGCGCATGCACACGGAAGATCCAAACTTCGTCATCGGCACGACCGGCGAGGATGGATCGAGCGAACTCACCGCAAAGACGCTGGAGATGTTTGTGAGCGCCTACGGAGCGGAATGCGGCAACATGGGCCTGAAGCTGCTCGCCGCTGGTGGCGTCTACCTGGGCGGCGGCATCGCCCCCAAGATCCTGAAAACGCTTCAAAACGGCACGTTTCGCCAGTCATTTCTTGACAAAGGCCGTCTCTCCCCATTGCTCCACCAGGTTCCCGTTCGAGTGATCCTGGAGCAGCGCTGCGCCCTGATCGGGGCTGCCGCCTTTGCGGAGGCCCGGGCCAGCGAGATCACCGGCCACAGCGAACGGGCTGCCTCACAGCCGTAATTTGTTGAAGCCGGGCTGTCGGCGATTACACTTAGGCAATGACGGTCTCTATCGAGTACGCGAGCCAGCACTTGCTTGAACTGTTGTCCGCTCTTGACCAAGGTGAGGTTGTAGCAATCCAACGTGGCGAAAGTGGTAAGTCGGTACAACTTGTGCCGATCCCCGCGTTGCTGCCATTTAGCAGAGATTTACAAACTCCTATTGAAAGCCGCGACATCAGTCCGCGATTCCAGCCGATTGAGATCCGAGGCTTTTCAGGGTCTGAAACACTGCTGGCCGACAGAGGTTGATGGCAAGCCACTTCTTTTTAGAATCCAGCGCATACTTCAAGTTGTTCGCCCGAGAACCCGGTTCTGAGGCAATGATCGCGCTTGTCGAAGCTACAGACGAGCATATGCTGGCTATCTCGTCCATAACGCCCCTTGAAGTTAAATCAGCAATCCGCAGACGTCAGCTCTGGGGTGATACTACCGTTGCAGAGGCAGAGCAAGCATTCGCGCGAATCGACCAGGAGTCTGGGCGTATATTTCAGCTCCCATTCACGCCTTTGTTGATCCGCCAGGCGTCAGAGGTAATTCTGCATTGCGACCTACGGGCTCTGGACGCGATACAGCTCGCGAGTGCCCTACAGTATCAGCACAGTCTGCTCGGTGCTACCGTCACCTTCGTGGTTTCCGACAAAAAGCTGATTGTTGCCGCACAACAGCTCGGGATGAATGTTCTGGATCCGGCAAGATGAATCTTCCGTCTACACTCTTTTTATGCGTTTCGGTCTCTTTTCTATCGCTGTTCTATCCGCCTCTTCACTCCTCGCACAGCGGCTGCCCACCAACGCAGTTCCCGAGCACTACAGCCTTCACCTCTCGCCGGACCTGAAGACCGCGACCTTTACCGGTTCCGAGACGATCGATGTGACGCTGCAGCAGCCCAGCAGCACGGTTACGCTGAACTCAGCGGAAATCAAGATCGGCAATGTGAAAGCGGGAAGCCAGACCGCAACTGTCGCCTATGACACAGCCAAAGAGCAGGCCACCTTCACCTTCCCGCAGCCGCTCTCCGGCAAGGTGACACTCTCCATTGAGTACACCGGCATCCTGAATGACAAATTGCGCGGCTTCTATCTTTCAAAAACGGCCAAGCGCAACTATGCCGTGACGCAATTTGAGTCCACAGACGCACGCCGCGCCTTTCCGAGCTTTGATGAGCCGGCCATGAAGGCTACCTTTGACGTCTCCCTTACCGTCGACGCGGCAGATACCGTCATCGCCAACACCAACCAGATCGCCGACAAGCCTGCCGGCCCCGGCAAGCACACCCTCACCTTCGCCCGTACACCGCGCATGTCCACCTACCTGGTGGCCTTTCAAGTTGGCGATTTTGTCTGCAAACACGGCTCAGCGGACGGCATCCCGATTGGTGCCTGTGCCACACCGGACAAGGTGGCACTCACGGATCTCGCGCTCAAGTCCGCCGAGCATTTCCTGCATTATTACGACAGCTACTTCGGCGTGAAGTATCCCATGCCCAAGCTTGACATGGTCGCCATTCCCGACTTTGAGGCCGGTGCCATGGAGAACTTCGGCTGCATCACCTACCGCGAAACTGACTTCCTCGTAAACGAGCAGAACGCCTCTTTGCCCGCCAGGAAGCGCGTCGCGGTCGTCGTTGCACATGAGATGGCGCACCAGTGGTTCGGCGATCTTGTGACCATGCAGTGGTGGAACAACCTGTGGCTGAATGAGGGCTTTGCCACATGGATGGAGTCCAAGGCGATCGCCGATTGGCAGCCCTCCTGGCATATTGAAGAGGACGACGCGCAGCAACTGAATGGCACGCTCAACTACGATGCCGCCGCCGTCACACGCGCCATCCGTTCCAGGGCCGATACGCCGGACGAGATCAACGAACAGTTCGACGGCTTGAGCTATGGCAAAGCCGGTGCAGTGCTTGGCATGGTGGAGAACTACATCGGCGAGGAGACCTTCCGCCAGGGCGTGCACAACTACCTGGTCGCGCACCAGTTCGCCAATGCCACGGCGGAAGATTTCTGGGGCGCGCAGACAGCCAACAGTGGCAAACCCGTTGACAAGATCATGGAGAGCTTCATCTCCCAGCAGGGCGTGCCGCTGCTCACCTTCAGCGCACCGCAGAGTGGAGCGGTGAAGGTTGCGCAGTCACGCTTTTACGCTTCGCCAACGGGCCAGCCCACTGCGCAAAGCTGGACACTTCCGGTGTGCGTCAAGGGAGGCACCTGCCAGGTCGTCGATGCGGCGCACAGCAGTATTTCGGTACAGGGTGCACCGGCCTACCTCAACGCCCGCGACAAGGGCTATTACCGCAGCACGTATGATCCGGCTACACTTCGCGAAGTCATCGCCTCTGCGGAAAGCCGGCTTTCTGCCACTGAGCGCATCGGCCTTGTGAGCGATCGCTGGGCACTCACCCGCTCAGGGCAGGGCAGCGTGGCCGATTACCTCAGCCTCGTAAGCGCCCTGCGCGCTGACTCAGATGCTGCCGTTTTGCAGACCTCCATCGGCGCGGTCGCCACCATCCGGGAAAAGATCGCCGAGGGCGAGCAGCGGGAACAGATGAACCGTTGGGTGGTCGCGCAGTTCCTGCCCGTCTACCGTTCGCTTGGACCGGCGAAACGTGACGAAAACGACGGCGACATCGCCCGGCGGGCCGACCTGTTCACCACGCTTGGTTCCACAGGGGAGCCGTCCGTCGTCGCAGAGGCGAAAGCGTTGGCGCAACGCTGGCTGAATCATGACCGTGCCAGCAACCCGCTGCTCTCCAGCGCGGGCATCGGCATTGCGGCCGGGCACGGTGATGCAGCCTTGTATGACCAGTTGCAGCACTTCTACGAGTCGGACACCAATCCGCAGGACAAGGGTGCCGCCCTCGACGCACTTGCCTTTTTCAACGACCCCGCACTGGTCACGCGCACGCTCGACTACGCTTCCAGCGGCAAGGTGCGCACCCAGGATAACTACGTCCTGTACAGCATTCTGCTCTCGCGTAACCAGACTCGGCCACAGGCATGGGCCTACATCAAAACCAACTGGGACAAGGTTCACGCCCAGCTCACACCTTTCAGCGGAGCCGGTGTCGTAAACTCAACCGGCAATTTCTGCTCGGCCAAGGATCGCACCGATGTGGAGCAGTTCTTCACCACGCACAAAGTGGCCGCTTCAGAGCGAGCGCTGAAGGGAGCCCTCAACAGCATCGATAGCTGCATACGCTTGAAAGAGCAACAGCAGCCATCACTAACCACCTGGCTCGCGGCCAACCGGTAACCATCTATTTGGTTTTTGCTGCATTTGGCAGGCGAGCCGCCGACAGGATTTTCACCAGATCCTTTGCGAGGCCGCCTGAGGCGCTTGTGCCATCGAATGCGGTTTGTTTGCCGGACCCGATCACGATGCTAGTTTTGGCATCGGTGAGAACGAAGGTATGCACGTAGGTGAAAAGTGGCCGGTCCACCTCAACAACAAGATCGGCGAGTCTTTGATCCTGCACAATCACAAGGCCAAGCTCCTTCCACTGTTTGTTGGCGATCAAGGCTCGTTGCAGGGTGTCGATCGTCAAGAACAAAGTCTTCGAGCGTAGGACAATCGTTTTCGCATTCTTCAAAAGCTGATCTGGGTTGGCATTCGCAATCGCAGCGCTGCTGGCCGGCAGAGTCTGCTGTGTTTGAGCCGGAGTCTGGAGCAGCGCACCCGATCCGAATGCCACCGGATGCGTAGAGTCGATTAGGCCAAGAACGCTCTGTGCCGGAACCGCAAAGGCGGAACCCGAACTCATTCCACTTGTGATCACACCGAGCAGCCGCCCGTTTGCGCTCACAAGGGGCCCACCACTTGCTCCAGGAGCAACGGGCGCTGTGAACTGGATCACCTGGAATCCCTGGCCCGCTCCGGGAATGTCTCCCGCCGGCCGCAGTGCCGACACGGTGCCAGTGGTCGCGCTCCAAGCCAGACCGTTGGCGCTTGTCACAGTTGCGACACTATCGCCCACGGCAGGAGGGGTGTCGGCAGCGCTCAAGAATGTCTTCGTCTTCGCCGCGATTCTGATTGCGGCAATGTCCCGCCGCTCATCTGTCCCGAGTAGTTCGACTTTGTCGAAAACTTCTCCATTTGCCAGTCGAACCTGGACCTCTGCCACGTTTTTTACAACGTGAAGTGCCGTAAGTATCTGCCCGTTTTCTGACACAAGCACGCCACTGCCAATGCTGTGAAGCCGGCCCGACCCTTCGCCGGTGAGTATCAGGACGGAAGCATCTTTAGTAGCATCTAGCGTTGATTTCTCGATTGGAGTTTGTGCGGCAGCAGGCAAGTTTACGCAGGCATAGATGACCATGGCCAAGAAGGGACTCAGTAGAGGTTTATACATGTCGTACACCACAATAATGTAAGAGCGGCGACGCGAGACAATAAACAGAATGCGATCCCAAAATGAACAGCGCGAGTGGCTGCGCCGCTTGCCCAAATGCGAACTGCACCTGCACCTGGAGGGCACCATTGTGCCGGAGACGCTGGTGCAGCTTTCCGCGCGGCATGACGCAGAGCCGCTCACGCTTGGTGTAGCAAAGCAGCTCTACATCTACGAAAACTTTCTCGGATTCCTCATGGCCTTCAAGGCGGTCTCCGAGCGCTTGCAGACCGCGGAAGACTACGAACTCATCACCCACGAGATGATTCACCGGCTGGCCGAGCAGGGCGTGCGGCATGCCGAGGTTTACATCAGCTTCGGCATCCTGCTGCGTTTCAAGCCACAGCTTTCATTGGAGTCCGTGACTGAGGCGATCGAGCGCGGGAGGCTGCGCGGTGAAGCCGAGTTCGGCACGACGATCCTCTGGATCATCGATGCGGTGCGGAATTTCGGTGTGGAAGAGGCTGCCGTCGTCTTCCGCAAGGCTGCGGAGCTTCGCGCGTCCTATCCCAGCATCGTCGGTATCGGCATCGGCGGAGATGAGGCACGTGGGCCGGCGGACGACTTCCGCGATGTATATGCCGAGGCCAAGGCAGCTGGCCTGCGCCTGACCGTTCATGCCGGTGAATCTGTGCCCGCCAGCTCTATCTGGAGTGCGATCAACATTGGCGCGGAGCGGATCGGCCATGCGCTGAGCGCCGTGAACGACCCGGAACTGCTGGACTTGCTGGCCGAGCGCCAAATTCCACTAGAGTTGAACGTCACCAGTAACCTGCGCACCGGCTGCTGCGGTTCGCTCGAGCATCACCCCGTGCGCCACTATTTCGAGCGTGGCCTGATGGTGACGCTCAACTCAGACGATCCACCTATGTTCGGGGCCGACCTGCTCGACGAGTACGAGATGGTGCAGCGCGAGTTTGAGTTTACTGACGACCAGATGCGGGAGTTCGCGGCAAACTCGGTCGAGGCAAGCTTTCTGCCGCCTGAGCGCAGAATCGCCATTCTTCGCCACGTCGAAACGTATCGCTGACTACTGCGGATCGTCTTTCGTATGCCGTTTCAGCGTCGGAGCATCCTGCAGGGGGGGCGGAGGCGCGGAACCCGGGGCTGTGGTGTACGGCCCATTCGGTGGTGGCCCACTCGGCCCGGAGCCTTGCGCATATGGCCCACTTTGCCCTGGCCCGGCCGGCACCATCACGGCATTCTGGTCCACCTTGGGAATGCCGAAATGCCCGCTCAAATGAAACAGGTCGAGCGGCCGCAGGGTGCAGTCCACGACCATCGCCGTCATGTTCCGGTCGCCGCGCATCAGCACCACGAGTGAGTTCACATTTGGGCCATCAAAGCGAAGCCAAAGATCGGTCAAACTGCCGCTCGCGCGAGCATTGGCATTTACCAGGTGCTGATATCCCGCGGCGCGGTAACCCTCGCTTACGGCGTAAAATGCTCCGGCGTCATAACTGGCGTAGTCGCGGTAATGATAGTTGTGCACCGTGATGCTGTTCAGGCCGGCTGCAACGCGACGGGCGTCGGCATCCTGGCCGGCAAAAAACGCGTCTGCCGCCGCAAGCATGCTCCGATCCAGGGTAAAGGTGCTGGTCGTTGCGGTTTGATGCACGACACTCTCAAATGCATCCGCCGGTGGCGGGCCGACAGGCTGCCCGGCGGCAATAACCGCTGAAGCAGCGAGCAAAGCCGAGAACGTGGCGCGGGTAAATGGGCGAGAGCGATTCACGGAGTTTTCTCCCACTTTATTTGGACACGGATTTCGCACCTTCGATGCTCCGGGCTCGAAACTTTTTTCACCATCCAAGCGGGGTCGCCTTCACTCTTTTGTCGGGCCTTTGCTCCCCATTTGTGGGACGCCGCCGTCCAAACACCTGCGCTATCATGAGCATCATGAAATGGAGCAAGAGGCATCGCGCGATGGTGGAAAACTTCGAGACCCGGCTGGAGATTGAGATCGCAAAGATGCCCGCCAAGGTAGAGGCTTTGCTCCACCGCCGTCACGCCCGTCTGCGGATGGCCAACACAGCGGCGTGGCTGACAGGCGGAGTCGCCGTGCTGGCTGCGGGTGTTTATGCTGGGCGCGAACTGCGCTTCCGGTACAAATTTAAGCGGCGTACCCCATACGACTTCTATGCACACTCTGGCGATCACATCCCCGACGTCGAGTTCGGCGTCGGTGTTTGACACCTCAGGTGCGGCGGCTCAAACCTAGCGGGCCGCAGCATCCACGATGATCTCAACATACTCCTTGCCGCCCGGAACCGAGATGCGCACCGGCTCGGGAAGCAGGGTGCCATTTACCCGCTTGTCGACTTCCACAACACTGCCGCCGGGCGCAGAAATCCGTAGTGACGATGCCGCTCCCTCATGGGTTTCGCTCAAAACGTGCGGCAGATGAGTTTCGTCGCCTGGCTGGGGCCCAGCGCTCTCGTGCAGGCCCACTTCCACACGCGGCAGCGGCACAGATACCCCATGCATCGCGGCTGTTCTTGGAGTACACACCCCAGCCGAGGCCGGATTCAGGCAAAGCTCGGTCGGCCCGGCTGACGTGACGGTGACCTTCATCGCCGTCCCGGAACGCTTCATTACGATCCGGTACAGATCGCCGCCGACGCGGACATTGTCCAGCTCCGCGCTCTCCCACCGTATTGGCAGCTGCGGATGGATGTTCATGATGTGTCGAGTCGCGTCAACGTCGATGCCGAAAAGGCCGCGAACTGCGGGCGCCAGCGTCATGGCGCTTGACCATAGCTGGTGGGCGCTGGACCGGCCAAGCGGCTGGTAAAAGCGTCCGGAGATCACCTCCGTCACGGCACCCGGATCTTCCGCAAAGGTGAGCCGAAGATTCTGCTGGAGCGTTGTCCAGGCCGCGGCGGAGTTGCCGCTGCGGTACTGCGCCATCGCGTTCCAACCGGTAAACAGCGGCCAGACCGAGCCCATGTGGTAGCTGATCGGGTCATAGAACGATACGTTTTCCGCCACGGCGCGGGTGCCCCAGTCCGTGGCCAGCAGGGGAGAGGACCACGCACGCAGCATGGGCCCCGGTTGTGCCAGGCCGGAGGAGGAGCTCCACAATGCAACTGACGGATACACCGTAAGCGTACGGTCGTAGCTGCCGTCTGCATTCTTGCTGAAGGCGTACAGTCCATCGCTGCCGCGGTAAGCCTCCACGGCCTTCGTCAGGCGCACGGCATCCGCGTTTGCGGAGGCATGCAGCGCATCGTCATGCATCAGCGTGGCAAGCTCCGCAAGGCTGGCCGCCGCCTGCTGATCGAGCGACGCCAGATACAGCTCCTGGTGCGGCATGGGACTTTGCCAGTTCTCCACCCATCCCGTGCCCTGTGAATTGTCATACACGCCATCGCCGTCGGAGTCGTGCGTCCGCTCGAAATGGTAAGCAAGCTTCACCTGCTCCCAGTGTTGCTTCAAAAATTCAACGTCGCCTGTGGTGCGGACGTAATCCAGCATCGCCATCGGAAACAGGGGTGTCGCGTCTGCCGCGGCGTACTCGTAGCCGAAAGTCGACCAGGCCATGTTGGCGGGCAGATCGTCCGCCATCTGGCTGAATTCGTGCATCATCTTGCCATCGGCGCGCTGGCGGTGCAGCAGGAATTCGAGCGCTCGCCTGGCCAGCGCGCCATCGCCATAGCTGTCAATCGCGTAAAGGCTCCAGAGGGTATCGCGGCCAAAATACCAGCCGAAACCGGGCCGTGTGGAGTCGTAGGAAGGGAACCATCCAGCTACCAGGCCGGTTTCACTCCTGAGCGTGGGCGTGTAGTCGTGAGGGCCGGCTTCAGGCGTTGAGGGTCCCGGTCCGCTGCCTGCCTGCGCTCCTATCTCAGTACGGTGCTCCACCTGAGCATCCTCAATGGACAGTTCGGCCCAGCGGAGCGCCTCATCGAACTTTGCATCGGGCGTGTGAACTGTCAGGCGCTTGTCAAAGAAGTGGGCGTAGTAGGCATCGATCCGCTGCGCGAGTTCAGGCAGCCCGGCGGCCTGATCGGCCAGACGCTGCTGCATCCTGGCAATCGCTCCCGCCGAGTTCAACTCTCCCGGTTGTGCCACCGTGGACAGCAGAGGAAACAGCCGCCCACGGTCCTTCGCCGGGTCGTAGCGGACAAGGAATTGCAAGGGGAGCGTTTGCGGGTGCTCCTGATACACCGGGATGTCGCCCGGCTTGCTGTTGGGCATGCCGACCATGCCGAATAGCCGGGGATTGTCAGTGGCCACGGTGTACGCACCACCGCTGCCCATGGGCACCCAGCTCGCGCCGGGGACGCCGTACTGCGGAGCGGGCCACTGCTGCTGCATGGCGGGAATAAGGGAGACGGTGAGCGTGGCCGGGCGCACCGCCTCGATTTCAAAGTAGATCAGCGCGCCAGGGTCACGGCTGGCAGCTTGCTGGCTGATATCGCCCTGCTGTGCGGGAGACACAAGCATGTGTTGCCGCACGGTAATGCCGGCAAAGCTGTAGGTGAGCATGGTGTGGCCGGGGCGCACTTCAATCGCGGCCGCGCCCGGGTTAAGTTCCAGCGGCACGGTGTAGCCGTCGATCTGCGCTTTCAGCCGTAGCCCACTAAAAACCTTCACCGGCAGTTGCCAGAGCTCCATCACACCGCTCTGCTCGCCCAGTATGGCTCCGCGCGCGCCCGTGATGGTGAGCGGCTTGTTTGGCTTCACTGCCTGCTGAATGAGCGGAACTTTCGCCAGCTCGGGACGGGGAAAGGCCGCGACCGTCTCCAGCACGGGCGCGTTTTGCGCAGCGGCTGAGAGCATAAGGGTAAAGCCAAAAAGAGGTGCGGCGGAACGGGCAAGCATAGGCGTCTTCCAACCTACGTCGCAACACGTGAGCTGTCCAGTGCAGTAGTGAATGCAAAGTACGCCAGGGTCTGCGCGGAGTACGCAACGCATTCTCCAGCAGGCTCTGCGTACTTTGCGGGTACATTGCGTACTTTGCGTACGCTCTTATTCTGTGATCGATTGGCGGCACGGATCACTTGGCGGCACGGAACGCCTGCTTCTTGATCGGAAGCAACTGCCGTGAAACCCCCGGCCCTTCCCAAAGAACGACAGGCGTTTCGCTTTTTCCGCCCGAGGGTACTTCAGCATTCTCTGTCTCAAGGCCCGCATGGATGATGCGCAGCGTGTGACTTCCCTTTGCCAGGACTGCACTGGTCCGCAGAGGCTGTACCGCGCTGCCGGTTGCACCGCAGACCTGGGCCTGCGGACGTGCAGACAGAACAGGCGCCTTGTTATTGATGGAGAAACTTGACGGCAAACTGGTCAGCAGCGTGAAGGTATAACCGCCATCCGCCGGTATATCAAATTCGCCTTCGTACAGCACGGGTGCAGACATGCCATCGGCGGTTTTTGGCTGAGAGCCTCGTGCTGTTTGCAGCACGATGGACTGGCTGCTCCATGCCTCCTCAATCCCGCCGTCACGCACATGGAGTATCACGCGGAAGCGGCCCGATCCGTCGAGCAACGTGCCGTTCGCGTCCGGAAAGCGATGCGTCACATTCCGTCCATTTGTCCGGCTGCCATCTCCGAAAATCCATTCAAAGCTGCGGCCCTCGCGCTGCTCGGCATCGACACGGAACTCCACCGCTTGCCCGGGCCGCAGGATGCCGGCTGTGTAGTGATAAGCGGCACCAACCGCGGCGGGCGAGACCTCCGGCGGTCTTGCACCCTGCTCCAGGCCGGAAGCCGCGCCGTCAACGCCGGCCAGATCGACACCTCTCAGCTGTACCTCACTTACATCGCCCTTCAGCACAGGCGGCAGCATCGCCGGGCCGTCCATCGCCCAGACATCCTGAAAGTGGATGTTGCGGATCTGTGCCGCCGGCTGGCGAATTTGGAAGAGCGAGTACCAGTCCTCCATACGGATGTTGTTGAACATGTAATCCGAGTGGGAGCCGTGTCCGTCCGGGTCGGCCCACATCTCAAAAAAGGCAAAAGGCACCTTGCAAGCGCCGGAGCCGGTGTGGATCACGTCCATGTCGTGCATGTGAAAGTGCGCACTGTTGAAAGTCTTTCCTGGCCAGCCCAGGCGGATCGTGTTCGAGATGCTGGTAGACGCGACCGTCTCCGAGATGTCGATGTTGGTCACATCCGGGCCGGGCCGCTTCAGGATTTCAGGTTCATAGCCGTCCCAGTTCCCGTACATGGCGAAAACATCGTCTGACGCGCGGAAAAAGCTGTTCGCAATCGTCGTGTCGCCGCCGCCCAGCCAGTCAATGCCGTCCTGGTTGGCGTTATTGGGATTGCCGCCGACAATCTTCACGTTATACAGACCGATGTGGCGGGAGTCCTTCATCTGCACCTGCCAGCTGCGGCTGCGTGTAATGCAGGTGATGCCGTCAATCTCGATGTTCCGGGCCTCCTTCATTGCAATGCAGTGCCAGTTGGGTTTGGTCATCCAGCCCTCGTCCGTGTGCGGGTCCTGCGGGCCGTCATAGATGATGGTGCCGGTACCGTAGACACGTACGTCCTGCACCTGCCACAGATTCAGCGAGCCAAAGACAACCGCGCCCGGCGCAAGATAGATGCGATCGCCACTGCGCGCCTCTATGTTTTCGCGGTGCACGCCGGGGCCGTAGTACCGCAGGCCGGGCTCGTCGGCGCGGGGTGCTCGCGCCGGAACATTGCCGAACAGAAAGAGCATCTCTGACTCCGCAAAGTGCTCACCAGGCCGCGAGATGCTGAGCTTCACCGGCCCGGGAATGGGAAAACTGATCGTTGCACCATGATGCGCCGGGCGTATGCCAAACCGCATTGGCTGCACCTCCACGCCACGGTCCCAAAAATGCGGGTCATCTGAGGTGATAGAAAGGACAGCCGGGCCGGCCACATCGAAATTCAGCAGATAATATCCACTTGCCGCATGCAGCACGGGCGTGCGATGACCGTTGATGGCCACGGTGAAATGCGAAGAGGTGACTTCCGCCGGAAGCGGCGCAAAAGAAGACGCTATACCGTTCTTCACGGAGATGCTTGCTGCTATCAGGATGCCTATGTTCAGTAGCAATTTCCGAGGAGAGCGCAAGGCAAATCTGGAGGTGCTGTCGCGGCACAGCATGTGTTCCCATAAAGACATAAAAGTCTGCTCAATCCATTGACAATCTGTTTGGAACTAGTTCGGCGACACTTCCTGCATGTTCTGCATGGCGGTGGCAGCGTGTGCCATCCGTTGCTGCACCAGCGCGCGTGCCTGCGCTTCTGCTGCGTTTGCCCCGGCCGTGTCGCCCATCTTGCGTAAGAGGCGAAAGAGTTGGTAATGCAAGCTGCCGTCCTGGTCTGTGGAAAGGCCGAGGCGCAGTTCGCGGATGGCCATTTCCGTTTCACTATTCGCTGCGGCCACCCGGCCCATGAGTGCATGGGCAAAAGCGGCTGAATCGCCCGAGCCGTGCAGACATATGTCCAGGTGCGGCTTTGCTTCATCGAAGCGATGTTGCGACACAAGAGCCTCCGCCGCAGCCAGGTTCAATTTGAGGTCGACAGGACGGTCCGCTAAGCCGCGCTTCGCGAAAGTGAGAGCCTCATCAGAGTGGTTCTCCGAAAGTAAAGCTGCGGCGCTGCCAAGAAGAGCCGCCGGATCATGAGGGTCAATAGTGAGGGCCTTTTCATACTCGGCGAGAGCTCGATCTGGAATAGATTGACGACGGTAAAGATCGCCGGTCAGATCAAAGGTGGCGGGGCTCTGCGGCGAAAGGTCCTGGAAGCGGGAGAGCGCCAGCACGGTTTGACGCTCATTTGATTTGATGGACCAGTAAAGGAGTTCGGGCTCGGTGGAGGCGGGCGTCTTGGCGGCCAGCCGGAGACTTGCCGCGGTGTTGCCGGTCAGGTAGGCGCAGGCTGCGGTGATGGAAGTCTCGTCGCATCGGCAAACGTCAAGGTCGGCATGCAATGCGTCCTTCAATGCAGCTTTGGCCTCTGGCGTAAGCGTGGCGAGATCGTCCTTATCTCGGTATTCGAGCATGCGCAGCAGTTTGCAACGGTCTTGTGGTGCCGAACTGGTGACTAACTCTTTGTAGAGCTTCGTGCCCTCCGTCAGACGTCCCTGGGTTAGCAGTTCATCGGCATAGAGTGCCTGCGCCCAAGCTGAATGGGCATGGCCGCGCGCCAGTGCCGCCCCGTCGGTGTCGATGCTGCTGAGAGAAGCTACTGCCAAGCCGAACCAGGCCGCGGGGTTCTGGGGCTGCAGTTGAGTGGCTTTCTCGTATGCGTCGGCTTCTTCACGGTGCTTGCCAAGCGCTGCCTCAGCGTGGGCACGGGAGAATGCCACATCCGGGTTTTCTGGTTGCAGAGCGGCGGCGCGGTCCAGCAGGGATAGCGCAAGCTCCGGTTTGTTCAGCGCAATCTGGTCCCGCGCGGAAAATAGAAGTGGTGTAAACAGCTCCGGTTTCAGCTTCAGGGCGCGTTGAAAGCTGACCAGCGCCGTCTGCGGCTGGCCGGCCAGATGTTCCATCAAGCCGCGGTTTGCCCAAAGCTCCGCAAGATCTGGCTCCAGCTTTGTAGCCTTCGCATACAGCGCAGCTGCTTCAGCGAATTGAGAGGCGTTCTGCGCTGTTTGCGCGGCGCCAAGAACCTCCTCCAACGCTGGGCTGGTTACGACTGCCGACTGCCGACTGCCGGACTGCGGGGCCAATGCGCGCCGTGCCGGCGGGGCCTGTGCCTGAGTGGCGCACGTTGCTGACGCAATCATAAGTGCGCACAGCAACACCGGCAGCAACAGGCTGCCGGCACGCCGAGAATAGGAAATCCGGTGCATGACCATACTTACCAATACAGTTTTAGAGCAAACTGTATGTCACGCGGCGCAAATGACTGCCGGATCGTTCCGAAATTCGGATCCGTAAGATAGACGCTCGGTGCATAGAAGTTTGCGCGGTTCAGTGCGTTGAAAAACTCTGCACGGAACTGCAGCCGTATCTGCTCGTTGAAGTTGAAGTACTTTTGCGCGGCGGCGTCAAAATTCTGGTAGCCGGGCGAGCGCAGCGTGGAAAGGAAGCGTGGCGAGTTGCCGAAAGTGTAGCTGCCCGTAGGCACTTGTTGGAAAGCCGCCGTGTTGAACCAGTGATTAATGTTCTGCGGCCCAGCGTGTACGTTGCCTACGATATTTGGCCGCTGGTTGGCACCGTACAGATTAGTGCCGCTACTGCCGTTAATGCCCAGCGGGAAGCCCGACTTCAGGCTGGTGACTCCAGAAATCTGCCACCCGCCCACCACCGCGTCCACCTTACGATTCAGGTCTTTGCCCACAGTGCGCCCACGGCCAACCGGCAACTCATAGATGTAGTTGATCACCAGACTGTGCGGGATGTCACTCCCGTCCACCGACTTCTCCGATGTCAGGTCGTAGTAGTTCTGCGGTCCCTGGTCTCCCGTGTAAGCCCAGTTGTTCGTGCCTGACCCGTTGTCCAGGAACTTGGAATATGTGTACGACACCAGCAGGTTCAGGCCCTTGTGGAAGCGGTGGTTGTAGTCCGCCTGCAGCGCGTTGTAGATGGAAAATCCGACTGGCGACTGCGGCTCGCTAACGTTACAGAACTGCGGGTAGGGTGAGAGAAGGTGGCCGCGTGAGATGGTCGGCTGGTCCAGCCCGCACGAGCTCGAGGTGATGTGGCCATAAAAAGGGTTTGCCACTTGATCGTCCAGCGAACTGCCGAGCGAGTAGAACGACGGATTCAGCTGCGTATGATTGAATGAGCTAAGCAGCAGCTTGGTGCCGTGATTGCCCACAAAGGTTGTGGTGATCACATCGTTTGGGGTTACTGCGTATTGCAGCCCCAGCGAGTAGGTTTGCACATAGGGCGAGCGGCGGCTCAGAGGAATGCCCGTCGTTCCCTGGCCCACGTCCTGCAGAGCACCGCGGCTGTTGCCCACCGGCGAAAGCAGGCCGGAGGGAAATGCATTGCTGATTGGCGTAACCGTGATGCCATTGTTTGAAGTACCGGAGTAGCCGGTCGACTGGCTGAAGCCCGGGTTATAACCACCGCCGAACCACTGGGGCGAGAAGAAAATGCCGTAGCCGCCACGCAGTACCAGCTTGTTGGTGGCTCTCTCAGAGAAGCCGAAGCGCGGTGCCAGGTTTGTGTAGCTGGTGCTGTAAATGCCGCGTTGATTGCTGTTGGCGAAAATAACTTCACCCGGCAGTTGCAGGCCCACCTGCGAACTGATGGGGTTGATAGCTTTGTAGTCGAAATATGCCTGGCGATCATGGCGCTCCGTCGGCGCGCCCTGCCACTCGTAGCGTAGCCCCAGATTCAATGTCAAGTTCGGGGTCGCCTTCCAGTCGTCCTCTGTATAGAACCCGTTGTAATGCTTGGTGACGGCCGCGTTAAAGTTGCTGGACGTGTTGCCGCCTGAGGCCGCGCCTAGGAGCAACGAAGCGAAACCATAGCCGGAACGGCTGTCCGTGCTGGTTGCGTTGGTGAAACCGGACGTCAGGCTGTTGTCGACGCTGAAGCTGGTAGTCGGGATGCTGTTCCCGTTGTTCTGCAGGATTGCGCCGAAGTAGCCGAAAGACAGATTGTGCCGACCCGCGGTCTTCACTAGGTCGATGGAGACGCTACCAACGTTCCGGTAGCCGGTGCCCTGAGAACCCTGTGTTGGGCCTAACGACAGCTGACTCGATACGTTCACGATCGGAAAAGTTTTGGAAGCCGCGTCCAGCGATGCGGGCAGGCCAATCGAGGTGTTGACAAAAGGATAGCCCTGCGCGATGCCGCCCTCTGCCCACCGGCTCAGGCCGATGTTGCCGCTGGCGGTAAAAGTCGGGCCGAAGACGTGGCTGGCACCGGCCACCGCACTGAACCGGTTGTTTGGCCGGATGTTGCCGGGGCCGGCGATATTATTTGCGCCATAGTAGGCAGGTTCATTCGTTTTAAACTCGCGCTTCTGTGCCCACCGACCGAAGACGCGGGTGTTCTGGGAGATGTTGTGGTCGACGCGTATCAGGTACTCGTCCGCGCTCGCAGGAGCGGAAGCAGCCGCGGAGAAGTTGTTCGATAAGGCCGCGTTTACCGGATTGGGATAGAAGCTGGCCAGCTTCGCTCCTACCGGATCGAACCGGTTCTGCGGAATGATGTTGTTCGCGAAGGGGTTACGCACATACCCGGAACGGACGGCGACCAAACCCGTGCTGGAATCCAATTGACCTGCGACGACGGGATGGGCCGAGTACGGATCGTAAATCTGATAGGCGCGGATCGGGCGGCCAAGGGCGTCCGTCACGGGTGCGCCCGTTGCCGAGTCGGTCAGCGCAGCGCCCAACAGGGCGGAAAAGTCGCCTGTACGAAAGGGTGCCGTCGGCACGGTTCCAGTAATGTTCGCGGGTGTGCTCTGCCGAAGACCCTCATAGAGGCCGAAGATAAAGGTCTTGTCGTGGCCGTTGTAAAGTCCCGGAATCACGACCGGAGCGCCCGTAGACGCGCCAAACTGATTCCGGCGCAGCTTCTGCCGCGGATTACCGTAAAAGTTATCGAAGTAGAAGTTGGCATCCAGTTTGTCGTTCCGTAGAAACTCAAAGACCGAGCCGTGCAGGTTGTTTGTACCGCTCTTCGTCGTCACGTTAATCACATTGCCTGTGCTGAAGCCGTACTGAGCGGTGAAGGAGTTTGTCTGGATTTTGAACTCGTCCACACTGTCGACTGACGGCGAGTAGACCACCGCGCCCCAGTCGGACGCAGTGTCCCAAATACCGTCTAGCAGATAGGCTGAGGTGCCGAAAAAGCCGCCGCCAAAATTGAGGAACGAGATGTCCTGGTCGGCCGTGCCTTGGGAACCGCCGCCATTTAGCCGCTGCTGCTCGGTGGTGTTCTGCACGGAGGAGTTCAGCACGGCGAGGCCGTAGACGTTACGCAAATTTAGCGGCAGCTCCACCACTTGCTTGGAGGAGATGTCGGCCGAGAGGTTCGCGTTATCGAGATTGACCAATGGAGCCTCGCTCGTGACCGTCACCGTCTCACCGCCACCGCTGCTCACGCCGAGGTTCACCGGCTGCGTCGCACCCTGGCCGGAGGCCAGCACGATGCCCTCTTGCTGGTATCCGTTAAATCCGTTGGCGCTCACCTTGAGCGTGTAGCTGCCGGGCGGTACAAGCCGGAAGGTGTACTCGCCGCTGCTGCCCGTGGTAAAGCTGCGAACAACGCCATTTGAGGTACCAGTAAGTGTGACCTGCGCACCGGGCAGCACCGCGCCGCTCGGATCCATGACAGTGCCGTTCAGTGACGACGAACTAGTCTGGTCTTGTGCCAGCAGCGGTCTGCTGAGTACGGCAGTCAGCATGATTGGCATGAGCGGGGCAGCGCTCAAAACTCCGCGAAGTAAAAGCTTGGTAGATGAGCTCGGTAGATTCCGGAAAAATCGTTGGGACACAACAGCCTCCAAGTGGGGTGGAACCATCTCAATATGCGGCAGGCCCGTTTTCGTCGCGGACTGTCTCGGGGAACTCACACATGGAGCTTGCGCGAGCATACGGCTGTCAACGAAAGCTACGGTAGCCACCCAGACCGGCCCGATTTGACCAGTGTTTCAGGGGGTAATGCGGGGGGTATACTACCCCCGGCGCCTGCAAAACCGCCAGCCTGTTTGGAATGATGCGCACACTGGAAACACCCCCGGACCAGACAGTCGACCCGTTACATAGCGGCATCGGCCCAGCCGAAGTACAAAAAGAACTTGAGCAGATATTGCAGAGTCAGCCCTTCCGGACCAGCCGGCAGTGCCGCGATCTGCTGCGCTACATCGTGGAACATTCGCTGGCCGGCCATGAATCGGACCTGCGGGAACGCATTGTGGGGATCGAGGTTTTTGGCCGCTCGCCCGACTACGACACTGCTGAAGACCCGGTGGTCCGCATGCGCGCAGCAGATGTGCGCAAGCGCCTGGCGCAGTTCTACCAGGCGGAAGAGCCACGCCCTCTCCACATCGAACTGAAGCCCGGAGCTTACCGGGCCAACTTTCGCATCGCGGCCCTTTCACCTCTGGAAGTATCGCCCGCTGTTTCCCCGGAGCCTGCCGCTGCGCTTCAGGTACGGTCGCCCGAGCAGCAGATTGAACAAGTTGCCGAATCGTTAACAGTTCTGCGGACAGAACCTCCGCCGCGTTCGCGGTCCGTCGCCGTCCGCTGGATCGGAGCCGCTCTCGCGATAGCCCTGCTCTGCTTTGTCGCGTTTGCTCTTCGCTTTTGGACAGGCCAGACATCGGCGCAATCGCGCTTCTGGGCACCGGTTCTGCAACGGCAAAACCCGGTGCTGATCTATACGGGGACGAACGTTGCCTACCGGTTTACGCCGGGATATCTGGAGCGTTACCGGCAGGAGCACGCACTGAACCGGCAAAATGGCCCGGAATTCTTTCCGGATCTACCAAAGGGCGCCGTCATCCGCAGCGACGATTTGGTCGCGGCCGAGAACACCTTTATCACCACCGGCGATCTTGCCGCGTCCGTTCAGGTGGCGTCGTTGCTCAAGGGATGGACACGGCCCTTTGTGCTGCGCTCCGGCAGCGATCTGTCCATGAGCGAGCTGCGGAACGCACCGGCGGTGTTCATCGGCGGATTCAACAATCACTGGACGCTGGCCACCACCGACCCACTTCCCCTTAGCTTTCGCGACGGCACCAGCATCGTGGACCGGGCAAACCCGGCGCAGCGCTGGACGACCAGCCCGGACAACCATGGTGAGCCGACCGAGGATTTTGCGCTGATCTCCCGCGTGCTGCACAGCAGTACCGGCGGACCCGCGCTGGTGGTCGGCGGCATCGGCTCCTATGGAACGCAGGCCGCCGCCGAGTTCGTCTGCTCGCCGGAGAAAATGAACGAACTGCTGCGCTCCGCACCGGCCGGTTGGGAGGGCAAGAATATGCAGGCACTGCTTCGCATTCACGTGGTTGGCTACACGCCGGTAAATATCGAGCTCGCAAAGACCTACTTCTGGTAAGGTAAGGCGTCAATCCCTGCAAGCCGACAAAACGGCAACATTTCGGGTCCCTCCGTGTCTGCTCTGTTACGGCGGAGATGCCGAGAAAGCCGGGAAGGGACTCCGCTTCAGCATGCTGCAACCGCGCCAACTCGAAGATGTGTCAGCCCGCTACGCGAAGGAAATCGTGGAGTTGCGCGATTTCCTGCAGAAAGCCGGAGTTCCCTTGGGCTCTGCGGCAGCGCTGCAAGACATGGCAACGCGTGTCCACGGGGACGAAGCCTTTCATCGGGATCTGACCTCGCATGTCTGGATCGTTTTGGACGGAGGCGACCGGCAAATCGGTCCTGCCGACCTGCTGGGTGCGCTGGCGATTGCCGCCGCAGGGCCCCGCCTGGCCGCTGAGGCCGGAGAGCAAGACGCACATGTGCTGCTCCGCTTTCTGATGGGAGCGCGGCGCGCCCTGGATGCGCCCACTGTCGGGCAAAGCGCTGACACGCAGGACCTTTACGTGCCCTCCGCTCGCCAAGCTGCTGCCATTTCTTCGGCAGCAGAGGCCCTTGTGGCGCAAGGCGACGTGCAGGACAGACCCGGTCCCGGGTTACGAAACGCCGATCTAGAACGGCTCCAGGATGCAGATGTGCGCAAGGAGGGACGCGGCCGCGGGAAACTCGCTTGGGTGGCTGCTGTGTGCGTTTTGGCCGTAGCGTGCATTGGTCTCTGGCGGTATCGCCGGCCATCCACAGATCCGGTCAATGCTCCCATGGCGACGGCGACGGCATCTTCCCCCGAATCCAAGTCGCCCGGCCCAAGCAGCGGCGCTTCACTCAGCACGTCCGGTGCTGAAACCTTCTCCGGGCAAGCAGGCCACCTTTCCGCCACGAACACTGTTCCGCGAAGCTGGCGTGCCCGGCCAGCGCCCCCCACTTTACGGGAAACGCACAAAGTCTCCCTGCCACCCTCTGCGCCGGGTCCAACTGCGTCGCGATCAGATAGCTCAGCCGGCAAGCTGCTTCCGTCCACCTCACCCACCGTAGAAGCTTCACCGGCGCCCCCGGCTGCTGTGCCGGCTCGGAACAATGCCGATCCTGCTTCGGTTTCGACTGCCGCCGCCGTGACGCTTCCACATCCCAAAATGATTGCACCAGGCCCGGCCGTGCCTTCTTCGACCTTGAGCAGGCGCCTTGGTGCTCAGACTGTTCCCGGCTACGCCCTTGCGCAGGATGGAAACGAGACAGGTGAACCCTGGAAGCATCCACGGCTTCTGCGAAGGCGAGTGCCTCCCGCATCCGGCGCTTCTTCTCAGGCGCGTCCCAACCTGATCGCTGAGGTCGATCCTGCTGACATTCCCACTCTCCCGGGCAGCCACCGCACGGCTCAGACCAGCGAAAGCAGCGCAGGTGTAGTCCGTCCAATTTCTCTGGGCCGGATGGCAGCCAATGTCATCTACAGCCCTTCGCCGGCCTACCCCACCGAAGCTTTCGCTGCCCGTGTGCAAGGCGAGGTCAAGGTACAGGCAGAGGTAGGACGTGACGGGAACGTGATTGCCGCCCGCGTCGTGAGCGGGCCGCCGCTGCTGCGCGATGCCGCGCTTGATGCCGTGCAGCACTGGCGCTACCGCCCGTATGTTTCCTCCGGCAGGCCGGTCCCAATGAGCGCCATGGCGGTCATGGACTTTCAACTGCCTTAGCCGTTGAACCCAAGCTGCATCGGAGCCAAAGCTGCCGGCATACATCCAATGGGCATGACCTCACCCGTCTCCCCCACCGGCACGGCAGCCGCTACCCGCGACCACGACGCTCCGCCCGTGTACTTTGGCTTCAACAATACGTATGCTCGTCTTCCTGAGCGGTTTTACGCACGGCTGGACCCTACAAGTGTTGCCGCGCCACAACTCATTGCGGTAAACGCGGCGCTCGCGGAGAAGCTCCGGCTCGATCCAGCCGTGTTGGCCAGCGCGGCTGGCGTGGAGATCCTCGCCGGCAAGCGGGTGGCTGCAGGCTCGGAGCCGCTGGCACAAGCCTACGCAGGGCACCAGTTCGGGTACTTTGTGCCGCAACTTGGCGATGGCCGCGCCAACCTTCTTGGTGAAGTCGTAGGAGCAGATGGTGCGCGTTATGACCTCCAACTCAAGGGCTCGGGTCCGACGCCGTTTTCACGCCGGGGGGACGGCCGTGCCGCGCTGGGACCGGTCCTGCGCGAGTACCTGGTGAGTGAAGCAATGGCGGCATTGGGTGTGCCGACCACACGTGCGCTGGCGGCCGTCACCACGGGAGAGCGCGTCTTCCGGGAATCCGTTCTGCCCGGGGCGGTGCTGACACGGGTCGCGGCAAGTCACCTTCGCGTGGGCACCTTTCAATTTTTCGCCGCGCGGGGCGACACGGAAGGGTTGAAGATACTGGCTGATTATGCGATTCAGCGGCACTATCCAGAGGCGGCGGACTCGCCACAGCCTTATCGCGCTCTGCTGGACGGCGTGATCGCGCGGCAGGCACGCCTGGTGGCGCAGTGGATGCTCCTCGGCTTCATTCACGGTGTGATGAACACGGACAACACCTCGATTTCCGGCGAGACGATCGACTACGGCCCGTGCGCCTTTTTGGAGGCCTATGACCCCGGTAAAGTTTTCAGTTCGATCGACCAGCAGGGCCGCTATGCCTATGGCAACCAGCCTCAGGCCATGCTGTGGAACCTGACCCGGCTGGCAGAAAGCCTGCTTCCGCTTCTTTCAGAGGCGGTAGGAAGCAAAGAGCACGCGCTGGCGTTGGCAAAGGAGTCGCTGTCCACCTTTAGCCCGCAATACGATGCAGCGTTTCGCGCGGGACTCCGCCGCAAACTTGGCATGCTTGCTGAACGGGACGGGGACGATGCTTTGGCCGGCGATCTGCTGATTCGTATGGCGGCCAGCGGGGCGGACTTTACGCTGACCTTCCGCCGCCTTTGCGATGCAGCGGCGGGCCCGCAGGCCGACGTGGAAGTCGGTACGCTCTTCCAGGACACCGCCGGCTATGACGCCTGGGCTGCCGTATGGCGCCGCCGGCTTGCCCAGGAGCCCACCGCGCCGGAGGAACGCGACGCGATCATGCGAGCGGCGAATCCCATATTCATCCCTCGCAATCATCTGGTGCAGGCGGTCATTGACGCTGCGGTGGAGCATCAGGATTTTGCGCCGTTCCATCATCTGTTGCAGGTCCTCTCGGCACCCTATCAAGACAGGCCCGGTATGTCGCATTACGCCACGCCAGCCCGCCCGGAGCAGTGTGTTCGCGCGACTTTCTGCGGAACTTGATTGGTCAGGAACGGGATGGATGCTCCCGAGGTAAATTCTTCCCACACGTTGTATGAGAAGGTTGCTTGAAGCTGTTTGCATATGGACTTGGAGACGACGGTGTTGTCAAAAACATTTCAAGGGCCAGGGGCGGCTCTGCCCGGCCTGCGAGACAAAGATGAATCGGATGTTACTTCGCCGCAGGCCGTGCCCCTCCGCATTCTGCTGCTTGCCTCATTGGGAGGCGCCCTTGAATTTTATGATTTCGTCGTCTTTGTCTTCTTCGCTTCGTTCATCCAGGCTCTCTTCTTCTCCGCAGGCAGCAGTGAGTTTCTGCGCCTGGCCCAGACCTTCGGCATCTTTGCCGCCGGTTATCTCACACGGCCCGTCGGCGGCATCATCATGGCTCATTTCGGCGACACACATGGCCGGAAACGTGTGTTCACCTTCAGTATCCTGCTCATGGCGTTGCCGACGCTTGCCATCGGCATGCTGCCCACCTACGCCAAGATCGGTGTCGCGGCCCCGCTGTTGTTACTGCTGATGCGAATGATTCAGGGAGCGGCCATTGGCGTTGAAGCTCCTGGCGGATGGGTGTACGTCTCCGAGCATGCCCCGCAGCGCATGCGAGGACTCGCCATCGGGATGCTGACCAGCGGGTTGACTCTCGGCATCCTGCTCGGATCGCTGGTTTCGTTTCTCCTGAATACTTCCTTCAACAAGGCAGCGATGCTTGCGGGTATGTGGCGCGTGCCGTTCCTGCTGGGTGGCGTGTTTGGATTGGCAGGCATGTGGCTCAGAAAACAGCTGGCGGAAACGCCGGTTTTTCTGCAAATGAAGCGGCGCTCTGCCCAGTTCCCGTCCTTGCCGCTGAAGGATCTTCTCCGGGATCACCGGCCCGCGGTGCTGTCGTCCATCGTGGTGACCTGGATGCTTACAGCCGCGATCGTGGTCGTCATTCTGATGACGCCTTCCTTGTTGAATCAGCTATATCACCTGCCGGCGCACTCGCTGCAGATCGCAAGCCTCGCCGCAGCAGCGGCGCTTTGCATCGGAGCCGTCTTCTTTGGGCATGCGACGGACCGGTTCGGCTTGCGCGCGACTGCGGTCGCAAGCGTGGCACTGTTGATCGCTTCCACTTACCTGTTGTTCGCCTTCGCGGGAACTGCCGGACCATGGTTAACGCCACTGTATGCGCTTGCCGGTCTGGGTGCCGGCGCGGCATCGCTGACGCCCATCTGCATCGTCCGCCTCTTCCCGGCACCGGTGCGTTTTACTGGCGTCTCGTTTTCCTACAATCTCTCCTACGCGATTCTGGGTGGAATCACGCCGCCGCTGGTGATCTGGCTACTCCACTTTGGCCGGCTTGCGCCTGCCCATTACGTGGCGATTGCGTCGATCTGTGTGCTGATGGTGATTCTGGGTCAAAAGAGCTTTGTCAGAGGTGCGGAGAGCGACGCAACTCTCTCCGCTTCGCAGGACGAGAAAGCAGCTTCGCTGCGGTCCAGGTGAGGCATACGTTGCCACCCTAGCTCTGTGCGTGAAGAAAAAGAAGTGGCGGAGAGTGGGGGATTCGAACCCCAGCGCTGCGCGTGAAGAAGAAGTGGCGGAGAGTGAGGGATTCGAACCCCAGCGCTGCGCATGAGGAAAGCTTTGTGGCGGAGAGTGAGGGATTCGAACCCCCGGAACCCTTCCGAGTTCTGCAGTTTTCAAGACTGCCGGTTTCAACCGCTCACCCAACTCTCCGCTGTGGTCGTTCTTTCTTATGCTAGCAGCATCGCTACCTGAAAAGCTGCGCTCAGTACAGTCCTCAGGAAAGTGCGACGGGGCCGCCGGATGTGCCGTCTAACGAGGAGGACAGACCATGCCCCCAGTCACCGAAAGCCCGAAGAGCACCTTTGAAGGCACACTCCGCTCCGCGAAGACCACCATGGTCTTCAGCGAGACGATGCGGTTGGCCATGGACAGTTTTCGCGCCAGCAAGGTCCGCTTCCTGCTCACCATGCTGGGCATGATTATCGGTTCGGCGTCAATTGTGCTTGTCGTTACGGTTGGCCTGACTGGCCGGCAGTATGCGGTGGACACCATCTCCAGCCTGGGACCCAACCTGGTGGAAATGCAGTACAGCGGCGGCAACACCGTCGGACCAAATAACGCGTCTACGCCCGACTACATGACCAGCGAGGATGAGGGCGCGGTCACGGCACAGGTTCCGGGCATTCTGTACTCCTCGCCCATGCTTGAGTTCCACTCCGCCATCAGCATGGGCAGCGGCCAGACAAAGGATGCGTTGCTGCTGGGCGTCTCTCCGCGCTACAAGGATGTACGTAATCTGGCTGTGGTGGCCGGCCGATTTTTCGATGACCAGGATGCGGTGTCACACGATCACGTTTGCGTGTTGATCGAGCCGTTTGCCCGCCTGCTCTTTGGGTCGGACCAGGGTGCGGTCGGCCATGAGTTCGCCGTGGCTGGCATTCCTTTCACGGTTGTGGGTGTAGCCAGGCTGCGGGTGAACGATTTCGGCCAGTCGGAGTTGTCCGATCAGACCATTCTGGTGCCCTACCCGGTGGCTCGCTACTTCACGGGAACCGATACAGTCAAGGAAATCTTCTTCACCATGGGCAGCGCGCTTGACGTTCCACATGCGGCACAGCGCATCACCAGCATCATCCAGGCGCGTCACCGGCCCACCAGCGTTTATAAAGCGCAGACACTGGTCGATGTGCTGGTGGTGATGGATCAGATTGCCACGGCACTCACATATGTTCTGTCCATTGCCGCCTTCATCACTCTGGTGGTCAGCGGCGTTGGAATTATGAACAGTATGCTGGCCAATGTCTCCGCGCGCATCCGCGAGATCGGCATTCGCAAAGCGCTTGGTGCCACCAGGCGGGAAGTGCGGCTGCAATTTTTGACAGAGGCAGTCTTTCTATCGCTCTGCGGCGGTTTTGTCGGCACGTTTTTTGGAGTGGCGTTGCCATTGGCAGTCAATTTTCTGACGCCCTTTCACATCCCGATCTCGTGGTGGGCACCGGTTATTGCACTTACCACCAGCGTCGCCGTCGGGGTGATCTTCGGAACCGTTCCGGCGAACCGTGCCGCGTCCCTGGATCCGGTAGAGACGCTCAAGTACGAATAGCCAGCGCTTTGGTGATGCATACCATTCAGCAGGGCTCCAGAATCTGAGCAGGTTTGCCGAATCACGGCAGGAGATCGGCTACATCACCAGCGCGAGGCGTCCCAGTTCCTTGCGCATGCACTCCAGCGAGCAGCTTTCCGACTCGATCCGGGTCGCGACCTGACGAGCTTCCCCCGCCGACACCCCGTAGCCACGCACGGCAAGAAAGCTGGACACCAGTTCACCGGCCTGCCACGAGTCCAGACCGGACTGCAGCAGTTCATTGCGCAGGGTTTCCAGGTCGGTCACGGCAAAGTCTGTGCTGATCGGCGACTTGGTGACGGGCACAATTGCCGCACGATCGAGGATATCCATGCTCATGCTGACTCCTTAGAAATGGTGAACTGCCATGGTGGCTTTTGAAATTTAGACGTGAAAGCCTCTCCTGCGTTGTAGACGAACCGGCTTTCCTTGCGGATCATGTGCGACATTTGCTGCCCTGTATCCTTTATTGCAATGAGTGCACGTGTTTTGGATGGCACCGCCATCGCCGCAGAGATCAAGACAGAGGCCGGGCAGGCCGTTACAGAGTTAAAGAGCCGCGGCATTACGCCCGGCCTCACGGTGGTACTCGTGGGCAGCGACCCGGCCTCAGAGATTTACGTCCGCAACAAAGTGCGGACTTCCGCGGAACTCGGTATCCGCAGTACCTTGCTCACGCCACCAGTCACCATCACGCAGGCCGAGTTGTTGGAGTTGATCGCCACCTTGAACGCCGATGAGGCGGTGGATGGCATCCTGGTGCAACTGCCGCTGCCCGGGCACATCGATACGCGCCGGGTTCTGGAAGCGGTCGCGCCGGAAAAGGATGTGGACGGCTTTCATCCAGTCAACGTGGGCCGGTTGCAGATCGGGCAGGCGAGCCTGGCACCTTGCACCCCGGCCGGCGTCATGGAAATTCTGCGGCGCTCCCGGATTCAAGTAGCGGGTTGCGATTGCGTCATGGTGGGCCGCAGCGACATTGTGGGTAAGCCGCTCTCCACCATGCTGCTGAACGCGGGCGCCACAGTATCCGTCTGTCACAAGGGCACACGCGATCTGGCCGCATACACGCGGCGCGCCGAGATCCTGGTGGTCGCCACCGGCGTGCCCGGCCTGGTCACGCCGGAGATGGTGCACCCGGGCGCGGTGCTGATCGATGTCGGCATGAACCGGCTGGACACCCTGGAGCAGGTGGACCGCTTCTTTCCCGGAGACCTAAAACGTCATGCCACCTTTCAGAAGCGTGGCTTTGTGCTGATGGGCGACTTCGATCCGCGTTGTTACGAGCTCAGCAGCGCCTACACACCGGTGCCCGGCGGCGTGGGCGCCCTCACCATTGCCATGCTGATGCAAAACACGATCAAAGCCGCATGGATGCGAAGATTTCCGCAAGAGGATCGGGGCTAAAGCATGCTGCGCGTCGGTCTGACGGGTGGCGCGGCCGGCGGCAAGTCAGCCGTCGCCGCCATCCTCCGCGGGCTGGGCGCATTCGTTTCGCAAAGTGATGAGGTCGCCCGCGTCATGATGCAGCCGGGCGAGCCCCTTTTTCAGGCATTCGTAGACCATTTCGGGCCGGAGGTGCTGCGCTCGGACGGCCACCTGGATCGCCGCATGCTGGCGCGCATCGCCTTCCACGATGGCCGCGTGGAAGAACTGAACGCCCTGGTCCACCCGCCGGTGATCGCGGCGCAGCAGAACTGGTTGCGGCAGACCGCGGCAGAGCACCCGGAGGCCGTCGCCGTTGTCGAATCAGCATTGCTGCTGGAAACGCGGTGCGCGGAGCCTGTTGACCGCGGGTCAAAGGGCGGAGTATCCGCCAGGCCTCCCTGGCGCGCCCGTTTTGACCGCATTGTGCTGGTTACGGCACCGGAAAAGCTGCGCCTCGCCCGCTACATTGCACGGGCGCTCGCGTTTGAACCTTCAGCGGACCGCGATGCGTTGGAACGGGATGCCCGGTTGCGATTCGCCGTCCAGATGCCAGAGGAAGAAAAGGCCGCGCTTGCGGACGTGGTCATCCGGAACGAAGGCAGTGAGCAGGAGCTTCGAGCCAGGGTGGAGGCGCTTTATCGCGACTTGCTTGCCGAGGCACGAGACCGCGCTGCGCCGGCCATGTAAGTACCCCGGCCTTGCAGTACGAAAGTGCGTTGCGTCCCGCTAAACTGAAAGATGTGCGGGATCGCTCCGAGCCGCGCGGCAAGGATTGGGCAAAGACATGAGACTACGAAGGTTGCTGCTGATCATTCTGCTGGTAGGCGCGTTCTTTTACGCGGGCAACCATCTGTGGCCGGCGGGTACGCTGGGGGCGCTGGCCGGCCGGATTGCTCCCGCGGGCGCCGGCATCACCACTGTGGTTGATCACGGCCCACTCGGCGACTTTCAGCTCAAAGTGGCCAACGCCGAGCCGGCTTACGACGTGGAAGAGCAAAACAACATCTCCGTTTACAAGCGCTTGACGCCGAGCGTGGTCAACATCACCTCCACTGCGGTTGCTTTCGACTTTTTCTATGGACAGGTACCGCAGCAGGGCCAGGGGTCGGGCTTCATTCTCGACAAGCAGGGCCACATCCTGACCAACAACCACGTGATTGACAATGCCCAGCGCGTGGAAGTGCAGCTTTTCGACAAGCACAAGTACAAAGCACAGGTCATCGGCGTGGACAAGACGCATGATCTGGCACTGCTGCAGATCAACGCACCCAACCTGCAGCCGGTAGAACTGGCCAACTCGAACAGCCTCCAGGTCGGGCAAAAAGTCTTCGCCATCGGCAATCCTTTCGGCCTCTCCGGCACCATGACACGCGGCATCATCTCCGCGATTCGCTCCATCAAGGGGCCGACCGGCTCTGCCATCGACAATGCCATCCAGACAGACGCCGCCATCAACCCCGGCAACAGCGGTGGCCCGCTGATGAACTCCAAGGGTGAGGTCATCGGCATCAACACGCTCATCGCCAGCAACAACGCCGACCAGAGTGCCGGCATCGGTTTTGCCATCCCCATCAACACCGCCCGTGCGGTGCTTGAGGACTTCTCGAAGTATGGCCATGTGCGCCGTCCTTCGCTGGGCATCACCACGCTTGAAATCGGTCCGGATCTGGCGCAACAGATTGGCCTGCCCAGCGATTACGGCGTGCTGGTAGAGCGCGTGCTGCCGGGCAGCGGCGGCGACCGCGCCGGCCTGAAAGGCGGCACACAGCGCGCCTACCTGGGCAACACACCCGTGATGCTGGGCGGCGATTACATTGTGGCCATTGACGGGCAGGAGATCACCAACGCGCAGGATGTGAGCAACGTGATGACCGCTCACAAGGCTGGCGACACGGTGAATGTGACAATCTTCCGCGGCCAGCGCCGCATGAACCTGAAGATCACCCTGAGCGACGCTGGGCAACAGTCGGCCTAAGCGAGCTGTTGCAGGAACAGGCGGATCGCCTCCGGGTATGCCATGTGCTCTTGCTCCAGAATGCGCGCGCTTAAGCTGGCTTCGTCATCGCCGGGCAGCACAGGCACAATTCGCTGCAGCAGGATTGCACCGTGGTCTACCTGCTCGTCCACCAGGTGAACGGTGCACCCGGCAATTGTCTCGCCCGCTTGCAGCGCCTGCCGCTGGGCATGCAGCCCGGGGTACTTGGGCAGCAGCGAAGGATGGATGTTCAGGATGCGCTGCGGAAATGCCGCAATAAACGTTGGCGTGAGCACGCGCATGTAGCCGGCAAGCACGACGCAGTCAGCAGCATGTTGGTGGAGCGTCTGCAGCATGCGCCTGTCATGCTCTTCACGCGGTACACCCCTGGACACGTGCGCAATGGCGGAGATGCCGCGGGATGCCGCGGCCTGCAGGCCCGCTGCCTCAGCCACGTTTGCAATCACAACAGCGATCTGGCAACCAGGCAGCGTTCCGGCGGCTATCGCGTCCGCAATGGCCACGAAGTTGGAACCGCGGCCGCTGAGCAGGATTCCCAGCTTTGCGAGGCGGTCCGTTACTCCGGTCAAATGTAATTCACTCTGCGTTCGCCCTTGGCGATACGGCCCATCAGGTGAAAGCGCTCGTTGGCCCGGCTCAGAATGCTCTTGGCCTTACGCACCTGTTCGCCCGGTACCACCACGATCATGCCGATGCCCATGTTGAAGGTGCGCAGCATCTCATCGCGGTCCACATCGCCAAGCTGCTGCAGGTGCGCAAAGAGTGGCGGCACCTCCCACGCGCTTAGCTCGACCATGGCGCACAGGCCCTTGGGCAGAATGCGTGGCAGGTTTTCGGTGATGCCGCCACCGGTAATGTGCGCCATGCCGCGCACGATGCCGGCCGCCGTCAGCTTTTTCAGAATCGCGAGATAACTGCGGTGCTGCCGCATCAGCGCCGACCCTGTCTTGTCCTTCAGCTCATTCACATATTGGTCAGGCCCGTACTTCGCCGTCTCAAACAGCAGCTTGCGCGCCAGGGAATAGCCGTTCGTATGCAGGCCATTGCTGGGCAAGCCGATCAGGCAATCGCCCGCCTCGATCTTCTCGCCCGTCACCACCTCGTCACGGTTCACCACACCCACGATGAAGCCCGCCAGATCGTACTCGCCATCGGCATAAAAGCCGGGCATCTGCGCCGTTTCGCCGCCGATCAGGGCACAGCCGTTGGCGCGGCAAGCCTCGCTGATACCGGAAACGACCGTCTCCGCCACGGAGCCTTCCAGCCTGCCCGTGGCCAGGTAATCCAAAAAGAAAAGCGGCGTGGCACCCTGCACGGCAATGTCGTTCACACAGTGGTTCACTAGGTCCGCGCCCACGGTGTGGTGAATTCCCAGCTCAAAGGCGACCTTCAGCTTTGTCCCGACGCCGTCAGCCGATGACACCAGCACCGGATTGGGGTACTTGGCCAGATCCAGCCCGAAAAGCCCACCAAACCCACCAATCTCGCTCAGCACCTGCTTGTTGAAAGTCTTGCGCGCGAGCATCTTGATGCGCTGCTTGGTGCGGTCTCCCTCTGAAATGTCCACGCCGGCGTCGGCATAGGTTGCAGGCTTGGCTGCCTTGGTCTTGCGTACAGGTTCGGCAGTGGGGTCGGTCACGCGGGCGTCCTTCAGGGCTTGTGGATTGCGGCGATTGTGGGAGCTTTGAGAATATCAGGGCGGCTCCGCGCATGTCCTTGCCCACGCTCTGCACGCCAGTCCTGGGGGCCTAGGTATTAAAATCTCGTGCATGCCTGTGCCACCGCCGTCTTCTCTGTGCCTGCCTGCCGCAGCGTCCATGCTTCTTTGTCTTTGCGGCGCAATCGCGCAGCCGTCTGTCGCTCAAAGTACTTCACAAGCAACCGCGCAGATTCCTCACGGCATTCGCCTCACGGACATGGACCCGGCCATCAAGCCGGGTGATGATTTTTACAGCTACAGCAATGGCGCATGGCAGCGGCGCACGGAGATCCCCGCCGACCGTACCTCCCTCAATGCCTTCTCTGAGATCGCCGAGCGCACCTCCGTTCAAATCGGCGCCATCGTGCATGAGGCCGTGAGCGCCAACGCCGCGGCGGGCACAGACGCGCGGCGCATTGCCGACCTCTACGCCTCCATGCTGAACGAGCAGGACAAGGACGCCCACGGCATCGATTCGCTGAAGCCTGACTTTGCCGCAATCGATGCGATCCACACGCAACGCGATCTGGCCATGGCGCTGGGCCGTACCCTGCGCACCGACGTCGACGCGCTCAACCTCGGCCAGTTCCACACGGCCAATTTCTTCGGTCTGTGGGTAGCGCCCGGCTTTCATGATCCGCACCATTACGCGCCGTACCTGTTTGAGGGCGGACTGGCCCTGCCCAGCCGCGACTACTACTTGGATCAGGGCACGCGCATGGCAGACATTCGCAAGCAGTACGCCACCGATGCTGCAACTATGTTTCGCCTGGCCGGCTTCAGCAATCCCGACGAACGCGCCGCACGGGTGATGGCGCTGGAAACAGAAATCGCAAAGGTACACATCTCGCTGGCGGACAGCGAGAACATCCGCAAGGCCGACAATCTTTGGACCGTCGCGGAGTTCACCGGCAAGGCTCCCGGGCTAGACTGGCCTACCTTCTTCCAGGCTGCGGCCCTGCCCCAGCAGAAGGAGTTTTACGTCTGGCAGCCCGCGGCCGTCACCGCTGAAGCCGCGCTGGTTGCCTCCACGCCCGTAGCCACCTGGCAGGACTTCCTGCGGCTGCACACAATCCTTGCGAGCGCGGCTGCGCTGTCACAGGAAATCCGCACGGAGAACTTCCGCTTCTTCGGCACGGTGCTCACCGGCGCGCCGCAACAGCGGCCGTTGGAGCGCCGCGCCCTCGACCTGGTCAACGGCAGCCTGGGTGACGCGGTTGGCAAACTCTACGCCCAGCGCTACTTCCCGGAGCAATCCAAACGGGAAGCGCAGGCGCTCGTCACCAACCTGCTCGCGGTCTACCACCAGCGCCTGGAAGCAATTACCTGGATGGCGCCCTCCACCAAGGCTGAGGCGCTGGCCAAGCTGAAGACACTGCGCGTGAGCGTGGGCTATGCTAGCCATTTCCGCGGCTACGACGGCCTGGAAATCAAGCCCAACGACCTCGCCGGCAATCTGCACCGCATCGCCCTGTTCGACTACCACTACAACCTTGGCCGCATCGGCAAGCCCACCGACCCGGACGAGTGGTGCATGACGCCGCAAACCGTGAACGCCGTGCAGATGCCGCTCAACAACGCACTCAACTTCCCGGCAGCGATACTGCAGCCGCCCTTCTTCGATGCCGCGGCACCGGCGGCCGCAAACTACGGCGCGATCGGCAGCGTGATCGGTCATGAAATCTCGCACACCTTTGACTCGGAGGGTTCCGACTTCGACTCCGAAGGCCGCGTGCGCGATTGGTGGACCGAGGCGGACCGCGCCCATTTCAACACCTCCACCGCCGCTCTGGCCGCGCAGTTCGATACTTATGAGCCGCTGCCCGGCGTGCATGTGAACGGCAAGCAGACCCTGGGCGAGGACATTGCCGACCTGGCCGGCATCACCGCGGCTCTGGATGCTTACCACGTCTCGCTCAATGGTCACGCAGCGGCACCGGTGGGCGGCTTGACCGGCGATCAGCAGTTCTTCATCGCCTTTGCCCAGAACTGGCAGGGCAAGGCGCGTGAAGCTGCACAGCGCCGCCAGCTGCTCACGGACGGACACGCGCCGGGCCCCGTACGAGCCCAGACTGTGCGGAACCTGGATGCCTGGTATACCGGCTTTGCGGTGAAACCCGGTGAGAAGCTGTACCTTGCGCCGGACGCTCGCGTGCAAATTTTCTAACGGCAACGCGAGCCTGCATCTTCGAACGGCAGGGGCAAGCCGTTCGGTACACTGTGCCTCATGCGATTGCGGCCAGGAAGCCTTCTCCCCTTCTTACTCTTCTCCAGCCATCTGCTGGCCGACCCGGTCGCGGTGAAGTACAAGGAGGGTTCGGTTCACGGCTACCTAGCGATCCGCTCACTGGATGGAAAGCTGCTGGGCGCGGGTGACCTGGTCCAGACGATCCATGGGGACCGCCTAACAGCCCGGCTCACGTACCGCTTCCAAGACGGCTCCATTGATGACGACACCGCCGTCTTTTCCCAGACCGGGGTCTTCCGCCTGATCAGCGACCATCACATTCAGAAGGGTCCGTTCTTCTCCAAGCCTGTGGATATCATGATCCAGGTTGCCACGGGTCAGGTGACCGTGCGGTACAAGGATAAGGACAGTGATCCGGAAAAGGTGGAAATCACCCACCTGGACCTGCCGCCTGATCTGGCCAACGGCATCCTGATTAACGCGCTCAAGAATATCTCTCCCGGCACAGCGGAAACGCAACTGTCTTACGTCGTCGCGTCGCCCAAACCTCGGCTCATCACCATCTCCATTATGCCGGAGGGCGAAGATACCTTTCGCAGCGCGGGCCTGCGCAACAAGGCGATCCGCTTCAATCTTCATCTGAAGCTGGGAGGCTTTGCCGGGCTGATCGCTCCCGCGATTGGCAAGGCGCCTCCGGATGCCAAAGCCTGGATCAGCACGGGCCAGGTGCCCGCCTTTGTCCGCTCCCAGCAGCCATTGTTTCTGAATGGCCCGGTGCTTCGCACGGAACTCATCAGCCCGGTCTGGCAGACCTCTACCAGCGGCGAGCGGGGCCGCGGCAAGTAGCGCGAGCACATCGCACCCCGCCGCTGCACTCTCTCCCGCCGCTACACTCTCTGACGCCGCTACACTCTCTGCCGCCGCGACGCTGTCTCCTGCCGTGATCCCCTACCCGGTGTCATCCTGAGGAGCGTGCGACGAAGGATCTGCTTTCTTTCTGGGCCAGTACCGCTTCAAAGCAGGTCCGTCCGTCCGTTCAGGAAGACAGCAAGCTATGCGCGATTCACTGGCGTTCGGCTGAGTATTGCTTCGCGTCCAGCAAAGCTGCAAAGCTCTCCCGTGCGGCGGCCACGGTCGCGGCGATTTCAACGTCGCCATGCACTGCCGAGACAAACGCCGCCTCGTACTGTGAGGGCGGCAGCCAGACGCCGCGCTCCAGCATGGCGCGATGAAAGTGCCCGAAGCGCGCGATGTCACTGCGTGCGGCATCGTCGAAGTTCTGCACTGCATCGTCCTCCGTCCCTGAGCGGAAAAACCACGTAAACATGGAGCCAATGCGGTTCGTCACTACCGGTACGCCCGCTTCCTCAGCCGCCTCAGCCACACCTGAGGCAATGCGCTCCGTTACTTTTGCCAGGTCTTCGTAAAAGACCGGCCCACCCGCATGCAGCGCCTTCAGCGTGGCAATGCCCGCGGCCATCGCCAGCGGATTGCCCGACAGCGTACCTGCCTGGTAGACCGCACCCAATGGCGCAAGCTGATCCATGATCTCCGCGCGTCCGCCAAAGGCACCCACAGGCAGACCACCACCGATGATCTTGCCCAGCGTTGTCATGTCAGGCCGAACGCCGTAAATCTCCTGAGCGCCGCCCAGCGCGAGCCGGAAGCCGGTCATCACCTCGTCAAAGATCAGCAGCGCACCCTCGCGCTCGGTAATGCGGCGCAACCCTTCCAGAAAGCCCTCCGCAGGCAGAATCGTGCCTGCGTTGCCAACGACAACCTCCAGAATGACGCACGCCACTTCGCCCGGATGCCGGGCAAAGAGCATCTCCACCTCGTTAAGATGGTTGTAAGGCAGGGCCGTGGTGAACTGCGTCGTCTCCGTGGGGATGCCGGCTGAACCGGGGATGCCCAGCGTTGCCACACCTGATCCGGCCTTCACCAGCAGAGCATCCGAGTGGCCGTGATAACAGCCTTCAAACTTCACGATGCGCTTGCGCCCGGTAAACGCCCGTGCCACACGGATGGCACTCATCACCGCTTCCGTGCCGGAACTGACAAACCGCAGCTTCTCGATCGATGGAACCGCGTCCACCACCAGCTGCGCCAGTTCCGCCTCGGCTGCGGTGGACGCGCCAAAGCTGGTGGAGCGGCCCGCCGCCTCCCGCACCGCTTCGATCACGGCGGGCGCGGCGTGGCCCAGGATCATGGGCCCCCATGAGCCGAAGTAGTCGATGTAGCGATTGCCATCCACATCGAAGAGATAAGCCCCCTCCGCCCGCTCGATGAACGGCGGATCGCCTCCCACGGCGCGAAACGCCCGCACCGGCGAATCCACGCCGCCAGGGATAAGGCGCAGGGCACGTTGCTGTAGTTCACGAGAGCGGGTCAGTGAAAGAGCCATGCCTTCAGTATAGAAAGCATGCCTCTGACGTGTTGAAACCGGCCTGCCTTGCTACTGCTTGTCCATGTCAGTAGAAAACGCCATGTCCTTTTGCGCTTCAAGCGCCGCGAGCCGTTGCTGCAGCACTTCATGCACGAGCGTGTACGTATCGCTGCCCATCGGCAGGCGGAGCGGTGCCGGTTGCATCGCGACGGAATCGATAATGATCTTGCACATTTTGCTTACGTCACCTGGGATTGGAAACGCGTTTGCCGTAATTGCACGCCGCACCTCGCCCACGGGTGTCTCCCCGTACGCCTCCATCGCAGGTGCGATCACCATGCCTGCTGCAAAATTGGTGTGGGTCGCTCCGGGCTCTACGATGGTGATGCTAATGTTGAGCGGCGCGACTTCTTTCGCGAGTGATTCGCAGAACCCTTCGATCCCCCACTTCGTGGCGTGATACAGGCTAAAGCCGGGAAAAGCATACTGCCCACCGGTGGAGGAAAACTGCAGAATGCGGCCGCCACCCTGGGCACGCAGGTGCGGCAGTGTTGCTTGTATGACCTGGATGGAGCCGATAAGATTCGTGTCAATCTGATGACGGATCTGGTCGTCCGTCACTTCTTCCACCGTGCCGAACAGGCCATAGCCGGCGCTGTTAGCAACATGATCAATCTTGCCGAAGTGTGCAAAGGCCGCATCCACGGTTTGCCGGATGAGCGCTTGGTCGGTCAAGTCCAGATGAGCGAGCCAGAGCCGGTCGCTATACTTCGCTTTCAGGTCGTCCAATTGTTCGAGCTTGCGAGCGGTGCCTGCCACGCGGTCTCCGCGCTGCAACAATTGCTCCGTCAGGGTGCGGCCAAAGCCACTGTTTGCACCGGTAATCAACCAGGTCTGCTGTGCCATGATTCTTGTCTCCTCTGTCCGTTGCTACAGCGATTGGATGCAGAACTAACCAGATGGTTACATCCAGTAAAATGATTCCGGGAGTCATCGATGGGCAATGCGGAGGCGACACGGCAGCGTATTCTTGACGCGGCAACGGCGGAGTTTTCAGCCTTTGGCATCGCGGGCGCGCGTATTGACCGCATCGCCGCGCGGGCAGCCGCCAATAAAAACCTGATCTATGTCTATTTCGGTGGCAAGGACGAACTCTTCCGCAAGGTCCTTGGCCTGCGGTTGAACGATGTCTATGACCGCGTTCCATTCACGGCGGAGGATCTGCCGGGCTACTCCGTCCGCCTGCTTGACTTCGTCATCGACCACCCCGAGGCCACGCGGCTGCTCTGCTGGGTCGGTCTTGAGGGCAAAGGCGAATGGCCGGCAGAACCAGACTCGACCGTGGCCGCAAAGCTGAAGGGCATTGCGAAAGCACAACGCGCTGGCACCGTCACAAAGGCCTTTCCTCCGAAATTCGTGCTAGCGCTCGTCCTCGCCATCGCTCAATCGTGGACCGACGCAAGCCCGCTGAGTGCATTCATTGATCCGGACGCCGTAGCGCAGCGGGAGAAACTGCGCAAGCGTGTGCAGGAAGCAGTACGACGGCTCTGCGCAGCCGATTAGAACTCCTGCACCTAGCAGTAAGGATTCGCAAATACCCGGATTAGACGCAAGTCAAGGTGGTGCGCTGTCGAAAGCGGTCCAGAGTTAAGAGCCTTCTCTCGAAATCTAGGGAGTGAGAAGCATGTGCTCATCCGGCTATCGACTTAAAGTTATTTTGCTACTACTTATGCTCCAGTCTCTTCATTATTGTTAGGCGCTGGTGGCTGAATGAGAAGAGAAGCTCAGTTCTGCGGCAGCACCATCACCTGCACGCCACTGGGTGCGTCAGCTCCCGTGTAGACCGTTTCCGTGGCTTTCACGAACTGCTCCGGCCTGGCGGTCGGAATGTTGGTGAAGGTCTGCGGGTTGCGGTCCACCAGCGGGAACCACGAACTCTGCACCTGGACCATGATGCGGTGGCCCTTGCGGAAGGTGTGGTCGATGTCCGGCATGTCGAAGTTCACGGCCGTAACCTCCCCGGGCTTCAGGGCTTCCGGCTTTTCCCAGCTGTTGCGGAACTTGGCGCGAAAGGGTTCGCCGCGCACCAGTTGCTGGTAGCCGCCCAGCAGCACGGGGGCGGCACCCAGGATGCGCTTGCCCTGTGCGGCATCGGGCGCGTCGGGGTTGGGAAAGTCGAAGGGATAGACATCAATCAGCTTCACGACAAAGTCGGAATCTGTGCCGGTTGAGCTGATGTGCAGCTTGGGCGAGATCGGTCCGGCGACAGTCACGTCCTCCTTCAGCACTTCCGTCGTGTAGGTCAGCACATCGGGCCGGCGCGATGCAAAGCGCTGGTCGTCGGTCATGTAGCGCTGCGGCACGGTGTCTGTGGTGTAGCTCACAAAGGGGACCGGGTGCATGGGGTCGCTCTCATAGCTGTCCTTCGCCGTCGCGCCCTTTCCTGCAGGTGCGGCGAAGCTGAGCTTGCCGCCCGGATGGAAGTAGAGCGTCTTTGCCTCCACGCCTTTGGGTGGCCACTGGTCGTACTTGCGCCAGGCATTGGTCCCGGTCTCAAACATGTAGGCCTTGGGCAGCGGGGCGGCTTGCGCATTCTTCAGGTAATGCTCGAAGAAAGGGGACTGAATCTCCCGCCGGAAGAAGTCGCCTGTTTTTGCATTGAAGCTGACATCGCCAAGCCGGTCGCCGTCGCTGCGCGCCCAGCCGCCATGCACCCAGGGTCCCACCACCACGGTGTTCGCCGCGCCCAGGCCGGGGTTGAACCGGTCGATGGCGTTGTAGGTCTTGAGCGGTCCGGTCAGGTCTTCCGCATCGAACCAGCCGCCCACCGTCATCACCGCCGTGTGCACGTTGCGCATGTGCTCGCTCAGGTTGCGCGGCTTCCAGTAGCTGTCGAGCGTGGTGTGCTCAATCTGGTCGCGAAAGAGCGTGGGCCCGCGCTTTTCCAGCAGCTTGGTGAGGTTACTGGTGTTGTCGCGCAGGTAGTACTCATACATGTCGTTCGTGCCGTAATTGAAGCGGTCGGCACGCGGCTCACTGGTGTCGATGGGATTTTTCTGCGGCACAAACGCGCTGTAAAAGCCGTATCCGCCCGCCAGCATGAACGCTCCGCCGTGATAGCTGTCGTCCGCGCCAATGTAGAGATCGGTCATGGGTGCCTGCGGGCTGGCCGCCTTGATCGCCGGATGCGAGTCGATGATGGACGCAGAGGTGAAGAAGCCGGGATAGCTGATGCCCGTAATGCCGACTTTGCCGTTATTGTTCGGCACGTGCTTCAGCAGGTACTCGACCGTGTCATACATGTCGCTGGCATCGTCCACGTCCTTGGGCGACTTCTTCTCATCAATGTGCGGTCGCATCTCAATGAACTCGCCCTCCGAGGCATAGCGCCCGCGCACATCTCCGCAGACAAAGATGTAGCCGCTCGATGCAAGTTCATTGCTGTAGGTCACGGCGCGCGGGTACTGGTCTTCGCCATAGGGACCGCAGGAGTACGGTGTACGCGTCATCAGGAATGGGTAAGGCCCATGGTCCTGAAAGGCACCCGGCTGCGGCACCATCACATTCACAAACAGCTTTGCGCCGTCGCGCATCGGGATGCGGAACTCGTACTTGGTATAGTGCGCGCGGACCCAAGCTTCTGAATCGACCGCATCGCTGGAAGGTGCGGGCGAACTCTCACGCCTGGCCTGAGCGGGAAGGGAAGTGGCCACAACAAAGACGGCGAAGGCAGCGGCAAAAATGCGTAAACGGGACGGCTGGCGCAAAGAGGGAGATCCTTCCAGGGCAAAATCAGTTCCGGTGAGTGCGAGTGTAACGCGATTGTTATCTTTGCATCGCTCCTCCTCGCCGTTCCTTGCACGAGATTCAGGTGGCCGGCGACTTGGCCGGCACCCATCAACGCGTGTTGCCGGCAGAGGAAGGCGGGCAGGACCGTTGCTACAATCGGAGTTCACCTTGGGTGCGCAGACGCGCCTCACCGGAGCCTGATTTGTTTCGTTTTTCAACAGCGGGAGAGAGTCACGGAGAAGCCCTGGTAGCCATGCTGAGCGGCATGCCGGCCGGCGTTCCGGTGGACGAAAGCTTCATTGCCCGCGAGCTTTGGCGCCGCCAGCAGGGTTATGGCCGCGGCGGCCGCATGCGCATCGAGACGGACACGGCCCACATCCTGAGCGGCGTACGCCACGGTGCCACCATCGGCGCGCCCATCGCCATGACCATTGCCAACCGCGACTGGAAGAACTGGGAAGAGATCCTGCCCGTGGGTGCCGGCGACCCGGAAAAACACAAAGCCGTCGCTTCTCCCCGGCCCGGTCACGCAGACCTGGCAGGCTCGCTCAAATACAACTTCCGCGACGCGCGCTATGTGCTGGAGCGCGCCTCTGCCCGGGAGAGTACGGCGCGCGTGGCGGCGGGTGCGCTGGCCAAGCTGCTGCTGCGCGCCCTTGGCGTGGAGGTGCTTTCCCATGTGGTGCGTGTCGGCGGGGTGGAGCTCACCCGAAGCTACGCCTGGGAAGAACTGATCCAAAGCACACGCCGCGATACCGTCCTGCTGAACTGCATTGACGCGGAAGCCGAACAAGGCATGAAGGGCGAAGTGGACCGCGCTCTACGCACCGGCGACACGGTGGGTGGCGTCTTTGAGGTGGTGGCGCATGGCGTACCCGTCGGCATCGGCACACATGCCAACTGGGACGAGCGGCTGGACGGCCTGCTGGCCCAGGCAGTGATGAGCCTGCAGGCGGTGAAGGCCGTGGAAATGGGCCGCGGCGTTACCGCGGCGGAGTCGATGGGCTCGGCCGTGCACGACGCCATCAGCTACGCCGAAGGCTCGGACGGCCGGGACACCCGCTTCACTCGCGAGCGCAACAACGCCGGTGGCATCGAGGGCGGCATCTCCAACGGAGAGGACGTCACCGTCCGTGGCTACCTGAAACCGATCTCAACTCTGCGTCGTCCGTTGGGCAGTGTGAGCTTCGACACGCGCGAGCCGGTCAAGGCCGCATACGAACGCTCCGACGTCTGCGTGGTCCCCGCGGCCGGCGTGGCCGCCGAGGCCATGGTGGCGCTCACGTTGGCCAGGCTCATGCTGGAGAAGTTCGGAGGTGACAGCTTGACGGAGACGCATCGAAATCTAGCCGGCTACCGCAGCCAGCTGCAGGCATATTGACCATTGCCGTTCTATGGCGGTTCACTACAGAAAGCCTGCCCCGCAGCTACTAGAATGGACAGGATGGTTTACCCGATCGTGAAATATCCCGATCCGGTGCTGGCGCAAAAAGCAGCTCCGGTAACGGCTTTCGACAAAGAACTGGCCAAGTTGGCCGACGACATGTTTGAGAGCATGTATGCGGCGGAGGGTATCGGCCTGGCCGCGCCGCAGATCGGCGTTTCCAAACGCATCACCGTCATCGATATCTCGTTCGGCAAGGAGCCGAAAGACAAACTTGTCCTCATCAATCCTGAGATCATCACGCGCAACGGCAGGCAGGTGGAGGAAGAGGGCTGCCTGTCCTTGCCGGACATTCGGGACAAGGTTTCCCGCGACGCCACCGTGACCGTGCGCGCACAAAACGTCAAAGGCGAGTGGTTTGAGATTGCCGGCGAAGAGCTGCTTTCTCGAGCTTTTCAGCATGAAATCGATCACCTGGACGGTGTGCTCTTTATCGACCGGCTCTCGCGGCTCAAACGTGATCTGACTCTTCGCAAGATTAAGAAGCTCATCCGCAATGGCGAATGGTAGGGCAGTGGCCACGATCGGTGAAGGGCTTAACAGGCTGGGCGAGCACGTATACCTGGGTTCCCCATTCTTTCGCGGCTCTTTCGCGAGAGTGTGGGTCCCTTGTCGATGTTCCCTGACTGAAGGATGGATGATTCTGCATGACAAAACAGAGGTCAAGCGATGAAGCTCGTCTTCTGCGGAACACCCCAGTTCGCCATCTCCACACTGGAGGCGATTCATGCCGCGGGCCATCATCTCGCACTGGCAATCTCACAACCGGACAAACCTGTAGGACGCAGCGGCGAAGTCCTGCCAACTCCAGTCAAGCGGGCCGCCCTGGCGCTCGGAGTACCAGTGGAGCAGCCCGCGGCTATCCGCAACAACGAGCCACTTCGCGCAACGCTGGAAGCCATCGCGCCGGACGCTATCATCGTGGTCGCGTACGGTCGCATCCTGCCGCGCTGGATGCTGGAGCTGCCCCGCTTCGGCTGCATCAACGGCCACGCCTCGCTGCTGCCGCGGTGGCGCGGCGCGGCACCGATTCAATGGGCAATCGCCAGCGGTGACCGCACGACCGGCGTCACCACGATGCTGCTGAACGAAGGCCTGGACACCGGCCCCATGCTGCTGAAGCGGAGCATACCCCTCACAACAAAGACGACCTCCCCGGAACTCTTCAGGACGCTTGCCGAAATTGGCGCTTCGTTGATGGTCGAGACTCTTCGCGGATTGGAAGCAGGACACATCACTCCAGAGCCGCAGGACGACACGCAGGCGACACTCGCCCCGCTTCTGACGCGCGACGATGCCCGCATCGACTGGTCACAAACCGCCACCGTGATCGATCAGCGCTTCCGCGGCTTCCAACCCTGGCCGGGTGCGTTCACCATGCTGCGCGGCAAGAAGCTGATGGTGCACGCCATGCGGGTCAGCTCAGAGATCAACAGCACGGCTGAGCCGGGAACCATCCGCGCCGGAACGGAACTGTATGTGCGCTGCGGTGGCGGAACGGCGCTGCTGCTGGAAGAGGTACAGCTCGAAGGAAAGAAGCGAATGCCGGCATCCGAATTTCTTCGCGGCCATCAGCTCAAAACCGGTGAAAAGCTGGGATAACAGCAGCCTCGGAAGCACATATCTGGGTGCCCCACCTTCGCGAAGCTAAGGTGGGTTTCTACTCACCGATTAACTCCTGTGGCACCCATCCCAATTTAACCGCAAAGAGCGCGGTGAAAGTGGGGCACCCACCGTGTCACGAGCAAACTCCGCGAAGCTCTAGACGTGGCGTGTCCGGAAGCGCGGCCTAGATTCCGGCTCCGTCTCAGGCAGCACACCGGCTTCCTGTGTCTGAAAGCGCCGGTACCGCTGCAGCAGCGAGGACGGCCCGTGCGCGGTGAAGAAAACCAGGTTGCCCTCAAAACGCTTGTTCTCCAGAAAGGCCCCACCCTCCAGCGCGGCAATGGTGCGGCCTTCCCGCTGCGGCACGCGAAAGTTCGCCGTGGCGGTGGGGTCCGGTGCCTGCGCACCGCCGATACGCTCCTCGATCGCGGCAATCAGCCGGTCCAGCCCATCGCCCGTGTGTGCGGAAACGGCAATGGTGTCCGCCGCCGGAGAGGTGCGCAACGCATCCCGCTCGCCTTCGGAAAGCAGGTCGATCTTGTTCAGCACCTGGAGGGTCGGCGTCTTCGCCACGTCCAACTCGGCCAGCACACTTTCCACCTGCGCCTTTTGCTCGTCCATCATGGGTGAGGCGGCGTCGCGCACATGCAGCAGCAGTTCGGCACGCTCCACCTCTTCCAGCGTGGCGCGAAAGCTGGTGACCAGCGTATGCGGCAGGTTGCGGATGAATCCAACGGTATCGCTCAACAGCACCTTGCGGCGGGAGGGCAGCGCCAGGTGCCGCAGCTTGGGATCGAGCGTCGCGAACATGCGGGAGCTTTCCAGCACGCCCGCATCGGTCAGCGCATTGAACAGCGTGCTTTTGCCGGCGTTGGTGTAGCCCACCAGCGCCACCGTGGGCACCGGCACGGCCTCGCGGCGCTGCCGCTGCTGGCGACGGTTGCTGCGCACCCTGTCCAGTTGCAGCTTGAGCCGGTCGACGCGCTCCCGGATGCGCCGCCGGTCTGTCTCCAGCTTGGTTTCACCCGGTCCGCGCGTACCGATGCCGCCGCCCAGCTGCGACATGGCTTTGCCACGGCCGGCCAGCCGCGGCAGCTGGTATTCCAGCTGCGCCAGTTCCACCTGCAGATGACCTTCGCGGGTCCGGGCGTGGCGGGCAAAAATATCCAGGATCAGTTGCGTGCGGTCGATGACGCGGCAGGGCAGGGCATCATTCAGGTTGCGCATCTGTGAGGGCGACAGGTCATGGTCGAAGAGCACCAGGTTGGCGCCGCTGCTCTTCACCACGGCCTCCAGCTCCTCCACCTTGCCGGGCCCGATGAGCGTGGCGGCATCGGCCCTGGGGCGGCGCTGAACAAGCGTGGCGGCGATCTCCGCGCCTGCAGAGGTGGCCAGCTCCTGGAACTCCGCCAGCCCGGCGTCGAAATCCAGATCGACGAGGTGTGCCACGGCCGGACGGGAAACATCCTCAAACTCACCGCTGGAAAACTCATCACGGGATCGATTGTCCTGGCTGGCCTTGTCCTGGCTGGCTTGGTCGTGGCTGGCCTGGTGCAATTCGGCAGCGCTCCTCGCCGCCTTTGCTGTGGCTGAGAGCTTGCGCCGTTCTCCCGTCAGTTCAACGGCCACCAGCACCGCTTTGTCCCGCACTGCTGCCGTGGAGAGAACCTCTACGGCTGAGCGGCTGCGGGCGGCAAGCTCTGTAAGTGATGCCAAGCTAATTGCCGGTGGTGCCGGAGAGCGGTGTGTTGTCTTGCACAGCGGCGGGCGAGCCATCCAGCGGACGCGTAGGCCCGGTGTGCGGACGCTCCGTATGAATGCTGCCGGAACGCGTGCTGACTACAGTCGAAATCGCGTGCTTGAAGATCAGCTGCTCCTGCGCATTGTTCTCCAGCAGGACCGAGTACTTATCGAACGAGCGAATCTTGCCCGTGAGCTTGACGCCGGAAACCAGGTAAATGGTGACAGCGCTCTTGTCTTTGCGGACCGTGTTCAGAAAGGTGTCCTGAATATTCTGTGCCGGCTTGGAATCCATGTGGCCGATCTCCTATGCGCGCCAGTTACGAGTCAGGCAGCGCGGGTTTGTCTTTCCGAGAACCTACAACCGTGAAGAAGTCCGGCACACCGGGCGTGCAGGCCTTCACGGCAAAAGAAATGCATTCATCCTTCAAGGCATTCACCATACGAAAATACACGTCCCTATGCAAGCGGAATGGCATGACGCGCGGATGCCAGCAGCGCACGGATCTACCGTACGTCCATTTTTATTAGACGCACCAATCGCCGACAGGTGCAGCGGAACTCTCCCTTTCAGAACAGGCCACTGCTGGCCAGCTCACGGCAGACCTCGGTCAATCGCTTTGCAAGGAACCCGCGGACGGATTGCAACTCCCTCCGGGCGGTACGATAAAGCTGATGCCAACAGAAGCAGCTGTCGCCGCGCCCGTCCCCATGCTCGACCTTGCGCGGCAATACGCCACCGTCGGCGATGAAGTGCAGGCAGCCATCGCGGAGGTCTGCCGCGCCGGCCGCTTTGTTCTGGGCCGCGAGGTCGGCGAGCTTGAAAACGCATTTATCGCAAAGTACGGCATGGCCGATGCGGTCGGCTGTGCCAGCGGAACTGATGCGCTCTGGCTGGCGCTCGCGGCGCTTCGCATCGGTGAAGGTGACACAGTCATCACCACGCCCTTCTCCTTCTTTGCCACCGCCAGCAGCATCCTGCGCGCAGGTGCCCGGCCCGTGCTGGCGGACATTGACCCGCTTAGTATGAACTTGTCGGCTGAGACAGTTGAGACGGCAGTTCTGGACGAAGCTGCGGCCGGACACACCGTTCGCGCGGTGATGCCGGTGCACCTGTACGGTCAATGCGCCGATTGGGACGGCTTCTCCGCCCTTGCGGAACAGCACAGCCTGGCCCTGGTGGAGGACGCCGCGCAGGCCATCGGAGCTTCCTGGCGCGGTGTCGCTGCCGGATCGCTGGGTGACAGCGCGGCCTTCTCCTTCTATCCCACCAAGAACCTGAGCGCCTGGGGAGATGCCGGGCTCAGCGGCTTCCGTGATCCCGCTGCCGGTGAACGGGCCCGGGCGCTGCGCGGCCACGGGATGCGCCGCCGCTATTACCACGATGAAGTGGGTTGGAACAGCCGGCTGGACACGCTGCAGGCCGCGGTGCTGCTGGTCAAGCTGCGGCACATCGACACCTGGACGGAGGCACGGCAGCGCGTGGCCGCCCGCTACACGCGGCTCTTTACCGCGTCCGGTATCACCGGTTCCGTGCGCGAGGGTGCGCTGCTGCTGCCGCATGCGGACGAGCGCGGCGTGCATGTCTGGCATCAGTACGTTGTCCGCACGCTGCGCCGCGACGGTTTGCGTGCCCACCTGTCCGCGCAGGGCATCGGCACGGAGATTTACTACCCGCTCTCGCTGCACCAGCAGGACGCCCTCAAGCACCTGGGTTACCGCACGGGCCAGTTTCCGGAGAGTGAGCGAGCCGCGGCCACGGTGCTCGCCCTGCCGATCTATCCCGAACTACGTGAGGACGAGCAGGACCGCGTGGTCGAGGCCGTCGCCGATTTCTTGCGGTGAAGACGCGGTCGCTTTCCCTTGGCAGACACCAGCGAGCGATACGATAAGGGGGATGTCCGAAGTCACTCAAAACCCGCCGAAGACCGTGCATGTCGGCGGGGTATCCTTCAGCAACGCTCTGCCGCTTGTGCTCATTGCCGGGCCGTGCCAGATGGAAAGCCGCGAGCACGCGCTGGAAGTCGCCCACGCGCTGAAAGAGATCGCCGCCAAGGCCGGCATCGGCCTGGTGTACAAGTCCAGCTTTGACAAGGCCAATCGCACCAGTGGCAACGCCCGCCGCGGCATTGGCCTAGAGGCATCGCTGCCCATCTTTGCCGAGATCCGCGAGACGCTGGGCCTGCCCGTGCTCACGGATGTGCACGAGAGTTGGCAGTGCGCGCCTGTGGCGGAGGCGGTGAACGTCCTCCAGATTCCCGCGTTTCTTTGCCGCCAGACCGACCTGCTGCTGGCCGCCGCGGAAACCGGCCGCACGGTGAACGTGAAGAAGGGGCAGTTCCTGGCACCAACGGACATGCCGAATGTCGTGAGCAAGCTGGCTGGTGCAGCGGGTGGTGTGCTGCTCACGGAGCGCGGCACCAGCTTTGGCTACAACACACTCGTTAGCGACATGCGCGCGCTGCCGATCATGGCCGCCACGGGCGCGCCGGTCATCTTTGACGCTACCCACTCCGTTCAGCAGCCGGGCGGCCTGGGCGGTGCCAGCGGCGGCCAGCGCGAGTTTGTTTCCGTGCTGGCACGCGCGGCTATCAGCGTCGGTGTGGCCGGCCTGTTTGTCGAGACGCACCCCGACCCGGACCATGCTCCTTCTGACGGCCCCAACATGCTGCCGCTGCGCAGCATGGAGCCGTTGCTGCGCGAGTGGATGGAGTTCGACCGGCTGAGTAAGCAATTTGCAAGAGAGGCGGACAGCGACGGAACAGAGAACGAGGCCTTGGCGTGAGCGGACCGGCAAGCCAGGAGTTTCCGCGCACGCCGGCTCAGGTTTCCGCCGAGGACATCGCCTCTGCCGTAAGCACGGTGAGTTGTGAGCTTCGCGGCCTGGAGGCGTTGCGGGACGAACTCACTGGCGCACTGGGTCCGGTCTTTAGCCGGGCGGTCGAGGTTCTCCACGCCGTTACTGGTCGCGTGATTGTGACCGGCGTGGGCAAGAGCGGCCACATCGCCCGCAAGATTGCCGCTACCTTTGCCTCCACGGGCAAGCCCGCCCACTTCGTGCACCCATCAGACGCAAGTCATGGCGATCTCGGCATGATCCGCCCGCAGGACGCCGTTCTGGCGCTTTCCTGGTCGGGGGAGAGCGCGGAACTGGCCGACCTGATCGGCTACACCCGCCGCTTCAGCGTGCCCCTGATCGCCAGCACCTCCCGTGCCGGCAGCACGCTGGCCAGCGCCGCGGACATTGCGCTGGTGCTGCCGGAAAGTGGCGAAGCCTGCCCCGACTCACTGGCGCCCACCACCAGCACCGCCATGCAGCTGGCGCTGGGTGACGCGCTCGCCGTGGCGCTGCTGCACCGCGGCGGTTTCACGACGCATGATTTCCGCGACTTCCACCCAGCCGGCCGCCTCGGCGCACGTTTGCGGCGGGTGAGCGAGTTGATGCATGTCGCTGCGGAAGTCCCGCTGCTTCTAGAAAACGCGACGCTGTCAGAGGCAATCGTTCGTATGACCGGAGGACGCTTCGGCATCACTGGCGTGGTGGACGAGGCAGGCCTGCTGATCGGAGTGATCACGGACGGCGATCTGCGCCGGGCCTTTGCCACCGGCTTCCATGACCGGCCGGCACGCGAGGTGATGGGCAAACATCCGCAGACCATTGCGCCCGGGGAACTCGCCTCGGTCGCCCTTGCCCGCATGAACCGCGACAGCATCACCAGCCTCTTCGCGGTGGAAAACGGCCGCGCCATCGGTATCCTGCACATCCACGACCTGCTGCGCGCCGGCGTGGTGTAGGACCAGGTACATCGAGCCGGGTGCCCCACCTTCGCAAAGCTAAGGTGGTTTTTTCCTAAACAACAATGTTCCACGCCGCCCAAACCCACCTTAACGACCATGAAGCTGTCGTGAAGGTGGGGCACCCGGCTACAGGGCTGTCAGACTTTTTGCATCGGGTAAGCACGAGCCCCGACCAGTCCCTGCCATCGCGGCAGAGTCAGGCGTGCTGGAGTCTCGCGGTTGTAAACGCGATGCGTCAGCACGATGGATTTGCCCAGAAAGACTTCCACCACCGAATGATCGCAAAAGCAGCGCAACTCGAGACCGGCCGAGTCTGGAATATTCGACGGCAGGGGCTTGCCATTCCAAAGGAACTTGTCACCGCTACTCTCGACGATGAGCAATGCATTCGCAAAGCCATGCTCCAGGCCGGGCGATACGCCGTCAGCCCACTTTGACGGTGCCAGCAGAACCGTTTCGTTCTGAAGCAAGGTTGTGCCGCTCAGCTTCGTAATGTCGTTCTGCACCGGCCCTCGAAGCTTACTTACCTGCTCCGCCGGCTTGAACCTCAGCCAACCATCTTCCAGCGTCAGCACCCGCGGCAGACTCATGCATCCCGCCCAGCCCACCTTGGCAAACTCCGCTTCCGGCCGGTCCTCCGGAATCCAGCCCCACAGAATGCGGTTGCCGTCGGCGTCGAGCTGCGTTTTCGGCGCGTAGTAAGGGCCATGGTTCAGCTCGCCCTCGCGCTGGACCGTAAAGCGCATGGTCGCCTTCTCCAAATGGCCGCTCTGCCAGAGCGTTTTGCGGCCCTCCGCCGACCCGACGGAATGAATCAGCACGTGGCCGTCCCCCAGGGGAAAGAAGTCGGGGCACTCCCACATCTCGCCGGAGTCGACCGTGTCGCTGGTCTGCTGGCCGTTGGGCTTGCCCTGCGCAAAGATATGCTGAAACTCCCATCGGCGCAGGTCCTGCGACTTGTAAAGCAGCACATTGCCGCCTACGCCCTTTTGTCCGCTGGCCAGCAGCATGTACCAGCCATCGGCCTCGCGCCATGGCGTTGGATCGCGGAATCCGGTCACCTTCATGCCGGGCGGCGGCGAGGGAATCACCGGCCGCGGCAGCTTGCTCCAGCTATCCAGCACCGCATCCGGGTCACTATTCCGCGCACGAAGCGGCGTGGCCAGGCACTGCTGTTCGCGCTCCGGCGGCTTCGATCCCCAAAGCGTTGCAAGCTCCGCGCTGGAGGGCGAAACGCAGGTGTACAGAATCGTCGGAACGCCTTTGTCCATCACCATGGTGCCGGTAAAGACGCCAAAGCTGTCCGGGCCGCCGGGTGTGGGAGCCAGCGCCATCGGCCGCTCGCTCCAGTGCACCATGTCCGTGCTCACGGCGTGTCCCCAGTGCCTGTCGCCCCACACGCTGGCACCGGGGTTGTACTGAAAGAACATGTGGTAACGGCCGTTGTAGTGTACCGGCGCGCAGGGATCGTTCATCCACCCCCGGCGCGGCATCAGGTGGTACCGCGGCCGCAGCGGGTCGTTGTCGATCGTGTCCTGCGGCGGAAACTCCGCCCTGGCGAAACGGGGCAGGGCAGCGGCGGTGGAGCCGAGCACCAAACCTTGCAGAATGTTGCGGCGGGTGACAGACATTCAGAGTGCTCCTCAGGCTAACTACTTTCGCAATGAAGCATACGAAAGCATTTGCACAGGTGTCATCTGATCACCTCAAGTCAGCTATCGCCTGCGCCGTTTGTCCTTCTTCTCTTCCGGCGCTTCGGGGTGCGACTCCATGGGCGGCTGGGTGCCCGGTGGCAGCACGCGGCGGGTGTTGTTGCCCTCCAGCCGATAGGTCTTCAGGATGATCTGGTCAGCCCGCGGTTTGTACTCGCCACTTTGCGCGTCGGGTGTGGGAATGGGCGTACCGGCCGCAAGCACTCTGTAAGTGTAGGCAGGGGCCGGGCCCATGTAGGGCGTACCGCGCTGCGGGTTCGTCGTGCCCGCGTCCACCCCGATCTTGACTGGCAGGTAGCCCATGATGTTCTTGTCCCGGTTTGCACCCTCGTAGCGGTGACGCTTGGTATTCCAGTAGAAAACCCGCAGCTGGTTGAAGTCGTACGGCAAACCGGCCTTGAAAGGGCTCAGCACGCAAACATAGTTGGGCACATCCTTCGTAGCACCTTCGATCTCCGGATCGTTCACCATATTCAACACATAGGCGCCCACAATACGCTGATTTTCCGCATAGCGCGCCACCGAGTCCGGCACGTCCACATCCAGCATCCGGCTCAGCATCCAGCCGGTCTGATTGTGCGCGTCGCGGACGAGCCACCAGTCTTCCATCGCGGGCGGCTCGGGCGCGCTTGCCTGCGCGGCGATGGGCACCTTGACGCCTTTGATGGTCGATTTTCCGGCCGGAGCTGTGGGCAGTTTCGTCCCGGGCAGAGGCGTCCCCGGCACACCGGGTTTCAGCGTGCTGGCGCGGGCCAGCAGCTTCAGCTTTTCACCCTCCTCCAGCCGGAAGAGCTTGTCGGTGTCGCGGCCTGGCTTGCTGTGCAGATATACGTCGTCGCGCACCACGCCGCCGACCACGGGTGTGTCTTTCTCGTGCGCCTTGCCCAGGTCGTCGAACTCCCTGGAGACCTGCTCGGTCGCCACGGCCTTTTCGTCGATCCAGCCGATCTCACCCTTGTCCGTTTTTACCCGGTAAAAGCGCCTATTCTGCTCCACGATTTCCAGCCGCTGCCCGTTACTCACATTGCCGGTGCGGTTGGAAACGGCGGCGATCCGGTCACGCAGAAACGTCGTCTTTGCCGTCACATAGACGTAATGCGTCAGCAGTTTCGGCTTTATCCCGTTGCAGCCCGCCAGCAGCAGCGCCGCCGGCAGACACAGGCGGGAGAAACGGCGAAGGCAATGTGCGGAAAGCGGCAAAGCGGCGGCTGGGCGGGCGTTCATGTCCGGGATTAAGGGTAGCATCGCCCCCGGATGCCACCTGCGGCGCGTCTCTACGGCGGCCGCCAGAGCAACCTCAGTGGGAGAGCACCAGGATGCTGGCGGTCTTCCCGGTGCTGGACGAACTCACCAGATTCAGCTTGCCCGCGGTCGTCGCGTCAAAGCCGAAGAGCGACACATCCGGTGAGCCGCCCCCGTTGGCGCTCAGTAGCCACTTGCCCGTGCTGTCTGCACCCAGCGCGGTTGCGCCAGAGCCCGCCGCAAACGGTGACCCTGCAATGGCGGTCAACGCAGCTCCCGTGCCGATGCCATACGCCGTAATCGTGCTGTCCGCGCGGTTGGCCACGTAAACATTCGTGCCGGTATTGTCGATCGCAAGGGAGGAGGGCTGCGCTCCCGTGGCATACGTCGTACTCGTGGTTGGCGTAAGCGCGCCGTTGGCTGCAACAGTGGTCACCACCAGCCCCTGTGACGTGCCGGAGCGCGCGATGTAGAGATAGGTCCCCGTGCTGTCCCAAACAAGGGCGTTATCACTCGTCAGCGCGGGTGGTTGCGTCTGCACCAGCGTTGTGAAAAGCCCTGTCGCCGTGTCAAAGCTGAACAGCACTTCACCCGCCGTGCCCAGCGCTGCCGCCACCACGGTGCCGGCGGGGTTGATGCGCACCGCCCTCGGCACGACCGTGCCTGCCAATTGCGGAAAAAGGGCAGGCGATGCCGTCAGCGTCAGCGTGCCGTCTGGATTGATCTGGAACAGCTCGATCTGTATGCCGGTGCTGTCCAGCACCATCAGCCACTTGCCGTCCGGCGAGGTCTGCATGTCCAAAGGACCCGCCGAATTCACCAGCGCCGTACCCTTGTTCAACGCGGCAATGGCTCCGGTGGAGGAAACGGAAAAGCCAAAGATTTGCGTCGGTGTGCCGACCCACAGAAACCCGTTGTTGCGGGAGATTGCCAGCGCCGTAGGCGTGACGCCGAGGCTGATGGGCGAGCCTGCAAGGGGAGAGAGCGTCCCTGTTGTCGAAATCCCGAGCCCCGCCACGGTGTTGGCACCAGTGTTGGCGACAAACGCAAAGTTGGTTGCCGTGGCGCCGGTACTGCCGCCCGTGGATGTCGAAGTGTCCTTGTAGAAAAAGCCGCCGCAGCCGGCGAGAGGCAGAACGGCCATCAGGCTGCCGAAAAAGGCGAGCCGGCGCCAGGAAAACAACGTACGACAGAATGCGGCATGCAGCAACATGGTTCCTTGGACGTTCGGGAGTCTTTGGAGTCGCACGGAAGAGCAGAAAGCAAGTCGGCAGGACCCGAGTCAGTTCGCCTTCGCCTGACAGTCCGGGCAGATACCAATAGCATCGACAGACAGGCGCTCCACCAGGAAGCCGTTGGCCAGCCGGCCGGACATACCCAGGCGGCCCTCCACGCCGAACTCCTCGTCTTCCACGTCCATCACGTGCTTGCAGACCGAGCAGACCAGGTGGTGATGCGGACGGTCGTTCATCTCCACGCGTAGCGTGCCGTGGTGCATGGAAAGCTCACGCAGCACACCGCTTTCCACAAACAGGTGAATGTTTTTATAAACCGTGGCCAGGGATATGGAAGGAATGCGTTCCTTCACCGATGCATAGACCTCTTCCGGGGAGGGATGGCCCTCCATACGTTGCATCGTTTCAAAGAGCACCTGTCGCTGGTGGGTCACGGCGATGCCGTGCTCTGCGCAGAGTGCCCGAAATGTTGTCGCGCCGTCCATCATCTCTTGCCAGTAGAAAAGAGTGCAACCCTCGAAGTCAAGGAACTTCCGTCGGCTGCCGCGGCCTTTGCCCTTCTACATCTTTCCATTATCCCGGCTTTTTCTACATCGCGTCCTGGTTTCGGTTGCGACTGGCTGCCATGGCCACGCACGTCCATTTATTCTTAAGACAGATGCGCACCTTTACTCTGCCGGAGGCGCAACGTCTGCTTCCGCTCCTTGATTCTCTTTTGCACCGGGCCCAGAGCGCCGCCGACGTTGCCACCGCACGCGAACATACCCTGCAGTCGCTCCACCAGGCCATTTTCCTGAAAGGCGGCATGCGGGTAGACCTTCTGGAGGTCGGCCGCCTGAAGGGCGAGCAGGAAAAGGCCGTCGATGAAGCACGAAACATCCTTGGCGAGATCGGGGAAATCGGCGTGGAGGTGAAGGACCTGCACACCGGCGTGATCGAGTTTCCCTTTCAACTGGAAGAAGAAGTGGTCTTGCTGTGCTGGACGCAGGGGGAGACAAGCATCACGGCTTGGCGCAGCACCGAGCAGGGCTTTGACGATCGCCAGCCAATCGATGACCGATTTACCCGCGGCGAGCGGCCGCATTAGTTCCAGGCCGGTGCGTGCGACCAAACGGGCAACACCCGCCGGCGCCTGGATGCAGGACGCTCCGCTATGATGGAGAGCGATGCCGAGCCTGGGCGATTCCATTTTCATCTTCATGCTGGCGCTCATGCTCTTCGGCCCGAAGAAGCTGCCGCAACTCGCCCGCCAGCTTGGCAAGCTGATGGCGGAATTCCGCCGCGCGTCGAACGACTTCCGCATGCAAATGGAAGATGAGCTCCGGCTGGAAGAGCAAAAGGAGCACCAGAAGAAAGTGGACGCGCTGGCACCGCCGCCCTCCACCTTGCCCAATCCCGACATCCCCACGGAAGATCCGTCCCACCCGCACATGCCGGCCCTGATTGAGGCAACTTCAGTTGAGGCAACTTCCGTTGAGCCGGTTGCCGTCCAGCCCATTGCGGAATCCGGCGAGTTGAAGATGATGCCGCCCTCCACCGGCCTGCCGACTGAAAGCCGTGCCAGGAACAGGAGCGTCGCCGGCCCGGAAACCCCAGGTGCGACAATGGCGCAGGCTCTTCCGGAACCACCGGCTGCGAACGATACCTTCTCCTTGCAAGCCGGTATGAGCAGCGATGAGCCGAGCGGCATGAGCGAGCCCGACGGCAACCTGTTCTCCCCGCCCGCGGAAATCTTCGAGCCAGCGCCGGACCGCCGTCAGCCCGCCATGGTGGGAGAAGGGGAACGCACTACCCATGCCTGACGTCATCGACAACATGCGAGCCGCGGTGGGCGATCGTGCGGAACTGCCCGGCATGTCGCTTATGGAGCACCTGCAGGAGCTGCGCAGCCGTCTGCTGCACTCGGTGGCCGCTCTGTTGGTCGGCTTCTGCATCGCCTACTTCTTTCACGAGCGGCTTTTCGATATCGTGCAGCGGCCCATGGAAGTCCTGCACTACGACTTGAACTTCACCCATCCCACAGATGGCCTGAACCTGTATCTCAAGACGGCCCTCTATGGCGGCGGCATTCTGGCCGCGCCTTACATCCTGTACCAGATCTGGCTTTTTATCTCGCCCGGCCTGTACTCCAATGAAAAGAAGTATGTGTGGCCGTTTATGGCAGCGACAGTCAGCCTCTTTCTGGCCGGCGCGTACTTTGGCTACCGCTGGGTGCTGCCTTCTGCTCTTCGTGTGCTGATCGGCGACTTCGGCCACCGCTTTCACCCCATCATCACCATCGACGATTACACCGGCTTCTTCTCCGCGATCATCTTCGGCCTCGGTGTCAGCTTTGAGCTGCCGATCCTGATCTTCTTCCTCGCGCTTTTCGGCATTGTGGATGCCAAGTTCCTGGTGCGCAACATGCGTTACGCGGTGCTCATCATCTTCATCGTTGCGGCCATCATCTGCCCGTTGCCTGACCCGCTCAGCATGTGCCTGTTCGCCGCGCCCATGCTGGTGCTCTATGCGCTCAGCGTGCTGGTGGCGTACCTGGTGCACCCTACCCGCCGCAACCGGCAAGCCACCTCCACCTAAACCGCATCCAAACGGGTACGCACGATGCCCGACGCGCAACTCTTCCACTGGATCGTCTTTCACGCCCTGCTGCTCGCGCTGCTTGGCGCGGAGTGGCTGCTGCTGCGGCGGCAAACGCCGGGCCGGTCTTATCTGGCCACGGCCATGTGGCTGCTGGGCGCTCTCGCCTTCACCGGCTTCCTCTATCTCTCACTCGACAAGGCGCTCAGCACGGAGTTCCTCGCCGGCTATGCGCTGGAAGAGTCGCTCTCAATCGACAATCTGTTCGTCTTCCTCCTCCTCTTCCGCAGCTTCAACATTGAACACGCAAAGCAGCGGCGGGTTCTGTTCTGGGGGATACTGGGCGCGGTCATCATGCGTGCCGCCTTTATCGTGGCCGGCGTGGCTCTCTTACACCGGTTTGAATGGATCACGTACATCTTCGCCATCTTTCTGTTGATTGCCGCGGTCCGGCTTGTGCTGCCACAGAAACACGGGGGTAAAGAACTGCCGGCATGGCAGCGATGGCTTCAAGCCAGAATGCATTTTTCCGAAAGCCAGGAGGGTTTTCTGGTGCGGGAGAATGGACACCGCTCGCCCACCATCTTGCTGCTCGCACTTACCGCCATCGCCTTTACCGATTTTGTGTTTGCACTCGATTCCATCCCCGCCGTGCTATCCATCACACGGCACACCTTTGTGGCATATACCTCCAACATCATGGCGGTCATGGGGCTGCGCTCACTCTACTTCGTGCTGGCGCATGCGCTGGAAAAGCTCAAATACCTGCACTATGGCCTGGCGGTTGTGCTGGCCTTTGCCGCTGTCAAGATGCTGGTGCAGCCCTGGTTTCAGATCAGCGCGCTTGTCTCGCTGGCCACCATCTTCGGCATGCTGCTGCTCACGGTGCTGGTGTCCCTCGCCGTGCAGAATGAGCAGGAGCACCCGGCCTGAACCGGGCGTGATCACCGCCCTGCCGGCTGGTCTTCAGGAAGCAGTTCATCCTGAGCCACGCGAAGAGACCTGCTTTTGAAAGTCAGTGCCGGCCTCGAACAAAACCAGAGCCTTCGCCGCAGGTGCCTCAGCATGAGACTTCCTAGAAGAGGCGGAGAGGAAAAACCTGCTAATTTTCATCCTCCGTGCCGTTGGCTGGCGGGCTGGGCGGTGCGGGTGTAGATGGTGCCGTAGGCAGCGCACCAAAGCCCAGCCTGAGATTCGGCGCGGCTTTGGGCAGGGCGGACTCTGTGTTGCGGTTGACCGTGATGTTGCCGTGAGTGGTGGTCACGCGGACATTCGCGCCGCCGCCGTTCACGCTGGTGGTCAGGGTGCCGCGGCCGTTCTGGTTGGCAATGCCGTTCACCCCGGGAAAATCGCTTTGAATGCTGCCGTCACTGGTGTCCGCTGCCAGGCTGAATCGGGTGCTGGTGGGCAGGGTGAGCTCCACGTCACCCTGGTGGTTGTCGATGGTGATGTTGCCGCTCGGCGGAACGGAGATAAGTTCAACCTTGCCGTGGTTGTTGGTAATGGAAACCTCCCCGGCAATGCGGGAAAGGGTAATGTCGCGGCTGCGGGTGCGCAGCGTCATGGGGCCGGCCGCGCCGCTGGCGTTGAACTCATCATGATCGTCAAAGCTCGCCTCACCATCCAGTGACGCAACCGCAAAGGTGATGCGCTCCGACTGGAAGTCGACCGGGCCGGTGATGTGCTGCAGCCGCCCACCGCCGAAAAAGTCGCCATGCACCTGGACGCGCCCGCTGATGTCGAAGAGGTTCAGTTCGTCACCGCTGCCCTGCACATCCACCGCGCCGCTGATGCTGTGCATGGTAAGCGAGCCGTGCCGGCCGTTGGCATGGGCGGAGACGGTCCCCGTGATCGCGGCAATCTCAAGATCGCCATGATTGGCGGTCAGGTTGACCGGAGCTTTCAGGTTTGTGGCGTGCACGTCGCCATGGTTGGCGGTCAGGTTGACATGAACGCCGCTGGGCACGAGCAGAGTCAGGTCGGCCTGATCGTTGCCGCTACCGGCGGAGCGCAGGGTGAGCGAGTCGGCTGTGCCGGTGAACTGCGGCTCCACGCTGTTGAAGCGCTCGCGGGCATTGTCGTCAGAGCTGGTAAAGACTGTCTTGTGCGTGGTGAGGTGGAGCTGGCCATCGTCGCTGGTGCCTGTTACGGTGATGTCGCCGTGGCCGCTCTCGATGTAAAGCGTTCCCGCAGGTGCCAGCGCACGGGTGACGGCAGGGCTGTCCTCTTCATGGCGCGTGCCAAAAAGTTTGTTCAGGTCGTTGTTGTTCCAGCCGAGAAACCAGGCCTGGCCATCATGGTGTATCCCATGCTGCGCGGCAAGACCAAGGACTGAAAGCACGATCACCAGGAAGACGACACCTCCGCCAACACGGTAGCGGACGGGCGCGCCACCGCTGCTGCGCGTGGCACGGTCGATGCCCCACTCCACCAGCCGCAGCACGCCAATGGCGATGAGCAGCACCGGCCACCAGCGGCTGTACCAGAAGAGCAACGCGGGCCAGTCCAGGCGTCCGCGGTGAATCAGCAGGGCAATGATCCCGACACCGATGAGCAGCAGCGGCCCGATGAACGACGGAACGTCCTGTACACGGCTCAAGGCACGTGTCTGCTTGGCCTGCAGCAGCATCTGCCGTTCGTAAGCCTTGCGCTGTTCTTTGGAAAAGCGTTGCTGATTGCGCCAGGCGTCGGCCTGGGCTTTCTGAGCGCGCTGCCAGGCTCGCGCCTGATCGCGTTGCCAGCGTGGGTCGTTGCTGGGGTCGCGCCGGGGATCATAGCGGGGATCGTTGCGGTTCGTGGGATTAAAAGGCTGCGTGGGATCAAAGGGCTGCGCGGGATCGAAGCCGGGCGGCGGCGGCGGTGTGGTGGCCATGGCTATCGTCCTTCCTCGTCGTTGTTGATGGAGTCCCGGCGCGGCGTGATGGAGAGACTTCCCGTTCCGCGGGTGGGCTGTGTCGCCGGGCCAGGATCGCCGGCGGTTGCTGCAGCGGCCGGGGCTGGGTAGGCCGTTGCGGCAGCGGTTGCACTGGCCGTTTCCGCGGCCATGCGGTTGTAGGCGGCACGTTCTGCAATCTGGTACAGGCCCAGCAGGATCAGCAGGTACGGCCAGCCATTGAACCAGGCGTGCCAGTGGGACGCACTCAGCAGAAACAGAATGCCGACAGCGGCCACGAACACTCCGCCTTTGCTGTTCCGGATGCTGAACCAGCTGGCGGCGGCGGTGTTGGACGGGTACAGGCGCTGAGCTTCCTGCAGACGGCGGAAGACGAGCGCTCCACCAACCAGCATCAGGGCAAGTCCGCCGATGAAGCGGGAGGGCCAGAAGTACTCGTGTCCCAGCGTGCTGATCAGGGCGAGCACGCCCAGGCCGATCAGAACAATGGCTCCCGTGGGCAGGCCGGAAGAACGAGTGGCCGCGGCCGGGTCGGGTGGCGGAATGGCACCGGGTATGGGCGGAGCGTACGCTCCCGCATAAGGCCCGCTGAATGGGTTGGGCATGGCACCGTAGCCTGGACCGCCAGCGGTATAGGCGGGATTTGCAGCCGGATTTGCATAGGCGCCGGTCACATAGCTGACATTCGGGTCTTGATAGAAGGTTCCGGCTGCGCTGGTCTCGTAACGGAAATCCGCGCTCTGGTATCCCGTGGCAGCTCTATCAGCCTCATACCGGAAATTGGGGCCCTGCGAGTTGTGAAGAGGGCTGCCGTACTGTGGTGGTGTCTCGGTAAAAGGAGCAGCGCTGTAGTTGGCGTTGCCCCCTGGTGCTTGTGGACCGGCAGACGGCGTGCCGGGTGCCGGCCTGGCGACAAAGTCGTTCCAATTTGGCCCGTGACCAAGGCCCAGCCGCTCCCCAATGTTGTTCAGGCCGAAGGGATCGGGCGCGACCAGACCGTCGCGGCGGGCTCGTGCGGTCTGGTAGGCGTCAAAGACCATGTAGGCCAACCACCCCGCGATTAACAGGCCAAAGAGGCCGCTGATGTTATTCGCGAGCGAGATAAGGACCGCAAAGATCACAATGTGCGCCAGGCCTTTGGCAAACTGCCCGTTGTACATGGCACCCACGCCCGGAATGAAGCCGAGCACACAGGCAAGGGCTGGATTGTGTACCCCGGCCGGTGGCGGTATCGGTGCATAGCCATAACCTGGACCGCCCGGAGCGCCCTGACCGTAAGGCGCATTGGTGGTGTACGGAGCGCCCGTGTCGGCCGGTCCCGCTCCCGCTCCCGCTCCCGCTCCCGCTCCGGATGGTCCTGTTCCTGAAGCAAAGGGGCCTGCTCCCGCCGCAGTGGGGCCGCCCGGGCCGGGCTGGACGGCGGGTTCGCCATAGCCGGGGACCTCGCCTGGTGCTCCGATGCCCGTGCGCGGGTCGTGTGTGGGGTAGTTCGGGTTCTCGTTCATGCGAGGGCTCCTTCTTCGCGCGATTTGGCTGCGGGCGATGGAATGGCGGAAAGCGAAGAACTTTCCGGCAAGAGTTGGGCCAGCGTGGAAGCTTTCGCCTCGGCAGCGAAAGCCTGCTGGATGTCAGGCGCTTGTGGCCGGAAACCCGCCAGGCCATCCGGACATGCTGCGAGCACAAGCGCGGTTCCGATCGTACGGACCTCCCTTGGCCGGTCCGAGCCGGGTGACGGGGCAGAACTGGATTTGCCACTGCCGGCAGCGCCGTGCGACGGAGCCGCCCCTGCCTTTCCCGGCTGAACCGGGCTGCTCTCCGGGCGCTGTGGACTCCCCGGCTCTTCTCCGGCTGGCTTCTGCGCTGGATCCGGTGAACTATTCGGTGACTGATCCGGAGCATTCCGGCGGAGGAAGCCGCTGTCGTCCGTATTGCGCTGGAGCTCCCGGACGCGCGATTCCAGCTCATACACGACGCGCAAATTTTCGTAATACCGCACGACCCGCGCATTGGCTGTCCAGAAGCTGTGGCGCACATTTGCCGGCTTCAAGCTGCTGCCATGCAGATCACGCAGGCTGACACCAGTCAAATTCATGGTGATGGCGATGGAGAAAAAGGCCATGGCGGTGGTCATGGCAAAACGCGGCTGCATGACTGCCGAGAGCAGGCGTGACAACCAGTTGCGTTCCCGAGGAAGAGGAGCGAACTGTGCCATGGCACCGGGTGCAAAGCCGGCCTGGCCGCCGGGCAGGACAGCGCTGCCGTAAGCCAGCAGCGGCTCATTGCGCGGCCGCAGGGGAAGAGCCGTGAGCGCGTCACCGGAAGTTTGCGCAAGGATGCGCTCGAGCAGCTCACCCGGCGGTTCGGGCGGTGCGGCCTGCAGCACCTCCAGCCAGGCCACGCCGCGCTGCGCATCGGCCATGGCGCGGCTGCAATCCGGGCAGGCGGCCACGTGGAGATCGAACTGGGTACGGTCCTCCGGTCCGAGCGTGTCCTCCATGGCGTCCAGGATCATGCGTTCGCACTGGGCGCAGGTCAGGCGGCTGTTGATCACGGTGCGTGCGGCGGGTTTCAGCATGTTGTCGTTCATCAGCTGGCCCTCCCTTCGGTGCCGCCATGGGTGCCGTCGCGTTGCAGAATGCGGGCAAGCTCCCCCCGGCCGCGGCTGATGCGGCTTTTCACGGTACCCTCAGGCACGCGCAGCACGGCGGCGATCTCCTTGTAGTCCATCTCCTGCAGGTCGCGAAGGATCACGGCTTCCCGCAGCTCCGGCGAGACCTGCTGCAGGGCGTGCTGAATGTGCGCACGCAGCTGCAGCTGGGCAATCTGGTCATGCTGGGTGCGGCGCGTATCCGGCAACTGCTCTGCACGGGTCGGCCCGTCCTCCTCGCCGCTGACGGTCACATCCAGCGAGTCGGTGGCGCGGTCTTGGCGTGTGCGGCGGAAATGGTCCACCAGCAGGTTGCGGGTGAGTGTCGTGATCCAGGTTTGGAAGCCGCCCTTGGCCGGATCGAAGCTGCCCAGCGCGCGGTAAAGCTTCAAAAAAGCTTCCTGCGTCAGGTCCTCGGCGTCGGACGGGGAGCCGGTAAAGCGGTAGCAGATGCCGTAAATGCGGCGGTGTTGGTTCGTGACTAGCTGCTGCCAGGCTGCGGGATCTCCGGAAAGGCAGTGACCGACCAGCACCCGGAGCCTTTCCTGCTCCGCGGCCCGCGCAGGATCGATGGGAAACGCGACTGGAGATGCCGCCGCAGACTGGCTGGTGCTCCACGCCGGATCGTTCAGGTTGCGGAGCACGGACGCCTCGTTCTGATTGCGGGTTTGATTGGCGATCCCTCTGGCGATCCCCGTCGCAATCCCTTTCGCGATTCCCGTCGCAACCCCTGTCGCAATCTCCGTTGAACGCCGTGGAAGACTCCCGAGTGAAGGAAGTGTACCGCGAAGTCTCGTCGCGGGAGTCTTTTCCAGCAGACGGAAAGCGGGTACCAGCCCGGCAGCGGCCTCCATCGGCGAGAGCGTCATGTTCATCGTTCCCATTTGCTGTAGTACGGAGTGCGAACGGAATTGGTTCCCTCTGTTGAATCGTTTTACCTGCGTCAGCTTGCTCCCTGCGTCAGCTTGCTCCCTGTGTTGTGTGGCCTTCACCGCGCCTTGCTCTAAAAACATGTGGCCGCCGCACCCGGAAGTTGTCATTTCGACCGGAGAAGGACGGCAGTATCGTCCTTAGTAGTGGAGAAACCTGCTTCCTGCTTAAGGGGTGCGTAGCTTTCAAGGGGTGCGTGGCTTTTAAGGGGTGCGTAGCTTCAAAGGGCAGGATCCAATCGAAAAGCCGGTTCCTTCACTCTGGACTGGAGCTTTCCTTGAGCATTGGCTACCCGCTTGTTGCTCCAGTCGGGATTCACGGACCGGCGGGCACCCGGCTTGCGGGCGTGCCTTGCTCTACACTTGCGCCATGCGTCTGCCGCTTTCCCTGCTCCTTCTACTGAGTCTTTCGCTTCCCGGTTGTGCGCAGGACAAAGATGCGCGGAAGGGCAAGTGGCTGGGTGCGTGGACGACCGCAAACGTGCCCATGGAGGCCGAAAAGACCGCAAAGCTTCAGGCGGATACACACCTGGGAGACAGCCCGGTGACGATCCGGCAGACGGTCCACCTGTCCTACGCAGGAAAGCAGTTCCGCGTTCGGTTTTCCAATGAATTCGGTACAGCTCCCCTGACCATCGGTCCGGTGCACGTTGCGTTTTTGGCGGCGGCGTCAAAGATCACGCCGGAGACCGATCATGTGCTGCTGTTTGGGGGCCAGCCCTCCGTGACCATTCCGGCGGGCGGCTTTCTGGCGAGCGATGCGTTGAAAGCCATCGTCTCCAGTGGGCCTGTGCCGATCTATTCCGACCTGGTGATTTCCATGGTCATCCCACCGCAGAGCCTGCCCACCTTTACCTATCATGCGGATGCCAAGTCCACCGCATTTTTCGCGGCAGGCGACCAGACCGCCGCGGTGGAGTTTGCCCCTCCCACCGTACCTCCGCCAAACCTGACCCGGCCCAATTTGACGGCGGCACTTTCCGCTGCACCGGGGGATCGGGAAGTGGTGGCGGCCGTCACGCAGCCCGGCGCGCAGCGGCTGCCCGGCGGCCGTTCAGAGCTGCTGCTGGCCCAACGCAGCTCCTTCTTCTTCCTGAAAGATGTTGAGGTGGACCGCGGCAAGAAAGACGGGGCGCTGGTTTGCTTTGGAGACTCCATCACCGATGGGGCAGGATCGACCACGGAGACGACCCGGCGCTGGGGGGGCCCCGGGGGGGGGCGGGTTTGGCGAGGCCACAAAACGCCCCCCCCGGCGG
>CAXTRR010000005.1:0-46345 GCA_964246795.1 uncultured Terriglobus sp. | reverse complement strand
GGCCGGACCAGTTGGCCGGCCTTTTCAGCATTCCCAAAAGGACACCACCCGTGAGTGTGCTGAACGCAGGCATCGGCGGAAACAAGCTGCTGGAAGAAGGATACGGACCGAAGGCGGCCGACCGTTTTGAACGCGATGTGCTCTCGCAGTCAGGGGCAAAGTTCGTCGTGATTATGGAAGGCATCAACGATATCGGCAGTCATCGCGGCATCGGCGTAACGGCGGAGCAGATCATCGCCGCACAAAGCGAACTCGCCCGGCGGGCGCACGAGCGTGGCCTACGCGTCTTTGCCGGCACCCTGACTCCATATCAGGGGGCGGGCTACTACACACCGGAGGGCGAAGCCATCCGGCAGCAGGTGAACGTTTTTCTACGCGGAAATACAGTTTTCGACGGTGTCTTCGACTTCGACAGGGCGCTCGAGGATCCGAAGAATCCGGGCCACATGCTGGGGAAATACGACTCCGGCGACCACCTGCACCCGTCCGATGAGGGGTATGAAGCCATGGCGGCGGCGGTTCCGCAAAAGCTCCTCACAAAAAAGCAGAAGCGCAGATAGATCAACTCCGGTCGGCGATGGACGAAATCGGTTTGTGAATGTTCGCGCAATCGTGTCCTGTCACAAAAGTTTTCATAAGACACACGTAGCGGTGGCCGCAGTGGGGGTCATCCGCATCTATCGCTTTACGCCAGCAGATGGGAACAGCTGACATATCGTTTCACCGCGGGGCCGGGTTTCTTTCTGGTCCAGCAGCCCGACCGCCTTCCAGACAGTCCTCCACAAACGACGAGGTAAGGGCAACGCTGAAGATCGGCGGGCCGCTGGCGTTGGGTGAATTGGGTTGGATGTCCACGTACATCGTGGATGCCCTCATGATCGGGCGGCTGCCCCACTCCGCACTTTCCATTGCGGCCTCTTCCCTGGGAAATACGATTTATTACGCCATTGCTTTCTTCATGATCTATCTCATGAACGGCCTGGAAACTTTTGTCTCGCAGGCATACGGGCGCGGCGACCGCGAAGAGGGACTGCGGATGCTTGGCCAGTCCATGTGGATCGTCCTGCTGGGTACGCCCGTGATCATGGCGCTCACCATGGGATCAATTCGCCTCTTGCCGGTCTTCCAGACGCCGCCGGAGGTGGTGGCAGAGACACACCGGTACCTGTCGGCCCTTGTGTGGGGTACCGGACCGCTGATGTTGTACATGGCGTTCCGGCGGTACCTGCAATCAATCAATCGTGTGGTGCTGATCTCTGCTTCGCTCATCACGGCAAGCCTGGTCAACTGGCTGGGTGACTACGCCTTTCTCTTTGGTCATTTCGGTGTTCGCGCGATGGGCATTGCCGGCTCCGGTTGGGGTACCTGCATCGTGCGGGTTTGGATGCTGCTGCTGCTGCTGGTGGGCATGTATATGACCTTGCGTGAAAGTGGTCAACGGCCCACGCTGGCACTTGTCAAGCCGGACTGGCCGCGATTAAAGGCGCTGCTGCGAATCGGCTGGCCGAGTGGACTGGAATACTCAACCGAGCTGGGCACCGCCACATGCCTGTCTCTCATGTGCGTCGGTTTCGGAACGCAACTGCTGGCCGCGCATCAGGTTGTTCTTGACCTTACGGCATTCATCTACATGGTGCCGCAGGGACTGTCTTACGCTGCCATGATCCGGGTGGGCCAGGCTGCGGGCCGTGATGACCTGAAGCAGGTGCGGCGCGCCAACAATGTCGCCATGACGCTGGGGCTGAGCTTCATTGCCGTGGCAGGTTTGCTGTTTGGGTTGTTCGGTCATTTCTGGACCAGCCTTTACACGAACGATCCAGGGGTCGCATGGGCTGCAGCGCCGCTCACCGTCATCTGCGGATTTCAGCTGCTGGGCGATGCGACCTTTGTGTTTCTTTCAGCGTCCTTGACAGGGCTCGGCGACACACGTTCCCCCATGGCTGTGAGTATCGTCTGCAACTGGATGATCGGCATGCCGCTTGCCTACCTGCTCGCCTTTCCCCTGGGCGGCGGATTGCGCGGCTTGTGGATCGGCCGTGCGATTGCTTCCATGCTGACCGCGGTTTTCCTTGCGGTGTGCTGGCAGTGGCGCCTGCGACGGGCAGCCGGAACCGGCCAGGTGCATGCGCTGCATCTCTTTACACCGGTCACCGCCAAGTGACCCCGAAGTTATTCCTGGGCTTTCCTTCTTACATTCATTCTTTTTGAGGCCAACATGACATCACCCCGTACTCCTCTATTGCAGATCCTTGCGCGTCCAAAGACGCTGTTGTTTTTACTCTTCCTCTTCGGCGCCGGCCTGAACGCTTTTGCACAGTCGGTGCTGGGTAGCGTTTCCGGTCAGGTGCATGACGCAACCGGTGCGGCGGTGCCAAACGCAACCGTCCGCTTGCATCGCACGGAGACCAACACCGACCGCACGGCGACCAGCGACGCCCAGGGCAACTACACAGCTCTGAACGTGGAAGCCGGCAAATATGACGTCACCACCTCCGCAACTGGCTTTTCCACCGCAACGGCAACCTCCGTTGAACTGATCGCAAGGCAGCAACTGCGCCTTGACGTGACGCTGAACGTTTCCGCCGGCAATGAAACTGTCACCGTCAACGCGAGCGACGCCGGCACCATCAATACGGAAAACGCCGAAATCTCCGCTTCACTCACACCTCGCGCGGTGCTGGATCTGCCGGCAAATTATCGGGGCGCGGGCTCCACGTCACCCCTGAACGTCGTCCAGACCTTGCCAGGTGTCCAGGCGGACAACGCGGCATCCCCACCGACGCCCAGCACCCACCCCGCGCCTGGTTCACGTTTCTCGCTGCAGGGTGGATTGCCATCACAGACAGAAACCACGGTGGATGGCATCTCCGCGCAGAACCAGACCAGCAACAACGTGCAGAACGATGCCTTTCCCTCGGCGGAATCGATTTCTGAAATCCGCGTGGACGGCGTGAACAACAATGCCGAGTTCGGTCAGCCGGGCGAGATCACCACGGTGACCAAGGCCGGCGGCAGCGTGCTGCACGGATCGGCCTTCTGGTACTTCCAGAATTCGGCCTTTGACGCGGTGCCGTACCAGGGCGCCAACCCGAGCAAGCCGAAGAAGGTGGCCAATGACTTCGGCGGAACGGTGGGCGGTCCCGTGGTCATCCCACATCTGTACAACGGCCACGACAAGACCTTCTTCTTCGGCACGTATGAGGGGCTGCGGTATCCGCAGTCGTATATCCTGCACGCGGCTGTGCCCACGGTACGCATGAAGGCGGGCGACTTCTCCCAGGAGCCGACAAAGAACCTGCAGAACCCGTTTACAGGTGCGCCTTATCCGGGCAATCAGGTCCCGGTAAATCCAAGTTCCGCGCCGTTTCTGGCGCTCTATCCCGATCCCAACGTCGATCCGCAGCTTTCCTTGAATGACGCCATCGCGAAGGACACCTTTAACTACAGCAGCACTCGCCGCGACGACATCAACTCCAATCAGTTCGACGCGCGCATCGACCAGGCATTCAGCCAGAAGCTGAGCGCCTTTGGACGGTACACCTTCAAGAATATCGGCCAGGTGCAGCCGGCGGATCTGCTGCTGCCCAACTCGACCGCGTTTGCACACTACCGCATTTTTGCAAGCAGCGTGAACTACGCTGTGACGCCGCGCATTGCCAATGAGTTCCGCTTTGGTTTCACGCTGGAGCAGGACGGCAACACAAACCCGTTTGATGGCCAGGCCTTTACCAGGAGCACGGGCCTGAATGTGCAGCAGACGCCGGCGTTTTTTAATGGGCTGCCGCACCTGAACTTCAACGGCGGCATCGATCCGGTGCAGTCCATCGGCTCGCGTCTCGGCTATGACGAGGCGTCACACCTGTACCAGTATGTCGACAACGTTACGCTGCAGCTGGGAACGCACACGGTGCGGGTCGGCCTTGACGTCCGGCATGTGCTGGCGCACTCGCAGGCGGGCGCGTCCACGCCGTCCATCAACTACGGCAACTTTTACTTCGACCCAAACACAACGGCGACAGGGAACCAGTTTGCGGACTTCCTGGTAGGCGTGCCGTACCTGAGTCAGGGCAACACGCTGAAGCGGGACAACGACGGCAGCGCCAACGCCTTTGCGTTCTACGGCCAGGATGACTGGAAGGCAACACCGAATCTAACGCTGAACTTCGGTCTGCGGTACGAACTGCATCCGGCGTTGGTGGCGGCCGGCGGGTATGCCGGCAACTTTGACCCGTCAACTCCGCGCACGGGCAAGCTGATTTATCCCACCGGCGCGCAGGGGACGCTTGATGCTCAGTTACTTGCAAATGTAAATGCCTGCCCAACGACAGGCGTCAACCAGCCCTACCCAACCAACGCCATTGCCGGCGTACCGTGCACACCCGTGGTGAGCACCTCGCAGGCGGGTCTCCCGCTGGGATTGCGCCAGACCCCCAAGCTGCGTTTCGAGCCGCGGCTGGGCTTTGCCTACCGTGTCTTCGGCAATGAACGAACGGCGCTGCGCGGCGGGGTGGGGTACTACAACATCACCACTACCGGCGGCCTGTTCTACGCGGTCGCTCAGACGTTGCAGCAGAACTTTCAGAGCTTTACGAATCTCTATTCCTCCGGTTCCAACACCGCGACCGCGGCACCGGGGCAGTTTGTCGCGCCCACATTCTCATTTCCGGGTACAAGCGCGAACAATCAGTTTGTTTCCCAGCCAGGGACCAGCTACTTCTACAGCGCCGTGGATACGAATTGGCACGACCCTTATTCACTCCAGACAAATCTCTCGATCGACCACGACTTTGGACACAACATCGGGGCGCGTGTTTCGTACGTCGGTCTGCACACCACGCACCTGGTGTGGCAGCCGCAGTACAACCAGTTGCCGCGCTCCACAACGCGCACAGCGGCCCAGGCGACCACGGCGGAGATTCCGTTTCCGAACTTTTATCAGATCACCGACCGCAAAACTTCAGCCGATGCGGACTACAAGTCAGTGCAGGGCGAATTGACGCGGCGTCTTTCGAACGGCTTGTCCTTCGACGCGACCTATACCTTCGCGAAGAATCTCTCCGACAACCAGGGCAGCCAGGTAAACTTCAGCTCTGCGGGCTTTGTGGACGAGCAGGGTGGCTATAGCCCGACCGACAGCACCAATGTTCGTCAGGATTACGGCAATGTGGCGGGTACGCGGCGGCACCGCTTTCTGGCCACGGGCATCGCCGAACTGCCGGTCGGACGCGGCAAGCACTTCGGCGGCGGCATGAACCACTTTGCCGACTTTGCGGTTGGCGGCTGGCAGCTGAGCAATATCTTTCTCTGGCAGACCGGGCCGTTCATCACGGCGTATCTGCCGCCCAACGCCATTGATCCATCCGGTACAGGTGCCAACACTTATGTGGGTGGCGCGGCACCACGGCCAGACCGGATCGCAAACGGGAACACGAGCCGCCATAACCGCAACCAGTGGTTCAACAGGGGTGCATTTGCCTGCCCGGGTGGCGGCAGCTACGCCGATATCCAGAATGGCAATTGCAAAGTGGGCGTTGGCTCCTTGCCGATCGGGCGCTTTGGCACGGAAGCCGTTGGCGACCTGATTGGGCCAGGTACGGTCACGCTGTCCTCGGGGTTGAGTAAACAGTTTCCGATCACAGAACGGATTCACCTGCGGGCAGAGGGAACCTTCACCAACATCCTGAACCATACAAATCTGGCCGATCCTCAACTGGACCTGACGCAACCGAGCTTTGGGCAGATCACGCAGTCGCGCGGATCCGATTTCGGGGGGAATCGGACGGGGCAGGTGTCCATGCGGCTGGAGTTCTAAAGCAAATCTGCGGATGGCGGTTTCTGGATGCCCATGCCGCGCGAGCGGGACATGGGCGTCCCCCGCGATGTAATGCGCACCATCCACTCTGCTATCGTGAAACACGAGCAATCGATGGCAAAGGCAGAAGCAGGCAGTCGCATGAAGCAGTCCTCCCGGAACGTCTTTTTGAACATCACAGCAGGGCAGCAGCAAAGACCTTCACAGGGAAGACTTTCAGGTTCAAGTGTTCAGGCTTGCACGGCGACATTGGCGGCACTGCTGCTCACCGCCCTATGCAGTTTGGCCGCCACGGCGCAGAGCTCCGGGAGCGGTTCCGCAGGTGCGGCGCAGGTGGATTGTTCCGATCCCGCTGTTGCCGCGACCTCGCTCTGCCGCCCGCCGGACCAGGTGCAGCAGGGTGGCGAACCGGCCGGCGCCCCGGGTATGTCGGGGTTGGACCAGGCTACGGCTCAGCGGTTGCAAAGCTCTGACACGCAGCCCTATGTAGACAACGCGGGAAGCAATCCGAACCGGGCAAACGGGAGTGCCAATCGCGCCGGCGACTTCTTCCCGCCCGACCCCGTCACTGACTTTCAGCGGCTCGCCCGAACTTCCACTGGCGAGTTTCTGCCGATCTTCGGGCGTGATCTCTTTCAGCGGGCACCGTCGACTTTTGCGCCGGCCGATCAGATTCCGGTCACCAGCGATTACGTGATCGGGCCGGGAGACCAGCTGCTGGTACGGCTTTGGGGGCCGCTGTCCTTTAACAGCCAGTTGACAGTGGACCCAACCGGCGCCATCTACATTCCCCGTGTCGGATCGATTCAGGTTGCCGGGCTGCGGTATGACCAATTGCAACGGCAGTTGGACACGGCGATCTCGCGCATCTACCGCAACTATCAGTTGTCGGTCACGGTAGGCCGGCTGCGGTCAATTCAGGTGTATATCGTTGGCGAAGCCCGGCGGCCGGGTGCTTACACCATCAGTGCGCTGAGCACCGTATTGAACGCGCTGTTTGTTTCCGGCGGTCCGAATGTGCAAGGTTCCCTGCGGAACATTCAGATCCGGCGAGCCGGCCAGCCCGCCACGTCGTTCGACTTGTACGACCTGCTGCTGCGCGGCGACAAGTCGAAAGACGTAAAGCTGGAGCAGAACGACACAATCTTCATTCCTCCCGCAGGTGCTGAGGTGGCACTGGCCGGCAGTGTGCGGCACCCGGCGATTTACGAGTTGGCTGCCGCGGCCAGCGTCGCGGACCTGCTGGAGTACGCGGGCGGGTACGCGCCCACCGCGTCAGATGACCGGCTTAGGCTCGAGCGGATCGACACGGACCGCCAGCGCAAGGCACTGACGATTTCCATCGCCTCCGAGGCGAAGACGACCACGTTGCGGGATGGCGATGTTTTGTTCGTCAACCACATCAGCCCGGGATACCAGCAATCGGTAACGATCCGTGGCAATCTTGCCAATCCGGGACGCTTCCCCTGGCATGCGGGCATGCGTCTCAGCGAAATCATTCCGGAGCGCACGTCGCTGCTCACACGCGATTACTGGCAGGAGCGCAACCGGCTCGGGATTCCTGTTCCTCTTTTTGAGCCGTTGCCGCAGTACGGCAGTTACGGCACGCGAAGCCAGAACGGATACGGAAACACTGGGCAAAATTACCCGGAGAATCAGACAAGCGCAAACGCCCAGGCGGGGCGGAGCAGCGCGGCAGCCCTGGCCCTGCAAAATACGCAACTGCCGCCCACCGCAACCAGCACTGCAAATCCATCGCTTCTCCAAAACGGAGGCGCAGCCGCACGTGGCACTCTGCCGGCGACACCCGGAGTAACCAACTCTCAATCGCAGCAGGAAGCCTCCGGCTACCAGGGAAGCAACGGCCTGGAAACGCGGCAGCTCCAGAACCGGATCGAGATTCCGGCTGCGGAGATTGATTGGTCCTACGCGGTCATCGAGCGGCTCTCACCGGACACGCTGAAAGGCTCGTTGCTCCCCTTTCATCTTGGCAGGCTGGTGCAGGACCACGATGCCACCCAGGATTTGGAACTGCAGCCGGGAGATGTCGTGACCATTCTCTCTCAGGCGGATATTCCCGTATCGCAGGCGCAGCAGACGAAGTATGTCCGCCTGGAAGGCGAGTTCGCCAGTGCGGGTGTGTACAGCGTGCAGCCAGGCGAGACCCTGGATCAACTGGTGAGCCGTGCGGGCGGGTTAACGCAAAGTGCATATCTCTACGGCAGCAGTTTTCTGCGGGAGTCCGCGCGGGTCTTCCAGCAGCAGCGGCTGGATGAATATATCTCCACCCTGAACACGGATATGGAGCGGGCCTCGGCGGTCAGGGCAGCAAATAACAATGTTCTGGATCCGAATGCGCTGGCGCAGCAGCAGAACCTGATCGCACAACTGCGTCAGATGCGGGCTACCGGCCGCATTGTGCTGGAATTCATCCCGGAGAACACAACAGCGGACACCATCCCGAAACTCGCGCTGGAGAACGGCGACGTCTTCCGCATCCCATCGCGGCCCAGCACGGTCAGCGTCATCGGTGCGGTTTACGGGCAGAATGTTTTTCTATACCAACCGAAGCGGCGGCTTGAGGACTACATCTCCCTCGCCGGCAAGCCGAACCGGATTGCTGATTCCAGCCACGCCTTTATCATTCGCGCGGACGGTTCGGTCTTCAGCCGGGAGAGAGCGAGAGGCGTACTGAGCAATCACTTCGATATCGCCCGGATCAACCCCGGTGACGCCATTGTCGTTCCGGAGAAGCTGATCAAACCATCAGCCATCCGGCAGTTTGCGGATTACACTTCGATCCTGTCATCCTTCGGAATCACGGCCGCTTCGCTGTATGCCTTCACGAGATAGCGAGCGTTCCGTCGAGTGTTTCGAAAAGTCCCATGTCTCCTAATCAGACATGGGTTCCTTTATGTTTGCTCGCGTAGCTTCTACTGGTTTTTGTGCGGCGTCCAGGTGATTTGCAGTCGGGCGCTGGTGTTGCTCTGGCGTCCGGTCAGGTCTGAGGGGATCAGGAAGCGTTCGTACTGCACAAAGGTCTGGATTGCCCAATCCGGGCGGAAGCCCAGGCTCGCATTCACGAAGCCGTCGGAGATGGTGCCGCCTGCGGGCAGGAATACCTGGCTGATCTTGTTTTGCCGATACCCGGCTTCCACGCGGGTGCGCGGGCTGAACCAGTAGCCGGCGCGGCCCTCAAACGCGCGGGCGTCACGGCCAACAGCGTTGCCCAGCAGAAAACCCTTGTTGGTGTTGCCGTCGCGATACTGATTGTTAATGAAGACGCGGGTGCCGCCCTCATCGCGAGCCAGTTCCTGACTGCTGGCCATTTCGAAACGCAGATCGGCATGCGGCAGGCCGGGGAGCCTTGCCAGATAAACGCCGGGATGCCACACCGCGCGGCGAGGCGCATCGGCGGGATTCAGGTCGTCGTCGGAGTACGCGTCGGCGTAAAGGGTCACGCTGCTGGCCGGCCCAGGCAGGTGCAGGCGAAAATCGAAGCCGCTCTTGCGATCGCCCGGGTCCGCTCGGTCGCCGTACAAGAAATTCGTGCCGGTGGACGATGTGCTCACGAAATTCCGTCCCAGATTCCCGAGGGTCATCGGGTGGCCTACGCCAAAGAGCAAGGACCAGCGGGTAAAGCCGAGCTCCAGGTACTTGCCGAAGTTGAGGCTGATCTTCTGGCCGTTGAAGTACGGACGCGCCGGGTAAGCATGACCGGACAGCTTGCCGATCACGATATCGAGCCGGTAGCTCCCCAGCCGCGGCACAAGCGGAAATGGGTGAGGCCTCGTATAGTTCAGCCGCAGGTTATAGGTGGGCTCCGCGTTTATTGAAAAGGAAAGTGGACCCATGGTGGTGGGTCCCCAGTAGAGTTCCTGCTTTCCAAAAGAGAGTGAGGCCCCGGCAAAGGCAACGCCGGCCGACAGGCCAAGGGGCCGGCCACGCACGTAAGCCCCGCGTGCCGGCGTCAGCGGAAAGGGGTTGGGTGGCTCCGAACCGAAGTTCACGTTATCAAGCTGGTTAAAGAAGGCGGCGCGAGAGGCCGTGAGCGCGGGCACGCCCGGGTCAGTCTGGAATTCCTCGCGTGCATAGAGAAAATAACGGCCGCTTACGGCCCGTGCACTCACGCCGCCAATCACGCTTGTACCTCGACCCAGCGGTCGGCCGTAATCGTTCCACCAGGTCTGGCCGAAGTGGTAGCCGTCGGTAAGCGCCGGTCCGGCGATGGTTCCCGCACGCAAATAAACGGATTCCAGAACAGCTGTTGCCGTGCCATTTGGCTCACGAAGTTCGTACTCAAGCTCCGGCAGCAGGCGCATCGCTTCCTGGCGGGCACCGCCGTCCAGTTGGGTATCCAGACTGGCAAAATCATGCAGAGTGTCTTCCGCCTCGCGCAACTGGCGGCGGCACTCCTGGCGCGTCCATGGGCGGATGCCGACGCTCTGTGACGGTATGACGCCCAAAGCATTCAGGCGTTCGAGCGCGGGGTACACCCAGCTATCCATGGGCACAAATGTCGAGCCCGTCTGGTCGCTGTCAATGGAGGGCTGCGCCGGGTCGCGGGAAAACGTAACAGGAAAGGTGCGGGGCAGCGACGGAGTTGTCCCAAGGGGCGCATCAGTGCCGGTCAGGGGGCGAGTCTCCGGCGTGTCCGCGGAAAAGCGCGTGGGCGTGAATGGGTCGGACTGTGCCGCAACGATGGCAGAGAAGGCGGCGAGGAGCAGAGGGGAGAGGATGGTACGGCGAGAGCTTCGGGGAAAGGTCAGCATTGCGTCCCCTTCAGGATACTTTGAGATGACGGTGCTGGTTGGCGGCAGCCACTGTGCCTCACAAGTTGAAGGCGCGAGTGCACCGGGGGACCCACGCTTTCGCGAGAGAGCTGCGAAAGAAATGGGGGACCCCGGCTTGTGCTACTACAAAGAACCGATACGCTTACTGGAGTTCGTAGCCGGCGAAGAAGTAGCCAATCTCAAAGGCGGCCGTGTCTTCCGCGTCAGAGCCATGAATTGCATTGGCTTCAATGGACTCCGCAAACTGCTTGCGGATGGTGCCCTCTTCGGCATTGGCGGGATTGGTGGCACCCATGAGCTTCCGCAGATCAGCGATGGCGTTGTCCTTCTCCAGCACCATGGGAAAGATTGGTCCAGAGGCCATGAAGTTGGTCAGTGCGCCGAAAAAGGGCCGCTCCGCATGCACATGGTAAAAGCCTTTTGCCTGCTCCACGGTGAGCGACATACGCTTGATGCTGACGATCTTGAAGCCGGCCTTCTCAATTTCGGCGAGAATGGCACCGGTGTGACCGCTCTTTACCGCGTCCGGCTTGATGATAGAAAACGTGCGCTGCTGCATGAAACTCCTGTTGCGAATGAAATTTGAAGGTGTGTCTCGCGCGGGCGAGCTGCTAATTTCATAGTACCGGACTCGCTCGCAGCGGCTTTGTTTTGGCCGGCAAGGTGTCGGCTCTTCACCCATGCATCGGAAACGACACGCGGGCCACTTATCACTTGGAAGCTAGGCAGCTTGCGCAAGCACATCCGGCGTGGTGCCAGCCGGAACATCCGGCAGGAACAGGGAAAAGGTGGTGCCGCTCTGCGCAACATCATCCAGCCGATGCTGGCGTGAGCGCACCTGGAGAGCTCCCCCATGACGCTGGGCCAGAGTGTGCGAGATCCAGAGGCCGAGGCCCGAGCCGCTGGCACCCTTGGTGGTGTAGAAAGGCTCGAAAATGTGCTCTGCCGTCTGCGGAGTCATACCCTGTCCGGTGTCGGCGATGCTGATGCGCACACCGCGGCGTCCGGAGCGTGTGCAGCAGGCGGCATGGCTGCGGACGCGGATGACGCCACCCTTCGGCATAGCGTCGATCGCGTTGCCGAGCAGATTGTTCAGGATCTGACGGATGTCATTCTCAAAGCAGATCACGGGCGTGGCGTCGCGTATATCTACCTGAACATCAATCCGGGAGTGCTTCAGCCGGCCCTGGTACAGCGCGATCACGGGGTCAATCAACTGCCGCGGCTGGACGTTCACCGGGCCAACAGCGTGGCGGTGAAAGCGGAGTGTCTGCGAAGCAATCTGTGACACGCGGGCAAGCTCACTTTCGGCAAGCTTCACGTACTCTCGCGATTCGCTGGAAAGGCTTCCATCCTGCTCGATCAGGTACAGCAGATTGGTGACGGCCTCCAGCGGGTTGTTGATCTCATGCGAAATGGAAGCGGCAAGGCGGCCGACTGCAGCCATCTTGTCCGATTGCACCAGGGCGTCATGCGCCTTCTTCTGTTCAGTTACGTCCGTGCCGATGGAGAGCAGGTCGCCCCCGGCCAGGCGGGTAACTGACCACCACCAGTAGCTCAGTCCCTGCTCCGGCCGGTCCAGCGAGAAGCTGTCTGAAAGAAACGGCTCGCCGGTGTCGCGGACCCGCCGCAGAATCCTGGCGGCTTCGCTGAATCCGTCCAGGCGACCCGCTTGCAGCACGGAAAGATTCGCGAGGTCGCGTTTTGGCTGACCAGGCGCGATAAACGTGTGGAAAGCGGGATTGTTCCAGAGCACCCGCAGATCGTGATCCAGCACCGCGATACCGATAGGCGCAGCCTGCGCAACGGCGGCCAGCAACTCGTACTGGCTGCGAAGCTGAGCCGCGGCCGCTTCTTCCACCTGCTTGGAAAGATTGCGTCGCCGGATCGCTTCGGCTTCGGCCAACTCCCTTTCAATCCGGGCGGTTGCGTCACGCTGGCGAAGCACTTCAGCCTGCTCACGCGCATAAGCATCGTAACGGCGTTCTGCCTGACGGATACTCCGCAGGTCCTTCAGTGTAAGAACGATGCCGGTTTCGCCGTTGTCGAAGCGAAGCGGTGAGCCGCTGCATTCCACCGGAACTGGCTCGCCGGACCTGGTCCACATCACCTCTTCACAAAGCGGCAGCGGCGTTCCGCTCACGCGAGCCTGCTGAATGGGGCATTCCGCGGCAGGGTAGGGTGAGCCGTCCACATGACGAGCATGCACCAGGTCATGCATGTTACGGCTGGCTGCCTCATCCTGCGTATAGCCAAGCAGGGCCTGCGCCGCTGCGTTGATGCGGACGCAGATACCTTGCGCATCCAGTGCAATGATGGCAACGCCGATCTGATCCAGCAGGCCGTCACTGGAAAGCTGCCCCGCGGGCGGCTCCGGTGTCGCTTGCGCGCTTTGTGGACCTGCATTCATGCTGCGTCCGATCAGAACCAATTCTGCGCTCTTCCTGCTCGGATGCAGGAATTACCGCGGAGTGTGGCCTGTCGGCTACAGTAGCGGAAATCGTCGCACACTGACGCTGGATCGCCGGAAAGGCCGAGCCAGGAGTGCGCAAGCAGAGAGACCGCCACGGGACTCTGCTGTGCTGACCTCTACCGTCTCGATACCCCCGACAGATCAGAACCGGTGGCAAACAGGCTGGCAAAGTACTGCCGGTACACGAAAAGCAGGAATGCAAGCAGCAGAACGAAAACCAACGCTAGCGGCAGACCCTGCGGCATCAAAAACACGTGAAAGAACAGGATGTTTAAAACGATGGGGGCCAGGATGGTCAGGCCGAGCGGGACGTAGCGGCCCACCAGCAGCAAGATGCCGCCAATCACCTGCAGCAGACCGATGACTTTCATATAACCGCTATGTTCCATGATGATCGACCATGTACCGGCATCGCCCGCCATTGGCGGCTGCGGCAGGAAATGCAGCAGAATGTTTGCGCCGAAGAAGAGGAATGCGGCACCCAGCAGCAGGCGGCAGATCAGGATCGCGTATCTCACGGGCAAATCTCCTTACAACAAATAAGTGCCATCTTCGCTGAATCGCAGCTCTGACTTTGTGACATGAGCGCATGCCGAAGGCACCGCCCGTCCACTGTACCGCAGGCCCGCTGGAGCGGGTCCGCTCCCATCTGCTGAAACTTACCCGCGTGGCGGAAACGCTGCAGTGGGGCGGCAATCTGGTGTACTGGACCATGGACAAGGCGATTGGCGGAAAGATGTTTGCCTTAATCGACACGGAAGCCGGAGAGATGGCGGCCGGAGTCAACGCAGTCATCGCCTTTGCCGCGGGTCCCACGCGAAAACTGGATCTGCTGAAGATTGAAGGCGTGGTTCCAGCGCCGTATCTGGCCCGGGCGCATTGGGTAGCGTTGCAGCACTGGCAGGCGTTGCCCATGGCGGACCTGCTGCAGGAGCTTACCGCGGCAATTGAGTACGTTTTTGACCGCTTGCCGCCCCGGGTTCAGCGACTGCAGCAGACGCCACTCAAGGTGTATCGCGATCTCGTCCGGGAGAAACGCTCTGAACTCAAGCGGCTTTGACCGCCCTCCTATTTCCTCTGCAATGTACCGGGCCTCCAGTTTTGCAGCTTGCCTTTAGCATTGGAGACGTGTCCTCCCCAACTAACCAGATCTCCGCTGGCGTCTCGCTCTCGCTGGCTGGGCGTGTAGCTCTCGTCACCGGTGGGTCCCGCGGCATTGGCGCGGCAACGGTGCGGCTCTTCCGCCAGGCGGGCGCGCGCGTGGTTTTCAGTTACAGGGCAGAGCGGGAGCGGGCAGAAGCCCTCGCAGTCGAGTGCGGCGGCCCGGAACTCTGCATCGCCATCCGGCAGGAACTCAGCGCGCCGGAGCACGGGGCGGCTCTGGTGGCGGCAGCGGTGCGCGCTTATGGGCGGCTGGACTGCCTCATCGCAAATCACGGTGTTTGGCCATCGCATGACGCGTCTATTGGCAGCATGACCAACGAGCAGTGGCGCGGCACACTCGGCATCAATCTCGACAGTGTCTTCGGCCTGCTGCGCGCGAGCGTCGCCCAAATGCACATGCAACCGCAAACCCCGGGACAGGCCAGGGGCCACGTGGTGCTGGTGAGTTCCACCGCCGGCCAGCGCGGTGAAGCCTTCCACGCCGATTACGCCGCCAGCAAGGGTGCCCTGATCAGCATGACCAAGGGGCTGTCGACTGAGTTGGCCGGCGCGGGTATTTATGTAAACTGCGTTGCGCCAGGCTGGGTTCGCACTGAGATGAGCGAGGGCACCCTCGCCGACCCGTCTGCGTCCAACAGGATATTCAGCACCATTCCGCTCGGGCGGGTGGGCACGCCCGACGAGATTGCCGGCCCGATTCTCTTCCTGTGCACGCCGTGGGCAGGCTTTGTTTCGGGTGAAATTTTTAACGTGAACGGTGGAGCGGTGCTGGTGGGCTGACTGCCTGGGCGGCTTTGCTGCCCACTTCCTTGCTTGTGAGGTTTCTGCTTTGAATCTGCTCCGTCTCACCTTTTTCGTGGTCACCGTCGCCGCCTCCCAAGTGGCACTCTCTGCGCAAAACACGGCACCTGCCCGGCAACCCACGCCTGACGACCGGATCATCGTGACCCAACCGAAGGACACCGGCACCGGCGACGCAAAGGCTCGCCAGCTCCTGCAGCAGATGGTGCAGGCCGTGGGCGGCAATGCCCGCATGCAGCGGCAGGACTATCGCCTGGACGGACGCACCTCAACCTTTTTCAAAAACGCCCCGACCGGCTCCACCGAGTACACCCTCTTTCACCATCCGCTTGCCGGCAGCACTTTTGAAGATCGCATCGAGCTGACTAAAAAGCACGACCTGGTGCAGATATGGACGCCGACGGAAGGCTATGAAGTCACCTTCAAAGGCCGCAAAGACCTTCCCAGGGAGGATCGCGACGCCTACTTCCGCCGTCAGCAATATTCGCTCGACAGCCTGATCAGCACCTGGGTCAACGACCCCAACGCCATCTACCTTTATGGTGGCCGCAACCTGGTAGCGCGCCGCCAGGCCGACACCGTCACCATCATCAACAAGAACAACGAGAGCGTGACAATCGATATCGAAGCCGAAACCCACCTGCCCATCCGCCGCACTTTCAAGGTCCGCAATCCCAATTACAAGGACTTTGATGAGGACGTGGAAGAGTACAGCGACTGGCACAGTGAGAGCGGCACGCCCGTGCCCTACGCCACCACGCGCTACCTGAACGGCGACATGGTGAGCGAACGCTTCGTGACACGCATTGAGTTCCGGCCGGTTGACCTGGCACTCTTCTCCCCGAACGAGCGGCTGGGCAAGCATAAATAAACATGAACAATGGAGCTCATCGCTTCTAAGGGACCCCTGATTCCGTTTGGATTTCGGAAGGACCTGACTTTAACCGGGCCGTAAGTTGCTGAGAGCGCGATGGGCTTTCGCCCCTGAATTGATTGCTTCGGAACAGATCAGACTTTCTCCAGGCACTCTGAAGCGCAGCACCCCAGCGGCCGGTGGGCTGAGGACTTCTTGAGCCGGCTCCGGCCATGATTAGATAGGAAAGCATCGGAGAGTTCATGCATCGGATTCTGCTCGCTGTTGTTGCGTCGTTCTTCACCATCGGCTGTGTTGCACAGTCTGCGGCTGGCCCGCAAAGTACTTCCGGTGGCCCGGTCCGTGTCGATTCCGCACTGGCCGTCGCGCCGGAGTCCCTGAAGCCGGACCAGATCCAAGGCATGCAACGAAAGCTGGGCGACTGGCCGGGGCTGAACCGTTATCGCGCGGAGAACGCCAAACTGCCGCCGGCAGACACTGGCCGGGTCGTCTTCTTCGGCGACAGCATCACTGATAATTGGGGCCACATCGCCGGCTCGACATTCTTTCCCGGCAAGCCCTTCGTGAACCGCGGCATCGGCGGCCAGACCACGCCGCAGATGCTCGTCCGCTTCCAGCAGGACGTCGTCGCCCTGCACCCGGCGGCGGTCCTCATTCTGGCCGGCACCAACGACATCGCCGGCAACACCGGTCTGTCCACTCTCGCCATGATTGAGGACAATCTGCGCTCCATGACAGCCATCGCGCAGGCAGCCCACATCCGGGTGGTCCTGGCCAGCATCCTGCCAGTCAGCGACTATCCCTGGCGCCCGGGCCTGGAGCCGAGCGGAAAGATCGTTGAAGTAAACGCATGGATGAAGAGTTTTGCGGCGGAACAGCACTGCACTTACCTCGACTACTACAGCGCTCTCGTGAACGATCAAGGCGGCATGAAGCCGGGCACCAGCAACGACGGCGTGCACCCCACACCCGCCGGCTACACCGTCATGGCACCACTCGCCCAGGCCGCCATTGATCAGGCACTTGGCAAGCCGCAAAATGCACCCGCGCAAAACTGACAGGCGCCGGCCTGGCAGAATAGCTGAACGACGGATCCGGGCGCCCCATACATCGCGGGTGCACCATACATCGCGCTTTTTGCGATGGGTGGGATCAGGCTCATAAGTCTGTGGTCCGCGGCATCGACAGAAGGTTTCGCAGGTGGACGGCACCGCGGCACTGGATTTCGGGCTCGACGGCGCAGTACGCTTATGACGCGATGAATCACCGGGTGCGCGTCACGATGCAGGGCAAGGACAATGAGTTCCTTTCCGACCCGTTCGGGCGGCGTCAGTCCACGTGGCTGGTGGCGCAGAATTTCGGTTCCGAGGGCAAGATTTACTGGGACCGGGGCCTGTTGGCCAACCGCGGCTTCAACGGCCAGACCACTTTCCACCACACCAACTACCTGGGCACCGAGCGCACCCGCACCAACTACCAGGGCCTGACGAGTGCAATGGAGACTTCCGGACCCTTTGGCGAAAACCTGAACGAGCAAAACAACGGCAACCTGGGCAATGCCGCCGAGGACAACTCCCAGTACACCGGCCAAGAGCACGACCCGGAATCCAACACCGAACACTTCCAGTACCGCCAGTACACCTCAAAGCTAGGTCACTGGATGAGCCCCGATCCAAGCAGTGGCAGCTTACATCTTGGCAATCCGCAATCCTTCAACCGGTATGCCTATGTCCTCAATAATCCGCTCTTCTACACAGACCCGGATGGCACCACGGAAGATGGGCCGTGCAGCGAGGAAGTCGATTGTTTCGTCGGTGAAGCTCCTTCAACCGACGGAGCAGGACAGCAGTCTTCGCAAGCTCCAAGTACGTCGGATTCAGTGAACGTCACGACACCGGCACCACTAACACCTACAGAGATTTTTCGGCATACAACGGATATATCGCATATGCACAAAGCTACAGGCTTCATATTACCTGGGTATCTAACAATTCGTCTGGTTCAGGAGCGTCAAGCAGCATCACCTGCAACACCGTACTTCCGAACGGAAAGACGGTTGGAAGTTATGTCGCTGCTGCACGCAATAATCTGAACTCGGTGCCTGGTACCGGAAGCCCTCCGCTAGATGCTTACCATATGCTGACTACCTTCAAAGTTCTCGTTGGAGGAGGCAGCGCGATAGATTTCAAGAACACCATGAGCGGACAGGCTTCACAGGAATTCCTCGGAAATGCTGGTAATTTTGCATACTATGCAATAGGTGCAGGCTATTTCAGTCCAGGTATATTGGCCATGGGAGCTGGTGGGTACGCTATCAAGAGTGCGTTCACACGCAGTTCTCCTGTAAGGTTTTCTTCATTGACAATGCCCTACGGTCAGGATACTTCCGCAAAGCTACAAGAGGGCCCGGGCTTAGCAGCAGGCGGTTGTGGGGTAAGAATATTCTGATGAAACTACTTGTGACTCTAGTGCTCACCCTAATGCTTACGGGTTGCCGAAAGCCCTCGACAACGGTCGTTTACAGCTCACCTAGCGACTTATCTTATCGAGTCGATTTATACCAAGGGAGTGGTGCCGTTGCTCCGAGCTCATTGGCAGTGTTCGCAGTACTTAAAACGAATAGTGGGAGCTCTGAAAAGCTGGTTCTTTCAGGAACCTACATGGACATGCAATCCATATTATGGCAGGCAGATGGCCAAGGAATGATCTGCCTTTCAAGTGGATACACTGAAACTTACAGACGGATAGTCGCACTCAGCGTTGGGAAGGAGACAAAGACCGTTTACACGCACTTGAGCGACAGTTGCCCCAAGTAGTTATGCTCAGACCCCAATTGGGGAAAGCACAATTGGAAAGCAGGGGGACAGCATACCTATTCGCCGGATTCAGGCGACGGGCTACAGTTACGACATAGCGGGGAACATGGTGAGCGACAGCCTGCACAGCTACACCTATGACGCGGAAGGCAACATTGTGCTGGTGGACGGCGGTACCACGGCGACGGACATCTATGACGCGCTGAACCGGCGTGTGTCGCACGCGACAAGCAACTTGGTGCAGCGCTTTGAGTACAACGCCAGCGGTCAGCTGAGCGATGTGTGGAACGGCGAGGCCCAATATGAGCAGACCGCCCGCTACTATGCGAACGGTCGCAACTTTGCCTACTGGACCGGCGCGGGAAACAACCCGGCCGCGGGCACGCTGCACTACCAGCATGGCGACTACACCGGCACCGTGCGGGCCCGCACCAACGACACCGGCGGAATGGAAGGCACCTACTTCTCGCTGCCCTTCGGCGACGGCTACCGGGCCAACGGATCGGACGACAACGCCTCGCACTTCGCCGAGCTGGACCGCGACGCCGACACCGGCAATCACCAGGCCACCTTCCGCACCTATTCCACCGCTAACGGGCGCTGGAGCAGCCCCGATCCTTATGACGGAAGCTATGATGCTGGCAATCCGCAAAGTCTGAATCGATATAGCTATGTGTTGAACAATCCCTTTGGGTTCATTGATCCCTACGGTTTGCAATGTGTCTGGGATGACGGCGGTTACGAAATAGGGGGACAGCATACCTATTCTCCTACGTTTACGCTCGTACAGGATTCGGGTAGAGCCCGGCCGGACCGACCTAACCAAGGCAGACACTCTCAATTTTGACTTTGGCGTTGGCTCGCCAAACTAGACTGTCAACTGAAGCCTCGCGAATTGAGGATGTTTTCACCCTTTTGGCCACATGGGTTAGAGTAAGCCAAACCGTATACACGTATCGGCTAAGTCTCTGCTCAAAGTCGACCGTATTTACCTCCGCGCGCGAGCACGGAAGAGCAGGATCTCGCGAAAGACCGAAATCGAGGAAAATGCGAAGTCTATTGGCTTAAACGCTAAAGCTTTGGGAAGGGGAGAGACTGCTGGCGCTCCTGGCATCTCCCCTGAGCGGCATCACATCCATACAGGGACAAGCTGAAATGAGGAATGAATCTAATGTCCGAGCACCACGACTCTCCCAAAGCACACGAGCCGCACGCAGTACACGAGGAACACGTCAAGGGTCCTCACGATCCCAAAGAGATCAATCCTAAGCTGGCCTCCGACATTGCGTATTGGTCCAAAGAGCTTGGTGTAACTGGTGACCGACTCCATGAGACCATCCGAAGTCACGGAAACCATGTAGAAAAAATTCGCGCGGCTCTTCAGGCTCACAAAGGATGACCGGCCGCTAGCATTCGGCTTGATGCAGTGTGTCGGCTGAACCGGTAGTCCTCTCCTCTTTGCCGGTTTTGGAAAGCCCGGTTTTGGAAAGCCCGGACGTGGAAAGACACGACAGCATACTCATTTCCCGTGGGTTCGCGTGATCTCTCCCACTAGCCACGAATACGCCAAAATGCCTCAAGCCGATCGCATCATCGACCGATTCAGGTTGTTCTTCGTTCCAAAGATTTCTGTCAAGCCCCTCTCTGCGTAAGCCACTCATTACATTGCAGATGCAGTTGGCAGGTAAGGTCCTACGGGCTTGCTATACTTAAGTAGACGTCATTTTGAAGCGCTCCTCGCGCGTATGCTAACCTTCCTGCTTTGAAGGACTGTCGCAAGTGGCTCGATTGAGTAAACTTAACATCAAATCACGTCGAATGAGGATCTTACGTAGGTTGGCGTCGCACCATCCGTAGAAAGAGGAACTTAGGGGGGAAGGTGAGGGGGTACCCGCCGGCCCGACAAGGCTTGCACCGCCAAAGACCCCGTTCGAGAAAGATCGTCAGGCCTGTTGCCCTCTGAATTTGGCGCACCAAAATGGGAAGCATCTCCGCCTGCTGCTATGGTCAGACCAGATGCTTCGCGGAATCAGTACACACATCTTTTTACAGCAGCGGCTTCACGCGGGTCTGCTGGATGCCATGGTCGCCGGCGGCGCGCAGACCATAGAACTCTTTGCCGCGCGCCACCATTTCGACTACACCGACCGCGGCGAGATCAAGGAATTGGCCAAGTGGTTTCGTGCGAATAATTGCCGAGCCACGCTGCACCAGCCCATTTACGACGGCATCACCGCTCCTTCCCAATGGAGCCGGCACGTGGCCGCGACGCTCAACCTGATTGATGCACAGAAGAGCCGCCGCATTGAGGCCATGGACGAGGTGAAGCGCTCACTGGAAACCGCCGAGCAGATCGATATTGACAGCATTGCGCTTCACCTGGGAACACGGGATGACGAATGGAGCGAGCGCACCCTGGACCTGGCCATCACGGCGATCGAGCACATCAAGGCATTTGCCCACCCGCTGGGAGTCAAGACGCTCATCGAGACGCTGCCCATCCCTGTAACTGAGCCCGAGCACATCCTGGATATTCTCCGGATTGGCCACCTGGATAGCGTGGGCGTTTGCCTGGACGTGGGACATATGAACCTGCCCGGCATGCCCGGTGTCGCACAGGCGTTCTCCGTTCTGTCAAAACGCATCGTGGAACTGCACCTGCATGACAATCGCGGAGAACGCGACGAACACTGCTGGCCGGGGGAAGGTACGCTGGACTGGGCTGCCGTCCGGAACGGCATCGCGACCTGCGCCCCAGAGGTGAAAGGCGTGCTGGAGATCGCCTTTCAGCCGGAGATCGACGTGAAGACGATGAGTGCTCGGGCCGCAAAGAGCTTCTCCTCTTTTGAGACTGAGTCGTAGGACTTTGCGCGGCTTGTCAATTGCGCTGGCCGGTTGGACGAGACAGCCTACCGCATGCCTTCCAGAATGGAACCGATTACTCCGCCGGCAACGCCGCCCGCGACCTCTCGACGCCCCTCGCTTGGCAGATACTCCTGCAGCTTGTGCGCCAGATTGCTGATGGGCAGGGTTTGCAGCCAAATGCGGCCAGGGCCGGTGAGCGCGGCGAGAAAAAGTCCGTCGCCCCCGAAGATGAGGTTGCGAATGCCGGGAACGCGCGTGATCTGAAACGAGACGCTGGCCTGAAATGCACCCACATGGCCCGGGTGCACGCGCAGGGTTTCGCCGGGTTGCAGATCGCGTACCACCACCTCGCCGGAAAGCTCCAACCACGCGGTGCCCTGTCCGGTGACCTTCTGGAGGAGAAAGCCATCTCCACCGAAGATGCCGGCTCCGAGCGACTGCTGAAATCCGACTCCCAGCTGCACGCCTGGCGTGCCACACAAAAAGCCATGGCGGTGAATCATGTATTCGTCGTAGCCCGTACGCAGTTCCAGCGGAAGAATGTGGCCGGGAACTTTGGTGGCAAAGGCAATTTCGCCGGGCGATCCCTGGGCGCGGTACTCCGTCATGAAGAGCGTCCCACCGCCAGCCATGCGCTTAATGACGCCCAGAAAACCGCCGCCACCAGCAAATTGCGTGTGCGTGTTGAGCGTGATGCTCTGCGACATCCAGCTGAGTTCGCCGGCTTCTGCAATGACCGCTTCACCGGGCTGCAGCAAAACCTCCAGAGCGGGCATGGTCGTGCCGTGAATTCGGGTCTGCATTGTGCAAGTTCTCCTTGGTCCCGGTCATATATACGCCATGGCACTCCGCCTGGTTCCTTTGACTATCAAGAGTAGCGAAGGTGGATGTTGATTCGTGGCGCGTCCGATGCGAGTGGTTGGGCGGCTCTGCTTTGCCATGAAGCGGATGGCACTTTACCGTAGGAGCATGCGCCTCGGCTATTTTGGCGGAACCTTTGACCCTCCGCACCGCGGACATCTGCGCGCAGCATTGCTGGCCGCCGATGTATTGCGTCTGGATCGCGTTCTGATGGCACCTACCGGGCGACAACCTTTGAAAGAGGCGGGTGCTTCCGCCAGCTTTGAGGACCGGCTCGCCATGACGCGGCTGCTCTGTGCTGCCGATCCCCGATTGGAAGCGACGGAGTTGGACGCGCCGCATCGAGATGGCTCGCCAAATTACACCGTCGACTTGCTCGGGGAACTCGCAGCAGCCAATCCGGGGACTCCGATCTTCAGCATCATAGGCGCGGATAGTTTTCTACATCTGCCTTTCTGGAGGGAGCCGGAACGGCTGTTCGCCCTGGCGGAGTGGATCGTGGTCTCTCGACCGGAGTTTCCCTTGGAGCATCTCGAGCGGCTGAACCTGACAGATGGGCAGCGCGACCGTGTGCACCTGATTATGACGCTGGATGACGACACCAGCGCGACCGAATTAAGAGAGCGCCTGCAGGCTGGCGTCTCGCCTGGAGATCGGCTCACGCCGGAAGTGCTTCTCTATATTTCGCGCATGCGGTTGTACCACTCTGCCCGCTAATGGAGGGTTGGCGTTCTCGACTACAACTTACGCAGGCGCCGGCTGACCATCCCACCTATGCCGAGCAGCCCGGTTCCCAGCAGAAGGAGCGAGTTCGGTTCAGGCGTAACGGCGGACACGGGTGCAGTATCCGTTACGACGACGCCGTCCAGCAGAGCGAAAGGCGGAACTCCGTTGGGTGTGTTTAAACCAAAAAACGTGAGAGTCTCGGTTGTAGAGGTTGGCAAAAAGGTTAGGTTGGCCTTCTGCCATCCGGTAAAGCCCTGACTGGGTGTGTTCAGAACGGCGGTCGTGGCGCTCTGCGTCTTGATTGCGTCCTGCAGTGTCACCTGGAAAGCTGCCGTGGAAGCGCCGTTGTAGCCGGTCTGCTGGGCACCGGCGTAGTAGAAAGAAACCGTTGTGACCACGTTTAAGTGGAGTCCGCTGATTGTTTGGGAGATGGATGGAGCAAAACCGGGGTAGCCGCCATCCAGCGCGAGGAAGTTTCCGCCAGTCGGGCTGGTTGCACTTAGACCGTTGGCGTGGCTGTTACCGGGACCCGCAAGCAGGATCCGTCCATTCGCGGCATATTGGCTGTCTGCCCCGGAGGTGTCGGCCGTACCCGGCTTGAAGAGGAAGGTATAACCGGCCGCCATCCAGCCGTTCACCTGCTGACCTGCATAGCTGGAGCCAAACTCGGAGGACTGGGTGAGCGTGGTTGTTTCGAAATTGCCGTTCACCAGGTTGATGGTGCTGGCGTTCGCCACGCCCACGGAAAGTGCGCAGAGACCCAGGGTCGAGCGGCGGAATAAGGACTTCAGAAATGACATGGAGTTTAACTTTCTGAGTGTTGCCACTGTTATGTCGGCGGCACTGTGACAGGATGCAAGTAATCCGGCTGAGAACGATTCTAAGCAGACATAATCAAAGTGCTCTCAGCGTATGAGTAATTCTTTCCACCTGCGTAACTACATCTTGATTACTTGCCGAACTTTGCACCTTCCACATAAGTGGTAAATGCAAACGGGTCAGGCGAGCTGACCGGCAGATTGAGCCTTGCCGACCCGTCTTCAAATAGCAACACATTCAAGGCCGATCAACGTGGTTTGGCTGAAAGGCTCAGCTACCCAGGATACGGCGCCGGAGGAGGCCGCCGACGCCAATCAAACCTGTGCCGAGCAGGAAAAGGGAGTTGGGCTCAGGTGTGATCGCAGGCGAGGGTGTGGTCGCGGTGTCCTTTACAGTGACGCCGTCCAGAAGGCTGAAGGGCGGAAGGCCATTTGGTGTGCCCGCGGCGAGAAACGTCAAGGTCTGCGTTGTGGCAGTTGGGGTAAAGATCAGGTTGGCCTGCTGCCATCCGGTAAAGCCGTGGTTGACGTTGTTCAAAGTGGCGGTGTTGATGGTCTGGTTGCCGAAGGTCACGGCGAAAGACTCGGTGGTTGCCCCGTCATAATTTTTCTGTTGTGCGCCCGCGAAAGAGAAGGACACGGTCGTTGCCGCGCCCACGGTCAAGCCATTGAGTGTCTGCGAAACCGAGCCGTTGTTGCCGGTGAAGCCGCCATCCAGCGCGAGAAAGTTGCCGCCGGAAGGGCTGCCCGGCAGAACGTTCACGCCGCCATTGTTGCTGCCCCACATTTGAATGTTTCCGTACGTGCCATTGGCACCGGTGGTGTCCGCGGTTCCCGGGAGGAAGAGGAAGGCGTAGCCGTTTCCGGTCCACCCATTCACTTGCTGGCCGCCATACGAGGAGCCAAATTCCGAGGAGGCACCAAGGGTTTGACTTTCAAAACCGCCGTTCACCACATTGATCGTGTTTGCTTTCGCAATTCCGGCAGTTAGGAGGCAAGTAACGGCAACGGAGCAGCGCAGAAATGATTTCAGAAACGACATAGTAGACCCCTGATCCAGCCCGCCGTAACAGAGCGAGTACAAGACACTCTTACTTTGAGCCGGTTAATAGGGTCAGTTTATGTGTAGAGTTGCTCGAATCCAAGAGGACTTTCGGGGGAGGCCGCTTACCCGTAAGTGGTATCCAGTTACTTTGGATCGATCTGCGCGGAGCTGAGTGATTTTCGTTTTATGAGAAATGGGTCGACAATTTGCCCGACGAGGTTCGGTGACAGCTTCTCGTGAATGCCATAGCTTTGTGGATGCTGGTTTTTCGGAAGGTACAGCGTTCCGAAGCAGCGATCAAGAAATGGCAGCATGGAGGCAAAATTCTTATTGTAAAGATCGCTGTGATCGTTGGTGTGATGCCAGTGATGGAAGGCCGGGGTTGCGATAACCCACTCTGCCGGACCGAAACGCCACCGCACATTGGAATGAATAAAGAAGCCCCAAACGGTACCAAGAAGCACCACAAGCAACGGGATGGTACCCGCCATGCCGCGGACAGGTGCGGCCAGCCCAAGAATGTAGAGTGGCACCAGGCCACACAGACGTACGAAAACGATGTCGATCGGGTGCGCTTTTGTGTTGACGAGGAAGTCCATGTCCGTGGCGCTGTGATGGACTGCGTGGAAGCGCCACAAGAAGGGAATCTCGTGGGTCCAGCGATGACCCCAGTAGAAGCCGATCTCCCCTACCACCAGTGACAGGAGGAGCCGGACAACCAGCGGCATGTGCGCGAGACCCGCAAGGTACCAGCCCGGCATGAAGTGATGCATCAGCCAGGCAGCCGCCGAAAGGGGAACGGCCAACAGGGAGGCGGGCAGGAGGCTGCTCAAAAAATAGTACACAAGGTCTGTCAGGACATGCTTGCGGAAGATCTTCTTTGGGTGGACGGCGAAGAGCCGCTCCAACGGCAGGAAGATAACCGATAAGAGAACAAGCCAGACCGTAAGCCGCAGGAACTGCAAAAGAAACGCCACAATGCGAGGGTCGAGCTGTTCAACGGTCTCCAAGTTATGTCACCCTTCGAGCTTCCTACAGCCACAGCCGGCATTCCCAGATTCCGAATCGCCGTCCATCCGTACTGCGGGTCCTAATACTCTTTTTTAAGGTACGAGCCAGCCGAACATCCCGAGAATAACCCAGAAGTGCTATCCGCTCCAGCAAAATACGTGGCAAAATCGCCCGGCAATGACATCTGGCCATGAAAGGGCATCCGCAACCAATCTTCACGCTGAGATCTGTCGCAACCCACTCTTTCGGGCCGTCGTCTATGCTGGGAAGAACAGGAGACGCATGCCCTCGCTTGAAGCCAATCAGCTACTCGCCGCCGCCGTGGACGCATCCGACAGCCGGAAAGCGGAAGACATCCGTATTCTTGCGCTGGACCCGTCTGAAAGCGCGCTGACCGACTACTTTCTGATCTGCAACGGCACCAATGAGCGCCAGAACGCTGCCATTGCCGACGAGATTGAAGGCCGGCTGAAACGCGAGTTCGGTGTGTATCCGAACTCCGTTGAGGGCCGCCGCCAGGGCGAATGGATCCTGATGGACTACGTCGACTTCGTGGTGCATATTTTTATGCCGGAGAAGAGGGCGTACTACGGCCTGGAGCGGCTGAGGAAATCCGCAAAATCCTTAACGCCCGGCGAACTGAATGAGGAGATCAGCCGGGCGATTCAGGAGTCGAGGCGAAAGAAGCCGATCCCGGTGAAAGCCGCCAGAGGCGAGAGCGGTGAGGATGAAGAGGCCGGCACGGTGGAGCGGCGCGGTGGCAAGACGGGCCGCAAGAGCTCCGCCAAGGTGAGTATCGCCATCGCCGATGCCGAGCCGGTAAAGAAGCGGGCGGCGAAGAAAGCGGCCGTTGCAAAGAAGGCTGCCACCAAAGGAACAGCAACCGCGAAGCGGAACGTCACGCCGCAGCCGGTCTCAAGACCCAAAGCCGGTAAGAAAGCGGCGAAGAAGGCGACCAGGAAGACGGGTAAATAGCGCAATCCTGGGAGGGCCGACCGTTTTGTTTTCGGCCTTCCCGGTTGCGAGAGGACGCTTCCCAATGAAGATGCGAGGAGCGAAAGGGACCTCTTCAGCTGTTTGATAAGAACTAATAGTCTCCGCCGGCCTGTTGCAGGTTTTCAAAGCGGGTGTAGTCAGCCAAATAAGCCATCTTGATGGACCCCGTGGGTCCATTGCGCTGTTTGGCGATGATGATTTCAGCCTGGCCCTTGATATCTTCATTTTCTCGGTCGTAGTATTCCTCGCGATGAATGAAGCAGACCACGTCGGCGTCCTGCTCGATGGAACCCGACTCACGCAGATCGCTGAGCAGCGGCTTTTTGTCGCCCTGGCGCTGTTCCGATCCGCGGGAGAGTTGCGAGAGAGCGACGACGGGCACACCCATCTCCTTCGCCAGCGCTTTCAGGCCGCGGCTGATGGCGGAGACTTCCTGGTTGCGGTTCTCCGGGCGGCGGCCGCCGGGGCCGGCCGCCATGGTCATCAGCTGCAGGTAGTCGATCAGGATGAGGTCGAGCGCACCTTCCTGCTGACGTAGGCGCCGGACTTTCGCCCGCATCTCCGTGAGGGTGATGCCGGGCGTGTCGTCGATGAACATCTTCGAGCTCATCAGCCGGTCGAGCGCGTTGATGAGCTTCTGCTTGTCCTCTTTGGGCAGAAAGCCGGTCTGGATCTTGCGGCTGTTCACCAGAGCTTCGCTGGCCAGCATGCGGCGCAGCAACGACTCTTTCGACATCTCCAGGCTGAAGACGGCGACAACCTTCTGATCGCGCACGGCGCAGTTCTGTGCGATGTTGATGGCCCAGGCGGTTTTGCCCATGGAAGGCCGCGCCGCGATGATCATCAGATCGCTTTTTTGCAGGCCGCTGGTCATACGGTCGAACTCGGTGTAATGCGTCTCCAGACCGGTAATCTCGCGGCCCTGCTCGTAAAGCTGGTCGATGGAGCCGAAACTCTCCTGCACGATCTGGCCGATGTCGGAAAAGCCGCGCTTGATGGCCGACTCACTGATCTCCAGCAGCCGCTGCTCCACCGCGCCCAGCACGTCCAGCGAAGCCTCACCCTGGTCGGCGGCGCGGTTCAGGCCCAGCTCGCAGACCTGCATCAACTGCCGCATGATCGACTTGTCCTTGACGATCTGGACGTAGTTTTCAATCGCGAGATGGCGCGGCAAGTCTTCAGTGAGCGAGTAGAGGTAGGCGCGTCCGCCGACCGCCTCCAGTTCTTTGCGGCGATTCAGGACGTCCATGACGGTGATGAAGTCGATGGCGTGTCCGACGTCGGAAAGCTCCAGCATGGCGCTGTAAATTCGGCGGTGCGAATCCAGAGAAAAGTCGTCTGCCAGCAACTTTGCCGAAGCGTCGACCACGGCGACCGGATCGGAGAGCATGGAGCCGAGGATGACGCGCTCTGTGTGCACAGAGGCGGGCAGGCCTTCACGCTCGACGATCTGTAAAAAGGTAGCCATGAGAAGAGTTTAGGCTGGTGCACCTCTGACCACGACCTGCTGGTTTGTGTGCAGAAGTGGATAATAGGTAGATGAACGCTGACGAGTATCTGAAGCAGTACTTGCCGGATTTCGATACAGCCGCCAAGCGCGCAGAACTGCAGGAGTTTTCGCGTGAAGAGTTGATTGAGAGACTCCTCGGCGCGTATAAGAACACGCGTGTGATTGCGATGATGAGCGATGTTCTTCTGGCCCGTTTGAGACGCATCGAGGCGATTACCCAAGAAGATTGGTCTTTGCCCAGCATCGATCTTCCACCGCCGAATTTCCCGGAAGGTTGACCCATGAGCCAGAAAGACCACCTACCCATTCCTGCTGCTGCGTCGCGTGACCCACGCTCGCTGGAAGTGCTGCGCGTGTGGATCGCCAATGGCGAGCAGCATGTAGCGCTCGCCTTTGGCATGTGGGAGGACGCGGCGGCGTGGGGTCTGCTGCTGGCCGACCTGGCCCGCCACATTGCCGAGGCGCACGCGCAGCAGGACGACCAAGTAAATGCGGAAGACTTCCTGGAAGACATCCGCGCCGGCTTTGAGTCGGAGATGGATTCGCCAACGGATGACGTCAGCGGGACGGTTCAGTAGGCGCAGGTGCGCTTACATGGTTTGCTGCGGAGGTGACAGCCGGGCATGGAGCGACAAGATCAGAGCTGCACAGGATGCAGGGGCGAGCAGAAACACCACGGCAAAGAACCCTACGCCCACCAAGCCGAGATTGTCCGGGCTGCGATGGCCGAGGTGGGTAACGTAGAGGGCTTCAAGCGAGGCGACACTCCAGACTCCCGTACATAAAACTGCGGCACACCCAAGCGCACCTGAAACGGCGAGGGCTAGAGACTTGCGAACATCTCGCAAGAAGAACAAGCCAAGAATCGCAAAGGCGAGTACGGTGATTAGGGCTGCTGCCACGTAGGGGAATGGTACTGACCACGAGATGCCCGTCAAAAGAATCGCGAGGAAAAACGCGACGATGGAACGGTGCCGGGTCGAGGGTAGCCATGTCAGAATAAGAATCGCGGCGATCCACATTCCAATGCTCAGCACAAGGAAGATCATTGCCGTCATGGCTGGCATCGAATACGAATGCCCGTTGATAACACCTGGGTCACCCGCAGTTTCCGGATGCAGCTTGGCAAGCGCCAATAGCTGCGGAATGGTGATTGCAATGAAAGCTTTCAGCAAAATGAGAATGCTGGCAAGTGCCGCTGCAAAACCCAGGGCGCGCAGCCAGGTCATGGCCACGATGATGCGCAGCACTGCCGAATAAAATGCGGCGGGGCTGGAACCTTGTTCCAGCAGATCACCAATGATCTCCGACGCACGTTGGCTGCTGCTCAGTTTTGCCAATAGCCTTTCCGCAATGCGCTTATCCAAGCTGCCCTTAACCATTCTGCCCTCCCACTAAATCCAGACCTTCCAGAAGCCGTTGAAAGCCGCGTTGTGCTTCGGTCAGCAGCCGCTTGCCTGTGCGTGTGACGGTGTAGAAGCGTTTCGCACGGCCGCCGCGCTCCGGCGTGGGAGCGCCCTCTTTTGAGGCAAGCGCGCCCTTCGCCTCCAGCCGTGCGAGGGTGGTGTAGAGCGCTCCCGGTGAAACTTTGCGGCGCGTGCAGTCCAGGATCTCCCTTGCGATGCTTACGCCGTAGGCCTCCTCACCGAGCCGCAGTACGGCCAGCAGAACAACCTGTTCGAACTCGCCCAGCGGCGTCTCGATCATAATAACTACATTGCAGTATTTATGATCGAGAGTCAAGAAGGGGTGTCTTGATCTAAGGGGTTCTTGCATCACTGTCACAACTGCACTGCGTGGGACGTCGCACGTTCGCACCTGTCCAAACGCAAGCGCAGGTACTGCTGAAGCCAGATGGGGTACAGGTTGTACAGCACGTTTGTGAGCAGGATTAGCAACATCCAGCCAAGCCGCCGATGCAGGGCTGCGTCGGCGCTGCACAGCAGGAAGAAGATCAGCAATGCCCAGTGAAAGCGTTCGGCGGTGTAGGTGCCTCGCCGGAGCATGCCGGCGTCCGCTCGTGAACGACGCGACGGTAAGCCGGATAGAGCAGGCGAAGAGAGCGAGCGACCAGCGTTCCATGCTGGACAACGTGGTTGAGCAGGGGCACGCCCAGTCTGCGATACGCGGCGCACATAGAGCTGAGTTGCAGATAAACCAGCCGCGATTGCGGCAACGCATAGGTAAGCAGGCTGGTCGTGATGAAAGCCGTCAGCTGCCACCAGTGGAGATGCAGGAAGCAGTAGGTGCTGACAGGCAGGAAGCAGATCAACGAGATTGCAATCGTCGGTAGGACGTTGAGCAGGTGCAGTAGCGCGCGCGGGGGCTGGTCGCGTAGTACGGAGGCTGACTTGCCGCGTTGAAGCCATGTCATCGTTAGTGGCCTCATCGCAGAAAAATGCTCTGCTTGTCCTTGAACGCCGGTTCACATCGGCACCATGCTACAACCTAAATATCTGTCCTGCTTTGGAGAGCACCCTTTGAGACCTCTTCGGTTCGCGTTGGTGGTGTTCTTTGTCATGGCTTACCAGCCCGGCGCATCTTTGCTGCGTGCACAGCACATGCCGGTGCAGACGGAGCGAGCCGTGGCGCAGCCGGACAGTCCGCCCATTGCGCTACCGAAGAACCTTCCCACGCTGCCGGCGACGCAGCAGGCGCGCATGGATCGTGAGTTGCTGGAGATCGAGATACCGCAGTTGCAGGCGCTGTATGCGAAGCGGCGCTACACCGTGGAGCAGGTAACGCGTTGGTACATGGGCCGCATTGCTCGGTACAACGGCGTGTATCGTGCCGTGCAGACGGTCGATGTGGCGGGTGCGCTTGCTATGGCGAAGCAGGAAGATGCTTCGCCGCGCAAGTCAAGGGGCGGCACAGCGCATGGGCCGCTTTGGGGCGTGCCCATTGTGATCAAGGCGAATACGGCGGTGAAGGGGCTGCCGGACACCGATGGCTGGGCTGGCTTTGCATTACCTGGGCATGAGTTTGTCGCGGGCCGGGATGCAACGGTTGTGGCAAGGCTGCGCGCTGCCGGTGCCGTCATTCTGGGCATTACGAACATGCCGGATTTTGCGGCCAGCGACACGAACCGCTCGTCTGCCTTTGGCCGCACCGGAAATGCGTATGACGTGCGTTTCTCACCGGGTGGGTCAAGCGGCGGCACGGTCACGGCTATCACCAGCAATGAAGCGATGCTGGGCACCGGCACCGACACGGCGAACAGTATCCGCATGCCCGCAGGGACAAGCAGCGTTGTGGGTTTTCTGCCCACGCGCGGGCTGGTGAGTATCGCGGGCATTGCACCGCTGGACTGGCTGCTGGACAACACCGGCCCGATTGGGCGGGATGTGACGGACGTTGCCATCGCGCTGGGCGTGATGGCGGGCGGCGATGGCCAGCATGCCGCGCAGCCGGCTGACCCGCTCGACTTTCGCACCGCAGGCACGGAACGCACTGCCGGATATGAGCAGGCGCAGCTTGGGCCCTACCTGCCCTATTTGAAGAAGGACGCACTCAAAGGAAAGCGCTTCGGTGTGCCCGCGTTCATCCTGAACGGCGACACCGGCTTTGGCGTGAGCCAGGCAGCGCGGCCCACCAACGCCATGCGGCCAGAGACACGGGCGATGCTGATGAAGTCGCTGGATGCGATGCGCGCCGCCGGTGCGGAGATTGTGATCGATGATGCGCTGCTGCCGGACGGCTTTGCGCGGCAAGTCCGCAAGATCAACACCGCGCCCTACCGTCTGGATGGAACGGACCAGTGGCTGCATGAGTTTGGCCCGGCGGAGTACCGCTCCGCTGCGGCATACGCGAAAGCCGTAGGGAAGCCCCTGCCGGCGACGCTGACCGGCGTTGCCGATCCCAATGCACGGGCCAACCCTGACCAGCCGCGGAAGCCGCCTGTGCCACAACGCGAACTCGCTCACGATCCTGACGCGGAGAAGACCTACTTCGCGCCGCAACGTGAGGCGCTCGCCGCCTATCTTGAGGCACTTGACCGTTTTCACCTGGATGGGCTGGTGTACCCGAGCGCGCAAATGCCGCCACCCGATGAAACCATGCCGCAGGACGGTGAGGTCAGCAGCGGACCGCACAGCCAGACCGGTTGGGTGAACCGCATCGGCGTGCCGGCCGTGGTAGTGCCGGCGGGCTTTTACGATACGGGTCTGCCGTTCGGCCTGGAAGTGAGTGCGCGGCCCTGGCGTGATGGCGATCTGCTGGGCTACGCCTATGCTTTCGAGCAGGCCACGCACCTGCGCAGACCACCTGTTCTGGTTACGGCCGGCCTGCTGCCCAATGCTCGATAGATGGCACTGCCTTCTTCCAATGAGCCGTTAGTCGATTAGTCGATCGGTTCAGAGATGCTGTAGGCATTTGCGGCCAGCAGCTCCTCGGGCGTCAATGAATCCACCTGGCGCAACGGCGGAAAAAAGAGACTCCATAACCCTGTGACCATCATGGAGCCGATGCCGCCGTACACCACCGCGCGCACCGCGCCGAACCAGTGCGCGGTTAAACCGCTTTCAAATTCGCCAAACTCATTGGAAGCGCCTAGAAAGAGTGAGTTCACGGCGGAAACGCGGCCGCGCATTTCCGGCGGCGTGCCCAACTGCAGGATCGACGAGCGCACGATGACCGAAACGTTGTCGCTGGCTCCGATCAGCAGCAACATGAAGATGGAGAAGGGGAAAGAACGCGACAAGCCAAAGCCTACCGTTGCCGCGCCAAAGATGCCAACGCACACCAGCATGAGCTTGCCTGCGCCATGGCGGATGGGCCGCCGTGCAAGCACCAACGAGATTACAAGCGCCCCTATGGCCGGCGCTGCACGCAGCGTGCCCAGGCCACGTGGTCCGGCGTGCAGAATATCCTTCGCAAAGATGGGCATCAGCGATGTGGCACCGCCCAGCAGCACGGCAAACATGTCCAGCGAGATAGATCCAAGCAGCAGCCGGGCACGCCTCACATATTGCATGCCCACCAGCATGGCATCCACGGTAAAGCCTTTTCTTTCCTTGGCCTCTTCTCGCGGATGAATTGTGCTGACCAGCACCATGAAGCTGAGCAGCGTTGCCAAAGTGAGCAGGTAGACCACCGGTGCCCCATTGAGTCGCGACGCCGCGCGCGGCAGGGCCAGCGTGAACAGCAGCCCACCCACTGCCGGGCCGGAGATGTTCGAAATCTGGAAGACGGCCGATCCCCAGGTCATCGCATTCACAAAGCTTTCCTTGGGCACCAGGGAGGGCAGAATGGCCGACGAGGCCGGCCCGGAAAAGGCACGGCCCAGACCGATCAGAAAGAGTGTCGCGTAGACGGCGACAATGCTGCGCGTGCCCAACCAGGCTTCAACAAACAGGGCAGCCGTGCAGAGAGTCTGCAGCCCATAGCAGGTAAGGATCACACGCTTGCGATTGAAACGGTCGGCCACATGTCCGGCGGGCAGCACAAAGAGAACACCCGGCAAGAACAGCGCCAGCCCGGTGGCCCCCAGCAGCAGGGCGGAATTGGTGATCTGATATATCTGCCATCCCACTGCGACCGACTGGGCCTCCGCGCCAAGAATCGCCAGGAAGCGCGCCACCTGGTAATTACGAAAGTCACGGTGTTGAAACGCCGCGTGCACCGGTGCGGGAGCTTGTTCGAAATCGGGCATTACTACTTTCATGGTCACACAGGAACGCCGCCCGGCCTTGGCTTATGTACGGCCGACACGTGCCTGGCAGGGAACTTACTCGTTCAGGTAGCTGTCGTACTGCGACTCACGCACACCGATGGTCCCGGCCAGTTGCAGTTTCGCCTGATTGAACTGGAAGAGTGCGTTTACCAGTTGGGCCTGAGCATTCGTCAGTGTTGCCTGTGCGCGAACCACGGGCAGGGTGTCGTCCACGCCCGCACGGTACCGTTGCTGAGCATCGCCAAGCGCGGCCGTTGCCAGAGCTACGTTGCTGGTGGCGTAGCGCGCCTGCTCGCTGGCGGTCGCAACGTCCAGCATGGCGGAGCGGATCTGCTGCTCCACGTCTTCCCGCAGGCTGCTTACCTGGCTGCGCAGCCGTGTGAGCTGCGCGTCGGCGATCTTCTGGTCGCCACGGATGCGGGCTTCCAGAAAGATGGGAAAGTTGATACCTGCCTGAGCCAGAAACACACCGTGGTACAGCCCAAAAGTCTCACCAGCCACACCGTAGTAGCCGCTCGCCGTGGCCGCGGGCAGCCGCTCATAGGTGATCGCTTTTCGTTGCAGCACGGCCGAATGGACCTGAGCCTCCAGCGAGAGCAGATCCTTGCGCCGCTTGTAGGCTACCTGCTTGGCGGTCTCCAGCGGCAGGCCTTCCAATTCGTGATACGGGACAGGATCGGTGAGTGAAAGCGGCTGGTCCGCGGCCAGCCCCATGTCCCGATTCAGCCGGAGCTTGTCCTTGTCCAGATTGTTACGGTCCGCCATCAGCGTCTGTTCGCGTTGCTGGCGAGCCACCTGCGCACGAATCAGATCCAGATTGGTGCCGGTGCCTGCGTCCTTGCGCGCCTGGGACTGGCGTTCCAGTTCGCGGTCGCTCACCAGTTGCGACTGTGCGTCGCGGATAGAGGCTTCGTCTGCCAGCACGCGAAGGTAGTCGACTGCAATTGTCTGGATGGTATCCCCACGGTCCTGCAGCGTATTTAGCCGTGTGATTTCGGTCTGCAGCTTGGCGGCTCTGTAAAGTTCAAAGGCCGGAAGATTGAACAGCTGTTGATCCAGGTTTAACTGTGCCCGGGTCACATCCACCTTGATGATTTGTGGAATCGGAGGCGAACCGGGAGGCAGGAGTTTGCCGGTGAGCGAGGGATTGAACCCCCTGGCCGCCAGATTAATCTCCTGAGTGGAACTGTTCGCTGTCGCAGTGAGCGTGGGTGTCAGGGTATTCAGCGCATTCAACTGCAGGCCACTCACCTGCCGCGCCGCCTGAGCGTCCAGCGCGCTTTTAAGGTTGTGCTGCAGGCCAAGCTGCACTGCATCGTCCAGCGACAGGTTCAGTGGCTCCCGAGTTGCCGTCAACGTGGAGGCACCACCCGCCAGAGGCATCTGCGGTGCCGCGCCAATTTGCTGGCGAACTGCCAGCGAGGGCTGGCGGGGTTCCGGCGCAAACGGTAAATTCGGCGCGTCGGCGACGGGCGGCTGCTTGGGTGTGGGCTCGGCGGTCTGGACCGCAGGTGCTGCGGGGGGCGTTACCACCTGCACCGGTGGCGCGATCTGTGCCGGTAAGCTGACTGCCAGCAGGAGGAAGCCCACCAGGAGCTGCCGGTATTCCCCTGCCATGCCGGCAACACTTCGATGCTGCCCGTTCTTGCCACAGCACAAACAACCGCTGCCCAATGCGCTTCTCCTGGTGTGCTGATGTGCGCCCAAGTCGCAGGCACTTAATTGGATTCAGCGCCGGGACGGCTGGTTGCGGATTTATCGCTGTTCCCCAACCTTCTCTGGGTTACGTTGACGCGCGGAGTGCGTCTAGAATCGTAGTAGGCCCGCCGATGCAGACGTCGGCAGGAGAGACTCACCCGATGATTCGCAGATTTGCCGCCGCCTTTGCCGCTGTTGCAGCCTTCACCTTCGCCGCTGTGGCTCCAGCTCAGATTTCCGGTCCACGCGGGGGTGACACCTTTCATGACGTAGGCATGCTGAAGCCACCCGTCGGGCAGCGCGCCGCCATCATCGTCTTTGAGGATATGGAGTGCCCGGCGTGTGCACATGCGCACCCTATCGAGCAAAAAGCCGCGGCGCAGTACCATGTGCCGATCGTGCGTTACGACTTCCCTTTGCAGATGCACTTATGGAGCCGGGATGCCGCCGTATTTGCGCGCTACCTGCAGGACAAGGTGAATCCGAAACTGGCCGACGACTATCGTACGGCGCTCTTTGCGCAGCAGGTATCCATCGGAAGCAAGGACGATCTGCAGAACTTCAACCGCAAGTTCATGCAGAGCCACGGACAAAACCTGCCTTTTGTGGTCGATCCAACGGGTGCGCTGGCCATTGCAGTGATGCACGACCAGAAGGAAGGCGAGCGCCTGAACGTTACGCGCACACCGACGATCGTGATTGCCACGCCCACGAAGTTCCAGGTCGTCTCCGGCAACGAAACCGGCCTGAACGATCCGAACGATATGTTTGGCGTGCTGGATGCGGCGACACGGGGAGGCAGCGGGGCTGTCCCGGTAAAGACAGCGCGTACCTCCGCGGTCAAGCGCTGAATCCCTTCCAGGCATAGGAAAGGCCCCGCATCGAGCGGGGCCTTTTGCATTTCGTATTTAGCGATTGCCGACGGGCTTGTTATCGGACCACTCATCCGCAACTACTCCAATGTTTTGCAGGGTGTCGATGGCGGACTCGATATTCCTCCGCAGCTGGGCGCGCGCTATCTGTGGAGCGTCGCGTGCTTCTTCAATGGCGACCACGCGACCGTACGGCCAGGCGTCCTTGGGAACAGCGTTGAGCGCCTCGGCCAAGTTGCGCGGATCGATGTTCAGCACTTGTATGCGGGCTGCCTCAGGCCGCAGCAAAGTCCCCTTGCCCAGGTTGGAGGGGTTTGCATCCGGCATCAGCACGTGAATGGAAATCATCTTTTCCTGCACGGTCAGGGACGGGTTCTGCCAATCTTCCAGCCGTTGCACGCCGATGTAAAGGTGCTTGGAAGGTGCGGGAATCTTCTGGAGGTCCTCGCGCGCGTTCTCGACTTGGTGCCGGTGCTCCAGCTGGACGGCGGCGGCGTCACTGGGCGTGTGCTTGCAACCACTCAGCAGTAAGGGAAGAGTGACAAGGGTCAGTGTAAGGAAATGGATGCGCACAGTCATTAAAGATACCAACCTGGGCGAAAGGGCTGCTTGCAAATGTGCCGCCAAGTTGCCGCGTAAAATCAGGGGATGATCAAAGGTATAACGATCGTGCGTCCGGTGAGCTCCTCGACGGAGTGGGAGCGGGCACGCACACTGCTGGCAGAGTTAGGCTTCGAGCCGGGCAAGGGCTGGGACGATGGTGCAGGGAAGGGTGCCGCGTTTCTGGCACCGCTGGGGAATCTGGAAGTCGTCACGGGCCGCCCGCCAGGAACGCCCGATTTGCTGGTGGAAGTCACCTCGCTCGACGTCGTACACGCTGCGGTAAAGCGGTCGCTGTCTGCGGAGTTTCGCTCTGAGGAATTGACTTCCTATTTAACTGAAATCACGCCGACACACTGGAAGTCACGCCTTTTTACGGCGAGCATTGCAGGGCAGCAGATCGGCTTTTGGGAACGCGAGGATGTGCTGGCGGGGCGGCCCATTGCGCTGGAAGGCGATCTGTCTGCGGCGGGCATGCGCTTTGGCATTGTGGTGGCGCGCTGGAATGCCGTCATCACCGACCGGCTGCTGCAGGGTGCCCAGGATGGCATTCTTCGCTCGGGTGGCCGTCGTGAGGATATTGAGATAGTGCGAGTGCCCGGCGCATGGGAGATCCCGAACGCGGCAAGGATGCTGGCGGACCTGCGTGACGCAGGAGGGAAGCGGCGGTTTGATGCCGTGATCACACTGGGATGCCTGTTGCGCGGGGAAACCGCCCACTATGAGGCGATCTACAACGAAGCGGCACGCGGCATCGGGCAGAGTCAGCAGGACACAGGTGTACCGCATGCCTTTGGCGTGCTGACCTGCGAAACGCTGGAGCAGGCACTGAACCGGGCAGGCGTGAAAGCTGGGAACAAGGGCTTTGAGGCGGCCGTGGCGGCTATCGAAATGGTAAGCATCGCGCGCAAGCTGGGCGTTGCCGGGGAGCATGCCGGTAGCGGCATCTACGCCGCTCGCGAGGTTACTGAATCGCTGCAGGCCGAAGGTTTTCTAACGCCGCCAGGCACAGCCACCACCGCTGAGGCTGAAGTAGCCGATGCCATGGTGCAAGAGGCGGGGGCATAAGTGGGCGAACGCCGAAAATCCCGAGAACTGGCCATGCAAATGCTCTATCAGGCCGATATGGGCAAGCAACAGCCGCTGGAAGTCCGGCGCGTCTTCTGGAAGAGCCGGGAGGACGACGACGGCAAACAGACAGTGGAGCTGGATACCCGTGAGTTCGCCGAAGACCTTTTCCGCATTGCGACGGACCGCAGTGACGAGATTGACGACCTGATTGAGAAGCATGCCCAGAACTGGCGAATCGCCCGCATGGCGGCGGTGGACCGCAACCTGCTGCGCATGGCTACGGCGGAGATGTTGGGCTTCAGGGCCACGCCGCACCCGATCATCATCAACGAAGCGCTGGAAATAGCACGCCGGTATGCCGCTCCGGAAAGTCTCAATTTCCTGAACGGCGTTTTGGATGCCGTGGCTCGAGCGGTGCTGGCGAAACGGCTGGGCTGAAGCCGGGACAGAAGGTTGCCGGGCAGGGCTGGCGAACAAACCTGCCGGGCATCACTCCATATCAATGAAGCTTTCTAGTGGTTATGCATGATCCGTTGTAATGGACAGCCCGCGCCAGGCGGCCAGTTCTGCTGTGTCGCGTTGGATGCGCGCCTCCATAACACCAACGGCGTCAGTACCTACAACGAAGTGCATGGGCGGGTTAGCCGCCCCAGCCAGCTCCAGCAGCGCCCAGGCCAGTTTTGCGGGGTCGCCTGCCTGTTGATAACTGCGTGTGTCATAAAACGAGCGCAGTTCATTTGCCTTGGGAACGTAATCTGCAATCGTGTTGCCTGTGTAGCGGATGGAGGAACTGTCAAGAAAGTCCGTGCGGAAAAAGCCTGGTTCCACAGCTGTGACGTGGAGGCCAAGCTCGCCGACTTCCGCGGCAAGTGACTCGGACCAGCCTTCCAGCGCAAACTTGGTTGCACAGTAGAGAGAAGCCATTGCTCCGCCGCGCAGCCCGCCGATCGAGGTGATGTTGAAGATGTGGCCGGAGCGCTGCCTGCGCATGGTGGGCAGCACTGCGCGAGTAATGTCGAAGCTGCCGTAAAGGTTGACCCGAAACTGCAGATCGACATCTTCCGGCGTGCTCTCTTCAAACATGCCCAGATGACCGTATCCCGCGTTGTTGACCAGGACGTCGATGCGGCCGAAGCGCTGGAGTGCAGCTTCGACGGCGGGCGCTGCCTGCTCCCGCGCGCTCACGTCGAGTTGTTGAACCAGCAGGTTCGGTTGCGGCGTCCCAAATGCCGTTGCGACCTTCTCCGGGTCACGGCCAGTTGCAATGACGGAGTCGCCCGCTGCCAGGGCGGCTTTTGCGATTTCAAAACCGAGTCCACGGCCTGCGCCGGTGATAAACCAGACTTTCTTCATACTGTTCTCCCGCTACGCACCCTGTTATGAACACCGTGGTGCGTATGTATCTCAGCGTAAGGAGTTGGAGAACGGCATGGATAGACAGATTCTCTGCAATGCTTGCACAATCCTCTCAGCCGCAAGCGGAAGTTCCCGGCGATAGGCGATGCTGGAAGGTGGAGGAAGGAATGAGTGTTGCGCTGAAAGAGTTGGGAGAACGGATCGCATGTCATGCGAATGAATCCGTCTCGGATAGCCTTGTTCCGGGGCTGACGCTGCTGCGCTCGGACCACGTTTCGCAGATGCCGGTGCAAACCGTATACACGCCCATGGTCTGCCTCATTGCACAGGGCCGGAAGCGCGTGATGCTGAGTGGATTGAGCTTCAATTTCGACGCGGCTCACTACCTGATCAGTTCAGTGCATCTGCCGGTAACGGGTGCTGTCTGCCAGGCTTCACGGACCCGGCCCTATCTTGCGCTGAGTCTTGCGCTGGACGAGCGTACGCTGACGGAGATGTCCGCGGAACTGCCCACGGTCAGCGAACCGGATACAGTACCACTTGGACTTGCGGTGACCGCTACGTCTCCGGAGTTAATTGCGGCTTTTGTGCGGCTGCTGCGCTTGCTGGACAAACCGGCTGAAATCGCGCCACTTGCACCTCTGATTGTGCGTGAGATCCATTATCGCCTGCTCGCGGCAGACCGGACCGCCATGCTGCGGCGCATCACGCTGGGGCAGGGCCGTACCGGGCAGGTGATGCGAGCCGTGAATTGGATCCGGCGCAATTACGCGCTGCCCTTCCACATGGACAAGCTGGCAGAGGTATCGAATATGAGCTCGCCATCGCTGCATCGGCACTTCAAGGCCGTCACTTCCATGAGTCCGCTGCAGTATCAGAAGCAGCTGCGCCTGCAGGAGGCGAGGCAGATGCTCTTGGCTCAGAAGGGAGACGCAGCCACCGTGGGCTTTTCCGTCGGGTACGGCTCGCCTTCTCAGTTCAGCCGGGAATATGGACGGCTTTACGGTGCGCCGCCGCGCCGGGATGCGAGCCGGCAGCACCCGCGGAAAAGGTGAGCGGTGTGGCTCGCATCCCGGCGATGTGGCAAAGCTACTCGGACGATTTGGCCTCCTGGTAATGGCCGATGTGCTGGTAAATCTCTTGCGGGAATTTCAGATTGCGGTACAGGTTGCCGCTGTCCGGGTCGTGCGGGTCGATGAACTGAAACTCCTGTTCGGATTGCCACTCCAGCAGGCGCTCGCGACGGGGTGGGCTGTAATCCCGGCCTTCCACCTGGTGCAGCATGACGCGTGCCTGCTCCTCGGTAAAGTCCTGATCTTTGGTCATCCAGGCGAGCACTTCATCGTGCGGCAGGAAGTGCCGGGCGACCATGCTGAAGGTGAGCCGGCCGTAATGGCCCACATCCTGCGCGGCTTCCAGCGCGTCCAGCAGCGTGGCCATCATTGGATCTTTTCGAAGCTCGTCCACACCGCCTTCATCGGCGGAGCCTCGCTCGCCTGTGGCCGGCCCGGCGGAGCCCTGGGATGCATTGGCAGCGGTGCTTGGACTTGGCGGCTGCTTCAGATCGTCCGTGCTGACGGCATCATCGTCTGACTTCGACTCCGATGCGTGTGCGCTTCGGACCGAGACACCGTCCGAACCGGCCGACTTGGTGCCGGCATGCATCTGCTGTGACTTGACTTTGGCCAACTCCGCTTCGGCGCGTTCGGCACGGTCGGTCGCCTCACGCAAAGCGCTGGCGTTTTCGTCGGTCAGTACGGGTTGTTCCAGTTCCACGGTGCGTTCTGCCATGCCGGTTCTCCTGCTCGGGAATCATTCGCTTTCTGTTCGCCTGATAGTATGACGGCCCAGGCGGAATGTGGGTTGCTCCCCGCCGCATGTGCAAATCTCGTCTGCGCCGCCCTCTCATAAATAACGCGACAGCGAGACGAGGGGGGTGCCGCGGTCGCCGATCAGGTTCCTGACCCGAATGGGTGGCAGCCTGCCACGGCGCAAAGGTCTACCATAGTGATTGACGATTATGGCAATTCGAGCGAAGTCACAGGGCAAAGCAGGTGGGAACGGCCAGGCAGAGGCGATCGGCGCGGCCGTTTCAGAAAAAACCGGCGCGATGGACAGCATCGCTGCGGCAGAGCCGGCCGAGCAGCAACTGCGCACGACGGTCTTTGAGATTTTCCGGCGCTGGGGATATCTGCAGGCGCAGCTGGATCCGCTGAAGCAGTATCTCCCGCCCGAGCCGTTTCCGGTGGAACTGCCGGACGATTCGGATGCCGTGGCAGCGGAGGCGCGGCGATTCTACTGCGGGACAATTGCGCTGGAGTTCTCGCACATCGCCTCACCGGAGCGCCGCGAGTGGTTGCAGGCCGCCATGGAGCAGGACGACCGTGAGACGCCGGAACACCAGGCGCAAACGCTTACGCAGCTGATCCGAGCAGACCTGTTTGAGCAGACCATCCAGCAGCGCTATCTCGGCACGAAGCGTTTCTCCTTAGAAGGTTTGACCGCGCTCATCCCATATCTGGACCGTACTTTTCAGGTTTCCTCCGATCTGGGCGTGGAGCGCTGCACCTTTGCCATGAGTCATCGCGGCCGCCTGAACGTGATGGTGAACACGGTGGGCCGGTCGGCCGTGGAGATTTTCACCAAGTTTGAGGACGTCGATCCGCGATCGCACATGGGCGGCGGTGACGTGAAGTACCACCAGGGGGCAACGGGAACTTACACATCCCCAGGCGGTAAGGCCGTGAAGCTGCATCTGGCTTCGAATCCCTCGCATCTTGAGGCCGTGGACCCGGTCATCATGGGGCGGGCTCGCGCGCGGCAGGTGCGCCTCGGCTCAGACGGTCCGGCAAAGGTGCTGCCCCTGATCATTCATGGGGATGCGGCCTTTGCGGGGCAGGGCATCTGGGCAGAGACGTTGGATCTTGCCACACTGCCGGGGTACCAGGTGGGCGGCACCATCCAGGTGGTCGTGAACAACCTGCTTGGCTTTACGGCCGAACCGCATGAGTCGAACTCTTCGCGCTACTCGACCGATATTGCGAAACGTTTGCCAATACCAATTTTCCATGTGAACGCGGAAGACCCGGACGCCGTGGTGCGGGTGGCGAAGATCGCGGCGGAGTACCGCTCGAAGTTCGCCAGCGATGTGGTGGTGGACCTTGTCGGGTACCGCCGGCATGGGCACTCCGAGGTGGACGATCCGACGGTAACGCAACCGCGTCGTTACGCACGCATCAAGGAGACGGCACCGCTTTACAAGAGCTATGCGGAGCGCATCGGCGTGGATGCTTCCGCCGAAGCCGCAGCGATCAGCAAGGAATTGCTGGAGGAGCAATCCCACAGCCGCGAGGCCGAGCACGCGCCCGTGCTCAGCGAATTGCCGGAGTACTGGAAGCCTTACCTTGGCGGCCGTTTGCCGAAGGGCGAGGATGTACAGACCGGGTTGTCCGCCGAAGAAGTGCGTGCCCTTGTTGGGCGGCTTACGGCGGAGCCTGAGGGCTTCCACGTTCATCCCAAGGTGAAGGCGATGTTAAAGCAGCGTGACGAGATGGGCGTGGGCACGCGGCCATTCGACTATGGCACCGCGGAACTGGTCGCCTACGCGTCGCTGCTGAAAGGCGGCATGCCGGTGCGGCTCAGCGGCCAGGACACACAGCGCGGCACCTTCAACCAGCGGCATGCTGTCTGGGTGGATACAGAGACGGAGCTGCGTTATTCGCCGCTGCAGCATATCTCTCAGGATGGCGATAAAGGCCAGGGCTGCTTTGAGGTATACAACTCTATGTTGAGCGAGGCCGGTGTGCTCGGCTTCGAGTATGGTTACAGCCGTGACTACCCCGAGACACTGGTGCTGTGGGAAGCGCAGTTCGGCGACTTCGCGAATGGAGCACAGATCATCATCGACCAGTTCATTGCGGCGGGCGAGGCCAAGTGGGGCTTGCAGAGCGGCGTAGTTCTGCTGCTGCCGCACGGCTATGAGGGCCAGGGGCCGGAGCATTCTTCCGCGCGCATGGAACGCTATCTGCAACTCTGCGCGACGGACAACATGATCGTGGCGCAACCTTCCAACGCCGCCCAGTACTTCCACCTGCTTCGGCGGCAGGCACTGTCAAAATACCGCAAGCCGCTGATCGTTTTTACGCCGAAGAGCATGCTGCGGCATCCGGACGCAATCTCGCCCATTGCGGACTTTGCCGCCTCCAGTTTCCGTAAGGTATTGCCCGACGCGGAGGCCAGGGAGCCCAGGCGCATTCTGATTTGTTCCGGCAAGATTGGCCACAACCTGCGCGTGGAGAGGGCGAAGCGTGGTGATTTTTCTACCGCGATCGTTTTTGTTGAGCAACTGTACCCGTGGCCAGCGGCCGAGCTTGAAGCGGCGCTCGCTGATTACCCCACTGCACAGGAGATCATGTGGGTGCAGGAGGAGCCGGCCAACATGGGTGCACTGAGCTATGCCTATCCGCTGCTGAAACGTGCGGCCGGCACCAAGCGTGTGCTGAAGATCACACGTTCAGCGGCCGCCAGTCCTGCGACCGGCTCGGCGAAGGCGCATGAGATGGAAGAGAAGTCGCTGATTGAATTGGCACTGGGCAAGGCCGCGCCACGGGCGGTCTGACCGCTCTGTCTTAAAATCAGGATTATGCGGCGCGTTCACATTCTGACCACGGGCGGCACCATGGAGAAGCGATACGTGGAGCAGGCCGGTGCCATGCAGAATACCGAGCCGCAGATCGAGCGCTGCCTCTCACAGCTGCGCCTGCCGGAGACAGAGGTCACGGTAGAGGCGCTGATGAACAAGGACTCGCTGCTGATGACGGATGATGACCGCGCCGTCATTGCCGAACGCGCCTCCGCCATTGCAGCCGCGGGCACGCCCGTCCTGATCACGCACGGCACAGACACGGTGGTGGAAACAGGCCTGGTGGTGCAGCAGCGGCTCACAGCCACGCCCGTGCCGGTGGTTTTTACGGGAGCCATGACGCCCTTCGGCGTGGAAGGCTCGGACGCCATGCAGAACCTGACGGAAGCTCTGCTGAGCTGCTCGCTGCTGCCGCCCGGCGTGTACCTCAGCTTTCACGGAACGGTCTTTCCCATTGCTCAGGTGCGGAAGGACCGCGAGCAGAGCCGGTTTGTGACCTCGGAATAGAGCTTGGCTAAGTCGCAGGGTCTCTGAGTACTTCCAATGAAGTGTTTCGCCTGCCACGGTCTCTGATTTTCAGGAATGGCAACTCGACGCAGCGATACAGGATGGTTGCGGTTAAGAGACTGGCGAAAACAAAGATGGCCAGCCCGCACCATGTGCCCTGGCCGAAGCGCTCCGGTAGCCATGTTTCACAAAGATGCAGCACTTCCTTGTGAGTGAGATACATGCTGTAGGCCAGCGTTGCTCCCGCTGTGGTGCCAGGAATACGCCAGCGGCCCAGCGAGCCTTGCCCTATCATTGACATCATCAGCGCGGCGAGAGCAAGCGCAAGCAGCGGATAGCCGACGATCGTACCTGCAGCTGTAACGGCGTCCGTAGAAGTTAAGCGGTCCCGGAATAGACGGAGGCTCACGGCAATCAGCCCGATTGAGATGACGGCAATCCACTTGCTGTGCCGTTGTAAACGCAACCAGAGCGCGGGCCGGTGCGTTTGCGTGGCAGCAACGAGGGTGCCCGCGAGCAGGCCATCCATACGCGACCAGGTGGGATAGTAGATCCGTTGAATATATTGCGTTCCGAAGCCTGGCGTATCAGATCCGAGCCGATTGAGAATGTGCAGAAAGACCCATGTTCGATAGCCGACTCCCAGAGCCATGACTGCCGCCGCGGCAAGCAGTGCCGCATGAGGCAAGCGTTGTCTCAGTACAAATATCAGCAAGGACGGCAGCACAAGGTAAAACTGCTCCTCGATGCAAAGTGACCAGATATGGGAGAAGGCGCGGTGTGCGGGGTAGTCAACGAACAGGTTGTACGTGAAGGTGACGTACTGCCAGAGCGGAGACATTGCCGGTGCCTCACGCCAGCCCGGCCACACAAGGTACAGCAGAAGAACGCAAGCAAAGGCAGGGAGCAAGCGGAAGGCCCGGCGCTGATAGAAGCCACTTAGCGAGACGCTGCCGTTCCGAGCGTATGCGCGCAGAAGCTGACCGGCAATCAAATATCCGCTTAGGACAAAGAAGAGATCGACGCCCGTCCAGCCGTACCCTGCAACTGGTTGAAGGGCTTCAGGCAGGAAGGCATCGGCGTGGTAGAGCATTACCAGCCCAATCGCGAGTGTGCGTAGTGTATCTAGCCCATGAAGGCGGGCGGCGGGTGCATGGGTCATGCCTGATGTGCGGAGAGCTCAGAGAGAATGAGTCTAGCAGGGCTGATTCCGGCTTACTGGCGCACGCCGTCGCTTATGCACTGAGTGAAATGAGTGGGGCACCGCCAGAAGTCCTTCTCAGCAGGTAAACTAGCCGAGCGTGCGGGAGTGGCGAAATTGGCAGACGCACTAGACTTAGGATCTAGCGGAGCGATCCGTAGG